>JBPOFF010000020.1:0-54503 GCA_051251995.1 Sulfitobacter sp.
TGCCGTGGTCAACGTGACCAATCGTACCGATGTTTACGTGCGGTTTATTACGTTCAAACTTTGCCTTTGCCATGGTGTGGCTCCTTAATATTCAATGTCGTTAGGAGAGGCGCGAGGGTTACCTCGCGCCGCCCGAGTTAAGCGAATTTGGCCTGAATCTCGTCTGAGATGTTCTGTGGCACGGCCTCGTAGTGGTCGAACTGCATGGAGAAGTTCGCACGACCAGAAGACATCGACCGCAGTGTGTTGATGTAGCCGAACATGTTGGCCAGCGGCACAAATGCATCGATTGCAATTGCGTTACCACGGGTATCTTGACCCTGAACCTGACCACGACGTGAGGTCAAATCACCGATGATACCACCCGTGTATTCTTCAGGGGTGATCACTTCGACTTTCATGATCGGTTCCAACATCTTGGCACCCGCTTTGCGCATACCTTCGCGCATACCCATACGGGCCGCGATTTCAAACGCCAGAACAGAGGAGTCAACATCGTGGTACTTACCTTCGATCAACGCCACTTTGAAGTCGATCACAGGGAAACCCGCCAATGGACCGGAATCCATAACCGATTTAATACCCTTTTCAACACCCGGAATATACTCCTTGGGCACTGAGCCACCAACAACGCGAGATTCAAAGGAATAGCCTTCGCCCGGCTCTGTTGGGCTTAGGATCATTTTCACTTCGGCGAACTGACCAGAACCACCCGATTGCTTCTTGTGGGTATAAACCACCTCAGCTTCACGAGAAATCGTTTCACGGTAGGCAACCTGTGGGGCACCAATGTTGGCTTCCACTTTGAATTCGCGCTTCAGACGATCCACAAGGATGTCCAAGTGCAATTCGCCCATGCCCTTCATGATAGTCTGACCCGATTCCAGATCAGTTTCCACACGGAAGGAGGGGTCTTCGGCTGCAAGACGTGCCAAACCTGCTGACATTTTCTCTTGGTCCGCTTTGGTCTTTGGTTCAACCGCAATCTCGATAACCGGATCTGGGAATGTCATCGTTTCCAGAACAACTGGATCGGATGGATCACAAAGCGTGTCACCTGTTGTGGTGTCTTTCAGACCAGCCAGCGCAATAATGTCGCCAGCCCATGCTTCTTCGATTTCTTCACGGTTGATCGAGTGCATCATCATCATACGACCGACGCGCTCTTTCTTACCCTTGGTAGAGTTCAAAAGGTTGTCGCCTTTTTTGAGCTTACCTGAATAGATACGGGTAAAGGTCAAGGAGCCGACAAAAGGGTCGTTCATGATTTTGAACGCAAGACCAGAGAACGCCATATCATCATCCGCACGGCGCGGGATGTCACGTGTTTCTTCTTCGTCACCGGGTTTAAAGCCCATGTAATCAACAACGTCCAGCGGGCTGGGCAGATAGTCGATCACAGCATTGAGCAGAGGCTGAACGCCTTTGTTCTTGAAAGCGGAACCACACAGAACCGGGATGAACTTGATGGCCAGCGTGCCCTTGCGGATCAGGCTGCGCAGCTCTTCCTCGGAAGGTTCGGCACCGTCCATCAGGTAGTTTTCCATTGCCTCATCGTCCATCTCAACCGCAGTTTCGATGAGATGCGCACGCCATTCGTCGGCTGTCGCCTTCAGGCTGTCACGGATTGGCTTTTTGACCCAGCTCGCGCCCAGATCTTCACCCTCCCAAACCCATTCTTCCATGGTGACAAGGTCAACCATGCCTTCCAATTCGGTTTCTGCACCAATTGGAATTTGAATAGGCGCAGGGATCGCACCTGTGCGGTCTTTGATCATCTTAACGCAGTTAAAGAAGTCCGCGCCGATCTTGTCCATCTTGTTGACGAACACGATACGTGGAACTTTATACCGGTCGGCCTGACGCCAAACGGTTTCGGTCTGCGGCTCAACACCAGCGTTGGCGTCCAGAACGGCAACCGCGCCATCCAAAACAGCCAAAGAACGCTCAACTTCGATGGTGAAGTCAACGTGGCCGGGTGTGTCGATGATATTCATACGGTACTTGGTGTCAGACGTCGCCTCTGGAGTAGGCTCTTCCTGACGCTGCCAGAACGTGGTTGTCGCAGCGGATGTAATTGTAATCCCGCGTTCCTGTTCCTGCTCCATCCAGTCCATCGTTGCGGCACCATCATGCACCTCACCGATGTTGTGGGATTTGCCTGTGTAAAACAGGATGCGTTCGGAACACGTGGTTTTACCGGCATCAATGTGGGCCATGATGCCAAAGTTGCGGTAGCGTTGGAGCGGATAGTCGCGTGCCATGGGAGTGCTTCCTCAGAAGTATCTGCTTTGAAAAGGGTCAAGGGCCCAGCGGATCCGGGCCCCGATCTTGTTTCGGTCAGGACAGACCTGACGTAATTACCAGCGGTAGTGGCTGAACGCTTTGTTAGCGTCAGCCATTTTGTGCGTATCTTCGCGCTTTTTAACGGCTGTACCACGGGACTGAACGGCGTCCATCAGCTCGCCTGCAAGGCGCTCCTCCATGGTGTTTTCGTTGCGCGAACGGGCGGCTTTGATCAACCAACGGATGGCCAATGCAACGCGGCGCTCTGGGCGCACTTCGACGGGCACCTGATAGGTGGCACCACCAACGCGACGTGAACGTACTTCGACGGAGGGCTGGATGTTTTCCAGCGCTTCGTGAAACACTTCAATCGGCGCGCGTTTGATCTTGTCTTCAACGCGGGTCATTGCGTTGTAAACGATACGCTCTGCAACCGACTTTTTGCCGTCGATCATCAGGTTGTTCATGAATTTGGTAAGAACCAGATCACCATATTTGGCGTCTGGCAGGACTTCGCGTTTTTCAGCGGCGTGACGGCGTGACATGTCGTTGTCTTCCTCTTGGCGGGGGCAAAGCGTGGCCTTGCCTTACTTGTCGGATGGTAAGGTGGGGGCATCCCCACCCATGGCGAAACTTACTTCGGACGCTTGGCACCGTACTTGGAGCGGCGCTGCTTCCGGTCCTTAACGCCTTGCGTATCGAGAACACCGCGCAGGATGTGGTAACGCACACCAGGAAGGTCTTTTACACGACCGCCACGGATCAGAACCACAGAGTGCTCCTGAAGGTTGTGGCTTTCACCCGGGATATAGCTGATGACCTCAAAACCGTTTGTAAGGCGCACTTTGGCAACCTTACGCATGGCCGAGTTCGGCTTTTTCGGTGTTGTTGTATAAACGCGCGTACACACGCCACGTTTTTGTGGACAGGACTCAAGGTGCTGTGACTTTGAGCGCTTGATTTTTGGCTGGCGCGGCTTGCGGATCAGCTGTTGGATCGTTGGCATTCCGGTTTTATCCCCGTTTAGCTTCACATTTGATGCACGGAGGATCACCCCCATGCGGCTTCGATTTCGCTGCTTTGTATTACACAAAGCAAAAACACCGCCACGTTCCCGTACCGAGGAAAACGAGGCAGTGGGGCTACAGAGGACCGAGTCAGCATTAGACTGGATCTTGACCACTTAAGTTATGATGTCGGATGCGCAAGCGTTGGCCTGCTCCCGAGATATGCGGGCGTATATGGGGTCGGAGTTCAGGTGTCAACAGCACCCACCCAATCAGGCAGGCCAGCATCGCTTGCGCACGCAAAAAGTGTATTCCTTCTTGCCAAGTCGCGCCAATTTCCCGATATCTACCCGTGTATCCCGATTTTACAAGGCCAGACAAGGAAACACAGCGATGCAAGCAATCGGACTATGCCGCTTTTCCTACCCGGCCTTTGGTGGTTTTCAGGTTGAACATGAAACCATCGAAGACAGAATCGCCTACCTTTACCAAGATGATCGCCTTGAAGAGCGTTTTCAGCTTTTTGAAACCGTTGCCCTGCCCTGTCTCAAGGCGCAAACCGATCCCGAGTTCAATTTGATTATCGTGATCGGAGATCAATTTCCCAGCCATCACGAAAAACGATTGGAAGCACTGATAGCCGATGTCCCTCAGGCGCTAATCCACATAGAACCACCACGCAATCAACGCGAAGCGATGAAAGAAATCCTGAACGAGGCCCGACTTAATCCCTCAGAACCCTGCCTGCAATTTCGCTATGACGATGATGATGCAGTATCGGTAAACTTCATCAAAATGCTGCGCAAGGCCACAGTGGATTGCGCCCCTTTGCTTAAGCAACACAGGTCCGTCGCTTTTGATTGGAACGTAGGTTATGTCGCGGAATTTGGCGCGACGGGCATCAGTGCAGTTGAAACGTTTCGTCCGTTCTATACCGCGGCTCTTGGCATGTATGTCAAAGGCAAATGCCCCCTGACCATCATGAATTTTGCCCATGACAAGGTCCCGCGGTTCATGCCCGCTGTCAGTTTCTCAAATCAACCGATGTGGGTGCGCAGCCACAACAGTTCTAACGATTCACGGCAGAACCAAGCCAAACCCGCCAAGGTGGAACCGCTTGATGCCAAGGCTGAACAGATGTTTCGCGACCATTTCGCCATTGACGCAGATCACGTACGGCAGGTGTTTTCAGCGGCTTGAGATCACCCGTTCGCGGTACAGAGTAAAGATGCCCATGGCGACAACAATGAACGCGCCAGTCAGTGTCATCCAGCCGGGCCAGTCGCCAAAAACGAACCACCCAAGTATCAATGCCCAGATCAGCCCCGTGTACCGAAAAGGCGCGACAAAGGAGACATCACCTGCGCGCATCACTTGAATTGAAAAGAAATAGCCCCCCAGAACAAGGACGGACGCTCCTGCAATCATCAGGCCAATGTCGGCTGTGATCGCCACCCAAGGGGCGCTGAGTGATGCAAGGCCAGCAGCAAAGGTGATGGAGGCGGCGGTCACCAAGGTAACGGTCATAGACGGCACCGCACCGGATAATTGTCGAGTGGACAGATCGCGCAGGGTGACACAAAGGACCGATATCAGCGCATAAACCGACCAGATGTTAAAACCCTCCGCCCCCGGTTTGACGATCAACATGACCCCGAAAAACCCTACGAGGATCGCCAGCATCCGCCGCCAGCCCACCGGCTCTTTCAAAAACAGGGCCGAGGCAAGCGTGATAGACAGAGGGATCACTTGCAAAATAGCCGAGACATTACCCAAAGGCATATTCAGCAACGCCGACAAAAAGAAATAAGCCGCCCCAATTTCAGCGCCACATCGCAGGGCGATAAACCCCCAATCACGTCGACCGATATTAAGGTGCATCGGACCGAGGTGACCTTTTGTACCTAGGATCAAAACAGTGGTCAGAAGCCCCCGCAGAAAGATCAGTTGAAACAGCGGGACCGCGCCGCCTGTCAGTTTGATCAGCGTGTCATTGAGGGTGAAACAGGCCATTGAGGCCATCATCAACAAGGCACCAACTGTATTGGGAGACATTCAAAGCGCCTTCAATTCATCTAAGGTTTTGCCAAAACCAAGCCGCAGTACCCGCACGATCTCGCCACGGCTCAAATCCCCCTGGCGTCCGGTTGGGGCGGCAGTGGAGTCGTTGTCCATGTGAACGGAACGAATAAACATAGGGCGCTCAACCTCAGACATGCAATCATAGTATTCACCCAACTTGCGGTGATTGCGTCGAAACACATTCACCGGGTTCCCCACGGGTGCGACCAGCGCAAGACCTACACCAAGCGGGGTCTTTTCGTACCACTCAGTGATCGGCACATCTTTGTTACCAACATTCAGATAAAAGCCACGGTTGAAGGCGATTGCAAAAGGTGTCGCGGGATCACGCAGGGTCAAAAGCGGCGCGGCCAGTTTACCAATGCGCGTGGTTGTAATTCGATGCATTGCATCGTCGTCGTCCAGCCGGAAAGTTGCGGTGTGGGTGGCGTCTGGCTCATCCTCGATTGCGCCATATGCCAGACGGATCGCATTGAAGTGCACCAAGGGCGGCAGGGTGACGATCTGGATTTGCGGGACATCTTTCACCAACTCTTCCAACCGCTGGCGCGCCGCGTCTGGCAAGCTGTCCCCGGTCAGAACCGCAACTTTGAAATTCGGATTCCGTTGGCGCTTGATCGAATGCAGCGCCAGATTTTCAAACATGTGAAACCGGCGGTCCAAGCGCGCAGGATCATACAAGATGTCACGCACGGCATCTTGCCCCTGCTCTGACATCGCAAAACCGCCTTCGGACAGATACGAAAACCGCACCAGCCCCTTGATCTGAACCTTATAAGGTCCTGCCATCATCCCGCCTCGATTATTTTGGCCAGCATATGAGGTGGCAAAGGTAAAAAAAAGGCCCCCATCGCATCTGCGTGGGGGCCTTTTCCTATTTCTTGTCAGTCAGCGATCAATCACGGCTTTCCTCGTCAACGATTGGCGTGCTGAACACATCACCACCAACGATATCGTCGCTTGGGGCCGGGGCCGCCAAACGGGCGGCTTCCTCTGCTTCTTCGCGGCGCGCTTCGATCACTACGTTGTCACGGTCTGTTGCAACCTTGCGCATTTGCATCGTCGCACCACCCGTACCCGCAGGGATCAAACGACCCACGATCACGTTCTCTTTGAGGCCAACCAGTTTGTCCCGCTTGCCCTGAACCGATGCTTCGGTCAGTACGCGCGTGGTTTCTTGGAAAGACGCGGCAGAGATGAACGAACGTGTCTGCAAAGACGCCTTGGTGATACCAAGCAGGATCGGCTCGCCCTTGGCAACACGGCCGCCTTTGGACAGCGCCTTTTCGTTGGCCTGATCGAACTCCTGCTTGTCGACGTGTTCGCCTTTGAGCAAAGTTGTATCCCCAGATTCCTGGATCTCCCACTTTTGCAGCATCTGACGCACGATGACTTCGATGTGTTTGTCGTTAATCTTCACACCTTGCAGACGGTACACGTCTTGTACCTCGTCGATCATATAGTCGGCCAGGGCCTCAACACCCATAATCGCTAGGATGTCATGCGGCGCTGGGTTGCCGTCCATGATGTAGTCGCCCTTTTGAACAAAATCACCTTCCGCAACCGGGATGTGTTTGCCCTTTGGCACCATGTATTCAACCTTGTGATCGGCATCTTCAGAGGACTCAATCGCGATACGGCGCTTGTTCTTATAGTCCTTGCCGAACCGCACATACCCGTCGATTTCCGCGATGATGGCGTGGTCCTTGGGGCGACGTGCCTCAAAGAGTTCGGCCACACGTGGCAGACCACCTGTAATGTCCTTGGTCTTGGCACCTTCACGCGGGATACGCGCAATGATGTCACCCGCTTTGATTTCGGTCTGGTCCTCGACGGACAGAACCGCATCAACGGACATCGGATAGGTTACCGGGTTGCCCGCATCGTTGCGGACCGGTTCGCCATCGTCACCAACCAAGATCACTTCCGGCTTCAGCTCGTTGCCCTTGGGGGCCGCGCGCCAGTCGATCACGATCTTTTGGGTCATGCCGGTTGCATCATCGGTTTCGTCTTTGACAGCGATACCAGACACGAGGTCCACAAACTTGGTCATACCTGATTTCTCAGCGATGATCGGCAGTGTGTATGGATCCCATTCGAACAACTTGTCGCCACGTTCGATGCTCTGCGCATCTTTGACAAACAATTTAGTACCATACCCAACCTTGTGGCTGGCACGTTCGTCACCGTTTTCATCTACGATAGACAGCTTCATGTTACGGCCCATGACCATGATATCGCCCGCAGCGTTCTCAAGAGTTTGAGCGTTGTCGAACACAACCTTACCGGAATGGCTTGCTTCCAAGAACGACTGTTGGCCACCTTGGGCAACGCCGCCGATGTGGAACGTCCGCATTGTCAACTGTGTACCCGGTTCACCAATCGACTGCGCCGCGATGATCCCCACCGCTTCGCCTTGGTTCACCAATGTACCACGCGCAAGGTCACGACCATAACACATCGCACAAACGCCTTCTTCGGCCTCACAGGTCAGAGGTGAACGAATGCGCGCAGATGCAACAGCCGCTTCGTCGATCAGGTCAGCCATACGCTCATCAATGATGCTGCCTGCGGGGACCAACACTTCGTCTGTGCCGGGGCGCAAGATATCATCCATGTTCACACGACCCAGCAAACGCTCGGCCAAGGACGACACAACTTCACCATCGTTGACCGCGGCAACAGCCGTGATCGCAGTTTCAGTGCCACAATCATGCATGCGTACGATGCAATCTTGTGCCACGTCCACCAAACGGCGCGTCAGGTAACCAGAGTTCGCCGTCTTCAACGCCGTATCCGACAGACCCTTTCGGGCACCGTGGGTAGAGTTGAAGTATTCAAGAACGGTCAGACCTTCCTTAAAGTTCGAGATGATCGGTGTCTCGATGATATCGCCATTCGGCTTGGCCATCAGACCGCGCATCCCGCCCAGCTGTTTCATCTGCGTAACAGAACCACGCGCACCGGAGTGGGCCATCATGTAAACCGAGTTTGGTTCATTCTCGGACCCGTTTTCCCCATACGTGGTATCAGAAATCGCACCCATCATCGCATCGGTGACTTTGTCGTTACACTTTGACCAAGCATCAACAACTTTGTTGTACTTTTCGCCCTGAGTGATCAGGCCGTCCATATACTGCTGTTCAAAGTCTTTAACCTGCTCACGCGTGTCTTCAACCAAAGGCCATTTGTTATCCGGAATCAGCATGTCGTCTTTACCAAACGAAATACCGGCCTTGAACGCCTCGCGGAAACCCATGGTCATGATCTGGTCACAGAAGATAACAGATTCTTTCTGACCACAGTAACGGTAAACCGTATCGATCACCTGCTGCACTTCTTTCTTACGCAGCAAACGGTTGACCAAGCTGAACGGAGCCTTGGCATTCAGCGGCAACAAGGCCCCCAAACGCACACGACCCGGCGTGGTGTCAAAGCGCTCAAGCACCTCGTTACCTTCCGCATCAATCTGCTTGATCCGCGCCTTGATCTTGGAATGTAGATGCACTTCACCCGCGTCCAGCGCGTGCTGCACTTCGTCCACGGTGCCAAAGACTTTGCCTTCGCCCTTCATACCTTCACGCTCTAGCGTGGTGTAATAGAGGCCCAAAATCATATCCTGTGACGGCACGATGATCGGTGCGCCGTTTGCAGGCGACAGAACGTTGTTCGTGGACATCATCAAAACACGCGCTTCAAGCTGTGCTTCCAATGACAGCGGCACGTGCACCGCCATTTGGTCACCATCAAAGTCCGCGTTAAACGCGGAACAGACCAGCGGGTGCAGCTGAATGGCTTTACCTTCAATCAGCACGGGTTCGAACGCCTGAATGCCCAAACGGTGCAAGGTCGGCGCACGGTTCAGCATCACAGGGTGTTCGCGGATCACTTCGTCCAAGATATCCCACACTTCGGGACGCTCTTTTTCGACCAGCTTTTTCGCTTGTTTGACGGTTGAGGACAGACCTTTGGCCTCAAGGCGCGAATAGATGAACGGCTTGAACAATTCCAAGGCCATCTTCTTCGGCAGGCCACATTGATGCAGCTTGAGTTCCGGCCCGGTCACAATCACGGAACGGCCAGAGAAGTCGACGCGTTTGCCCAAAAGGTTCTGACGGAAACGACCCTGCTTACCTTTCAGCATGTCAGACAATGATTTCAACGGACGCTTGTTGGCACCCGTAATCACACGACCACGACGGCCATTGTCAAACAACGCATCCACAGATTCCTGCAACATCCGCTTTTCGTTACGCACGATGATATCAGGCGCACGCAATTCGATCAGTCGCTTCAAACGGTTGTTCCGGTTGATCACACGACGGTAAAGGTCGTTCAAATCGGACGTCGCAAAACGACCACCATCCAGCGGCACCAATGGGCGCAATTCTGGCGGGATGACTGGGATCACGGTCAGAACCATCCACTCTGGGCGGTTGCCAGATTCAAGGAAGCTTTCTACAACCTTCAAACGCTTGATGATCTTTTTGGGCTTCAATTCGCCAGTGGCTTCTTTCAGATCAGCACGCAACTGGTCTGCTTCGGCTTCAAGATCAATCGCGGCCAGCATTTCGCGGATCGCTTCGGCACCGATGTTGGCGGTGAAGGCGTCCATGCCGTAGGCATCTTGGGCATCCATGTATTCTTCTTCGGTCATCATCTGACCGTAGGTGAGGTCGGTCAGGCCCGGCTCAATCACAACGTAGTTTTCGAAATAGAGCACGCGTTCCAGATCACGCAGGGTCATATCCAGCATCAAGCCAATCCGCGATGGGAGTGACTTCAAAAACCAGATGTGCGCGACCGGCGAGGCCAGCTCAATGTGGCCCATCCGCTCACGGCGGACCTTTTGCAACGTCACTTCAACACCGCACTTTTCGCAGACAACGCCGCGATATTTCATGCGCTTATATTTGCCACACAGACATTCGTAGTCTTTGATTGGCCCAAAGATACGCGCACAGAACAGACCGTCACGCTCCGGCTTGAACGTCCGGTAGTTGATGGTTTCTGGTTTCTTAATCTCACCGAAAGACCACGACAAGATACGCTCTGGCGATGCCAAAGATACCTTGATCTCGTCAAACGTCTTCATAGGCGCGACGGGGTTAAACGGGTTGTTTGTCAGTTCCTGGTTCATTTTCAATCCTTAGATTTATCTCGAAAGCGGTGGGGAGAGGGCCCGATTTTTTCGAAAAATCGGACTGGAATTTTTGAAAATTCCGGTTGTGCCCTTACTCATCTTCCTCCGCATCCAGGAGTTCCATGTTCAGGCCAAGGCCACGGACTTCTTTGACAAGAACGTTGAACGATTCCGGAATACCGGCCTCGAAGTTGTCCTCGCCTTTGACGATCGACTCATACACCTTGGTACGGCCCGCAACGTCATCCGATTTCACCGTCAGCATTTCCTGCAAGGTGTATGCAGCGCCGTAAGCTTCCAAAGCCCAGACCTCCATCTCACCAAAGCGCTGACCACCAAACTGCGCTTTACCGCCCAATGGCTGCTGGGTGACCAGCGAGTATGGACCAGTGGAACGCGCGTGGATTTTGTCATCCACAAGGTGGTGCAGTTTCAGCAGGTATTTGACACCCACGGTTACAGGGCGGGCAAACTGCTCGCCTGTACGGCCATCAAACAGAACCGATTGGCCAGATGTGTCAAAACCCGCACGCGTCAGCGAGTCGTTCACATCTGCTTCCTTAGCACCGTCAAATACAGGTGTTGCGATCGGCACACCATTACGGACATTGCCCGCAACTTCGATCAGATCATCCTCACCCATCTCTGCCAGACCTTCGGCATAGACATCGTCGCCGTAAGCAAGGCTCATTGCCTCACGCACAGGGGTCAAATCGCCAGTACGCTTATAGTCTTTCAGCGCCTCGTCAATGTTCAGACCCAAACCGCGTGCGGCCCAACCCATGTGGGTTTCCAAAATCTGACCGACGTTCATACGCGATGGCACGCCCAGCGGGTTCAAACAGAAATCCACTGGTGTCCCGTCCGCGAGGAACGGCATGTCTTCCATTGGCACAACCTTGGAAATCACACCTTTGTTGCCGTGACGTCCAGCCATTTTGTCGCCCGGTTGCAGCTTGCGCTTCACCGCCACGAATACTTTGACCATCTTCATCACGCCCGGAGGCAGATCATCACCACGGCGCACTTTCTCGACTTTGTCCTCGAAACGCGCATCCAAGGTCCGCTTTTGGATCTCGTACTGCTCGTTCAGGGCTTCAACGATTTTTGCGTCGTCTTCGTCTTCCAGCGCCAACTGCCACCACTGACCGCGGGTCAGTTGCTCGTCCAACACTTCTTCGGTGATCTTGCTGTTGGATTTGACGCCTTTCGGGCCTTTCACAGCAATCTTACCGAGGATCATCTCGCGCAAGCGCGCATAGATGTTACGGTCAAGGATCGCGAGTTCATCGTCGCGGTCACGGGCAAGACGTTCGACTTCTTCACGCTCGATCTGTAGCGCACGTTCATCTTTTTCGACACCGTGACGGTTAAACACGCGCACTTCGACAACTGTGCCGAAATCACCCGGTTTCACCCGCAAGGATGTGTCACGTACGTCAGACGCTTTTTCACCAAAGATGGCGCGCAAGAGTTTCTCTTCCGGCGTCATCGGGCTTTCGCCTTTTGGTGTGATCTTACCAACCAGAATATCGCCCGGTTCCACGTCAGCACCGATGTACACGATGCCTGCCTCGTCAAGGTTACGCAGCGCTTCTTCGCCGACGTTTGGAATGTCGCGGGTGATCTCTTCTGGTCCAAGCTTTGTATCGCGTGCAGCAACTTCGAATTCTTCGATGTGGATCGAGGTGAACACGTCATCGCGGCTGATCCGCTCAGAAATCAGGATCGAGTCTTCGTAGTTGTAACCGTTCCAAGGCATAAACGCGACGACCACGTTTTTACCCAAAGCCAGTTCGCCCATGTCCGTGGATGGACCATCGGCGATCACCTGACCTTTCTGAACCGTCTCACCCACCTTCACCAGCGGACGCTGGTTGATACAGGTGTTCTGGTTCGAGCGCTGGAATTTGCGCATGCGGTAGATGTCCACACCCGCGTCGCCCAGCTCAAGGTCTTCGGTTGCACGAATAACGATACGTGACGCATCAACTTGGTCGATGATGCCACCACGTTTCGCCATGTAGGCCGCACCGGAATCGCGTGCCACAACCTCTTCGATACCAGTCCCCACAAGTGGGGCTTCGGCTTGCAGAAGTGGAACCGCCTGACGTTGCATGTTTGAACCCATCAGGGCCCGGTTCGCGTCGTCATTTTCGAGGAACGGGATCAGTGATGCCGCAACCGACACCAACTGTTTCGGGCTCACGTCAATCAGATCAACACTTGTGGAAGGGGACAATGTATAGTCACCCGACTTCCGTGTTGAAACCAGATCGTTCACGAACTTCATGTTTTCATCAAGGTTCGCGTTGGCCTGCGCCACAGTGTGACGCATTTCCTCAGTCGCGGACATGTATTGCACATCATCCGACACAACGCCGCCTGTAACCTTGCGGTATGGCGTTTCGATAAAGCCGTATTTGTTCACGCGGGCAAAAGTCGCCAGCGAGTTGATCAAACCAATGTTCGGACCTTCCGGCGTCTCAATTGGGCACATCCGACCGTAATGGGTTGGGTGAACGTCACGTACTTCAAAACCGGCACGTTCGCGTGTCAAACCACCTGGTCCAAGCGCGGAAAGGCGACGCTTGTGCGTAACCTCGGACAGCGGGTTGGTTTGGTCCATGAACTGCGACAGCTGCGAAGAGCCAAAGAATTCACGTACCGCAGCCGCCGCTGGCTTTGCGTTGATCAAGTCTTGTGGCATCACTGTGTCAATTTCGACAGAAGACATACGTTCCTTGATCGCCCGCTCCATACGCAGCAGACCAACGCGGTACTGGTTTTCCATCAATTCGCCAACAGAACGCACACGACGGTTGCCCAGGTGGTCAATATCGTCGATGTCGCCGCGGCCATCGCGCAGGTCAACCAATGCCTTGATGCAAGCAACGATGTCTTCACGGCGCAATGTGCGCTGTGTGTCATCTGCATCCAGATCCAAACGCATGTTCATTTTCACGCGGCCAACAGCTGAAAGATCATAGCGTTCTGAATCAAAGAACAACGTATCAAAGAGGGCCGACGCCGCTTCAACGGTCGGTGGCTCACCCGGGCGCATCACGCGGTAGATATCCATGAGCGCGGTATCGCGGTTCATGTTCTTATCTGCCGCCATGGTGTTACGCATGTAGGGGCCGACGTTGACGTTATCGATGTCCAACAACGGAATCTCTGTGATTCCAGCGTCGATCAGTTCTTTTGCAGTACCACCGATCAGCGTGCCGTCTTTGTCATATTCCAGCGTCATCTCGTCGCCAGCTTCGACATAGATCGCGCCAGTTTCTTCGTTGATGATGTCTTTGGCGACAAACTTGCCCACGATATGTTCGAACGGCAGCAACAAGTCTTTGACCTTGCCGTCGTCGATCAATTGCTTGACCGCGCGTGGGGTGGCTTTCTTGCCCATTTCAAACAGAACATCGCCAGTTTTTGCGTCTACGATGTCATATGTTGGCCGCGTGCCCCGCACACGATCCGGGAAGAAGGGTGCAACCCAGCCTTTGTTCTTTTTCAGCTTGTAGGTGACGGTGTTGTAATACGCGTCCATGATCGCTTCTTGATCAAGGCCAAGCGAATACAGCAACGTGGTGACAGGCAGTTTACGGCGACGGTCAATGCGCGCAAAAACGATGTCTTTGGCGTCAAATTCAAAGTCCAACCATGAACCGCGATAGGGAATAATGCGGCAAGCAAACAGCAGTTTACCAGACGAATGGGTCTTACCCTTGTCGTGGTCAAAAAACACGCCGGGTGAACGGTGCATCTGGGATACGATCACACGCTCGGTACCGTTCACGATGAACGTCCCGTTTGGTGTCATTAACGGCATATCACCCATGAACACGTCTTGTTCTTTGATGTCTTTTACAGATTTCGCACCGGTATCTTCGTCGATATCAAACACGATCAGACGCAGAGTGACTTTCAGCGGTGCTGAATAGGTCATGTCGCGCTGCTGACATTCCTCAACATCATATTTGGGCTTTTCCAACTCGTACTTGACATATTCAAGCACGGAGGTCTCGTTAAAGTCCTTGATCGGAAATACTGACTGGAAAACACCCTGAATACCATCGCCATCTGTGGGCGTATCGGCATCACCGGAGTTCAGGAACAGGTCATAGGATGATTTTTGAACCTCAATCAGGTTCGGCATCTCCAGCACTTCGCGGATTTTGCCATAATATTTACGTAGACGCTTCTGGCCAAGGAAGGATTGTGCCATGTGTCGTGTCACCTTTCGTGTCTCTTGCCGATTACGCCAACCACCGGGGCCGTGGTGCGCAACCATAAGAGCGGATATGCCCGGTCAATTCTTGAGCTGCGTCCCACCGCACCTCTTCCGACCTTTGGACCTCTCCAGAAGGAGGCTTTTTTGGAAAAGCACCCTTCAAGACAGGTTTGGCTGGACAGAGAAACCTCTCCATCCAGCCAATGTTTTTGATGGGATGTGCCGGAATTCTTCAAGAATTCCGGTCCGTTTTCTTTTAAGGAAAACGGCCCCCAGATAAACCGACTTATGCCAGTTCGACTTCTGCGCCAGCTGCTTCCAGCTTGGCTTTGACGTCTTCGGCTTCGGCTTTGTCGACGCCCTCTTTGATTTTGCCGCCAGCTTCGACCAGATCTTTGGCTTCTTTCAGGCCAAGACCAGTGATGCCGCGCACTTCTTTGATCACGTTGATCTTAGATGCGCCCGCGTTCTTCAGAACGACGTCAAATTCAGTTTTTTCCTCAGCAGCTGCACCAGCATCTGCAGGGCCCGCCATCATGACTGCGCCACCGGCTGCAGGCTCAATGCCGTACTCGTCTTTGAGGATTGTTTTCAGTTCTTGTGCTTCAAGCAGTGTCAGACCAACGATCTCTTCTGCCAGTTTTTTCAGATCAGCCATGTTTTAGCTCTTTCCGTTAACGATATGTGTGTTCCAACGCGAAGGTTCAACCCTGCGCCAGCTTGACGATATTTCTGCTTTACGCAGCCGCCTTGTCCTCGATGGTGGACAGGATGGATGCGATGTTGCTTGCAGGTGCGCCAATGGCCCCGGCGATGTTCGATGCTGGTGCGCCCAACATGCCCGCGATTGTGGCGATAAGCTCGTCACGCGAAGGCATTTTAGACACGGCTTCGACACCGGCGACGTCCAACGCGTTCTCACCCATTGCACCACCGAGAATGACAAATTTGTCATTCCCTTTGGCATATTCTTGCGCAACCTTGGCCGCGGCCACAGGATCCTCAGAATAGGTCAGAACGGTCATGCCCGTCAGAAGGTCGGCGATGCTTGCGCATGGCTTTCCCTCAAGGGCGATCTTGGCGAGCCTGTTTTTGGCAACACGCACAGATCCACCCGCTTCGCGAGCTTTGGCGCGCAGATCCTGCATTTCAGCAACTGTCAAACCGACGTAGTGGCTTACCACAACGACGCCAGAGCTTTCAAAGACTTGGCCGAGTTCGTCGACCAGCTGTTCTTTTTGTGCTCTATCCACAGTTTTACTCCAGTAAGGGAGGGGTGTAGACCCTCCGGCTCAGTTCTGCCGGGAAAAAACCCCCGACAATCGGGTCCTTACGGGGTCCTGCGTATCGCTGCGGAAGGCTCATGTGAGCTGTCCGAAGTAAATTTGCCATTTCCCGTCTCAGGCAGGAATTATGAAGAATTTAACACCTTCACCCACCGTCTCGGACGAATGCACAAAATCGCGACGAATCGCGCTGATGAGCATGAGGTCGGAGTTAGCGCTTTGTTTCAGGAGTGCCAACCCCTGAAAATGATATTTGCACCGTTTTGCTGACAAAACAGGGGCAGACGTCAGGTGTGGTACGCCACAGACGTATCGCGCTTCACATCAATATGAGGAAAGTAACGCGAGATCAATGCGTCTATCTTTAGGTCATGCTGGAAAAGCACACCAAGATTTCTCAGCTTTGCAAGCCGCACATCATCAGCAACATGCAAGACATCGTAGACATGGCGCAGTTCCGTTTCGGTGTCCTTTCCGTCCATAATTTCCTGCAACCGCTGCGTTAGTCGCGGATTGAACCCCCGCGCCCTCAGCCGCCAAGGCAGCTTCGCGCACCAAACGTCATATCCTTGGTCAAGAAAATGAAACAGAAAGGCACCGTCGGCGGCCCCCATGGTTCGGTCCACAATTTGCGATCCATCCTCGAAATGCAGATAGTGCTGGCGCATAAAGCCTTCGGTGAAACCAACCCGCGTCGCCGTCTTGCCTTCGGTATGCCCAACCATGCCGGAACGGCGCTGCATTGCTTTTGCATAATCACCATAGATCTCGCGAACCTGAGGTCGGGACATGAGCAGCCTGAACGAACTGACCGACGATGAAAGACCTGTATTTAGATGCTCTGCCGGCAAGAAAGTGACACCACGGACGTCTGCCGGCGTGTTGGCAAGCTCATGCTTAATTGTGCGGCCCTCGAGAAAAAGCAATTCATCACCATCAACGTTTAAAAACCACCCTTGGTCCGTTTCGTGATAAATTTTTTGGATACAGTTGTTTTGCCGTCGCACGAACCGCCGGTCGGGCGTCATGCCGACACTCGCCAGAAATTCTGGCGTGACGCGCACGCAGCGCAGTTGATCCATTTCCTGCAATATCTCAATCGCCGGATCATCTGGGTCATCAAAACACAGGACAATTTGATCGGCACCTTGCTCCAGATACCAACTGACAAATTTCAATGTTGTATAAAGGGTTTCGCGGATCATGGCCGCCACAGTCAGCATGGCACATCGCCATAAGACGCCGCGAACGGACATCGCATTGGTTGGCTTCTGGATTTGGTCATGATTATGTCTTTCATGCAGTCTTTTGATTTAGATGGGCAATCATCCTGAGCATTCCTTCCGCCCCCTTCTCAAAAGGAGACACCCGTTTGATCCTGCCAGATAAGTAACAGGATCCTGCGATCAAACGCAAAAAAGGCGGACCATACGGCCCGCCTTTTGAATTCATCATGTAGCCAACGTGCCACATGGCATGCTGTAGCTTACTCGCCTGTAGCGTTGTCCACAGAAACAGACACACCGGGACCCATTGTTGAGCTCAGGTTGATCTTTTTCATGTAGGCACCTTTGGCACCCGCTGGCTTTGCTTTGGACACTGCGCCAACAAAGGCACGGATGTTTTCAACAAGCTTGGTTTCGTCAAAAGACAGTTTGCCGATGCCAGCATGCACAACGCCGCCTTTTTCAGCTTTGAACTGAACTTCGCCACCTTTGGCTGCTTCAACAGCCGCCTTGATGTCCATGGTCACTGTACCAACTTTTGGGTTTGGCATCAGGTTACGTGGGCCCAAAACCTTACCAAGACGGCCAACGATTGGCATCATATCAGGTGTCGCGATGCAACGATCAAAGTCGATCTTGCCGCTTTGCACGATTTCCATCAAGTCCTCTGCGCCAACGATATCGGCACCAGCCGCTGTCGCTTCTTCAGCTTTTGGACCACGTGCAAATACGGCTACGCGCATTGTTTTGCCTGTGCCATTTGGCAGGCCCACAACGCCGCGAACCATTTGGTCTGCGTGACGTGGATCAACACCTAGATTCAGTGCGATCTCAATGGTCTCGTCAAACTTTACGTTTGAATTCGACTTGATCAACTTTACCGCTTCTTCAACGGTTACGTTTTCTTTGCCTGCAAATGCTGCGCGGGCGGTGGTGGTGCGTTTTCCGAATTTTGCCATCTTACTTCACCTCAATGCCCATGGACCGTGCAGAGCCCAAGATGATTTTCATTGCCTGTTCCACATCGTTTGCGGACAGATCAGCCATTTTGGCTTCTGCGATTTCACGCAACTGCTTGGTGGTCACGGAACCAATGGTTTCACGTGAAGGTGTCTTTGCACCAGACTTCACCTTGGCCGCTTTTTTCAGGTAGTACGACGCAGGCGGCGTCTTGATGTCCATGGTAAAGGACTTGTCCTGATAATAGCTGATCACGGTCGGGCAAGGGGCACCTGGTTCCATGTCCGCTGTCTTGGCGTTGAACGCCTTACAGAATTCCATGATGTTGATGCCGCGCTGACCCAGCGCTGGACCCACGGGTGGGGATGGGTTTGCTTGACCCGCTTTAACTTGCAACTTCATCGTACCGACGAGTTTCTTGGCCATTGGCCTTCTCCTTTTTCAACGCCCCTTGGTCGCGACTTTGGGACTATGTGTTGCGTGGTCTGGTCTACGTGCCGCGGCACGCGCGCCTCCCACGGTGGTGAATCGCCTGTTTGGGCGATTGGTGGGGAATAGTTGGGGTGGGGGAATATTGCAAGGGCGTTACGCGCCTGTGGGTAAACCTTCAGTAATACAGGTAGTCCTGCCTGCGCGGCGGCAAGGTCATCAAGCCCTCTCCATGTCTGAAATAAAGCGTAGGCGCAGGCGTGTGACCAGACATCTTACAAAACACATCCACGGGGGTGCCCCATGCTTCGCGCCCCAGAATATCAGTGGCTTTGGTACGTTCTTGTTGGAAAAGCGCTGCAACTGCGCCCTCCCCCTCTTCGGGAAGGAAATGAAAACTCCAGTTTTTGTAAAAGCCTGCATTCCAGCGCTCAATGATCTGGGTCATCTCATCGGCAAATCGGCTCTCTCCTCGCTTGTGTTCCGATGCAACTACCGACGACATCCATCCCGCCTTGGCGTAACGCGCCAAAAAAGTTGCAATGGTGGCACGGTCACATCTTAGCTGCCCAAGAATCCACAAAAGCGCGTCATCGTCCGCTTTCCAACCACATTCCGCCTCGCACGCGATCACATACCACAAGTCCGGGTCCGGCTTTTTCATGTCCTGAAGAAATCCAACAAGGTCATTGTCATCGTGATAGCGGGCAATGTTACCAGTGCTCTCCCACTCGGCAATCGCCTTTGCATATGCCGTCTTTTGGGCATCATATCTTTCGGCCTCTTCCCGTGCGGCTGCCCCACGCTCCCAAAGATTCCGGGCCGCCTCCTGACCTTTGAATAAGGCAATCACCTTAGGCGCCTCGGCTTCACTCGCCCGTATCAGACGATAAACTGCGGCACGTTCACCCAATTCTTCGAGCGTCATTGCCCGACCTGTTCGAACAGGTTGAAGGCGCGTGATGTCGCTGCTGATTTGCGCAAGGAAATCGGCCATCTCCGGCCTATGCGCCTCTTTGTGGCCAGTTCTGCGTCGGGCATCTTCCCGCATCGCCCAACTCACAACGCTGGCGGACACCGCGGAAACCTCCGACTGTAAAGACTTCAAATCCGGCAGGTCCCCCTGCCTAATCATCTTCTTTACAGGAGTGCGAAGCGCCAGATAGGGCTGGTGCGTGTCCCGCCAACCAATGCCAAAAACCATGCGTGTTCTCCAAAACTAACTGTTCCGCCGTTTCGTTCGCTAAAAGTGAAGCGCGGGTTTACAGAGTTGTTAAGTAGACATTGTCGGCGTCAGAAAGGTGACGCGAAGTTGGCTGGAAGGTTAATTATCTGTGCTTAGTGCGCCCAACTGTGGTGATACTCGACGCGTTCGCCCGCTCAGACCTGCTTGTTGACCTGAGTGAATTCCAACTCAACCGGGGTTTCCCGACCAAAGATAGACACAGTCACCTTGAGGCGTTGGTTTTCTTCGTCAACTTCTTCGACCATGCCGTCAAAGTCTTCGAATGGGCCATCGGCCACTTTGACTTTTTCGCCAATCTCAAAGTGAATGAGCGTGCGTGGCGCATCTTCGCCTTCTTGGACACGACCAAGGATGGCCTGTACTTCGGCGTCGCGCATCGGCATTGGGCGGCCTTGTGGCCCCAAGAAACCAGTGACGCGGTTGATTGAGTTGATCAGGTGATACCCGCGGTCAGACATCTCCATGTGTACCAACACATAACCCGGCATAAAGCGGCGTTCGGTTGTTACCTTCTTACCACGACGGACCTCAATGACTTCTTCGGTTGGCACCAGCACTTCGTCAATATCAGTGTCCAGACCCTGCTCTTCTGCAGTGGTGCGGATTTGTTCAGCGATCTTTTTCTCAAAGTTCGAAAGAACACTGACCGAATACCAACGTTTTGCCATCTGAAATCTGGTCCCTGTCTTGCGGTGCGCGCATTTGCGTTTGCACCATTTCCGTAAAATCACATCAGGCTTGCGCCCAGCGCGCCTGAACAAAAAATCGGCGCGCAACTCGAATCGCCGCACGCCTACCCGTCAGGTCAGGCTTGCGCAATAGCCCGCACGCCATTTGGATTCAAGTGTTGAAAGCATTTTTTGACCCAGATCACGCCGGGTCAGAACAGATGCGCTTAGCCAAACATCCCAAGAACAGCCTGAAGACCGCCACGGATGAGAATATCAACGATTGCAAAGAAAACGGCCGTCAGCGCGGCAAGGATAAAAACCATCACCGTGGTCAGCATCACTTCTCTGCGGGTCGGCCAAACGACTTTGGCAACCTCAGCACGAACCTGCTGAATAAACTGGAGTGGGTTTGTGGTGGCCATTGTGCGTTTCCTTAGATCCTGTTGAACCCATGTAACTGCGCTTTTGCACGGTTTCAAGGCAACATTGATGCGATCGGACAACCGTTGTCATGCACCGTTGTTGCGCAAGCTGTCAAACCGTCGATCAAGCGTTGCATCATGGCGTGCTTCTGCTTCTGCCAAATCCCCAAAATCCGGAAGATAGAGGCCGTCGACAGATCCTTCCGGGAACCGATCCAGTACCGCGTCCCACTTCATTGCAAAACTATCAAGTTTGCGGTGCAATTCTGCTGAGCGTTGTGGCCTACGGCGTGCATACCAGCGCGCCAAACCCATCCCCCTGCGCCAGAATCCGTCATAACCTAGTATCAGGAAGATACCCATTACGATAAATAGCGAAAGAAACAGAATCCCCAAAACCAACCAAGGGCGGAAAACGATCAACAGTGCGAGACACGCCAAAACGATGTGTTTCGCGCTGGGTCGATAGCCAAGAATCGAAGCTTTGACTCTTGCTATGATACTGTTTTGGGGTATTTTTTTCTTTGATTTTGATGGTTTTTGCGGCGCGGGTTGTGAAACAGGTTGTCGCGGCCCACGGCCACCTTCGTCTGCATCAGGCAAGGGTGCAAATGCCGCTTCGACCTTTGCTGCTTGCCGTTCCTCAACAGGTTGCGGTTTCACTTCAGGCTCAGCCGCCAAAAGGTTACGGATGGCGGCCAATGAATTGGGATCAAGGCCATCTGTGTCTGAAACATTCGCGGGTTTGGGCTCTGTCGTCATGTTCGTCTCTCTCACCGGGTTCCGGATACCATAAATGAGGTTTCGGACCGATGATGGGCGAGAATATGGCAAGACGATGTCAGGTGAAAATGGCAGGGGCTGAGGGACTCGAACCCACGACCCTCGGTTTTGGAGACCGATGCTCTACCAACTGAGCTAAACCCCTATGCCGATGCTTCGATAGGATCAGGGCGCTGCGAGGTCAAGCGATTAACAGACAAGTTGCTATTTTCTTGTTGGTTTCGCGTACCCGAAAAATCAGGATGTGCGCTTTATGCGATGCAAAATTGCGCGCTGGTGAGTTCGAAACCAGTACGCGATACTGGTTTCGAATAGAGTTTCCAACCCTGAATGATCCGTTACCCGAATGATGGGTTTGTTTCGCCAAAAAAGCTGCGATTTTCGAAACCGAAATCTTTTGAATACTTCCCCATGAAATGCGACAGGAATGTATTCACGCTCAAGCGAACTCTCGGGTCCTCGGTCAGTTCTTCTGTGCATACATCAAGTGTTTCCAGCATAAGGTGCGACCACCGTTGCGCCCCCTTGTCGTTCATCAATTGCATCGCGTTATGCGTATGGTGAAAGTTCAACCTGAATTCAGCCCCATGATAGTAAGGCCCACCGCCCATCACATCGATCCACATAGACGCTTGGGTGTTGATGTGATGACCAATGCCGCCAACCCGCGCAAAGACGGAAACGAACCAGTCTTCATCCTGAAAAACCCGCTCGTAAAAATCCTGCACGATCCGAACGATAGGGTCCTGCCCCAGAACTGAATACAGCTGCCAAAACTGGATCGGTTTGGACCGTGAGTTGGGTGTCGTCAGCGAGACAATTTCTGGCATACGGTGCGCATCTGCCGGCAGCACGCCCTTGGCGATTGCAGATGTAATATAATCACGTTGGGTTTTCTCGGTCATGTAACCCAGCCTTGTGGGGTGGGGCGATTGAACAAAATCTTTCATGGATCGCTTCTTTCTCGCAATAATCATTACGGGTTGTTATTGTCGCTTTTGGAAACGCACGGCTTTGCCCGCAAGATCGCAAGCCTGCATAAACATCGGTCAGTCGGTAAGGTGCAGATCAGTCCGGCAACGGAATAAATTCGTCCCGGTCGTCCGCGGGCAGGTCAAAAAGGCCCTCACCCCAACGGGTGGCACGCCATTCTTCTTTGGCCGCTTCAATCTTTTCCTTGCTGGAGGCCACGAAATTCCACCACACATGGCGCGAACCATTTAAGGTGGCCCCGCCAAGCGCCATAAGTCGTGCGCCCTGCACACCCGCTGCAACGGTAATCTTATCGCCGGGGCGAAATACCATCATCTGTCCCGTTGCAAAATACTGCCCTGCGATGTTCACGGACCCTTGAGTGATATACAGACCTCGATCCTCGTGATCATCTGGCAGCGGAAAACGTGCACCCGCCTCCAAGGTCACATCCAGATAGAAAGCTTCGGAAAACATCGTGGCTGGCGCTGCTTCACCGTACGCCGTACCAAGGATCAGCTTGGCATTGATGCCTTCGGCTTCAATCTCTGGGATCACCTCTTTGCTGTGATGTTCAAAGATCGGGTTCATATCTTCTTTGTCCTCAGGCAAGGCCATCCAGGTCTGAATGCCATGCAGCGAATGCGGGCCCTTGCGGCCCTCATCGGATGTACGTTCTGAGTGGGTTACACCTTTGCCCGCAACCATCCAGTTCAGCGCACCGGGGCGGATAATCTGATCTGTGCCGATGCTGTCACGATGGTGAAAATCGCCCTGATAGAGATAGGTTACCGTGCCTAAACCAATATGAGGATGTGGACGCACGTCGATGCCCTGCCCCGTCAGAAACTCCGCAGGACCTGCTTGATCAAAGAAGATAAACGGCCCGACCATTTGGCGTTTGGGGGTGGGCAGCGCACGCTTGACCTCAAACCCGCCAAGATCGCGCGCACGTGGAATGATCAATGTTTCGATGGCGTCCACACCGATTTCATCGGGGCAGCCAGGGGAAAATCCGGGGTTCCAGCTCATGTCATGTCTCCTTTTGGATGTCACACATATAGCATCGAAATGCTGCTTCACCAAAGACTGACCCGTTCGAAAACACAGAACACCGGGTTCGTGGATTGATCAGCATAATCCCCCATAAAAACTGATTACGTTAAAGAAATCAGCCATCGAAAAAGGCTTTGAGGTGTTCGTAATCCGCGATGCATCAGACACGTTCAATCTGATCACCTGCGATGCGGGACATGGCGATTGAGGGTCTGGGTTTGGCAATTTTACCTGGCTTCCTTGCTGCCTCTGCGATTACCGCAGGCAAACTGGAACGCATTTTCCCCGACATAGAAACACGCCGTTTGCCAATCGTTGTTGTGTGGCCCCCGGTTAAGCCAATGCCCGCAAAATTGCGCAGGCTCATTGATCATCTTTTGTCTGAACTCGAGCATGAAAAGCCTTGGTAATTTGGTTGGATCATTCTTTGAGTAACCATCAAGTCGAACATGCCCCGGCGCGTTTTTTATTGCGCCTGTTTGGTCACTCTAACTCCGCTACCCCTTAATAAATGCGGGACGAACCGCCCCAATCGGCCACAGTTCATTCCTTTGGCTAGAGGTTGTCGAGAATATCCCAAACAACACCGACAGTATGATAATCCGTTTTTCCGGGGGGTGACTTTTGCGCAGTCATCTTTTTGCCCTCTTGGCTTAGAACCCGGTACCATGCGCCGTGGGTATGATCGACAAAATGGTCCCATGAATAGCGCCAAAGCTCTTCATAATCGGCGCTATATCTTTGATCCTCAGTCCTTTTAAAAAGCCGCCAAGCAGTTGCGATTGTTTCGGATTGGACCCAATAGTATTTTGAAGGCGCGCAAATCGAACCGTCTGGGGCAAACCCGTAATAAATGCCACCAAATTCAAGATCACGCCCAACCTGCATACAGGTATCATACAAAGACTTGGCACGTTTCAGATACCAAGGTTTTGATCTGATACTGTCGAGGATTAATAAAAGGCGTGCCCATTCAACTTGGTGCCCCGGTTGAAAGCCCCATGGCCGGAACAGATCATCCGGTTTGTCCGCATTGAACTCAAAATCCGGCACCCAGTCTGAGGTAAAATGTTCCCAGATCTGCCCGCCCGTCAAATCAACGCGGGTTTGCGCGAAGCCCTCTGCGAGGGTCTCAGCGCGATTTAGGAATTTCGCATCGCCCGTTGCCTGAAATGCGGCGATGCAGGCCTCACACATGTGCATGTTTACATTTTGCCCACGATATTCTGTGGCTTGCGCAAACCCTGCTGTAAACTCGTCGATATAAGCGCCCTGCTCGGATTCCCAGAATCGGTCCTCCATCAGCGACCACACGTGGTCCAAGACAGCATGACCGGCAGTAATGTCAGCCTTTATGGCGCAGGCTGCTGCCAGCAAGACAAAGGCGTGACCATAGCCCATAATAGCGGGGTCGGTGACCTTGCCCGACCGCATTTCCCAAATATATGACCCGTCTGCTTGCTTATGGGCGCTCTCTAAGAACGCCAACCCGTGTTCTGCACGCGCCTTGTCATCTATATTGCCGGTTCGGGCCGCTGACATGGCGAAATTGAAAATGAACCTGCACGAACTCACAAGATGGCGAAGGTCCTTATCAAAAATTGAACCGTCATCGTTGAAGCAATGGAAAAATCCGCCTGCCGGATCAACGGCGTTTTTGCGGTAAAAATCCAACGTAGCCTCTGCATGATCATTCAAGAACTCAGATGATTGAAACGAAGGGTAGGCGTTTATCGTAGATTTCAAATTCTTGACCTCTTGAAAACAGCGGGAAGCGATAGTGACTGATACACTTAAGATAATTTTGATACACGTGTAAAATCTTAGGTAACGTATGATATGTCAAGAAAGTTTGGCTACAATGGAATTCAAAGGGGGCAAGATGCCGAGTCAGAGTAATATGACCATGGAAGAGTTTGCCCGCCTATGCGGATTGTCGCGCCCGACGTTGTCGCGATATTTTAATGACCCGGATTCCGTGCGTGCAAAGACGCAGGAAATTATCAAGGAAGCGATTGAAAAACACAATTATACGCCAAATTTCCTCGCATCTGGCCTGATACGGGGTCAAATGAAGGCGCTTGGGATCGTCATCCCGACACTTATCGATCCATTCTATAGTGCTTTGGTGAATGCCATAGAATTGGCTGCGGAAGAAAGTGGATACCTGACGGTTCTTCAATCCTCACACAACGATCCACGGCGTGAACGGAGGGCAATATCACGCCTAATGTCCCTTGATGTGGCCGGGATTGCGATTGCGCCGCTGGGGTATCGTTCGGACACTAACGTTATTTTGTCAGCGCGCGAAAGAGTGCCGCTTGTGATTATGGATTCCCGTTTGCAATCCGACACCCCATATATCGGCACCAACAATGACCAAAGCGTGGCGCTGATGGTTGATTATCTGTGCAGGTCAGGCCCACCCCCTGCGCTGTTTACAATGCCTCCGATGAACATCAACGTGGTTGAACGTCAAGAAGCGTATTTCAACCGTATGGTGGCGCTTGGGCACGCGCCGGTTATTTTGAACCCCGATGACGCACGGATTGAAGGCGACTACGAAAAGTACGGGTATGAAAAATTCCTTACATTAGGACCAAAGCGGTTAGAGGGCGTGAGATCTATTTTGTGCCCGAATGATCGGGTGGCATTTGGTATTATCGCTGCGGCGGGGAAACTGGGATTATCCGTCGGAAAAGGTGAGAAGGACGACTTGCAGATCGCAGGTCATGATGGCCAGCATTTTGGTGCATATACGCAACCCGAATTAACCACCGTTGAGCAAGACACCAAAGCCATGGGTGAAATCGTTGCTGCGGCCCTTTTGGAAGGGACCACGCATCCCGCGTTTAGCAAAGACATCTTACTTGATGGCCGTTTTGTGGGCCGCGATTCAGCTTAAGCCGAAGCCAGAGAGACCATGCGTTTCAGGCTGAAGTAGTGCTAAAATCAGATAATTTTGCCCTGTTGCCGACCAGTCTTTTTGTAAATTGATCCGGACCTGCATTTATTAGCGGATGTTTCATCAACGCTTTGATAACAGAGGCCGAAGCCGTTGCGACGTTAGGCCCGATTTTAGCAACCTCACGGACGTTATTGACATTACGCCCGGATATTTTCAAAAATAATAGGAGCGCGGTACAGGTATCGCTCACACCAAGCCGCCTTATTCATCAATCCACTTTCTTAGCCCGGAACGCACTTAGATCAATCGATGATCCCTGTTCACGATGACATCCCGTAGAAGTGCACGAAATAGCAGCATGATTGCCCTACACTTTGCGATACTCTCCTTCATACTTGGAGTTTATCGATTGGTAGGCAGAGCTTTGTGTGCCAATCTTCAGGTGGACAATCCTCATAATAGTTCAAGTAAAACTCAAGACTGTAGTCATCACGAGATTTAATGCCTTCATCTACGGCACATGCTGCGTCTAATTTTTCGAACTCAGCATCTATTAAATCGTAATGCCCGCATAACTCCATTGTCAAATACGTATTGGAGCTGATGTGTATAGGCAGCATTACACCCTCTTCTAAAAGAGGCCATGCTTCCCGCCCGACTGCCGGTGCAATAGCTGCAAAATATGGAAGATTGGAGCGCTCCCCGTATTTCCGTGTAATATTAGTGCGACCATTCAAGCCTACGACAGAAGCCCCTTCCAAGATCCCTTTGCTTTGCGCCCAGGCTTCCAAATAATTAAATGTATCCTCAATAAGATTTTCGTCACTTACGGGAATGGCAAATAAATCTAAACTTTCGATTTTTTCAATTCGCATTAGTCTACTTATCCTTTTTATTTCAGCTTCCACCATGTGGTTCTAAATCCTCTGACTTCCAGACGGATAAAGAAATCCAAAAATGCGCCTGAGGCGCTACCTGAAAAAGAACAGTTCCAACTGCTCCTGTTGGCTTCACCATTTTTAGCCGGTGATTGTTCCGTTACCCCCTCTTTTCGTCAGATTTCCAGCGTTTCGATGTTATATTGGTTTTAGGTTCCATGCCACTTTCGGTTGCTCAAAGCCCGGCAAGTAGAGTCAACATTCGGACTGTCCGGCTTTAGGTACAAAGTTGAGTTTGGGATACACTCTAGCCAACCATTCATTTTTCGGGATTGGGCCCGTTTCTCTCTCTCTAGTGTACGAACCAGCTCTTACTGTGTTCGGACATCAACCCACTCTATTGGCCAACCGCCAAGCCAAAGCGCCTGACATGGCGAACTGACCGGCAATCACCCCCATCCACAGCCCAAACACTTGCATATCCATTATAAACGCGAGGTAGAAACCGATACCTGCGCCAATAAACCAATTCCCCCCCACGCTTAACATGAACGGCACAACAGTATCTTTGGAACCGCGCAGGATACCAGCGATGACAATCTGAACGGCATTGGCCAACAGAAACACTGTACTGATCTTTATCAATTTGGTCGCAATGTCGGAAATCTCTGAGATTTCAATCGAATGGTTGCTATTGTCCAAGAACAGTTTTGGAATTCCCTCGGAGCACACAAATAAAACTACGCTACACGCAAGAATGAATGCGACGCCGGAAAATAGCGCAAGTCGCGTTGACCTCACAATTTCTTCGATGCTGTTTTTCCCTGTCGAATACGCAATTCGAACCGCTGCAGCCTCACCAATCCCAATGCAAAATAATAACGCAAGTTCAGATACTTGCATGGCTATGCCATGCGCGCCTAAAGCCACCGTGCCAAAGTAGCCAGCGGCGAGGGTCATCGCAGAAAAAAAACTGACGGTCGAAAACTCCATACATCCGATCGGAAGACCAATTGAAAAGATGTCCCAAATCTCTTTTACAAGCGCTGAAGGGCGTGGAATGTTCCAATGTGACAATTCCACTGCTTGCACTCTCAGCAAACCAACACCAAGTGAAAACATAGCGACGATCGCTACGCATATCGTGCTTATGCCTGCCCCAACAAACCCAAGCCCCGGCCACCCCAAAACACCAAACATAAAGACGTAGTTGAACACGACATTGGCAACTATCTGGATGACAGAAACAAATAAAACCATCCTGCTGAGTTCATGCGCGATTGCCAATTCAATCAAGACGACGTTGACAAGCGTAAGTACCAACGCAAATGCCATTGCAATGTAGTACGACTGTGCCATTTCAAGCAACTGAACGTCTTGGCCAATAAGGGCAAGAATTTGCGGCCCGGCAGCAACCAATAATCCTGCGGGGCAAGCCATGATTAATGCAACCACATGCCCGGCCCAAAAACTGCGGGCTGCTGCACGGGTCTTTCCCTCCCCTAAATATTGGCTGATTACAACGCTAACGCTGGCAAGAATCCCGATGCAAAATACAATAATTGGAGCAAAATAGGCTTGCGCCAAAACACCTGCCGCAAGCGACTTTGGCCCTCCTAACCAACCAATCATCATGACATCCGTTGTAACGATCAATATAACAGAGACTTGGGCAAATCCCAAAGGTATAGCCAGACGCAGAAAATCGCGCAGATCATCGTAACTGAACATATTCCCAAACGCTTTTTTCGAAGCTTTCGTTTGCTTTCGTACCATCTTGCACACTCCAAGTTTGCGCGGCCCAATTACATGCATGTAAACGTCAGGAAAAGACGGATTTGCTATTCGGTTTCCGAGTAAGCTTTAACGTCCCAGTCTGACACTGTCGAAAGGAAAGAATCCCATTCATCAGATTTCAACTCGTCAAACAATCGGAATGCATCTCCAGGCAAAGCTTGCCGTACCACCTGATTAAGCCTTAAGGCAACCAGCGCTTCATGCAGGCTCTGAGGGAGCATTGCCGCATTCTTGTGGTGCCTGTAACTCAACCGTTGCTCTTCAGGCGGGAGCGGAATGCCGTCTACAATACCTACCTCCATGCAATTCAAAAGTGCGGACGACATCAAATATGGGTTTACCATGGAATCTGGTACGCGATATTCAATTCGGCCGAGGGCCGGCACACGAACAGCACAGGTTCTGTTCTGATACCCCCAATCCGCAGCACTTGGAGCCAGATACCCGATTTCACGCAATCGACGGTAAGAATTCACTGTTGGAGCCGCGAGCGCGGTCAAGGCCGGCGCATGCGCCAACACCGCTGCAATACAGCGGTCGGCAAAATCGCTCTGGATCGCCCCTCTACCCTCCGGCAGGAACATATTGGTTTTCACAGACGTATTCTGTGCCTTGCCCGGGCAATACAAGGAGATATTGAAATGGCAACCGGATGCTGACTCAAACATCCACGGTTTCGGCATGAAACAAGCTACAAAGCCATTGTCACGCGCCACGCGATGACAAATCTGCCGAAAGATCAGCAAATTGTCTGCAGATGTCTCAACCGATCCATAGTCAAAGTTGAACTCGGTCTGGCCCGGCGCATCTTCCATCAGAATGTCGTGGATTTTCAAACCCATCTGTTTGCAATATTCGGACACTTGGAAAACAATCGGTCCTAGTTGATCCAGCGTACCTATACGATACGGCGTCGCTTTGCCGTTACCGATGGGAGAGAGCGAAGAGCTGCCAGCGCCCTGCAACCAGATCAGTTCTGGCTCCACGCCAAGATGCATGCCAAGGCCACCATGCTGTTCTTGGAATGTCGAATGCCTCTTACCCAACTGACTACGGCAATCACTATCCAGCAAACTCGCGGTCTTACCGCAGCCGCTTTCGAACAAGCGGCAAAACACTTGGGCGCGGTTCGGATCCCACGGCAAAACCTGAAAGCTCTCTGGATCAGGTAACATGATAAAATCAGCCGCGTTGGGTTTATAGCCAATGAAATCATCTCGATGACTCATAGCCGCATCCGCCAACGCAGCGGCCATCATCGCCGCTCCGTTTTCGTAGAAAGAAGACCATCTCTCTGCCGGAATGCATTTTCCCAGGCGTTTCCCGGTTAGGGTCACAAATTGAATATAGACGTGGCTGATGCGATCAAGTTCAAGCCGCCGCGCAACCTCTCTTACTTGCTCGCGATAGTCAGTAGCTTGCACATATTCATCGCGGCACATTTGTAGGCACAGACTCATTCGCGCGGGAAGTTCGAATAATTCAAATGCATGATCAGGCAAGACAAGGCAGCACCTGATTTCATGAACTCCGACAGATTGAAATATATCGGCTCCAGCCCATGTTGCGCGGCGATCTCATCAAGCCTTTTTACCTTTTGAACTTCGAGGGAATAGTCGCTGCTATTTCGGTCGAAGTGGTCCAAGTGATTGTCACAGAGGATTTGATCACCAATGCGTACACAGTTGGTAATCCCCCCCAAACAATGCTCAAGCGATACATCCACGATCTCTGTCACCCGTTCCAGCGCACGCACTTCTTTGCGGGTTAACACGTCGGTGCAAATCATTGTCTTTTCGGAACTCAGCGGAAAGACGCAGCAATCCAAGTGATAAAGATAAGGATTGGTCAGCTTGATCGGCACAACCTGCATGTCGTGTTCCTCGGCGAACCATTCCAAGCACGCCAACGAGGTGCGCATCCCGTATGCACCGACATAAATGTTGGAATACAGGTACTTGAGATCCGCCTCACCTTCAAAGAACGGGGGAGCCATGATTGTCTTTAGGCCCAGCGAAGACAAAAAACCCTCACCGATATGTTCTTCTCCACGGCGCGGCTCGGAATAGTAGTTAGATAAAACAACTGGCTGTTCCGGAAGATGGGCCAACAACACACCAAGGTTGGCGACATAGACCTGGTCTTGCAACCCTTCATTTGAGGGCAACAGATAGACATGAGCCTTGCTGGCGACATGTGCATAGAGATCCATAAACTGACGGTGAGCAAGCCCGTGATCTATTTCACGTTCAAGGTCACTCATGTTTTGCATGAATATATTATTCGGCACGCCGCTCGACAGCAAAAACGGAACATTCATCAAAAATGCCGGGATACCCGAGTCCAAGAATCCGGCTATCGCCATTGGCGGTTCTATTTCTGAAAGAGCCATTACTGCTGGCTCTTTACTTGAGCGGAGTTCGATTTCATGTGCGCCCCCGAACATCAGTTTTTTTCAGATTGCAAATAATCTTGCGCCGCTTGTAGCCACCCAGTGCTGGCATTTTCGGAATCGAACGCAAAGTGACTTCGATGTCGGTTGGAAATAAAAGACCAATTTTCTCAACCATCTGCTCAACGGCTTCATTTAACAGCTTGCCGTCGCGCGTCGAGGGAACATATAAAAAATTGATACGCTCATAGTCTTCCTGAACCAGTCGGAATTCACCAGCACCGACTGTTGCATCGGTGAAAATCAAATCAACCACGTTCAACAAGCTGGCGCTGGGAACTTCCGTTCCGTCCCGTGCGATGAAACTGTCATCTGCACGTCCGTGCAAACTGATAAGCCCGCGATGCGTTTGTCCGCAAGGGCATGGTTTGTCCACTGGCCTCCACGAAGCAATATCCCCTTGGTCATACCGGATCATGGGCATTATCCGGTTGCGCAGGTTCGTGACAATTGTGCGGCCGAAACCGTCATCACCGGATGTACCCACCAATTCGAAATAAATCCCGTCTTCATTGACATGGTAGGTCCCATGTTCACATTCCGAGGCAAGAATGCCTTGCTCGGCCGATGAGTATTCATCCAACACCCGCACTCCGAATATCTCGGCAAAGCGATCCCGCTCATGGCGGCTACTGGCTTCAGAATTCGTGATAATCACGTCGATCCCAATTTCCGCAAGCGTTTTTCCCAAGGGGATCAGCTTTGAAATATAGCTAGGAGGGGCACACAAAACCTGTGGACGTAATAGAGACAAATGCTTCGCAACAGGATGTTCAGTCAACACCTCGCACAAGGTAAAAGTTGGAAACTTACCGCATAAAGAGCTGAGCCAGCCACGAGACATGTGAATATTATATATCCATCGGCTTGGGTCCAACGCCTCATCGGTCATGGTGTAAAACTGGCGATAGTATTCGATGGTTTCACATTCAATGTCATCGTCGCCATAGTAAACTGAAAACGCTTTGCCACTGGACCCAGACGTATGTGTACAGGCCACCTTCTCCAGATCGGTTCCTTTAGCAACCAAACGCTCATGCGGCTGCTCCGCCAATTGGGCTCGGGTTACAATCGGCAGGCTTTCAAAATCTTTCCAGTTTTTCAGAGCACCAGGTTCATAGCCTGAAGAACTGTACAGTTCATGGTAAAACGGCACGTTCTGATATGCAAAGTCGACCAATTCCTTTACAATCGAAAATTGACACGCGCGCGTAACCTCTGAATCCTCAAATCGAGAATTCAGGAGATCTGTGCGTCTTTTGTTCCAGCTTTCAAGGATTCGCCTCTGAAGTGCTGGGCTCTCGTATTGATCCTCTGGAATGGGACCTTTTGAAAATCGGACAATATCATCTATTTCGTAGTGGTGTTTTTGAACAACCAGCATTTCATCAAGATCTTCTGGTTTCAGATCTACTGTCAAAACACTATTGCCCATCTTCTTCGACCTTTAAAATCAATATAATTTAGCACAACTTTATACCACTTTAGGCTGTGTAATATTCATTTTGACCTACAGTGGAACTTTTTTCAACCCAAGAGTGAATGACGTGATTCAGCGGAGAACCGTCACGTTGCACTCTCGTTTCCATCGGTTTCACTCCGGCGGCAAACCTTGTGCTTCGCGCGACATATTTCTGATTCTACGTCAATGCATCAAACAGCAAATCAGGTTGGGAGCAAAAAGCTTCGAGATCGACAAATTTCATGTCACAGATAGCGGCCAGCCCTTCAATAAGTTGACTGTATCGAACTTCGCTACTGCCAATTAATATGATCTGCCGATTCAGAGCGGACGCCCACCCCAACTCGACACAGCACCCGTCAGATCTATAGGGCAAACTCCCTGCTCCCTCAGGCAAAACACAAACATAAACATCGCAATTCCGAATAGATTCGAAATCCCTGCGGACTGCGGCCTCAGAAGAAACCTCAAATGACGGTTCATCCAAGTAACCCTCGTCATGCGCACTCAGAACTCTATAATCTTTTAGTTTCAATATTTTAGAGACCGTTTTAAGTAACTTCTTAAGCTGGGGATCAAATTCGTTTTTCGCCATTGCATGCTGGATCGGGCCACCAACAAAAACTGTTTTTTCACCGTTTTTCATGTCACTCACTCCCTGCTAGTTTTTCCGGCGAACGGGGAAATAACGTCATAGTGTCCGTTAAGCTTGATTGTAAAATAAGTTCCGTTGCTAATTTTCATGGCCATCATCTCATCATCAAGCGGCAGGGCTTCGATCAAAACAGTTGGCAAAATCGGGATGCCTTGTGCCAGTTTGGGGGAAGCCGTTCATGCCCACAATTGCGGCCCTGTCAAATAGCTGCTTTGCGCGTAACCAGTCTTTTAAGAAGTAAAGTGCCTGTTCGATCTTCGTCATACCCACCGCTGGCATGCTGACTAGGCCAAAGCTACAGGTCTGTTCAATTCGCATCAAACTGCTCCTACTGCCTATTCCCGTAAATGGGGACCATCATCATAACACAGTCCATGAGAGGCGCTATAAATTTGCACTGCCATCACGCACCCTCAGGAAAGCTCGTACAGTTGTCAAACCCCAAAATAATCAATAGGCTGTTTTTGAATCTTCGTGGCAAAAATAAGTAAATAGTGGAACACTGGAGCCACTCATATATTCGACTTGCTTTCCGATATCTTCTTCCTCGATCTGGTCGATGGTGTTTTGGGCGAAAATATCCATTTTAATTGAACGGCATCCGCCTGTTACGAAACCGAAAGAAAAATGACTATACTTAACACTAGGGCTCTGGGGGTAACTCTGAGCGAACCCCTGTTCAGTGATTTGAATCTGACAATTTCCAAGGGAGATCGCATCGGCCTGGTTGCGGCCAACGGCGCTGGCAAGTCTACACTGTTGGCATGTCTGGCAGGCGAGTTCGATCCGTCTTTTGGAGAGATCACGCGCGCCCGGGGACTCAGGGTTGGATACGTTAAGCAAAACGTCCCAGAGGAAGCCATGCAACACACTCTGTTCGATTGGGTTTTGGCAGCCCTGCCTGCTGAACAGGCCGAATACGAAAGCTGGCGCACGGATGTCGTGTTGGCCGATTTGAAGGTGCCCTATGAGCTGCAATCCAAGCTGATATGTGAACTCAGCGGCGGATGGCAGCGGACTGCGATGCTAGCATCTATCTGGATCACAGAGCCTGATTTGCTGTTGCTCGACGAGCCTACCAACCACCTAGATTTAAGCCGCGTTGGCCTATTGCAAGAGTGGTTAGCTGCCCTGCCACATGACGTGCCGGTCGTCATTACCTCGCATGATCGGGCTTTCCTTGATGAAACGACCAACCGCACATTGTTTCTCCGAACCGAACGATCCCGAATATTCCAACTGCCATTTACTGCGGCACGTTCAGCCCTAAAAGAAGCCGACGCAGCCGATGAGCGCCGCCTTACTAATGATCTCAACAAGGCGCAGCAACTGCGCAAGCAGGCAGCCAAACTCAAGAATATCGGGATCAACTCTGGCTCTGACCTGCTATTGACCAAAACAAAGAAACTGACCGAAAGAGCTGCAAAAATTGAAACTTCAGCAAGGCCTACCCATCAAGATAACGGTTCTGGCGAAATTCGTTTGGTGAACAGCGGAACCCATGCCAAATCATTGGTTACGCTGGATGAAATAGACGTCAAAACGCCGGACGGACGACTGTTATACAATACCGGACAAAAGTGGATTTCACCTGGAGACCGCGTTGTACTCTTGGGCTCGAACGGAGCGGGCAAAACGCAGTTGATCAAAATGGTTCAACATGCGTTTACTGGTGTGGAAAGCAAGATAAAATGTGCGCCTTCGGTTGTGCCCGGTTACTCTGACCAGTTTCTAAGCCAATTGTCCGACAAAGACACGCCGATGAATACAATCACAAACAGCTTCGACATTGGAGATCAACGCGCACGAAGTACGCTCGCAGGCGCAGGTGTCAATATTCGCATGCAAGATACGCGAATAGGAGAGTTATCCGGCGGTCAAAAAGCGCGGTTGGCTATGCTCGTACTCCGTTTGCAAAATCCGAACTTCTACCTGCTTGATGAACCGACAAACCACCTGGATATCGAAGGACATGAAGCGCTGGAAGAGGAAATGATCTCGCGCTGTACGTCGTGTCTGTTGGTGAGCCACGACCGCAGCTTTCTGCGGAACGTCGGAAATCGTTTTTGGTGGATTCGGAATAAAAAACTGGAAGAAGTAGACGGTCCCGAAGCATTTTTGAACGGCGAGATGAGGCCCGATTGAATTGTTCGAGAAAGCTCGCACCCGTTTAGAAAATACTGATGCCGCACCCAAAATTCAATGCGGTGCGGCCAGTTCCCGGATTTTCTTTTCCATACAGGCGGCTTCGCGGAACCCTCAATATCGACACTCCTCGAAGCTGTACTTACCCGGCCTGACTAGAACCCGACTTGATACGCCCGTTGAGGCGCATTCAAATCTCAAATCCGTCAGTATTTGAACGTCTTCTCTCCGGTAAAGACTTTGGGATGCCCGTCTATCATTTTCTTAGCGCATTTAGCCGCGATGCTCTCAATCGAGAACAGCCCGGCATCCTCGCCAATGCCTGCCAAGAGGTAAATATTGAACAGCAGATCGCCTATTTCTTCTTCCAAGTTTTCAATATCGTTCTTGGCAACAGCCTCGGCAACCTCTTCGGTCTCCTCGCGCAGATGATCTACGACCGACATCCACGTCTCTGCGCGGTCGTTCGGACAGCCACCAGGCGCGCGCAGAATCTCTACCACCTTGCGTAACTGGGCCAGATCCATCACCTCTTCGATCGCCGAATAATGGCGTGCCTTGCGCACAGCCAAATCCCGAAAGGGATGAATTCCGCCATCTTCGTAGGCAAAATAGTTGATTTTGCTTTTTGGGAAATTCGTGTTTTCGGCAGCTTCCTGCACCATAAGCGGAATCTGCATGCTGTGGGGAGAGCCATCCTTGGTCAAAACAACCAAATCAGTCACTTTTCCGATCCGGAACATCGTGGTCAGTTTGAGACCCAAAACATCAAGATGCGACAATTCAGGACAGAAACTGTAGACTTCTCTGCCAGCAGAGAGCTGTGAAATTGCTTCAGCAGCAATTGACGTCATATAGGTACATACAAGTAGTATTCCGCCAGACGGCGTATTAACATTTGTGGAAATCAAGTTTGGCGGCAAACCTTGTTCGTTGTAAGTCGGTTCGCTGTCACGGACCAATGCGCCCCAAGACTCTCCCGTCGGTTTGTTCATTTCGAACTCCTATATATTTACTGGAAAATAAAATAGTAACAAATCCAATTTAAGACAATATTCAATTCACATGTCAATGTATTATCGGTGTCAAACTATCTGTGGGCCAAAAAGCCGATCCTGCATACAAAGATGTTGTACTGGCTTTGATTATGCAACGGCTCCCCGACGGCGTTCATGTGTGAGGGCGGGCCTGCAATAATGCACAAAAAGTAGAGCAGCCATGTCGGATATTGTCAGAACCGCGCTTTATCTGGAAAGGAATGTATTCCAAGTGCATAGGTCTGACGGCATAGGGCGAGGGGTTTTTCATAAGAAATTATGACAGATATAAGTCTTGGCATTATTCAGCCAAGCGATGCATCGTTGCGATGAAGACGTGCAACAGTGCCTATTTTGTAAATAGTTAATGGACTGCATCAGGGTTGGGGGCCGTTCATAATCGTCCTCAGGCAGATAATGAATATCCAACCAATCGCGTGCGACCTCAATACCGATGATTATCCTGTGTGACACCGTATCTATACTCTCTGCCTACTGATCCGTTATCCAAATCAACCAATGCAACTGTTCGAGACTATCAAAGAGAGACACTGCTGGCTCGCTAAGAAATGAAATGCAGCCACTCCACAAGGCTCAGGACTTCGCCAACGGTGCTTTGCATGGCGGCTTGAAATGGCTTTCGGACGCGTTGACAGGAACTACTTGTCAAGCTAGCGTACAACTTAAGAGATAACTTTTACGGCCAACTCCACAGCAACTATAAAGTGCGAGTTGCTTACAAGTGGACATTATTTGACGAGTAGTACACCAGAAATGTGCTTTCTGTTAAAAGGCAGCAAAAATCCGTGAATAGCAATGACGGTAGATGAGTAATGAAACAGAATCACTGGACAATTCGCTCGTCATATACTGCGCGTACTGAAAACTATTTCATACACTCGATAGCTTTAAAACCCCAGTCAGCATGCACAAATGGAGATCCTTTCCGTACCTTAGCAGACAACGTCGACCATAGATGTTCTCAATCCCAAAACGAGACAACAGGTTGATACGCGAGAAACCAGCGAACGTCGGCTTTAGCTTGGAGGATGTATCTATCGTGCCACGTGTGAGCGATATAAGACCTCAGGATGTCGCCTTAAATACGCGTATCGCGTGCGGTATCGAACTCGCATTTCCACTGCTTCCGTCGCCAATGGACACTGTGATTGGCAAGGAGCTTTCACTTGAAGTCATAGCGGCCGGCAGCAGCCCTCTGCTTCACCCCTTTTACGATGACGACAAAGGGCGGGATACTCTGCTTGAGGCTTTGCAATCTGATCGTAAAAACAGGTCGGCTAAGATTGGGCTATTGATCAGACCCGAAGGCCAGAAATCTGTCGAGTTTTGCGCAAGGATATCCGAGAAGATCGACTACGTTGCTCTCGATACGCTGCATTTTGCCCCGCATTTGCATATGGAGACGATTGAACGGCTCAAATCCGCGATTCCTTCGTTGAAGGTCATCTCCGGCAATGTCGTTCGCGGCAACGATTGCAGCAGAGTAATTGAGGCCGGTGCGGATGCGGTTCGTGTTGGCATGACGGCCGCATCCATTAACAAGGGCCATGCGCTTTTTGGTTGTGGTCGGAGTCAAGGTGCCGCCATTTTGGAATGCGCCTCTGCCGCAAAGACACACAACATTCCCATCATTTCGGACGGCGGCACCCGGGATATCTCGCATGCAATCATTGCCCTAGCACTAGGAGCCTCGGCAGTGATGATGGGACGGATGTTCGCCGGCTTGTCAGAAAGCGCCGCGCCCGTGGTGCAATCCGGTGGCCAAGGAATACGCAAGCAATACTCCGGCATGAGCAGGCCAAACATCATCGACGATGAGTTCCTGCCTGAAGGAGAAAGCACCCTGTTAGAAGTCACCGGCGCGTTCAAGGACGTGCTCCCCAGGTGGAAACAGTTGATGAGGATCGCAATATCCAGGTCTGGAGCACATTCGATCGAGAATCTTCACGAAATTGCAGAACTAGAATGGTTGAGGGCATAACTATGACGCGTGACAGCTATGAAACCAAATATACTCACAAATCCCTTCCGGGGTGGACCTACAACAACAACGAGTTTTTTCAGCTCGAACTGGAAGAGTTATTTTACAAAAGCTGGCAATTGATTGGACACACATCCCAGTTCAAAAAAACCGGTGACTACGGAACCTTGGAAATTGGGAATATCAGTGCTCTTGCCGTTCTAGGCAAAGACGGCAAGATCAGGGGTTTTGCAAACGTGTGCCCGCATAGGGCAACAAAACTTCTGGATGGCCCGCATGGAAACTGCGGCTCTCTGATTAAGTGCCCCTATCATAGCTGGGTTTTTGAGCTTACAGGGCAACTCAGGGGTATTCCCCACGAACGAAAAGACTTCCCGGATTTTGACAAGTCTAAACACGGCCTGCTAGAACTGGAAATCGAAGAGTTTCTAGGTCTCGTCTTCATCAAACTCGGTGGAGACAACCCGCCACCATCGGTCGTCTTGCAACCCTTTCTTCCCGATCTCGAGGTTTATCGGTTGGATGAAATGGTTCAGACTCGTGAGGTTGAAGAGGATCACATCGACGCGGATTGGAAAATTCTCGTTGAAAACCATCTCGATGCCGAACACATTCGCGGTCGTCACCCGGCAGCATTCAGCCTGATTGGTGATCGCTTTGAAGAAACCATAGCCCCGCATGGCGCTTGGCGATCCATTTTACCGATTAAGGACGAGCTGTCTCCCTTCTGGAGCGCACGAAACTACCAGAAGTTTCTTCCAAACTATGAATACTTGCCTCAAAAGTATCAAAGAAAATGGCTGATCTTCAGCTACTTTCCCAGCCTCGCTATTTTCCTTTACCCCGAGGGAATGGACACACTTCAGTTTTTGCCCGCGGGTCCGGGACGGACCATCGGACTGGATCGCGGATTTACATTGCCTAACCAAAAGATGACGCGGGAAAAGCGAGTAACCGAATTCTTGAGCAATCGAGTCAACATGCAAGTCGTGAAAGAAGACGATGACATTGTCCAGCGCGGTCAAAACATGATGCACGGAGGGTACTTCAAGACTGGACCATTGTCAGAGGGGCAGAAAGGAACTCGTGACTTTATGCGGATGCTCCGCGAGGCTATTCCTATTGCCACTCATGACGATCAGCCGCGCCTAGGGACTGTTGCAGAAAAAAACGCGGCGCTTACCGCGCATCGTTCATAATGTGGACCGCAAGCTGGCCACTTCAGCATATCTACACAATGCCATAAATTCACAACGCTGAATTTAAGTTGTAAGTCCGTGTTTGGAAGACTTTTGGGGAGGATAAATTGAAAAGTACATGGTTTACAATTCCCGGCGAACGGTTTGGATTGGAGGATTGGCAACCTGACTATTCATTTCCAATTCATGCCGTGTCAGAGATTATTGAGCGCTGGACATCACCTGGAGATTGGGTTCTTGACCCGTTCTTTGGCGAAGGAACTACAGGGGTAGTATGTACACAAAATGGCCGACACTGTATCGGAATTGAAATTGACAAAGATCGGGCCACTAGGGCAGCCACCTGCATTTCTAAACCATCAAGGTTGATTGTAGGAGATGCGCGAAATATCACTCCTAAAATTCAGCAAAATATACAATTACTATTAACTAGCGCACCTTTTTTTTATGAAGTTGACGATGATGATGAAGCACTTAGCTCATACACTAATATTATTTCAAAGGTGCTGGAGCGACAGAACTCCCTTATCTCTAATGATACCATCATCGCTATTGAAACTGTATTCATGAAACGTTCAGGGACAACAAGAAACTATCCCGCTGCTCTGAGTAATGCGATGAAAAATGGTTTTTTGGAGATCGACCAAACCGTGTTCACATGTGACGCGCGAAATCAGTGTATGTTTGGCATGGATCATTTTATGATCCAACAGTTTAAAAAGCGGGTATTTTAGTTGTTGGCAAAACTTGGCGAAACGGTAAAATGCGGTGGTTCATTTTAAAAATTGTCTGATACGAGCCATACCTGAACTGCGACTTTTCAGCTGGGTGGAGTTTACGGTTTCATGCGGCTCTATCCAAGCCTGTTGAATCTCACTCAGAACTAACCCGGTATTTTCACCGAGACTTGACCCGTACTTAGTTATGAATCTACGACTATGTTTTGGTGAATGTTGGCTCCTCCTTTGTCGTTTCTTTGCAGCCTCTGAGCTGGCATCGGTGCGTGAGCCAGTCAAGCAGAGCTGTTATCACTTTTAGCATCCCCAAAGACCTGCGCCTATTCGCTAAAACTGAGGTTGATCGTCATGATCACACTGATGTGCTCGTAGATATTGGAAACAGCTACGCATGAACCCTCTTCTTTTGTAGAAGTGCGTCGTTTTTTGCCTTCAAGGAACGTCGAGCACTGCCAATACGGGCTGTTGTCTCGCATGTATAAGCGGACTTTTCCGCCCATTATTGTGTGAATCGCTGTATTCATAAAGGTCGAGCCTCAAAAGTGCCAAAATGTGCCACCTCTGTGCCAGAATAATTAGGGGTTATCTTAAAGCCAAAAAATCCTATAAGCACTTGACGCTTATAGGATTTTTTGGTTGCGGGAGCTCGCCATCGTCTATTCCTCCAGACGTCAGCGAAACCAATGCGCCAAACTCTGGAAACCTGCATCGTCTTTTCAATGCATACGATGTTTGCGGGTGGAGGTACGGGAACGGTCGATCAATCTTACGTATTTGCGTCACGCACAATGGACCGGCACCTCGCTTACGTCGCAATGACCCGGCATCGGGACGATATGCGGTTGTTTGTGAATGAACGAGATCGCCCTGTTGGGCTATCAAGAACAAGCCTCAAAAGCATACGCGGCGATCACAGCCTCGCGAAGGGCCAACGATGGGGTGAGCCGAAATTGCAGACATCCGTGCAAAATGCGCCGAATGGCTCAAAAGAGCCCATTGTGGCCAATGCTGCATCTGTCTCGAATGTCCGATATCCACACCATGACAAAGGAACGAGCCGCGCCTCGGCTTGTGCCGAGACGCGACATCAGACTTCAATCAGCGATAAAACGGTGATTGCATCTGACGGCTTGCTTCTTCCGTGGTCGTTGCGTCAAAGACCCTTGTATAGAAGGCTGCCCCCAAGCTTTTTGCAACTTCCGGGAATTGGTTGATCGCATAGTCGAGCGCCAGATCCATGGTGTCGAAAGCGTCAAAGCCACCGAGCGTATTGGTTGAAACGCCGCTGAGCCAAATTTTACTCTGAAGGCCAGGCACCTGTTTGAGTTTCTTGTTGCGAGACTGCCAATCAAAGGTTTCGAAGGGCTGTGAAAACTGTAGCTCTGTGTAAACAAACGCACCGGGGGCCTTTGCAGGCGACGCCCCGTAGTGCACTGCGCCAAGGTCCTCGCTGGCCTCTTTTACAATCTCGGCATCAAACACCCGCGTATTATGCGCAACGCCAAAAGCGCGGGGCTCTGTCGGAAAGTATCCCGTTACGAAATCGCGGGCGTTCTCACGGCTGTCGAACGCATAGAGGCCCCCAACCGAGCTTGTTCCATGGCCGTGCAGCCACGTCTTGTTTAGAAATCCCGGTTGTTTTTTGATTTCCTTGTTGATGGTTGGCCATGGCGCTTGGTCGAATGGAATCGACATTGCGACTTCGGTGTAAACGAACGCTTTTGGTGTCATTCGGTATTCCTTTGCTTGAATGATCGAAGGGGCCAAGGCTGCTCCGGCCGTTGCTATGAGCAACTCGCGGCGGGAGAGCCTGGAATCCTTTCTGGATTTAGGTGGGTTCATCGTAATGCTCCTATCAACTTGCATTATGCAAGTTGATACAGCTTTGACTCATGAGGTTGCAAATTGCAAGATGATAATTTAGGAAGACAAAATGAGTGCAAAACCCAAACGCCCCCTGTCAGGATGTCCCGTCGACTACGCTCTCAGCGTGTTCGGGGATCGCTGGTCACTGCTGATCGTCCGCGACCTTGCGGTAAAAGGCGTGAAAACCTATGCAGAACTGCTGGACGGTTGGGAGGGAATATCAACGAACATCCTTGCCCAACGCATGAAGCATCTGGAAGAGAAAGGTATCGTCAAGAAGCGGAAAAACCCCGCCAACTGGCGAAGCTCGCTCTACGAGTTGACGCCAAAAGGGCGCGACCTTGCACCGCTTCTGTCAGAGATCATTCTATGGGGCGGCACCTACAATGAAGCTGACGAGCCTATGAACGAAGCCTACGACACAGTGCGGTCTGACCGTGTCGGGTTTGAAGAGGAGTTCCGCGCAAAGGAGCACAATGCACGTTGAAGGCACGCAAAATTTTGAGTTTCGTTCAATTGGGAACCTGTCGCATGTTTTATCCAAGCGGCGCTGTGTATCGTCGAAGCGATTATTGAACATTGTAACCTCAAAGTCCGCTTCATCCCGCACAGCAGACCTCCGAGGCCGTGTCAAAAAGGAGGGTTTTTGGAACGATTCAAAGACTTGCCCGATGCGTATGCGAACCTCAACTACGTAAGTAGAATGAACAGGAAAGTGGTTTCGTAATGATAGGCTGGCTGAAAAAGATGTTGAACCGAGGCCCATCAGGTGAGATTCCGCCCGCCAATAGTGCGGTGAACAACGAGCTTTATATTGGTTATAAGAAGCTCTTAACCAAGCGACTTGCAGAGTTCCGCGAGCCGGTCGGCGCCGCTTTCAAAAATCTCTTTCAAACTGAACCTTCGAAAAACTACGAAGTCCTACATATTGAAGTTTTCCTTGAGGAACCAGCTTTCTGGTTCCGGGCCTTCAGTATGGATACCCAAAATAGTCAGACACCGACGCCATCAGAAATTAAAGAGTTCAATGTTCAGCTTGAAGCGTTGTGGCCCATCATGACCCAAGATGAACTAGACCAATTCACTGTCTGGGAAGATGATCCTAAATGGGGGCGGCAAGTTGCTTTGAAGCAGCCAATAGACGAACTGAACATACCAAAACTGGTCTTGCCTTGGCTCAAAGAAATTGTAGCAGAAGTAAGGGGAGGCTTTGCCAAGAGAATTACTGCTAACGTCCATGACATCACATTGGACGAAGAATTGTAGTTTCCAAAAGGACGGTTTTTGGAAGGGCCAGTGCGAGGGGCGGCTTTACCCAGACCAGTTGTTCATGCGCCGCGCAGCTAATGGCGGCAGAGAGCCCAACCTGTGAATTTGGATTCCTCGCTGCGCGCGCTCGCAGCACAAAGTTGCGGCGGTAGCGAAAAATTCGATGCCGCCTTGCAGCGGGCGAAGCGGTCATTCGTGCACGCCGCGGCATAGATCAGATGCCGAAGTTATAAATCGCGGGCCGAATCGGCATTTGATTAACCTTGGCGGAAGGCCGTCGCCGCATGTTAATTCAAAATGAACTGTATGCTACACGTAGCAGTTTGCAGGACCAAACCTGTAGTATCAAATGCCGCATCGCGCCTTAGTGACTGTATTGGTTACAATTTTGGCCAAACTTAGCATTTCTCCACTCTTGAGATAAAACTCCTTAGGCGGGATAGGCCAGTGGTAATGTCAAGCAAAGACGGCGACAAAAAAGGTGGGACTTGACTAAGAGGTAGTCATGTATACCATAATAGAGGAAGTTATTCCACTATAAGGGAGGTATCTATGAGGTATATGACGCTAGGGAAAACAACTGCGGTCGCTGCGCTTCTTGTTGCGAGTGCGGCAATGCCGGTGACGGCGCAGACGACTGTCGATGTCGCGATCGTTGGTGAAGCCGACACGTTCGACCCGATGATGTCCACCAAGGATGTGGTCAGCATCGTCACACAGCATTTCGTCGAAACCCTTTATACCTTCGATGAAAACTGGAATGTCGCGCCGCTGCTGGCAACCGATCTGCCAGAAATCAGCGATGACGGCCTGACCTACACCATCGGCATTCGAGAAGGGATCACCTTCCATGATGGATCGAGCATGGACGCTACCGATGTCGTCGCGTCGCTGAACCGTTGGCTTGAAGTTTCGTCTCGCGGCAAAGGGGTCGCCGACAAGGTTGCGTCAGTAGAGGCAACCGGCGACTACGAAGTCACCATTACCATGTCGGAAGGCTATTCGCCTCTCCTGTCGCTGCTCGCATTCTCCAACTCGGCGGCTGTCGTTTATCCGGAAGAGATCATCGCGGAAACCATTGAGAACGTCGTCGGCACCGGTCCCTACCAGATCGCTGAGCACGTTCCCGATCAATATCTTCAGCTGACGCGCTTCGATGGCTATGTGTCGCGCAATGAGGCCTCCAGCGGTCCCGCAGGCCAACGTGAGCAAGTCGCGGATGAAATCCGGTTCGTCCCGGTGCCCGATCCCAACACCCGCGTAGAAGGTCTGCTGTCGGGCCAGTTCGACTTCGCCGACGGCCTTCCAGCGGAAAGCTATGACCGGATCGAGGAAAGCGATGCTGCCGAAGCACTGCTTCTGCGTCCGTTTGGCTGGCCCATCTTTGCCATCAATCACAAGGAAGGTCTTCTGACCGACCGCGATGTCCGTCTTGCCCTGCAAGCGGCCTTGCCGATCGACGACATGCTCTTCGCAGCATTCGGCGACGACAACTTCTTCGTTGTCGACGGTCCGCTCTATCCCGAAGGCTGGGCATGGCGCACTGATGAAGGCACAGAGCTCTACAACCAGAACGATCAGGCTGCCGCCGGTGAAATGCTCGAAGAGGCCAGGTATGACGGAACGCCGCTGCGTATCCTGACGTCCCGCCAGTACGAGTTCCACTTCAAGATGGCCGAAGTTGCCAAGCAGGCACTCGAATCTGCCGGGTTCACGGTCGAAATGGATGTTGTGGACTGGGCCACCCTGGGCCAGCGTCGCAACGATCCGGCACTCTGGGATATCTACATCACTCACTCGCCGTTCCTCCCTGAACCGGCTCTGACAAGCCTCTACTCACCCACATCCCGTCTGGGTTGGGCGAACGAGGAAAAGGACGCGATCCTGACCGAGTTCACGACCGAGACCGATCCCGAGCGCCGTCAGGAACTCTTCGGACAGCTCCAGCAGCAGGTGTTCGAGGACGTGGGCTTCATCAAGATCGGTGGCTTCAACTCGCTGTCCGGTATCCGTGCCGGTGTCGAGGGAGTGACTGCGACGCCCTGGCCGTTCTTCTGGAACGCTTCCGTCGAGGAGTAAGCTGACAAGAACAGGAGGCGGCCGTGGATAGCGGCGGCCTCCATACCTGAATTCAACTGGGGGCACAAACGCGTGACACGCTATATCTTCAAGCGCATTTTCGGGATGGTCGTCGTCATCTTTCTGGTGCTCACGATTGCCTTCGTGATCGTCAGACTGGCTCCGGGCGACCCCGCTGCACTGATGCTCGGACCGGAAGCAAGCCCTGAGGACGCGGCGCAGCTTCGCCAGCAGCTCGGTCTCGACCGTCCGATCTTCGTTCAATATCTGACGTTTATCACCAGCGCTCTTCAGGGCGATCTAGGAACGTCTATTTTCTTCAAGCAGCCCGTAACGGAGGTACTTGCCCGACGCGCCGAACCGACAATTTTCCTGTCTCTCTTCTCGCTTGGGATCGCACTTGTCATCGCGACACCCATCGGGATCTATGCTGCCTATCGTCGGGGCTCGTTTCTCGACCAGACCGCGATTTCCACGGCCATGCTCGCGGCGTCGGTTCCGAGCTTCTGGACGGGCCTGATGTTCCAGCGCTACCTCGCGACTGAACTGGGTTGGTTTCCCGCCTCAGGTTACGGTGGACCCAATGCAGATTTCCTCGAAAGGATGGGCTATCTCGTCCTCCCGTCCATCGTTCTGGGCATCGTCAACTCGGCACTGATCCTGCGATTTACCCGCGCCTCGATGCTCGACATCCTGGGCGAAGACTACATCCGCACAGCCCGCTCAAAAGGGATGGGCGAACGTCGCGTCGTTCTGCGCCATGCCTTAAAAAACGCGGCTATACCGATCATTACCGTGGTGGGTCTGACCTTTGCACTGCTGGTCTCCGGCGCAGTTGTGACCGAACGTGTCTTCAACATTCCTGGCATGGGCAACCTGGTTGTCAGCGCCGTGCTTCGCCGCGACTACCCGATCATCCAAGGCACATTAATTGTCGTTGCCACTCTCTATGTTGTCATCAACCTGCTGACCGACCTGCTTTATCTGGTCGTCGATAAGCGCGTCAAATACTGAGGTTCCCCATGGCTGCTTCCGCCGCATCCGAGGAACCGAAGTTCCTCACATTGCTCTTCTCCCGCCGAACGGTGCTGATCGCTCTGATCATCTTTGTAGTCATCGTTCTGATGTGCGTCTCTGCGCAGATCATCGCTCCAGCCGATCCGAACAAGATGTCGGTTCGGGCACGGCTGACGCCACCGGGCGAAGGCTTTCTGATGGGGGCCGATGCCTTCGGCCGCGATGTGGCGTCCCGCCTGCTCTATGCCGGGCAGGTATCGCTGACGATCGGGCTCGGCGTCGCGATCATCTCGTCAGTCATCGGGATCACCATCGGACTGGTCGCCGGGTTCTTCCGAAAACTCGACGCGCCTATGTCCCGGCTGATCGACGCCATGATGGCGTTCCCGGATATCCTTCTTGCCATCGCGCTGGTCGCTATTCTGGGCGGCTCGATGGTCAACGTCATCATCGCATTGTCCATCGTCTATGCTCCCCGAATCGCGCGGATCGTGCGCGCCTCCACCCTCGTTATCCGCGAACTTCCCTATGTCGAGGCCGCCCAAGCACTCGGCTCCTCGACCTGGACGATCATGACGACTCATGTGCTGCGGAACATTCTGTCACCGATCATTGTGCAGGCGACGTTCATCTTCGCCTACGCGATGCTGGCCGAAGCGGGACTATCGTTCCTAGGCGTGGGCGTTGATCCTTCCACCCCAACCTGGGGCACAATGATCAACGAAGGTCGCCAATACATCGACCAGGCTGCGTTCCTCATCCTCTTCCCCGGCCTTGCGATCTCGATCTCGGTGCTGGCCCTGCAACTTGTCGGCGACGGTCTGCGCGACGCTCTCGACCCTCGTCTCGCGAAGGAGCTCTGATATGGCTTTTACACTCACGAACTTTCAGCCGATCGGGTTCGACGGCAAAACCAACACTGTTCACATCGGTGACGACGGTCTCATTGCCAATGTCGCACCGGAAAATGCGGAAAATATCGACTGCAAAGGTTCCTATCTTTCGCCGGGCTGGTGCGACCTTCATGTACATGTGTGGCATGGTGGTACGGATATCTCCGTCCGACCAGGCGAGGCCGGACGTTCTACCGGTGTCACCGCGATGGCCGACGCCGGATCAGCGGGCGAGGCCAGCTTTCACGGCTTGCGGGAGTATGTGATCGAGCCGCAATCGGAAACAATCAAGGCTTTCATCAACATCGGCTCGATAGGTCTGGTCGCCTGTAACCGTGTCCCGGAACTGATCGACCTGCGCTCCATCGACGTGGATCGCACAATCGCAGTGATCGAGGCCAACCGCGATGTAATCTGCGGCATCAAGGTGCGCGCCAGTGGCGTCATCGTCGGATCGTGGGGCATCACGCCTGCCAAGATTGCCAAGCGCGTTGGCGAAATCTGCAATCTGCCGCTTATGGTGCATGTCGGTGAGCCACCGCCCCTGATCGACGAAGTGTTCGATATCCTCGGGCCGGGCGACATCGTCACACACTGCTTCAACGGCAAGAAGGCCGGATCCATCCAGGACACGCCCGCCCTGTTCGAACAGGCGCGCAAGCTGGCCGACAATGGTGTGCTGATGGATATCGGCCACGGTGTCGCATCGTTTGACTTCGAGACCGCACGCAAGTCCATCGCGGACGGCATTTTACCCTTCTCGATATCGACCGATCTGCACCTGCGCAACATCAAGGGACCGGTGCATGACATGGCAACTACCATGTCGAAACTACTGGCCGTCGGAGTGCCGCTGAACGAGTGCATCGCGGCCTCGACAACACGCCCGCGCGGTGTCCTCGGATTGGGCGGAAAATCAGGTCTGAGCGTCGGCGAGAAAGCGGATTTCACCATTTTCGACCTTGAAGATACAGCTGTCGAAACAGTCGATAGCCTCGGGACAGAACTCACTCTCCATCAGATGTTCGAACCGCGCATGACCGTCATCGGCTCTTCGCTGGAACCTGCAAAGAGGAGAGCGGCATGACCGACCCTGTCCTCGACGTAAGCAAGCTGCGGGTCGCGTTCCGATCCCACAGTGGAAGCGTAACCGCGCTGAGGGATGTCAGCTTCACCCTTCATGCCGGAAAAACGCTGGCCCTGGTGGGCGAGTCCGGCTCGGGCAAGTCTGTCACCTCACTGGCGATCATGGGCCTGCTTCCGCCGAACGGCTCGGTCACGGGCGGCAGCATCAAGTATCAACGGCGCGATGGAATGAGCGCGGAACTGACCTCTACATCCGAGAAGGGCATGCGCAAGATGCGCGGTGCCGAGATCGCGATGATCTTTCAGGAGCCCATGTCATCGCTCAACCCGCTGTTCACCATCGGCGATCAGATCGGTGAGATGCTCCTTCTGCACGAACCGTTGAGCGCGAAAGAACGTCGCAAGCGGACGCTGGAAATGCTGGAACTGGTCGAGATACCGGCCGCCGCATCGCGCCTCGACACCTACCCGCACGAATTGTCGGGCGGTATGCGACAGCGGGTCATGATCGCGCTGGCGATGGTATGCAACCCCGCCCTGCTAATCGCCGACGAGCCGACAACCGCCTTAGACGTCACGATCCAGGCCCAGATTCTGGACCTGATGCGTAGGCTTCAGGCGGAACTGGGCATGTCGATCCTGTTCATCACGCACGACATGGGGGTGGTTGCCGAAATGGCGGACGATGTCGCCGTCATGTATGCCGGAGCAGTGGTGGAACAATCGGCAGCAACCGAGCTTTTCGCGAAGACGTCGCACCCCTACACGAAAGGTCTTCTGGCCTCGATCCCGAGGCCGGGACGCGCGGAAGGCGAACTGCTGGTTCCCATCGCCGGTTCGGTGCCGCCTCTCAATGCCATGCCGCCGGGATGCGCCTTCGCGCCGCGCTGCACCTACTCCGAGGAACGCTGCCGCGAGGGTGTCGAACTGCGCGAGGTGCGTCACGCGCATCGCGTCGCCTGTATCAATGCCGAGGAGGTGATGTCGCATGTCTGAACCCCTCCTGCAAATTCGCAACCTCTCGAAACGGTTCGAGACATCACGCGGCCCGGTCCACGCCGTAAACGACGTGAGCTTCGATATTCCTAAAGGATCCATCACCGGTCTCGTCGGCGAAAGCGGTTCGGGCAAGACAACCCTCGGACGGTCCCTCCTTCGTCTAGTAGAACCTTCGGAAGGCCAAACCCTCTTTGAAGGCGAAGACCTGAACGCTAAGGATGCTTCGGCCATGCGGGATGTCCGGAAGCGGATGCAGATCATTTTTCAGGACCCGGTTTCATCACTGAACCCGAGGATGAAGGTGAAGGACGTCATTGCCGAGGGTTTGGTCGCACACCGCGTCGGAACGGCTAAGGAGCGCAAGGACCGTGTCGCGGCCCTGCTGGAAGAGGTCGGGCTGCGTGCCGATCACATGAACCGTTTCCCGCACGAGTTCTCGGGCGGGCAGCGGCAGCGCATCGGCATCGCCCGCGCGCTGGCTCTGGAACCTGACTTCATCGTCGCGGATGAAAGCGTGTCCGCTCTCGATGTCTCGATTCAGGCACAGGTTCTCAACCTCCTGCTTGAGCTGCGGCAAAAGCGGAACCTGACCATGCTGTTCATCGCCCACGACCTCTCCGTGGTCGAATACCTCTGCGACCAGATCGTCGTCATGTACTTGGGCAAGGTGGTCGAGATCGGCCCCTCGCGACCGCTCTATTCGGACCCGTCGCACCCCTACACGCGCGCCCTCCTGTCGGCTATTCCCCTACCCGATCCCGGTCCCAACCGATCGCGCACGATCCTGCGGGGCGACATTCCCAGCCCTCTGGCACCGCCGTCAGGGTGTGTTTTCCGAACCCGCTGCCCCTATGCCGTCGATATCTGCGCGAAAGGCGTTCCCGAGCCGGTCACTGTCTCTGCGGGACACCAGAGCTATTGCAAACGTATTGAGGAATTTCGATGAACCGGATGGACATGCAGAAATCGCCCGAACACCACCTGCAAACCCTCGGCATCGAGCTCCCTGCCGCCGCTCCGACCCCCATAGGCGCGTTCTGCAACGTCAGACAGTCGGGCAATCTGGTGTTCGTCTCGGGCCAGGGGCCGGTCGAGGCGGACGGCACTTTGCTGACCGGCAAGGTCGGCGATGACGTGACTGCCGAGACCGCCCGCGATCATGCCCGTTTGGTTGCCGTAAACATCCTCGCGACATTGCGCGATCATCTGGGCAGCCTGGAGAAGGTGACCGGAGTTGTGAAATTACTCGGCCTCGTGAATGCAACACCCGAGTTTTCGCGCCACCCTCATGTCATCGACGGCGCATCCACACTGTTGGCCGAAATCTTCGGCGCGGACGGCATTCACGCCCGTTCGGCCTTCGGTGTGGCTTCCCTTCCCAATCAGATCACTGTGGAAATCGAGGCGATCTTCGAGATCGACCGAAACACTTGAGGTGTGCCTCAGGCAGCCTTTCGGCCCAAGGCGGTTTCCACCGTGGCGGCAGCTCCCTGAACCTCGGACGTCAGTTCGTCCAGCCGTTCAGTCACACGCTGTTCCGGCAAAACGATCGACATCGTTGCAACACAAACGCCGTCCTCATCTCGGATCGGCGAGGCGATACAGGCGACCGAATATTCCGAGTTCCCCATCTGAAGCGCCAGACGGTTCAGGTAATCCTCGCGCGACTGACGCGACAATTCAACCGGATCGGTTTCCGCGATACCGGTCTGCGACGGCTCCGCGATGCTCTCGAAAGTGGCCAACCGCTCCTCGTCGGACAAATGACCCAGAAGCAACTTGCCCGAAGCGGTCCAGTTCAACGGCACCCGCGTTCCCACATCGGATGTCACGCGGAAATGTCCTTCCCCGACGGCCATGGCGATGACAACCATCATATTGTCATCGCGAGTGCAGACTTGAACTGTCTCGCCAGTGCGCCTGCTGAGCGCCAGCATCTCAGCCTTCGCTTCGGCGAACGTATCCATCTGGGACCGGTAAACCAATCCGTAGCGCATCAGACGGGGTCCGAGCCAGATACGGTTCTCGTCGATCCGGGACAGCATGTTTCGCTCCACCAGTTCGTCGACCAGACGGTAGATTGTCGAAACGGGAGCCCCTACCGACTTGGCAAGCTCATAGGCCGTCATCGCGGTTTGGCGCTCGGTCAGAATGTCCATGATCTGCATGGCCCGATCAATGCCGCTGGTCCGGGTTCGTTTCGTGTCCACCATCAATTCTTTTCCATTCGCAATGCTCTTCCATTATTATGGAAACGCATTCCCAATCGCAAGGCTTTCTCACGCAATGACAGACTTTGAATCTCCTGAATCCTACTGGTCCTGGCACGAAAAACACGGCTACGACCGGTTCATCAACGTTTCCGGCACGATGACAGGCCTAGGCGGCTCCATCGTGAAGAAAGAAATCCGCGACGAGACCGCTGCCGCCATGGGTCGCTTCGTCAAGATAAACGACCTTCAACTTCATGCCAGCCGCATGATCGCAGAACTGACCGGTGCGGAGGCAGGCTGCATTACGGCATCGGCCAGCGCAGGTATTACGGTTTCGGTCGCGGCCTGCATGACGGGCCTCGATCCCGTGATGGTAGAGCGCCTCCCACGTCGGCCGGGCGAGAAGCGTGAGGTCGCGGTCCAGCTCGGGCACCTCTGCGGATACGGCGCACCGGTCTCGACCGGGATCGAGCTTGCGGGGGCGACTGTGCGTCAGGTCGGACAGTCCACAATTGCCATGGATCACCAGCTTGAGGGTGCGTTGACCGAGAACACTGCCGCCGCGCTCTACGTGGTGTCCCATCATGTCGTCCACTACGGCCAGATCCCGTTCGAGCGGTTCGTCAAGATCGCACACGCAAAAGGCGTGCCCGTGATCGTCGATGCCGCCTCGGAATACAATCTGACCGGTTTCATCGAGGGCGGTGCGGACATTGTGATCTATTCGGGACAGAAGTTCCTTGGCGGGCCGACAGCCGGTATCATCGCCGGACAGCACGATCTGGTACGCGCCGCCTACCTTCAGAATATCGGGATCGCGCGTGGCATGAAGGTCGGGAAAGAGAGCATTGCTGGCGTGATTGCAGCAATGAACGTCTGGATGAAACGGGATCATGCTGCGATCCGGAAAGCCGAGATCGCGCATCTCGACCTCTGGAAGGACGCGGTCTCCGGAATTCCCGGCATTGTGGCCAGAAAGGTTGATGACCCCACCGGAAATCCGCTGGAACGCCTCCAGATCGACATCGATCCCAAAGCGGCAGGGGCATCCGCCGCTACCTTTGCACGAGCTCTGGGACGGCGAGAGCCCGCTATCATCGTCAGAAATCACGAGGTCGAACTCGGGTATTTTCAGCTTGATCCCTGTAATGTCGCACCCGGTCAGGCCCAGCTTGTCGGGGAAGCCTTGCGCGAAACACTGAAGACGGGGCCATCCCTGACCCCGGATGACGACGATTTCGCCTTGGCACGAAACGGTGGCGTCGAATCCTACCTGCACTGGACCGAGTGAACGGAGCGCGATTGTTCTCATGGCGCATCAGAAACGCCCGATCCGAAAGATCGCCTGTGTCGGCGAAGTCATGGTCGAACTTCGCTCCACCGGACCCGACGCTTTCAAAGCAGGCGTTGCCGGGGACACCTACAATACCGCCGTCTACCTGTCCCGCGCCCTGATGGAAACAGACGTCGCTGTATCATATGTGACCGCGCTTGGAACCGACGAATTTTCGGAGCGGATCGTCGGCGTGGCCAAAGGTCATGGGTTCCCGCGACAACAATGGAACGGCTTTTGACAATGCTTGCCCATAAGCGGACTTTTCCGCCCATTATTGTGTGAATCGCTGTATTCATAAAGATCGAGCCTCAAAAGTGCCAAAATGTGCCACCTCTGTGCCAGAATAATTAGGGGTTATCTTAAAGTCAAAAAATCCTATAAGCACTTGATGCTTATAGGATTTTTTGGTTGCGGGAGTAGGATTTGAACCTACGACCTTCAGGTTATGAGCCTGACGAGCTACCGGGCTGCTCCATCCCGCGACAAGATAGATTTATAAAGCATCGAAGAGAGATACAAATATCAGAGGTTTTACTAGGTTTGGCGGTGACCTACTCTCCCACGTCTTAAGACGCAGTACCATCGGCGCAACGGCACTTAACTGCCGAGTTCGGGATGGGATCGGGTGTTTTGCTCGCGCTATGACCACCAAACCATGAAAAACCTC
>JBPOFF010000021.1:0-54499 GCA_051251995.1 Sulfitobacter sp.
TCACACCCGTTATGAAACTGAAAACAGCCGCCTGAATTTTACGGCTGGGCCCCATTAAAAATGGGGGGATTACCGGCTAGCGATAAACCTGATCTGAATGCAGCTTATGCGTTGCAAACACCCGAGGACAATCGCCAGCTTTATAAGGAATGGGCGGAGACTTACGATGATGGGTTCGCAACAGCCATGGATTATCAACTGCCACGAATGGTCGGGTTGATTTTCTGCGAGGCCTTCAAAGGGGACAGTCCCGTGCTGGATGTTGGTGCCGGGACCGGGTTGTTGGCGCAAAGCATTCCAATCAGAGCGATGATCGACATTGATGGATTAGATATTTCGCCGGAGATGTTGTCAGTTGCCAGTCAGAAAGGTTTGTACCGCAAGACAATTGAGGCGGACCTCACACGCCCGCTGGACATTGCTGATGGGTCTTATGGTGCGATTGTAAGTTCTGGTACATTTACGCAAGGGCATGTTGGGCCAGACGCATTGGACCAGCTTTTGCGCGTTGCACGACCCGGTGCTGTTTTTGTTTTGGCGATCAATTCTGAACATTTTGTGACACGGGGGTTCGCTGCAAAATTTGTTGAGTTAGAGCCTGATATACAGGGCCTGCAACACCATGATGTGAACATCTATGGTGCAGGTGCTAAGGCTGATCACAAAGATGATTTGGCTTCAATTGCCATTTTCAGAAAGCGATGAAATTTTTAAATTTCTTTGTTAGAGTCTATTTCTTGGTCGTATCTGACCAAAGAACCTTACCATCAGACGCTTCCATGCCGGGCGGAATACCAAAGGCCGAACGATAACTTTTGGAAAAATGCGATAATGACCGAAAGCCACAAGCCACGCAGACGTCCGTAACAGACAGATCGGTTTGCCGCAGCAAATTGCGCGCTTTTTCCAGCCTAAGGTGCAGGTAGTACCGTTTGGGCGAGGTTTGGATGTATTTCGCAAATAACCGTTCAAGCTGCCGGGTGGAAAGGGCAATGACCTCGGCGATCTCATCTGGTGCAAGAGGATCTTCGAGATTGTTTTCCATGATCTGCATTGCCATCAACAACTTGGTATTGCGGACCTCAGGACGCGATTGCAATGACATGCGTTGGCCGTGGCTGCGCGTGCGTGGCACCGTATAAACCATTTGGTCGGCAACCCATGTCGCCATATCTGTTCCATAATCCGCATGGACCCGGTGCAACATCATGTCCATAGATGCGGCACCCCCCGCTGATGTAAACACACGGCCATCTACGGAATAAATCGTATCTTCCATGATTACATCCGGCAACATTTCGGCCAGCGCGGTTTTGTATTCCCAGTGGGTTGTCACCCGCTTACCGCCAATCAGGCCCGCCAGTGCAAGCGTATAGGTGCCAGAGGATAGTGACCCATAATCCATGCCTTTGCGGGTCTCTCGACGTAGCCAATTCAACAGAGCTTTGGTGCTGCCGCGACCAGCGTTTTCACCCGCGCATACGATTAATGTCTCATCCCGATTCAGTTCTATCAAACCTGAATCAACAGCGATTGTGACGCCGTTGTAGGCCGCAACCGGCTCCCCTGATTCTGAGATAAGCCGCCATGTATAGAATTTGCGCCCGGAGGGGTGATGGTTTGCCAATGACAGCGCATCCAGTGCGCAGGAAAATCCCAAGGTCGAAAACCCCGGCACGAGCAGGAATGCATATGCTTTGGGGGCAGGATGGACTGTATTTTTTATGGGGTGCTCCATCCGTCCACCTTAGATCATCAATAGTCCGTTTGTTGACAGCGTTGCGCGGCACGTCATGTCGCGTTTAGGCTTTTGGTGTTTTCTGACGCGAGATTTGTACAGCAAGAATGCCAAGCGTTATGATTGCCACCCCCAGAATGTCCCGAGCACCTAATCCTTCGTTCAGCAAAAGCGCCGCGATGGCAACGCCAAAGAATGGATTGAGAAAGTGAAAGGTCGCAGCCCGGGTAGCCCCAATTCGGTTGACCAATTGGAACCACACCACAGTTGCAGCCAGTCCCGGCACCAAACAGGTGTAGGTAAAGGCGATGGCCAGGGGCAGGCTTGGATTGATACGGGGTGTTTCAAACACCAAGGTGGCGATAGCTAGGGTCGCACATCCGACCAGCATTTGCAGGCCAACAATCATCATAAAATTGCCTCCTGACGTGGCGCCGCGCACAAGTAGGGTCGCAATGGTCAGTGCGATCACCCCAACCGCACACAGCATCAAGCCCATCAAGTCGACACTGCCATCCAAACGAGCAGCCATGATCAGCGCGACGCCAACACCCCCTGCTGCAAGTCCAGCAATCCCCAGCAGCCGTAGGCGTTCACCAAGGAAGACCCAGGTTGCCAAGCCAACCAACAGAGGCATTGTCGATGCGATAATGGCCGCGAGAGAGGCTTGGATCGTTTGCATCGCAACAAAATACAGGCCAAGATAAACGGCATTTTGCAAGATGCCAAAAATGATCGTTGCGCGCCATTGCGCTTTGGTCAGGTGCCAGTTTTGCCCAAGATAGAGTGCGATTCCAACGCCCAACAGACCGGAAATGAAATAGCGTAATGACAATGCCAGCAGCGGTGAGGCGTCGGCAACAATAATGCGCGCTGAGGTGAAGGCAGATGACCACATAAGCGCGAAAACGAGCCCCATCAGAATTGCGCGTATGTCCATTGGGGCCTCGATGGTTAAATGCCTACACGCGCAACAGTCCAGCAGATCACTTTGAAGGGCAAGAGCGTGCGCGTCTTGAAATCAAAAAGGGCCGCCCGAGGCGACCCTTTTCCACGTCTAAAATGTATCAGACTTAGCCGTTCACGCTGTCTTTTAGCGCTTTTGCGATGGTCATTTTCACAACCTTGTCCGCGTCTTTTTTGAACTGTTCGCCTGTCGCAGGGTTACGCACCATACGCTCAGGACGTTCGCGGCAATAGATTTTGCCAACACCGGGTAGCGTCACTGCGCCGCCGCCTGACACTTCACGTGTGATCAGGTTGCATACTGCATCAAGTGCCGCGCCTGCGGACTTTTTGTCTGCGCCCATTTCGTCCGCCAGTGCGGCGACGAGCTGAGTCTTTGTCATTGGTTTGGTTGCCATCTTCTTTTTCTCCTTAGACCGCCCGAATATAGGGCCTCATGTGCGGAATGTAACGGTATGTTGTAGGATAACACAACGAATTGTGGCCCGAAAAATGCGAAAATATTCGTTTTTCCGCGGTTTTTTGCCTCTAAAGAAAGGCGGTTTCGTCAAATGAGCGTAATTTCCGACTGTGGATACGCTCCAGCGGGGTACTGCGCAGCAATTCCATCGCCCTAATGCCAATCATCAGATGTCTGGAAACCTGTGTTTTATAGAAGGACGACGCCATGCCGGGCAGCTTTAACTCGCCATGCAACGGCTTGTCAGAGACACATAGCAGCGTGCCATAAGGCACCCGAAAACGATAACCATTGGCTGCAATCGTGGCACTTTCCATGTCCAATGCAACAGAGCGGGATTGGCTCAACCGTTGAACAGGTCCGGATTGATCGCGCAGCTCCCAGTTGCGGTTGTCGATGGTCGCTACTGTACCGGTTCGCATGATCCGCTTGAGTTCATAACCTTCCAGTTGCGTGACCTGTGCAACGGCCTTTTCCAGCGCAATCTGAATTTCAGCCAAAGCAGGGATCGGCACCCAGACAGGCAAGTCATCATCCAGCACGTGGTCTTCACGCAGATAGGCATGGGCCAAAACAAAATCACCCAAGGCTTGGGTATTGCGTAGACCCGCGCAGTGACCCACCATCAACCATGCATGCGGGCGTAAGACTGCGATGTGGTCGGTTGCCGTTTTGGCGTTGCTTGGCCCCACGCCAATATTCACTAGCGTTATCCCGGACCCATCCGCGCGCTTTAAGTGATAGGTCGGCATTTGCGGCGTTTTTGCGGTTTCGGGAATTGGCGTATCACCATCCGTGATCTCGATGTTCCCCGTGGACACAAACGATGTGTAACCGCTCTCAGGATCGTTCAACTGCGCCCGAGCATATTCTTCAAATTCTTTCACATAGAATTGGTAGTTGGTGAACAGCACATGACATTGGAAATGTTCAGGGTCGGTTGCGGTGTAATGGGCCAGACGCGCCAACGAATAATCAACCCGTTGCGCGGTGAATGGGGCAAGGGGGCGGACACCATCAACAGGTGTATAGGTCCCGTTCACAATGTCGTCGTTTGTTGTGCTCAGATCAGGGACGTCAAAAATATCCCGCAGGGTAAAGTCAGCGGCACCGTCCTGTGGAACATTGATTGCGTTATCGCCGGTCATCGCAAAATGGATCGGGATAGGTGTATCAGATGGGCTGACAATAACCGGCTGACCGTGGTTTTCGATCAATAGTCCAATCTGTTGGATCAGGTAATTTCGAAAAAGGTCAGGCCGGGTGATCGTCGCGGAAAAAGTCCCGGGTGACGACACATGGCCAAATGACAGGCGGCTATCGACATGCGCATAGCTGGATGTGCGAAAACGTACCTCAGGGTAAAAGGCTCGCATCCGAACCCCGTCTGGCGTCGATGACATTGCGGTAGAAAACTGTTCCCGCAGGAATGTTGTTGCCTCCATATATAGTTCAGTGAGGCGATCAACTGCTGCGGTTGCGTCATCAAACTGCTCTGAATTTGCAGAATTTGGGGTTAGTATTTTAGTCATGAAAGTGGCTCTAATAAGGGTAAAAATTCAAAGGTGCGCACATCAACCAAACCCAGATCTGAGATCCGCAATTCAGGGATCACGACAAGTGCTAACAGGGAATGTTGCATATAGGCGTTATTTAATGTGCACCCACAGTCGCGCATCGCTTGCATCATCTGCTCAGCTTTTGCGGCGACTTCTGCGGCGGGGCGATCGGACATCAATCCGGCAATTGGCAGTTCCACCAATGCTAATTCATCGCCATCGCGAAATATGGTGATCCCGCCCCCAACCTCGCGAAGGCGGTTCGCCGCCATTGCCATATGATCCGCGTCCGTTCCGACAACAATCATGTGATGACTATCATGGGCAACAGTCGATGCCATCGCCATTGGCCCTTTATATCCAAAGCCAGACACAAACGCATTCACAACTTTTCCTGTGGCGCGATGACGTTCGACCAAAGCGATTTGGCAAACTTCGCCGGTTCCCTGAACGCGACCTTCGGTGACCGGCAGCTCGAATTTTAGCGCCTTGGTTGGTGCCTGATTTTCAACAACACCAATGACGTTTGCGGTGACGGCGTTGGCCCCTTCAGGGGCAGGAATGTCAAAATCAGATGCAATCAGAGATTTGCCCATATTCACAGTTTGGCGTGCAAGTTGTGGCCAGTTGTAATGTGGGCATGCGACAAGGCATTCGCTATCCTGTGCAACAATCTGCCCGCGAGCAATAACAGTCTCTATTTCAAAGGCTTTCAGGTCTGAAGTCAGGATTACGTCCGCCCGTCTGCCTGGGGTGAGTGACCCGATCTCACGTTCCAAGCCGAAATGGCTCGCGGTGTTGATCGTTGCCATTTGCAGAGCGATAAGGGGATCACATCCGCACTCAATCGCATGTCGTACAACCCGGTTCATATGGCCGTCGTTCACCAATGTCCCAGAATGGCTATCGTCGGTGCACAGAATCATATTGCGCGGATCAAGGCCCTTTTCCGTGATCGCAGTGATTTGAGTTTCAACGTCATACCAAGCAGAACCAAGGCGGATCATCGACCGCATACCTTGCCGCATTCGCGCAATAGCATCCGCCTCGCAGGTTCCTTCGTGATCATCTGCCGGGCCTCCCGCGACATAAGCCGCAAAGGCGGGCCCTAGGTCTGGCGACGCGTAATGACCACCAACTGTTTTACCAGCACGCTGAGTTGCGGCAATTTCAGCCAGCATTTGTGGGTCCGCGTTACTGACGCCGGGAAAGTTCATCATTTCGCCCAGACCAACTATGCCGGGCCATTGCATCGCCTCCGCCACATCTTCGGCAGAAATTTCAAACCCTGTGGTTTCCATACCCGGGGCAGAGGGCGCGCAAGACGGCATTTGGGTAAATATATTGATCGGCTGCATCAATGCTTCGTCATGCATCATTTTGACGCCCTTGAGGCCAAGCACATTGGCGATCTCATGGGGGTCAGTAAACATCGATGTGGTGCCATGCGGGATCACCGCGCGGGCAAATTCCGCAGGGGTCAGCATGCCCGATTCGATGTGCATATGCCCATCGCATAGGCCGGGAACCATATAACGCCCTTCGGCCTCGATCATCTGCGTTTGTTCACCGCGACAATGGCTGGCGTCTGGTCCAACAAAAGCTATGCGTCCGGCGCTTATCGCAATATCATGATCTGGCAGCGTCTCGCGGGTGTGAACGTTGACCCAAATACCGCCGCTGATGATGGTGTCGGCAGGCATCCGACCCGCCGCGACATTCACGAGCTGGGCGGCAACTTCGGGCCATGAGGGGAAATTCTCTTGCGTCATGTCCAAAGGTGCCACAGGGTTTCGGCATGTTCAAGCGGATGCGACGTAAAGGAACGCTGATGGATTATGAAACGGTAACGGCAGAAGATTTTGGCGCAAGCTTAAGGGGCATTGGCCTGAACCTGTTGGTGCAGGATGTGAAGCGCGAAGTTATTTTTCTACAGGCAGTTTTTGACATGACGGCATACCGTGTTAGTGCCGATTTTGCGATCATGCTTTATGGTAAACAGGTGTTCCAACTGCACAGCGATGGGACATATCACTCAAATCCGTTGCTTGGGCTTGTACCAGAAAACCCGCCTCGGGGTGGGGGAGTTGAAATTAGGCTCTATGATAGCGATCCAGAAGACGTTTGTGCAAAAGTGGAGGCTGCTGGAGGTGTGATCCTGCAAGGGCCGACAGACAAACCGCATGGGCTAAGAGAAGCCTATATATTGTGTGAGAACGGTTATGCTTGGGTAGCGAGCCGACCACTATAATTCCAAGGAAGGTAATTAAATGAGCGTGACACAGATGAAGCCAAATATGGACCATTGGCAGGAACGTGTTGATCTGGCCGCGGCATTTCGGTGGACTGCACGGCTGAACATGCATGAAGGCGTGGCGAACCATTTTTCCCTTGCGGTGAATGACGATGGGACACAATTCTTGATGAACCCCAATCAGGTCCATTTTAGCCGGATCAAAGCCAGTGACCTTTTGATGATCGACGCGGATGATCCTGAGACTTTATCAGGCCCTAATGCGCCCGACCCAACAGCTTGGGGTCTGCATGGCGGCGTGCATCGGGCCTGTAAACATGCGCGTTGCGTGATGCATGTGCATTCCATCCATGCAACCGTTCTTGCCTGCCTTCAAGACAGTCGGCTGCCACCCATCGACCAAAACTGTTGTACTTTTTATAACCGAGTTGTGATTGACGAAGACTACGGCGGTTTGGCGTTTGAAGACGAAGGCGCGCGTTGTGCACAGCTGCTGACTGATCCTAAGCAAAAGGTGATGGTCATGGGCAGTCACGGTGTGTTGGTGATTGGTGATACTGTCGCAGATACCTTTAATAGACTCTATTATTTTGAACGTGCAGCCGAGACATATATCCGCGCCTTACAAACAGGTTTGCCGCTTCGCCGTATCCCTGATGACATTGCCGAAAAGACAGCGTGTGAATTAGAAGAATACGCAGATCAAGACACGCGGCATCTGGCAGAGCTAAAAGCCATTTTGGACAGCGAGGGATCCGATTATGGCGGATGAAGGTCCTAAGAATGCGGTTTGGAATTACCATCCACCGCTGCCACTTGAAGATCCATCAATTTTTGCCCGTGGACCGGATGTTGGATACATCGCGGGGTGGTTTCGTCGCAACTGGCTGACGCTCAGCGAACGTATGATTCTACTGGTTTTGGCGATGGGCGCATACCTGTGGCTCTATCCATCGCTTGAGGCGGCGCAGAGCTTTAGCTTTGGCTGGGTATTGCAAACCTATCTTGTGAATCTTGGCTTTGTTGGGGCTATAGCGGGTGGGTTGCATTGGTATTTCTACATCCACCGGGGGCAGGGGAAACTACTGAAGTTCGACGGGCGGGATCAAGCGCGTGGCAACCGGGCGTTCTTGTTTTCCAATCAGGTCAAAGACAACATGTTCTGGAGCTTGACCAGCGGTGTGGCGCAGTTGACGGGTTTTCAAGTTGTGACCATGTGGCTGATGGCCAATGGGTATGCTCCGGTGATCACCCTGTCAGAAAATCCTGTGTGGTTTGTACTTTGGATTATTCTGCTCCCAGTCTGGTCAGCGTTCCATTTCTATTGGGTGCACAGGCTTTTACACATCCCGTTTTTCTACACGCGGTTTCACGCGCTGCATCATCGTAACATCAACATTGGGCCGTGGTCCGGGTTCTCAATGCACCCTGTTGAACATCTTATCTATCTCACAACCCTCTGTGTGCATTGGGTTGTAGCGTCACACCCAGTGCATTTGATTTTTCACGTCTTGTATCAAGGGCCCGGTGCGGCGATGACGCATACTGGCTACGAAGATCTTTTAATCAAGGACAAACGCAGTTTGGCGCTGGGAACGTTTTATCATACGCTGCATCATCGTTACTATGAATGTAACTACGGCAATCAGGAAATGCCTTGGGATCGCTGGTTTGGCACGTTTCATGACGGAACAGAGACTGGAACCATCGACACCCGCGCCCGCAAGAAACGGATGTATTCAAAATGAGCGAAGCGCGCAAAGAGTGGAACCACGCCCCTGACTTGCCAATTGCAGTGTCGCCTCTTTGGCGGTGGCCACCAAAGCCTTTGGATGTTTTGAAATGGTACGCAGACAGCTGGTTTTTTCTGACCATCAATATGGCTATCTTAGGATTGGCTTGGGCTAGTTATTTTTGGTTCAGTCCAAGTTTGGATCAGGCTCTAATATTGGGGATATCGTGGGTATCCCTGATATTTTTGCGTAACTTCATCCTGTTATTTGTCGTTGCCGGTGGGCTCCACCTATGGTTCTACACTTATGCAGCTCAAGGCACAGATAAGAAATATGATCCACGTCCGTTCCCACGTGAAGGGCGCATGTTTAGTTTCAATGCGCAGGTCAAGGACAACATGTTTTGGTCGCTGTCCTCTGGTGTAACCATTTGGTCGGGGTTCGAAGTCTTATTATGGTGGGGGTTGGCAAATGGCTATGCGCCGCTGACGACATTCACCCGGACACCTATTTGGTTTATCGCGTTCTTCTTTTTTATCCCAGTTTGGGAGAGCTTTTATTTCTATTGGATACACCGCTTGTTGCATTCAAACCTGCTCTATCGGTTTCACGCCTTACATCACCGTAACACAGATATCGGCCCGTGGTCTGGCCTGTCGATGCATCCGATTGAACATTTGATGTATTTCGGCACGGTGGTTATCCATCTTATTCTGCCAACGCACCCAGTGCATATGATCTTTCATCTGATGTTTTATGCGATCCTAGCTGTAACCACGCATACTGGTTTTGAAGGGCTGTGGTTCCGCAATGCAAAACGGGTTCACTTGGGGATGTTTCATCATCAGATTCACCATCGATATTTTGAGGTGAACTATGGTAATTTGGATGTGCCTTGGGACAAGCTGTTCGGATCTTTTCATGATGGCACCCCCGCTGGCAAAGAACGGATGCGACAACGGCTAAAGGCGCGAAAACGTTAAGCTGTTGATAAACTTTAGCTGTTTTGATTATTTGGCAGGGGTATTCCTTAGAACTGGCATCGACAATGAACTTTCTTTTTGTGCATCAGAACATGCCGGGCCAGTACCGTGAGTTGGTAAAATGGCTGGCCGCGCGTGGTAACCACAATATCTACTTTCTGACTCAACGGAAAAATGCGGCGCAACTGGACGGGGTCGAAACGCGCATTTACAAAACCCACCGCACGGCGGCGAAAGATGCATATGGTCTGTCGCGCGTTTGGGAAGACGCAACCGGGGCAGGGTTTGCCGCTGCAACCGCAGCAAAGAAAATCGAGACTGAAGAGGGGTTTCGCCCAGATATCATCATTGGTCATGTGGGTTGGGGCGAACTTACGTTCTTTAAACAAATCTGGAGTGATGTTCCGATCATCGGATTGTTTGAGTTCTATTATAATATCAGTGGTGGGCTTGTGGGGTTTGACCCCGATGATCTGATTTCAGAACACACGCCGTTTCTGTTGCAGGCGCGTAATGCAGTGCCACTTGCAAATATTGAAACCGTAGATTTGGGGCATTGCCCAACCAACTGGCAACGTGACCAGTTCCCGAGCAGTTTCCATGATCGTGTGTACGTTTGCCATGATGGCATTCGTACAGACAAGCTGCTGCCCAATGCTAATGTCAAACTGGGCTTGGGGCGTTTGGGGCGTGATCTTACACGGGAAGATGAGGTGATAACCTATGTTACTCGTAATCTGGAAAAGGCGCGTGGATTTCACGTTTTTATGCGGGCGTTACCATCGATCTTGAAGGAACGCCCAAATGCGCGCGTGTTGATCGTTGGGGGGAATGACACGTCTTATGGTGGCAAAAGCAAGTATCCCGGTGGTCTTCGTGCGGAAATGGAAGCGGAGGTCGGTAAAGATGTTGATTGGGACCGGGTTCATTTTCTGGGTCAGGTGCCCTACGAGGACTATCAAAAGATTATCCAGCTTAGCAGATGCCATATTTATATGACGATGCCCTTTGTGTTGTCATGGTCGCTGTTGGAATCGATGTCGATGGGGGCAACAATTGTCGCTTCAGACGTCGCACCTGTCCGCGAAGTGATTACACACGGGGAAACGGGGCTTTTGGTCGACTTCTTTAATCCACAAGCGCTGGCAGCTCAGGTGATTGATGTTGTAAGTCGTCCAAAAGACTTTGCCTATCTGGGCAAAACCGCACGCGAACATGTCGTGGCAAAATACGACTTCTTGACCAAATGCCTGCCAGAGCATATCGCGCAAATCAATGCCCTGGTGACGACATCAAAACAGGTAAAAATGCCTTAGTTAGTGATGTTATTAGCTGCGCCAACCAAGCCAAAGGCAGACCCAACCAGACCCAGTATTGTGCGGGTGTTGGTGATAGGGCTTTCAGTGGCAAGCACCAGATCGCCGGATTGGATATGAAAATTTCTGGCTGAGAACAAACCGTCTGATGTGGTCAGATCAAGGGTAAACACAACGCGAGTTTTGCGCGGCCCACGGGTGCCAGCGCTGATCGCTGATGGGCTGTATTCCCGCAAAATTAATATACCTTGAGGGTCGGCGCGGCTGTCATTCACACCACCAATGATCGCCAAAGCGTCAAGCGCAGAAACATCATCCCGGTTGAACGAAAATTGAGCTTCTCGCCCGGCAGCACCAAGCGACAAGAAATAGCGGCGATCATCCTCAACAATGACCTTATCACCACCGCGCAGGCGCGTATCAAGAGTCGGATTGTCATAAAGGCGATCAACCGATGTGGCGTAGATGTTGTGCCCCCGAACCAACTTAACCTGGGGGTTCTCCATCGAATTACTGACGCCGCCACCTGCTGAAATGGCCGCCAAGACAGAAAAATCCTGATCAGGCATTACAATGTTACCGGGTTTATTGACGCCGCCAACCAAATCAATTGAATTTCCGCGCCCTTCGGCCATGGCCAGTTGTACCTGTGCGGACGGTACAATTGCTTCGAGTTGGCGTTGGATCAATGCGCGCGCGCTGTCTGGGGTGCGGCCCGAAACTTTGAGCTTTCCAACATAGGGTACAAAGATGGTGCCGCTTTCCGACACCCGGATTGAGGGGAGGTTTGCAACACGTTGCTCTGGCCCCGTCAGCAGCGAGTTTTCGCCGCTGTCCCAGACCATCAAGCTCAGACTGTCACCGGGTCTGATTACCTGGGCATCTGAACCGTGACTATGGTTGATCCAGCTATAGCTGCGCGAACCGTTGCGAGGCCAGGTTGCGACACTCGGCAAGAAAGCGCGGGTCACGGGATAAACGGCGATATCAGAGATAGGTTCATCGGCGTTTTTCAAGATTTCTTTTTCGACAGCCGCACCGCGCGGCAGAGAACCACAAGCGGTCAAGGCAACCGTCAGGGTAACTAAAATAAGGTGTTTGATAGAAAAGCCCATATCAGCGCAACCGCTCTTTTATTGTTGATCCCAGATTGGAATGCCGCAAGCTATTTACGCGCAAAAGCACACGAAAGGCCATGCGGTAGACAAAAAAACCCAGCCCCAGTTGGATTTCTATTGCGCGGAAGATACTAGATGATGGCATGACGTCAATGATTTCGGACATATTTAGAGCAAATAACAAGGTAGTGTTGCTTGGCGCATCTGGGCAACTGGGCCAGATGTGTCGCTTGATGTGGCCGCTTGAAAGAGATTTGATTTGTCATAGCCGCAATGTACTCCCCGGTTTTGTCTCATTTGATCAATATCTTGTCTCTGATACGATCCAGAAAACACTGCAAAAATCCCGGTCAATCATCTGTCTGTCGGGGGTAACGCCAAAACACGCAAATCAAAGTGGTGATGCGTTTTCGTTGAACACAGATTTGGCATTGGCTGCCGTTCGTTTGGCGCATGCTGTGGGGATTGGTCGTGTGTTCCTTGTGTCATCAGCCGCAGTTTATGGCCGGGCGCAAGGCGTTCTTTCGGAAAACAGCATGTGTGAACCTGTTTCGGCATATGGTCTGGCCAAATTGGACATGGAACATGCAGCTCTAAAGCTGGCCAAGGATTTGGGACAACCTGCAACTGTCCTTCGGATTGGCAATGTCGCAGGTGCTGATGCGATCTTGGGGGGATGGCGAGAAGGAATGGAGATTGACGAACTTCCCAACGGCCACACCCCACGCCGCAGCTATATTGGGCCACAAACCCTTGCACGTGTCCTACACGCCCTCACTTGTGCAACTGATTTGCCAGATGTTGTCAATATAGCAACGCCAGGAAGCGTTGAGATGGGTGCGCTCTTGGATGCGGCGGGTTTGTCATGGTCCCCGCGCAAGCCATTAAGCGACGTCATTGAAAAAGTTGAGCTCTCGACAAAATGTCTTGAGCGTTATGTAAGCTTTGACGCGCAGGACGGTACTGCATCGCGCCTAATCGCGGAATGGCACCGTTATGTGCAACAACAGTGAAAGCATCTGAATGACTTGGCGCAAGCGCATATTTGATCTCTTTTTTGCCAGCCTTTTGGTGATTATTCTTGGCCCAATCCTGCTGTGGCTGGTGGTGTATCTGCTGATAAAAGAAGGGCGGCCTTTGTTCTATGTTGCGGAGCGAATGAAAGGTCCGGGTCAGCCGTTCAATTTGTGGAAGCTGCGGACCATGACGGTAGTTGATGAAGACCAAGGGGTTTCGGGCGGTAACAAAGCATCTCGGGTAACGAAAACTGGGGCTTGGCTGCGCCGCAAGCGGTTGGATGAGTTTCCGCAGCTTTGGAACATTTTGCGCGGTGATCTGAGCTTTGTCGGACCACGTCCCCCCTTGCGCGAGTATGTGGAACGGTTTCCTGATATCTATGGCAAGGTCCTAAAGTCGCGCCCGGGTGTGACAGGTTTGGCCACGATACGGTTTCATAAACACGAGGAACGTTTGTTATCACGATGCGAAACGCCGTTGGAAACGGATGATATTTATTGCCGAATCTGTGTGCCGCGGAAAGCAAAACTAGACTTGATTTACCAAAGGAACCAATCGACGTGTTACGATTTTGATCTGGTATTTCAGACGATTGGTAACCTCTTTAGACGACAGAACAGGCCAGAATCCGCCCAAAAATAAGGCATTGCTACCTATGCGGGTGAAATCTTGCTGCACTTGCAAAACGAATCTGTAAAAGAGGTACTCGTTGTTGTAGGCAATGAGGCACTGCGGCAATGCCAAAATTAACTGTGCCCTTAGTCTATTGGCTTCGGAAAACTGACGCAGGTTTCATATTTGTAGAAGTTCTTAAGGTATCTATTGTGTTGAGTTTTATTAAATCACTGACGAAGCGACAGAAGCGTGGGGTGATGCTGTCGTTAGATTCTGTCCTGATCGTGGTCTCAATTTTGCTGGCCCTTTCCGCGTTGGGGTTGCCGGAGGGCTTGCTTGCTAGTCTAATCGCCTATTTTCCAGTTTTGCCCTATGTTCTGATCGTGGGTGTGGGGGTGTCAATCTGGCTTGGGGTTTGTTCAATTCAGTTGAACGCGTATGAGACAGCGGCGATCGGAATTACAGCAGTTTACGCGCTGTTTCTGGCGATCACCTCAACAATAATATCGAACATAGCTCGGCTAGATTTTCCAATTGCGCTGCACCTGGTGTTTGGGGTCGTCTTCTTTGCCTCTGTCGTCATTAGCCGTGCAGTTTTGTTGCAATTGGTCTTGGCCATCTATCGGCGATCTGCGCCGCGATGCCGGGTATTGATATATGGCGCTGGTACAACCGGGACCCAACTGGTTTCGGCCTTGCGCAGCCACGAAAATATTGAAGCCGTTGCTTTTGTGGACGACAACGCCGCGCTACAGGGACTGATGGTTGCGCATCTGCCTGTGTATACGCCGCTACGCATCGCTGAAGTTGCTATTGAAAAGAAAATTGACCGTGTTCTTCTCGCCGTTCCGTCGCTGAGTCCTCCGAAACAGGCCCAAATTGCACGGCGTCTGGAAAAAATGGGCTTAGAAGTGCAGACACTGCCTTCCTTTGCGCAGTTGATTGGTGAAGAGGAACTGGTCGATAAGCTCAAACCGCTTTCCGCGCATAGTTTTCTGAACCGCGACGAGATTGGCGATTCAATTATCGATGGCGCAAATTGTTATACGGGCAAGGTTGTTCTTGTGTCCGGTGCAGGCGGGTCCATTGGGTCAGAGCTTTGCCGACAGGTTCTGGAATGTCGTCCAACGAAACTGGTTCTTTACGAGTTGAGCGAGTTAGCACTTTATCAGGCTGATATGGAATTCAGGCACCAGACAGAAGGTGAGAATATCGAGATCGTGTCGGTTTTGGGCTCCATCACAGATACGCGGCAGGTCCGTAAGGTTTTGTCAGACCATGGCGTTCAGGTTATTTTGCACGCTGCGGCCTATAAACACGTACCATTGGTAGAGGCAAATCCACTGGCAGGATTGGTCAATAACGTTTTTGGAACCCAAGCACTGGCGGAGCAAGCTGCAAAGGCCAATGTTGAACGTTTTATCCTGATATCTTCTGATAAGGCGGTGCGCCCAACCAATATCATGGGTGCGTCAAAGCGGTTGGCCGAATTGGTCATTCAAGATTTGGCACGGGGTCGCAGGGGCGGCGCTCGTACAATATTTTCGATGGTACGCTTCGGGAATGTTTTGGGCTCTTCGGGTTCTGTGGTGCCTTTATTTCAAGAGCAGCTTAGCCGTGGTGGGCCGTTAACGGTGACTGATCGCTCTGTAGCGCGCTATTTTATGACCGTGCAAGAGGCGGTGAAATTGGTGCTGCAAGCTGGTGCCATGGCGCAGGGTGGAGAGGTTTTTGTACTCGATATGGGTAAGCCGGTTCCTATCTTACAGTTGGCGCGGCAGGTGATCGAAAGCGCTGGTTATTCCGTGCGTGATGAAGACAACCGTGATGGCGACATTGAAATTGAAATAACGGGTCTGCGCCCCGGTGAAAAGATGACCGAAGAGTTGACCCTCTCAGGCGTTAAATTTGGCACGGCGCATCCCAAGATTTTCTCAACTCGCGAGGATGGATTGTCAGAAATTGAAGTTGCCTCGGCAATGCGTCGCCTGCGCGAAGCTTATGTGGCAAGTAACGAGGACATGGCGCGGGAAGTGGTTCAGCGCTGGGTCGAAGGGTTCGAACGTGCAACTCAGGTACGCATGACGTCTTAAACACAAAGCCCGTGTCACAGAATTGCCTCTAAATCTTACTTGATGATCGACAGACCTGTGTAGTGGTTGATTCGGAGCGTTGGCCAGTGCACAAGCATTGCTAATAAAAAGAGCGGATCAAGGGCGAAACTGTGCAACAAGCAACAAAGCAAAAGTCGTCGGCATTTTTGAGTGCCTGCCTTTTGGCCACCTGTCTTTCTGCTGTGCCGCGTGCGACCTTGGCGCAATCTGAGACAGATATATTTGCCGTGCCAAACCGCCCCACGCTGAACTTTTATGGCTCCGCTGGCCTGATTGATATGCCCAGCGGCGAAGCATTGCCTGATGGCCAGTTTACGATTGGCGTCTCAAGCTTTGGCGGCATCACACGTAACACATTGACGTTTCAGGCCACACCACGCCTGTCGGCCAGTTTTCGCTATGTGGGCATTCAGGATTGGAATTCGGGCGGATTTGAGACTTACCGTGACCGGAGCTTTGATGTCCGCTACCTCTTGAAAAAAGAGGGCCGTATCTGGCCGGCAATCACGGTTGGCCTGCAGGACTTTGCCGGTACTGGGATTTATGCAGGCGAATATGTCGTTGCGACAAAGAATTTCGCAGGACCAAGAATTCCGGGGACCATCAAGGTTACCGGTGGCCTTGGCTGGGGCCGTTTGGGAAGCTCCGGCGCAATTGGCAGCCCATTTGGTGGCAACCGTCCGGCGTTCCAACAAGGCAGCACGGGCGGTAAGCCTTCGTATGATCAATGGTTTCGAGGTCAAGCGGCGCCATTTGCGGGTGTTGAATGGCAGATCAACGATAATTGGGGTCTGAAGGCTGAATACAGTTCAGATTCGTACCAAGAAGAAGCCGTGCGACGCAATGTGCTAACCCGTAAATCACGGTTTAACTTTGGTGCCGAATATCAGTATTCTGAGCGCATCCGCGTCGGTGCCTATTACCTTTATGGATCAGAGTTCGGCGTCAACGTTCAGCTACAGCTAAACCCGAAAAAACCCGCCGCTGTTTTGGGTATCAAGCCGACCGGCCCGGTGTCAAAACGACCAAGCCGATCATCTCAACCACAGGCATATTCGACGGATTGGTCTGCTGACCAAAGCGTGCCACTGTCGCTACGCGACAAGCTTAAGCCAGTATTGGAAGCAAGTGGGCTGACCTTGGAGGCATTGGGGCTTTCCCCATCCGAGGCTGAATTGCGGTATCGGAACGATCGTTATCAGGCGACTGCCGTTGCGGTTGGCCGTGCTGCGCGGGCGATGGCACAGATACTTCCGGCTTCGATCGAAACATTCCGCATTGTGACAGTTGAAAACAACCTGGCGCAATCTGCGGTCACCATCAGGCGGTCTGATCTGGAAGCGTTGGAATATGACCCACAAGCCGCAGACGCATTGCTGGCTGTAAGTGGTATTGGTGCGGCAACCCCAGCACTGCCCGGGGCGGTACTGAACACCGATCTTTATCCAGATTTTGCTTGGACACTGGGTCCCTATGTCTCGCCCAGCTATTTCGATCCGGATGAACCGGTGCGCGCGGATGCAGGCATCAAACTTGATCTGAAATACCGGCCTGCACCGGGATGGGAAATTGCCGGGTCAATCCGGCATCGGCTGATTGGCAATGTCGGGGATAGTGTGCGGTTAAGTAACTCTCGACTGCCACGGGTGCGTACGGATTCTGTCCTTTTCGCGCAGGGCAGCGATACGGTCCTTGAGAACTTTTACATCAGTAAGCAATGGAAACCGGGTAACAACGTCTATGCACGGGTCACAGGTGGCTACCTTGAGCGGATGTATGGCGGTATTTCTGGTGAAGTGTTGTGGAAGCCAGTGGGCAGTCGTTTGGCGCTTGGTGTTGAAGCAAACTATGCGAAAAAGCGTGATTTCTCCGGTCTTGGTTTCCAAAGCTATGGCGTGGCGACAGGCCATGCCTCAGCTTATTATGAATTTAATGGCGGGTATCACGCGCAAGTTGATGTTGGCCGGTATTTGGCTGGTGACATTGGGACTACGGTTACCCTGACCCGGGAATTCGCAAATGGCTGGCGTGTCGGCGGGTTCTTTACGCTAACGGATGTATCTTCTGCGGATTTTGGCGAAGGATCGTTCGACAAAGGTATCAACCTTACCATCCCAATGAGCTGGTTCCTTGGCACACCGGGAAAACGCTCTGTCTCGACAACAATCCGGCCCATTCAGCGTGACGGTGGTGCCAGACTTTCTGTGCCAGGTCGGCTGTACGAACAGGTGCGGTCAGGGCATAGAAACGCGCTTGAAAACCAATGGTCGAGGGTCTGGGAATGAAGAATCTATCCAAGAGCCTGATCTTGATCAGCAGCCTTGTGTTGGCTGGTTGTTCTAACGGTAGCATTGGCGGCCAAGATGGAAGCCCATTGGTACAAGCCGGTGGCGCATTGTTTGGCTCAGTAAAGGCACAGGTAAGTGGCAACAAAGTGGAGCCCAAGCGCACCGTCGTGACCCGACAACTTTTGGATGAAACGCAGGGCGAAGTCATGCAAGTGATCCCTGATCACACCGGTTTGCAGGACTTTATGTTCTTGGCCGGGGTGAGCACCGATGATTATCCAGGTAAAGTTGAAGTCTGGAGAACGACGGACAAAGCCCATATTATTCTGCGGAATGGCGTTCTGATCGCGACCAAGGGTTTAGGTGGTGATTTGCGGTCTGCTGATGCGCAGGCAGCGCTTGCTGGATTTGACGGGCAGGGTGGAGGCGGCGAACGGTTGCTCACTTTGGATCGGTTGGACGGGTCGGCACAGGCCGTTGCCTTTGCCTGTGACATGACACAGTTAGGCCGAGAAACGATCCAAATCGTTGACCAACGTGTGTCGACGTATCACATCCGTGAGGACTGTGTTTACGAGAATGCATCTTTCACCAACGAATATTGGGTCGAAACCTCCGGCGGCCGGATGCGTAAATCACGGCAATGGGTCGGGCCCGTATTTGGGTATATTGAACTGACCAGGCTCAAGAACTAATAGGCAGAGCAATTGCTCTGCCAAGCAGTTTTGACTTGATGAATGTGCCGCCACGCACCATGTCTTGATCCATGGATAAGACATTGCTTTCATTTGGCCATGGTTTCAGCGCCCGTGCACTGGCTGCGCGTTTGGTGCCAAAAGGATGGCGCATCATTGGTACGACTCGCAGCCCTGACAAGATAGCAGCAATTGCTGAAACCGGAGTTGAACCGCTTTTGTGGCCGGGGTCTGATGTTTCTGCGCTTATCGCTAATGTTCCACATGTCCTGATTTCGGCGGGTCCTAATGATGAAGGCGATCCTGTTTTGAATGCACTTCATCGCCAGTTTGCTGAAGCTGTAACAGAAATGCGGTGGCTTGGATATCTGTCGACCACCGGCGTTTACGGTGACCACCAAGGTGGTTGGGTTGACGAAGATACCCCGCTGGCACCCTCAACCAAACGCGGTGCTGCAAGGGTGAAGGCAGAAGCGGCATGGCAGGCCATTCCGGATTTGCCGCTGCACATATTCCGGCTGGCAGGGATTTATGGCCCTGGGCGCGGTCCTTTTGCCAAGGTGCAAAATGGCACGGCACGGCGGATCATCAAGCAAGGTCAGGTGTTTTCTCGGATACATGTTGATGACATTGCACTTGCACTTGATCTGTCGATCAGCGCGCCGCAACCGAATGCAATTTATAATCTATGCGATGATGATCCTGCGCCACCGCAGGATGTGATTGGTCACGCGGCGGAACTGCTCGGGCTGCCATTGCCAGAGGCCGTGGAATACGAAACGGCGGAGATGACGCCAATGGCCCGCAGTTTTTATGCAGAAAGCAAGAAGGTGCGAAATGATCGTGCCAAAGAACAACTGGGTTGGCGGCCCGCGTTCCCAGACTACAAAACAGGTTTGGCTGCTATGTTAAAAGATGTGCGTTAAAGCGTTAGTTTGTTGCGAAGTTCGGGTTTCTTTCAGCCTGCAATCCTTGTCGGCGTAACCCTATGAGACCATATAGGTCAGAATTACACAAATAGGTAAAACTCATGCGAAATCGCCTAAAAACGATCCTCGAAACGCCAGGTTTCGGAAACTTCATTATGGCGGTTATTATCGTCAATGCGGTGCTGTTGGGCATGGAAACATCCGATGCCATCATGGCACGCGCAGGTGGTGTTATCATGTTTTTGGATCGCTTGTGTTTGGCAATTTTTGTAACTGAGATCGCGGCAAAACTGTTTGCTGACCGATTTCGGTTTTTCAAGAACGGTTGGAACCTTTTTGACTTTGTGATCGTTGGCATTTCCTTAGTGCCAGTAACCCAAGGGTTTTCGGCGCTTCGGGCTTTGCGTATTTTGCGGGTGTTGCGGCTGGTATCTACGGCACCGCGATTGCGCCGCGTGGTTGAGGGCCTTGTTAACGCGCTGCCCGGGATGGGGTCGGTGTTCCTGTTGATGGCGCTCATCTTCTACATCGGCGCTGTCATCGCGACCAAACTGTTTGGCACCAGTTTTCCGGAATGGTTCGGGACATTGGGCCGCAGTGGATATTCCTTGTTTCAAATTATGACGTTGGAAAGCTGGTCGATGGGCATCGTTCGTCCAGTGATGGAGGTTTATGCGCTGGCGTGGATGTTTTTTGTACCGTTCATTATGATCACAACTTTTGCTGTCGTGAACCTGTTGGTCGGTCTCATCGTGAACTCAATGCAGGATGCACACCATGAGGAGAACAACGCAGAAACTGACGCATACCGTGTGGATGTTACAGATCGGCTGCTGGCCATTGAAAAGAAAATGGACAAGCTATTGGAACCGCAAGAACGGTCTTAAGCGCGCTGTGAGTTAAGACTGGCAACGCCCAGCACATCCAAGACCTTTGCCTCAATGTGCTCCGCATTCATGCCCGCAACGGCGTACATATCCGCAGGATTTGCCTGATCAATAAAGATGTCAGGCAACACCATCGACCGATATTTCAATCCCCTATCAAACACACCCTCTTCTGCAAGCAGTTGTGCAACATGGCTGCCAAAACCACCAACGGCACCTTCTTCGATGGTGATCAGCACCTCATGATCCGCAGCAAGCGATAGGATCATGTCACGATCAAGCGGTTTAGCAAAACGCGCGTCCGCAATTGTTGGTGTTATGCCTTTGGCTGACAATGCTTCGGCGGCCTTCTCAACTTCTGCCAACCGAGTGCCAAATGACAATAGCGCCACTTTCGACCCTTCTGTGATGATACGCCCTTTGCCTATTTCAAGCGGTATACCACGCTCCGGCATGTTCACGCCTTTGCCTTCGCCACGTGGAAAACGAAACGCAATGGGCCCGTCATCATAGGCAGCAGCAGTGGCAACCATATGCTTTAGTTCGGCTTCATCAGCGGCGGCCATCACGACAAAACCGGGAAGATTGGTAAGGTAGGCCACATCAAATGCGCCTGCATGGGTTGCCCCGTCGGCCCCGACCAATCCTGCGCGGTCGATGGCAAAACGGACTGGCAGACGCTGAATGGCGACGTCATGCACGACCTGATCATATCCCCGTTGCAGAAATGTTGAATATATCGCGCAAAAGGGCTTCATACCCCCCGCGGCCAAGGCGGCGGAAAATGTCACGCCATGTTGTTCGGCAATACCCACATCAAAGCACCGACTTGGGTGGCGTTCAGCAAACAGGTTGAGGCCAGTCCCATCTGGCATCGCAGCCGTGACGGCACAAACTTTGTCATCCTCAGCGGCCTCGGCCAACAGGCTTTGCGCAAAGACAGACGTATAGCTGGGGGCGTTTGAAGGCGTCTTTTTTTGTTCGCCGGTAATGACGTTAAATTTGGCAGTGGCATGGCCCTTGTCCCGTGCCTTTTCAGCGGGGGCATAGCCTTTGCCCTTTTTGGTTAACACGTGGATCAGAATCGGCCCGGTCGCGCGTTGTTTGACGGTGCGTAGCACGGGAAGCAATTGGCTCATGTCATGCCCATCAATGGGTCCAAGATAGGAAAACCCAAGTTGCTCAAACAACGTTCCGCCAACGGTCATACCCTTCAGCATATCCTTGGCCCGACGTGCGCCTTCCCGAAAGGGTTCTGGCAACAGGCTAACGGCCCCTTTGGCGGCCGCTTTGAAATCCTGAAACGGTTCTTCGGCATATAGGCGGCTAAGATAGGATGACATTGCGCCGACAGGCGGGGCGATCGACATTTCATTATCGTTCAAAATGACAATCATCCGCTTTTTCAAATGACCCGCATTGTTCATCGCCTCATAGGCCATGCCAGCCGACATGGACCCATCACCAATCACCGCAATTGCATCGCCAAGACCCTCTGGCACCACGCCACCCAGATCACGCGCCACGGCAAACCCAAGGGCGGCACTGATTGACGTTGAACTATGTGCGGCCCCAAACGGATCATAGGGCGACTCACTGCGTTTGGTGAAACCGCTCAGGCCACCTTTCATCCGCAGGGTCCGAATGCGATCACGGCGTTCGGTTAGGATTTTGTGAGGGTAACACTGGTGCCCTACATCCCAGACAATCTTGTCACGCGGGGTGTCAAAAACGGCATGCAATGCCACTGTTAATTCCACAACGCCAAGGCCAGCCCCCAAATGCCCACCCGTTACAGAAACCGCCGAAATCGTTTCGCTGCGCACTTCCTTGGCCAATTGGGTCAGTTGTGCGTCGGACAACCTTTTCAAATCAGCAGGGCGTGTCACTTTGTCCAGCAAGGGTGTCTTTGGTGTCTCGGTCATCTTGGCCTCCCTTGGGTCGGCAGCTTAGCTTTGGCGGGCAATAACGAAGGCAGCGGCCTGTCGCAAGCTTTCTGCCTCTTCCCCATATACAGATAGGGCATCGCAGGCAGATTGCACTAACTCTTCGGCGCGGCGAATGGCCCCACCAAGGCCGAGATGTGAAACAAAAGTGGCTTTGCCAGCATGCGCATCTTTGCCGGTTGCTTTGCCAACAGTTTCGGTGTCACCAGTCACATCTAGAATGTCATCGGCGATTTGAAAGGCAAGGCCAACTGCGGAGGCGTATATCGCCAATGGCCCAGTATCCGCCCCAGCGAGCCGGGGACCTGCAATTGCCGACCATTCGATAAGCGCCCCGGTTTTCCCTTGCTGTAAGTGCGTAATTTGTTCCAAAGTCAGGGGGCTTACAGCAGTTTCAGCGGCAATATCAAGTGCTTGTCCAAGCACCATGCCACGCGCGCCGGCGGCTTTGGCAAGAGTAATCGCCATCTGTGCCCGGATATCGCTGCTGCCTGTGACTGGATCAGTAACCAATTCAAACGCAAGCGCTTGCAATGCGTCACCCGCCAGAACTGCGGTTGCTTCGTCCCATTTGATATGAACCGTTGGTTCGCCGCGGCGCAGGTCATCATCATCCATACAGGGCAAATCATCATGGACCAGACTATAGGCATGCATCGCCTCAATCGCAGTTGCCGGATAAATCGCCCGTTCAGGCAGCACACCATGCAATCGTGCTGTCTCCAATACCAAGAACCCGCGGAGGCATTTCCCACCTCTTGTGGCATGGGCCATTGCGCGGGTGACGGGCAGGTCATCCAAGGTGCGGAAAACGCTGTCCAGATGTGCCGCAACATCCAATGCTGCCTGGTTTAATTGGGTTGGAAACATCAAGTGCTAAAGCCCGTCGACGGGTGTTGCCCCTGTTGGATTTCCGTCACCGTCTAACGTGATGGCAGCAACTTTTTCTTCGGCTTCTTTCAGCTTTGCCTGGCAGCGGGCTTTCAACTTTGCCCCCCGTTCATAGAGCGCGATACTTTCGTCTAATGCGACGTCGCCCCGCTCAAGCTGACCAAGAACCTTTTCGAGCTCCGCCATTGCAGTTTCAAAATTCATGTCTTCAACGGGGGTGTCGCTCATTTCAGCCTCACAATTTTATCTTTTCTCACCATAATCCGTGTGGTCGACCAAGGCCAGCGGGTCACAAGTCTCATATGGCTTAAATCCCGTGAATGTCAGGTATCAGTCCGGTGCCAACATATAACCGGCACCACGCACCGTTTGCAGATAGCGGGGTTGTTTTGGGTTGTCTTCGATCTTGCGACGCAACCGGGTGATCTGAACGTCAACCGCACGTTCTTGGGCTTGCCCGCGATCCCGGCCCAACTCTTCCACAAGCTTTGCCCGACTTAAGGGCGCACCGGGTTGAGCCGAGAAAATCTTCATTAATTGGATTTCAGTCGCGGTGAGGCGAACCAATTCATCACCCTGCCACATCTCGCCGCGTTCCAAATCATAGCGGATGGTGCCCAAAGACATAACCTTGGGCGCGGCTTCCTCTGCCTTGGTATCTGGCATCCGGCGCAAGATTGCGTTGATCCGAAGAAGCAGTTCTTTGGGCTCAAACGGTTTTGGAAGGTAATCATCTGCCCCTGCTTCAAGCCCTTCGATGCGGTTGCCTGTTTCGCCTTTAGCAGTCAGCAACAAGATTGGCGTTTGCATGGTTTCACGTAAGGATCGGGTCAGTGACAACCCGTCTTCGCCCGGCATCATCACGTCCAGTACAATCAGATCGAAATCGAGACCAGCAAGGATGCGGCGGGCATGGCTTGCGTCGCGCGCAGCTGTCACCAAAAACCCGCTGCGCATCAGAAATTTCTGCAACAATGTGCGAATGCGTTCGTCATCATCAACGATCAGCAGGTGTGCGTCCATTTCGGTCATGTACCGCTCTCCTTCAGCTGCGTGTAACTTTTTCGCATTTCCGGATCCATCATTGCTTCCAATACTTTTCGAAACCCAGCCACGGAGTCTGGCCCTGCGTCACGGAACGCGGCGCGCATACGGGCACGTTGCGCATCGGACAACTTCTGTTCCAACGCGCGACCTGCATCCGTCAGAAACAAGTGCCGCTCTCGTTTGTCATTTCGTCCCACTTTGCTGATCACCAGACCATCGGCAATCAGGGTGCGCAACACACGGTTCAGTGATTGTTTGGTGACGCCGAGAATGTTCAAAAGGTTATTTACAGTGGTTCCCGGTGCACGATTGATAAAGTGAACCGCCCGGTGGTGCGCGCGGCCATATGCCATATCAACCAAAATGCGGTCCGGATCAGCGGTAAAGCCACGATAGGCAAAAAACATCGCCTCAATGCCTTGGCGCAGTTGTTCGTCGGTGAGAAACAACAGGTTTTCGCCGCTGCTTGGTAAAGATCCCCGTCCGTCTGACATGATACGCCTCGTTGAATGTTCAAACGACTCTATGTCAGCGTTATTGACATTCCAAGTCTCAATGCCAGCGGCCCCTTAACCTTTACGCAACGATGAAACGAATTGTTACGTAAAGGCTGAGGTGTTTTAGACGGTTTTACGCTCGGTTAACGGTTTGAGTCTCGGTGGCGCAAAGCAGGAAGCCCGACACCGGTGCTTTCGAACCCGCCGTCTGCGGCAATCACTTGTCCGGTCACATAGCTGGCCTTTTTAGACACCAGAAACGCAATGACTTCTGCAATTTCGGTTTCACTGCCATAGCGATTTAGGGGAATGGCATCGTGGTAGGCATCAATGATGTCTTGCGTATGCACGGCCATTGCCAATTTGGTGCGCACAGGGCCGGGGCAAACACAGTTGGCATTGATACCGTGTTCACCCAATTCTGCGGCCTGCTGTTTGGTTAATTGGATCACAGCGGCTTTTGATGTGCCATAGGCCACCCGAAGAGTGGACGCCCGCAAACCCGAGATAGAAGCAATATTAACAATTGCACCACGTGTTTCTTTCAAAGCCACGGTGGCAGCTTGAGACATCAAAAATACGCCATCAAGATTGGTTTCCATAACCAGCCGCCAGCGGGCAAAGTCGGTTTGTTCAATTGGGCCAAAGTCAGCCACACCGGCATTGTTGACCAGTGCATCAATACGGCCAAAAGCTGTCAGGCATTCAGCAATTGCAGCGTCCGCATCCTCCGGGTTGGACACATCCCTAAGCAACAGATGTGCATCAGTCCCGAGTGTGGAAACTGCATCGATCAATGCCTCCTCGTCCCGGTCCAGCAGTGCAACGCGCCATCCGTCAGTCAATAGAAGTTTGGCAGTGGCAAGGCCAATGCCGCGCGCGGCACCGGTAATGAGGGCAATTTTTTTGGTCATTAGAAATCGACACCCTTTTGTGCTTTTATTCCGGCCTTGAACGGGTGTTTTACCTCGGTCATTTCGGTCACCAGATCGGCGTATTCGCACAATTCTGGTTTTGCATCGCGCCCGGTCAGAATGACACCGGTGCGTTTGTCTCGGGCATCAAGACCAGCGATGACACCCTCGACTGACACATATTCATACCGCATGGCGATGTTGATCTCGTCCAAAACGATCAGATCGAAATCGCCGCTTTCCATCATCTCGCGGGCCTTGGCAAAAGCAGCCTGCGCTGCGGCTATATCGCGTTCCTTGTCTTGGGTGTCCCAAGTGAATCCTTCGCCCATGGTGTGCCATGTGACGTCACCCAAACGGTCAAAAAAGAGGCGTTCTCCGGTTTTCCATTTGCCCTTGATGAACTGAACGACCCCGACCTTTTGCTTCCAACCCAATGCGCGAACAACAACACCAAAGGCGCTGGATGACTTACCTTTGCCAGCACCAGTATGTACCAGAACCAGCCCCTTTTCTGGGTCTTGCAACTCAGACACCTTGGCCCGCTGGGCGGCTTGGCGCTCTTTCATTTTCTCTTTGTGTTGGGTTTGATCTGCGTCTGACATTTGCAGGCTCCTTTTAGGGTGTTTGCGCGCACCATAAGCGCTTGTTGAGCAAGGTAAAGCCTCAGGCTTTGGGATCGGTCACTGACCGCGCACGCCCGCGCTCCAGGCCCAGTTGCCGTTCGCGCCAGATGATCAACACACCACCAGCGATGACCAATGCTGCACCGATCAAGATAGCGGGGGTCGGGACTTCGCTGAACGCCACCCAGCCGATGACGCTGGCAAATATCATTGAGGAATAATCGAATGGTGCCAACATGGATGCGGTGCCGAACCGATAAGATGATGTGATCATGATTTGTGCAATGCCACCGATCAGGCCAGCGCATATAATTAAGGCCAAGACGTTAACGCCCGGTGATGTCCAAGCGAGCGATGGCACGGGAAATATCCATCCCAACGGTAACGTAAGTAAGGATATGCAGGTCGCAGTAAGGGAGAAGTAAAACACAATGGCCGAGGTGGTATCGGTTTGTACCAGACGCCGCACATGTATTTGGACCAATGCGCGTAGGATGGATGCAACCAGTACCATGATCGCCCCAAGCGTTGCAGTCGTGCCCACATCTGCGCCAATGCTGAGGCGCGGGGCGAGAACGATCATCACACCTATGAGGCCAAGTGCAACCGCAGACAGTCGAAACAGGCGGACTTTTTCACCAAGGAAAATCGCGGCAAAAAGAACGGTGAACATCGGAGTGGCATAGCCAATGGCGGTGACTTCAGGCAGCGGCAGCAACGCCAGGCCGGCAAAAGTCAGCCCCATCGCTGTTGTACCAAAAAGCCCGCGCCAAACATGGCCGAGCAGATTATTGACATAAAGCCCATCATGCAGATGGCCCTGCTGCCAAAGCCACAGACCTATCACTGGCATGGCAAAAAGTGAGCGAAAAAAGACAGCTTGGCCTGGTGGCACACTTCCCGATGCAGCTTTGATCAGTGCGGCCATCACCATAAACAGAAAAACCGCGCCAAGCTTGAGGGCAATGGCGCGGCCGGGGATATTCTGTGTCAGGGCGCTGGGCATAGCTGCTTAATGCGCCTCGATCGGGAGGAAATCAAGGCGCAGAAAGGGCAGCTTAGTTCAGTTCTGCAACACCCAATGGAACGCCAAACTTGAGGCACCAGATGTACACTTCGTTAAAGTCATCAATGTTGACAGATGCAGGCACGATATAGGTCTGGGCACCGGTCAGGTTTTGCAATGCGCCAAGGTCTGAAAGAGCGACAAATTTGCCGTCTTTGCCAAAACCAACACGGGGATCAGGGGCACCGTCGAGTGAGAAGTTAGCGTCAAGTACGACAGTTGCGGTGCCGTCATAGTTCTTTGTCACTGTAACGCCGCCGGTAGTGATGTGGTCGCTGGCCCCAACAAATGATCCTGTGTCATGGGCAAACGCTGCGTTTACAGGGCCAAGTGTAATGAAGGTCGTCAATGCGATTGCGATGATATTTTTCATATTTGTGTTCCTTGGTTTGAGGATTGTTCTGTTTCAATGTTGATAAACAATACTTATAGTTGGGAACCAAATGGTACAATACACAAATCCGTGAGTTGTGTAACAGTTAGTTCCTAACTATAAATGGAGACCCAAAGGAGAATGTGATGGCCCGTCCTAGAGAGTTCAAAACAGAAGATGCAATTGAAAGAGCCATGCAGGTCTTTTGGTCACATGGGTATGAGGACGCGTCGCTGCCTGACCTTTTAACGGGTATGAACCTTACCCGGGGCAGTCTTTACAAAGCATTTGGTGATAAGAAATCGCTCTATCTAAAAGTGCTGCACCATTACGAAGTGGCGCAAGTCGATGCGGCCGTGGACATGTTGACGCGCCGCGATGACGCAGTCGCCAGTGACCGGATCACCGCACTGTTTGAAAGCATCACACAAGGTGCCGCTGACGGGGACAGGCGTGGTTGTTTGTTGTGTACAGCAGCAGCAGGAGTAGAAATGTCTGATCCCGATATTGCCCAGACAGTAAATATCAGCCTTGGAAAATTACGCGATGGTTTTAAGGCAGCATTGGATCAATCATCCGCACATATCGCGTTGGCTCAAGATACAAAACACGAGATGGCGAACACGCTGCTGACCCAATACATCGGCCTGCGGGTTCTGGCCCGTTCAAATATGCCCTTAGGGATTATCAAAGGCGCAAGGCAGCAGGCACAACTGATTCTATCTGGACGAAAAGATTAACCGATATGCCCGCGATTTTCACCAATTTGACCACGGTGCAGAAGCAGGTGATCCAAGATCACACAGGCCATCATCGCTTCGCCCACCGGCACCGCGCGAATGCCGACACAGGGGTCGTGGCGACCCTTGGTGATGATCTCGGTCTCTTCGCCTGATTTGGTGATGGTCTTGCGGGTGGTTAGAATGCTTGAGGTCGGTTTGACCGCAAACCTAACGACAATATCCTGTCCCGTGCTGATCCCGCCCAAGATACCGCCTGCGTGGTTTGAAGAATAGGTTGGCCCATCAGGCCCCATGCGTATTTCATCAGCGTTAAGCTCACCCGTGAGCATTGCTGCTGACATGCCTTCGCCAATCTCGACGCCCTTAACCGCATTGATGCTCATCATCGCGGCAGCCAGATCGGTGTCGAGCTTGCCATAGACAGGTGCGCCAAGTCCCGCAGGCACACCGCGCGCCACAACTTCAATGATCGCACCAACGGATGAACCTGACTTGCGTAGGCCGTCCAGATACTTGGCCCAATCTATCGCAGCCGTCGAATCTGGTACCCAAAATGGGTTCTGTTCAATCTGGTCCCAATCAAACGCATCGCGGTCAATTTGATGTGGCCCCATCTGCACCATGTATCCGGTAATCTGCACATGCGGAGCAATGGTATTGATCGCCTCACGGGCCAAACCGCCCGCTGCAACACGTGACGCGGTTTCGCGCGCAGATGACCGCCCGCCGCCGCGATAATCGCGAATGCCGTATTTTTGGTAATAGGTAATGTCGGCATGGCCAGGGCGAAACTTTTCTTTGATGTCGCCATAATCTTTGGACCGTTGATCGGTGTTCTCGATCATCAGTTGGATTGGTGTGCCGGTGGTCACGCCTTCAAAAACACCTGACAGAATCCGCACCTCATCTGCTTCGCGCCGTTGGGTGGTGTATTTGTTTTGCCCGGGTTTCCGTTTGTCCAACCACTGTTGGATCATCCCTGCATCAACCGGGATACCGGGAGGGCAGCCATCAACCGTGGCACCCAATGCTGGCCCGTGGCTTTCGCCCCAAGTGGTCACGCGGAAAAGATGGCCAAAGCTGTTGATCGACATGGGGCGTACTCCTGTTGGCATGATCCTTAGCGGGCAAGGCGAAATGCCTCAAGGGGATTTGGCTTGCATCCCATCCATGCACACCCTACCTCTGAACATACCTCGGGGGGCACATAATGTGCTGAGATTGCGAAAGCTGACCCGTAGAACCTGAACCGGTTAACACCGGCGGAGGGAAGGTCTGGACATCCATCCACCTTTTTCCTTTCGCCGCAATAGGAGGATGCGATGAAGTATCTTGCACTTGCGACGGCACTTATGGGGGCCTCAATTTTTTCCCATACGGCATATGCTGAAACACCTGTGCTCACAGTCTATGCTGGCGATTCTTTTACGTCTGAATGGGGTCCTGGCCCGATCATTGAGGCGGAATTTGAAAAGTTTTGTGAATGCGATTTGCAATATTCAACGGGTGATCTGCTGCCACGGCTTTTGCTTGAAGGCGAACGCACCAAAGCAGACGTTGTGATGGGTCTGACTTCCGATGTTTCGGCCAAGGCACGTGCAACAGGGCTATTCGCCCCACATGGTCAGGACAATAGTGCGCTGACGTTGCCGATTGATTGGACTGACGACATATTCCTGCCGTTCAACTATGGCCACACGGCCTTCATGTATAACAACACGCGTATGGAAAAACCACCTTCCAGCTTTGACGAACTACTGGCCATGAGTGATGATGTTAAAATCGCCATCCAAGACCCGCGCACGTCAATATCTGGTCTCGCGCTCGTTTTGTGGGTTCAGGCGGTCTATGGTGACAAGTCCGATGAGGCATGGGCCAAGCTCGCACCGAAAATCTTGACCGTGACCAAGGGTTGGTCAGAAAGCTATGGTATGTTCACCGATGGTGAGGTGGATATGGTGCTCAGCTATACGACATCACCCGCCTATCATATGATTGCCGAAGAAGATTTCACCAAACATGCCGCTTTGTTTTCTGAAGGGCATTATTTCATGGTCGAGACGGTGGCCAAAGTTGCCAAGACGGATCAGCCTGAACTGGCGGATAAATTTATGGCCTATGTGATGTCGAAAGAGTTTCAGACACTCATTCCGACGGCCAACTGGTCTTTGCCCTCTGCATTACCAAAGGACCAATGGCCTGATGCATGGTCAGAATTGCCACTGCCGGAAAAGGTACTGTTTTATAACGAAGATGAAGCAGCAGCCCTTCAAGACAAAGCGATTGAAGCATGGCGCAGCGCGCTGACACAGTAACCCGAACGCTGGGGATTGCCGCCGCCTTATTGACGGTGGCGGCGGTTATACTGGCTTTCGTAGGGATCGGGACACGCATCGAACCGGGTGCGGGCCTTGGTCCGGGTGACTGGGCGGCGGTCCGGTTTACTGTGGTACAATCGGCGCTCTCAGCGCTGTTGTCGGTGCTGTTAGCTGTGCCCTTGGCGCGCGCGCTGGCACGACGTAGGTTCGTTGGCCGTGGCGCTTTGGTTATGCTCTTGGGGGCACCGTTTATCCTGCCGGTCATTGTCGCCGTTCTTGGCCTTGTGACTGTTTTTGGCAGGAGCGGTTGGTTAAACGCCGGGCTTAATATGATCGGGTTACCGGAGGTTTCTATCTATGGGCTGCACGGCGTGGTGTTGGCCCATGTGTTCTTTAACCTGCCATTGGCCACCCGTCTTTTGTTGCAAGGCTGGCAAACCATACCTGCCGAACGTTTCCGGCTTGCTGCGCAACTGCGGCTGCCTCCAGTATCAGTGTTTCGGACACTTGAATGGCCGCTGTTGAAACAAGTGGTACCGGGGGTCGCGGCCCTTATTTTCGTGATCTGCCTGACCAGTTTTGCGGTGGCTCTGACATTGGGCGGTGGCCCGCGCGCGACGACGGTTGAATTGGCGATTTATCAGGCGTTCAAGTTTGACTTTGATCTTGGCCGCGCTGCGGTGCTTGCGGTGGTGCAGCTGGCGTTGGCGGGGTCGGCTGCTTTGGTAGCCTTATGGATTATCCCAACAATCAGCGTTGGTGGGGGTGTTGACCGGCCCGTGCAACGCTGGGATGCAAAGCGTGGTCTGCCGCTTGGACTAGATATTGCGGTGATCACATTGGCTTCATTGTTTTTACTTTTGCCGCTGGGGGCTGTTGTGTCGCGTGGGCTGATCGGTCTCGCTCAGGTGCCGCCTTCCGTTTGGCAAGCGGCAGGCGCATCGATTTACGTGGCGATGATCAGCGTTGTGGTTTTGGGGCTTTTGGCATTGCCGATGGCCGGATGGATTGCCAGTCGACGTTCCGGCGGGGTTGAAGCAATTGGGTTGCTGGGTCTGTCTGCTTCACCGTTGATGATTGGCACGGGTTGGTTCATCCTGATTAATCCTCTGGCTGATCCTGCTGCCTTGGCGCTGCCTGTTACTGCTTTGGTCAATGCACTGATGGCACTGCCGTTTGCGCTTCGTATTATGGTGCCGCGACTGCGCGACACAGTCCGTGATTATGGGCGGTTATCTGAAAACCTTGGCATGCGTGGTTGGTCCCTCTGGCGCTGGCTGATCTTGCCGCGTCTGCGTGCCCAGATTGGATTTGCTGCGGGGTTAACGGGGGCGTTGTCCGTTGGTGATCTTGGTGTCATCGCGCTTTTTGCGAACCCGGATCGCGCAACATTGCCTTTGCAGATGTATCGCCTCATGGGCGCTTACCGGATGGAAGCGGCGGCTGGGGCTGCGCTGATCTTGCTTGCTTTGGCGCTGGGCATTTTTTGGATTTGTGACAAGGGGGGCCGTTGGCATGCTGACGCTTAAGAGTGCCGTCATTCGACAGGGGGATTTCAGCCTTTTGGCTGATTTGACGCTGGAGCAGGGGCAAAAGTACGCAATCATCGGGCCGTCAGGGTCAGGAAAATCAACCTTGCTCGGTGCGATCTGTGGATTTATTCCCTTGGATCATGGTCGGGTGACGTGGCAGGGCAGGGAAATCACTGATGCGGTGCCGGGGGACCGGCCAATGACAATGCTCTTTCAGGACAACAACTTGTTTCCACATCTGACCGTGTCGCAGAATGTCGGGCTGGGATTGCGCCCGAATTTGCGATTGAATGCGGCAGACGTGGATCAGGTGAACAACGCATTGCGCCGGGTGGGCCTTTCTGAACACGCGGGCAAAAAACCGGGTGCCTTATCAGGTGGTCAGCAAAGCCGGGTAGCGCTGGCGCGGGTGCTTGTTCAAGCCAGACCACTGGTACTGTTGGACGAACCGTTTGCTGCGCTGGGTCCAGCCTTGCGCAATGAAATGCTGGATTTGGTTCAGGATCTTGTGGCTGAAACTGGGGCGGCGCTGATTATGGTCACCCATGCGCCCGATGATGTGCGACGGATTGCCGATCAGGTTATTTTTGTCGAAGGGGGGCATGCACATGCACCGCAACCGGCGGTGGCATTGCTGGACAACCCACCGCCGGAATTGCGTGACTACCTAGGTTAGCTTTCTAATTCTTCATAGGCTTCAACAATTCCTAGTGCAGCTTCTGCCGCTTCACGCCCTTTGGTCACGAAATGCGCGCGATAGATCGCATTGTGGTGTTCGGTTTCCTGATAGTGGTGCGGGGTCAATGAGACAGACAGCACAGGCACGCCCGAATCCAATCCGACCCGCATCAATCCGCCGACAACAGAACTTGCCACAAAGTCATGCCGGTAAATACCGCCATCAACGACAAACGCTGTGCAGACGATTGCGCGGTAGGTGCCGGTTTTGGCAAGGGTTTGCGCCATTAGGGGCAATTCAAACGCTCCCGGCACGTCAAAGACGTCAACATGTTCGGGCGCAATAATCTCGGTAAATCCATCCAAGGCACAGTCGACGATGTCGGCGTGCCATTGCGCTTTGATAAAGGCAAAGCGGGTGAGGGCGGAACTTAGTTGTGTCATATGTGATCTCCTTTTTGGCTTCGACACGTCCACCCAAGGCGATCACAAGGAAGCAAGGTAGCTAAACGCCACCCAAACCCCTCGCATTCTCTTTCATCCGGACTATGACCGTCGGCTTTGGAATCACACCAAATCTGCTGTCCAAGCCTTCTGCGTAAGCGGAGGGCGTTGCGCTCGCGGGCTTTGTGGGACTGACCACTTACCGCCGGTGGGGAGTTTCACCCCGCCCTGAGAATGATGCCACGTTGCCAAGGCCGGGCGAAACCTGCAATAGCAAAAGGGTCAAATACAAAGGTCCAAGACCATGCACCCGAATCCGATTTACCATGATGCTGATACTGCCCGGAATCTGAGCTTCGCACGAGAACGGGGATTTGGGCTCTTGGCTGTGAATTCAGATGCTGGTCCATTGATGAGCCATGTGCCGTTCTTGCTGAACGAAGTTGGTAATGCGGCTGGGCTACATTTGGTGCGCTCCAATCCAATCGCGCGGGCACTCAAGGAACCGTTGCAGGTAAAGATCGCGGTGTCTGGCCCAGATACTTATATCTCGCCGGATTGGTATGGTGTGCCTGATCAGGTGCCGACGTGGAATTACGTCGCCGTGCATTTGACAGGGACCTTGGAACTGCGGCCTCAAGAGGAACTGCGCGATTTGCTGGATCGGCAATCCGCATTCTACGAAAACCAGTTGTTGCCAAAGGTGCCTTGGAAAACAGCCAAGATGACCGCCGACGTTTTGGAGAAGGTGATGCGTCAGATTGTGCCATGCCGATTGCAGATCACGGGCGTTGACGGGACTTGGAAGCTGAATCAAAATAAACCGGATGCGGTGCGGCTGTCTGCGGCGGACCATGTTGCGGGGTACGGGTTTGGGTCGGAAACGAATTTGATTGCGGCAATGATGCGCGGTGTAGGCGAAGAATGATTGCACCTTTTGGGATACCGATTGATAGTTGGTAAGACTCAGCAAGGGAAATATGATGCAACTCGCCTATTCACCAACCTCACCTTATGTCCGCAAAGTTATGGTGCTGCTGCACGAAACCAAACAATTGGATGATGTCGCATTACAGGAACAGTCCGGCACGCCACTGACGCCATCCGAAGGATTGTTACCGAAAAACCCACTGGGCAAAGTGCCCGCCCTAGAGCGGCCAGATGGTCCGACGCTTTATGATAGTCGGGTAATCTGCGCCTATCTGGATGATCGGGCAGGTGGCAAGCTTTATGGATCAGGTCAGCGCCGCTGGGACACGCTAACGCTTGAGGCGACAGCTGACGGGATTTTGGATGCGGCACTGCTGATGGTGTATGAAACACGCCTACGGCCAGAAAATATGCGAATGGATGCGTGGGTTGATGGTCAATGGGCCAAGATCGCCCGCGCCTGTTCTGCGCTGAATACCCGCTGGATGAGCCACCTTTCCGGCCCATTGGACATGGGACAGATCGCAGTTGGCTGTGCCTTGGGATATGTCGACTTTCGTTTGGATGCACGGGGTTGGCGCAAGGGTAATGATGCTTTGGCCGCATGGTTCGAAAAATTCGATTCGCGCGCGTCAATGCAAGCTACACCGCCGCCAAAAGGGTGAACTTGCGCCAGTTGAGTTGTTTTTTTGCAAAAGCCGGACCCCCTGCGACCCTTTGCGCGGCTTTGACATCTGGACGGGCGCGCGCTGTCCCGGTAGATACCATCTTGAATTATGGTGACATGTGACGTGTCGCCCCTATGTCTGATGGCCGATTGTTGGCCAAGAAGTGGAGAAAACTCGTGTCTCAAGCAGATGATCACGCAGGCAACCGGAGGGATTTCCTCTATTATGCCACTGCAGGTACTGGTGCTGTCGCCGTAGGTGCCGCCGTTTGGCCGTTGGTGAACCAGATGAACCCGTCCGCAGACGTTTTGGCGTTGTCGTCAATTCGCGTCGATGTTGCCGATCTTGAGCCGGGCACCCAGTTGACTGTAAAATGGTTGGGCAAGCCGGTGTTCATTCGTCGCCGCACCCCAGAAGAGATCGAAGAGGCAAAAGCTGTTGATATCAGCAGCCTGCCAGATCAAGGCGCGGAAAACGCGAATGTGCCAAATGGTTCCCCAGCCACTGACGAAAATCGCGCCATGGTCGGAAAAGAAGACTGGCTGGTTATGATGGGCGTGTGTACGCACCTTGGCTGCGTGCCTTTGGGTGACGCTGGTGATTTTGGTGGTTGGTTCTGCCCTTGTCACGGGTCACACTACGACACTGCGGGTCGCATCCGTAAAGGGCCTGCTCCGCGCAATCTTCCGGTGCCTGTCGCCGAATTCGTGGACGAAACCACGATTAAACTGGGTTAAGGGAGCAGATAGATGGCTGGAATTCCGCACGACCATTACGAGCCAAAGACCAAAGGCGAAAAGTGGCTCTCAAGCCGCCTGAATGTTGTTGGCTTGCTCTATGATACATTAATGATCCCGACACCCAAGAACCTGAATTGGATGTGGATCTGGGGCATTGTTCTGACATTCTGTCTGGCGTTGCAAATCATCACCGGCATCGTTCTTGCGATGCACTATACACCGCATGTCGATATGGCGTTTGCGTCAGTTGAACACATCATGCGTGATGTGAATGGCGGCTATATGCTGCGCTATTTGCATTCCAACGGCGCATCACTTTTCTTTGTGGCCGTTTATGCCCACATTTTCCGTGGTCTTTATTATGGCTCATACAAAGCCCCCCGCGAGATCACTTGGATAATCGGCATGCTGATCTACTTGCTGATGATGGCAACGGGTTTCATGGGCTATGTTTTGCCTTGGGGTCAGATGTCATTCTGGGGCGCGACAGTTATCACGGGTCTGTTTGGTGCGATCCCATTTGTGGGTGAGTCGTTGCAGACGTTCTTGTTGGGCGGACCTGCCGTGGATAATGCCACGCTGAATCGTTTCTTCAGTCTTCACTATTTGCTGCCCTTTGTGATTGCCGGCCTTGTCGTTGTGCATATTTGGGCGTTCCATACTACAGGCAACAACAACCCAACGGGTGTTGAAGTGCGCCGTGGATCGAAAGAAGAAGCAGAGAAAGACACACTGCCTTTCTGGCCATACTTTGTGATCAAAGACCTGTTTGCATTGGCTGTGATCCTTGCGGTGTTCTTTGCCATCGTTGGCTTTATGCCGAACTACCTTGGTCACCCCGATAACTATATTGAGGCGAACCCACTTGCGACACCTGCGCACATCGTGCCTGAATGGTACTTCTTGCCCTTCTACGCAATTTTGCGGGCCTTCACCTCTGAGGTTTGGGTGGTGCAGATTGCATCCTTCGTAACCGGTGGCATCATTGATGCGAAATTCTTTGGTGTTCTGGCGATGTTTGGTGCGATTGCTGTGATGGCGCTGGTGCCTTGGCTGGATACATCCAGCGTGCGTTCAGGTCGTTACCGTCCGATGTTCAAATGGTGGTTTGCACTGCTGGTGATCGACTTCTTTGCGTTGATGTGGCTGGGTGCCATGCCTGCTGAAGAACCCTATGCCAGCTTTTCACTGATCGCGTCGGCCTATTGGTTCGGGTATTTCTTGGTCATCCTACCGCTGTTGGGTGTCATCGAAAAACCGCAAGCCCAACCCGAAACAATCGAAGCTGACTTTGATGCGCATTACGGCGGATCAAAAGCAACGAAAACTGCGGCGGAGTAAGGCAGATGAAATTGATGAAAACCAAAATCCTGTCTGCCATCATGGCTGTTGCTTTGGCCCCTGCCGCATTTGCGGCGGGTGGTGAAAGCGCCCACATTGAAAACATCGACTTTTCGTTTGATGGACCTTTCGGGTCATATGATGTGAACCAATTGCAGCGTGGTTTGCAGATTTACACAGAGGTTTGTTCCGCCTGTCATGGTCTGAAATACGTTGCTTTGCGGACATTAGGTGACGAAGGCGGGCCAAGCCTACCAGAAGATCAGGTCATCGAATATTCCAAACAGTGGGATGTGTACGATGCAGATTTGGATGATACACGTCCCGGCACGCCTGTTGATCATTTCCCCGGCTCTAATCTGGAAAACGCACCTGACTTGTCCCTGATGGCCAAGAAACGCGCAGCGTTTCACGGACCATACGGATTGGGCATCAACCAGTTCCTGAAAGGCACCGGCGGCGCGGAGTACATTACTGCGTTGCTGACCAGCTATACCGGCGAGACAAAAGAACAGGCTGGCACCACGTTCTATGAAAACACCGCTTTCCCCGGTGGCTGGATTTCAATGGCACCTCCGATTGACGACGATCTCGTCGAATTCGCTGATGGTCATGCAAGCGATGCCCACCATCTGGCCGAGGACGTTTCTGCGTTCCTGATGTGGACTGCTGAACCCAAGCTGGGCGCACGCAAGCAGGCAGGGTTTGCCGGTGTTCTATTCCTGACTTTGTTGTCCGTGCTTTTGTATCTGACAAACAAGCGTCTTTGGGCGCCTATTAAGCACAAAGAACACGACTGATCGACGCGACAGTTGAAATAGAAAACTCCCGTAGCATCGCTGCGGGGGTTTTTTAGTTTGTGGCATTCATAGTTTGCCGGAGCCTTAAGCGATTAAATGACCATCTGTGCTGTTGATGATTTTGGTACGGACAATATGACCTTCGGCCTGAGGTTTGGAAAACTGTACCTCAGCAAATTGTTCAGTCCGTCCCATGGTAGGGCTTTCCATCAACACATTATGTGTAGCGCCAACCTGCGCTTGTAGATGCGCAGTCACGCGGTGTGTGCCTGCGGCCCGCAGACGCGCTGCGCGTGCCTTGATATTTGTCCCATTCACCGCTGGCATCCGCGCTGCCGGGGTGCCGGGCCGGGCTGAATAGGGAAAAACATGCAGCCACGTCAGCTCGCAGTCATCAACCAGTCGTAGCGAATTTTCAAACATTGCCTCAGTTTCAGTCGGAAACCCCGCGATAATATCTGCGCCAAAGGTCATATCTGGACGCATACGCTTGGCTTCTTGGGTAAAAGCAATTGCGTCATCCCGCAGGTGTCGCCGCTTCATCCGCTTCAGAATCATGTCATCGCCATGCTGTAACGACAAATGCAGGTGCGGCATGAGACGCCGTTCGGTTGCGATGGCCTGCATGAGATTTTCGTCAACTTCGATACTGTCGATCGAGGAAATGCGCAGGCGCGGCAGATCGGGAACCAACCGCAGGATACGCATAACGAGATCACCCAGCTTGGGCGTCGCAGGCAGATCAGCACCCCACGAGGTCAGATCTACACCGGTTAGAACAACTTCGTTGAAGCCTTTGTCCACCAGCCGCTTGATTTGATCCACCACGACGCCCGCAGGAACGGACCGCGAATTGCCCCGCCCAAACGGAATGATGCAGAAAGTACAGCGGTGGTCACAGCCATTTTGGACCTGCACATAAGCCCGACTGCGGGTGCCAAAACCGTCGATCAGATGTCCTGCTGTTTCGGTCACCGACATAATGTCATCAACTTGAACCGTCTCGGTCTCGCCAATGAAATCAGCAGCCAATCCAGTCCAAGTATTTGGCAACATCTTTTCGGTGTTGCCGATCACCGCGTCGACCTCAGCCATTTTAACAAATGTTTCCGGCTCGGTCTGCGCCGCACATCCAGTGACAATCAGTCGCGCGTCAGGATGGGCCTTGCGCAGTTTGCGAATATCCTGACGAGCCTTGCGTACCGCCTCTGCTGTCACGGCACAGGTGTTGATGACCACTGCATTTTCCAACCCGGCTTGCCCAGCCAGATCTTTCATCGCCTCAACTTCATACGCATTCAAGCGACAGCCGTGGTTTGAAAAGACCGGGGCGCTCATGCAAGGCTCTTTAGGAATTCTTGAGTAAGCGACCCGCTGAACACATGGACCGTTGGCCCGGTCATCCAGACACCATCATCGCACCAATCGACGTGCAGCGTGCCACCATCCAGATCAATACGCACAGACCGTCCTGTCAGCCCTCTACGCGCCGCTGCAACGCCCGTTGCACATGAAGATGAACCAGAAGCCCATGTGATGCCCACACCGCGCTCCCAGACGCGCATACGAATGTGATCAGGTCCGACAATTTGCGCGATCTGCACATTGGTGCGCATTGGGTAAAGCGCGTGATGCTCAATCGGCGGACCAAATGTCGCAAGATCGATTGCGCTCACATCCGGGACAAAAAATGTGCAATGCGGATTGCCCATGCCAGTTGCTGTAGGTGCGCCGTCAATCGGCAGTTCCAGCGTGTCCATTTCGCGTGCCAGCGGTATTTCGTCCCACGTCAGTTGGGGGTGGCCCATGTTCACTGAGGTCAGCCCGTCTCCGGCGTCTTTGGCTGACAAAGCACCCCGATCTGTGGTCAGGTTCAGATGGCTAACCCCACCTTCATCTATCAGGTATCTTGCAATGCACCGTGTTGCGTTTCCGCAAGCGCCAGCCCGCGACCCGTCAGCGTTGTAGAAGGTCAGATGTGCGTCACCAGTCCCGCGATTAATGACTGCGAGTTGGTCGAAGCCAACCCCAAAGTGCCGATCACTGATTCCCCGCGCCATCGCCGCTGTGATTTTCAGATCGTGCGCACGCGCATCGACAACGACAAAGTCGTTTCCCAGCCCATGCATTTTCATAAAGGGCAAATCGGAGGTCAAAGCGCTGCACATTTGGCGCATATAACTGTGCTGAACGCACTTATCCAGCGTGTCACTGAAAATTTGCAGGTTTTGGGCTTGACCCCCCTGCGCCGCCTTTCTAAGTACACCGCCAGTGGGCCTGTAGCTCAGTTGGTAGAGCAACTGACTTTTAATCAGTAGGTCTCCGGTTCGAACCCGGACGGGCTCACCACTTATTTCAAAGTTGTGACGGGTCACCGTAGTTAGGCACTCTGGTCACGATCTTGCGCACTTTGGTCAGAAATCTATTCCATTTGGGGTGCCACACGCGATTTCTACACAATCACCTCGGGGAAATATTTAGGCGCGTGTCGGTTAAGATTCTAAGTTGTTCCGTTGCGCATAGACATCGTAGTAGGGCGGAATATCCCTAGACAGTGCGGCTTTTGCAAATTTCTTTTCGGAATCGCTCATATCCCGCCACTCTTCCTCAGAAGCGAGCGAATAAAGGTGTGCAACCGCACGGCTGTCTAGGCGGATTGCATTAGTCCTGCGTGTACCGATGCACGCGAGAACTGGCCAGTCTGCCAGCCTGTGCATTGCCTCATGTCTGAAATCATATGTCATCTCGACCCTCTTCGTTCGTCTTTATAGCGCCAGAACTAAATTTGCCGCAATAACCTTCGCGCAAGACGGCAAAGGTAGATATCTGCTTCAGATAACATGCTGAGCGGGTCATCCAGATATCCATGCAAGCCCACATGGGACAAGTGGTAGTGCTAACTTAGGCGGTGAATCTTAGTGAAGCTCGAAAAGACGGTTGCATCCGCGTTTTGTGTTTGTTTTCAGTAAGGTATCCTCGCAAAGAATGGTATGAATCTCAGTCCAAACGAGCTGTGCAGAAACACGACCATCTGCATTCATCACGCTGATAAGCATTTCTTGAAGCGTTGAATCCTTGGAACCAGTCTCTTGGCGTTCCATACTAAACAGGTGCCCATGTTCACGCTGTTGTTTGAAAATTGGAGCGTTCGGGAGGTAGTTATCGAGAACCGGAAACCCTGTGAATGCAGCTTTAGCGATTTCGTATTCTTCATCGGAGTCCACGCCAGTGATCAAACCGTAGGTTAGAGTATTCTTCTTAAGATGTTTCGCCAACAAATTACTGCTTAACGCTGCTTCTGATGCGTTCCTGAATGGTACGATGACTAGATCGCTGCGACGCACCATGTTCATCACAAGGTCATTGGGACGTCTGGGCGTGTCGACAAGCAGGTAAGTGAAGCCATCTACTTCGCAATAACAATCGGCACGGATCATACTTTCAAAATTTTGAACCTCTTCAACTCTGAAGTCATCGAAACCGAATCCACAATCGACCATTTTACTTTCCCAAACCGTAAGCGAAGACGGTTTGCCATGACTTATAGGCCTGACTTCTTCCGTCATATCAATGACGGCAGGTTTATGTTGGCTGTCTTCAAGGATCGCTGATGCAATTGCCATGACAGCCGTCGTTCGGCCACTTCGACACTTTGGGTTGAAGAAGGTAATGATGGTCACGGGCAATACTCCCCTGCTCGATCTGGTCATCCAAGTATAGCACCCCCATTTTGGGGGTAAACCCGAAATGGGGGTAGCGATCTCGTCGTAATTATGGCGGATCATATTTTGGCTGGAACAGTTCACACAGAGGCTTACTCAAAATTTCTTAAAGCGCTGGTAAGCCTGCGTTGTGAAGCTGGTTTGTCTCAAGCTCAGCTGGCCAATAAATTGGGAAAGCCGCCATCATTCGTTGGCAAGTATGAATTGGGGGAGAGACGACTGGATGTGATTGAGCTGCTAATTATCCTGAGGGTTTTGGAGCAGGATTCATGCAGTTTTGTCCGGACTATGGACAGTCACTTGCCTGATCGGCTCTGAGGTCGCTCGAAAAGTTGGAGAACAGGTGAAATATTAACCTCTTCGTATGTACCGGTTGCTGTTCATAAGTGTTCAATTGCACATCTTCAAGAAGTCACTGATATGTATCCGACCTTTGTATCGGCTTATCTTTTGCCATGGCACTGTTGGGTTGACAAGTCGCGTCAACTTACAAAAGTATTGTAAGTATCTTACTGGTTTGGATATTATTGATGAAGTTTACGATCAAAGAATTCTACAATATGGACGACGAAACGTTCTGCAAGTTTTACGAAGGGAAAGAGTTTCGCGAAATTTTGGAATTCCTTGAAATTCGAACGCGTATGGAGCTGCTGTCGATCATTCGAGGCTTCAAACGCAAAGGGGATGTGCTGTTTGAGATCAGGATCAAATCTCCGCAGTCCGCTTTTGAAAAACTTCGCAAAGAATTGGCAAAACGGCAGGGCGAATTTGGCGACCAGCCTGTGTATCTTTTCGAGATCCTTCAAGACCTTGTGGGCGCACGGGTGATTTGCATTCAGGAAGAGGCGCAAAAGCAGGTTTTTCAAGATATCCTTCGCGCTGAAAGTCTGAGCATTCAATCGTCTGGCCTAGAATTCTATTCCGCCCCGTTTCGCAATTTCACACTTGCTCCCGATATCCATGACGAGCTGTTAGACATCATCAAAGGCGTAAAAGCGACGTGGAATACGCTGGAAACTGTGGAGAAGAAATCCAAAGCGTCAAACTATGAATCGCTGCATTTCTACGTGAAATATGAATCAAAGATAGATGAACATTTGCTGGGGGAACTGGTCAAAGAGCGCGAGGATCAGAAAGGCAGCGAAAAGGTACGTAATCGCGCAGAGGCAGAATATCTGTTTGGTCTCTTTGAATCGTTTACAGAGCAACAGCTGGATGCGATGCACCGCTTCCCTGTCGAGTTCCAAATCAGAACCATGCTGGACCATTTGTGGGCGCAAGAGGAACACAAATATATCTACAAGCCCGACACACTGGCCGCCACACCAGAGGAAAACGAAGAGGCCGAGGAGATTTTGCGCGGCACGTTTACAGGGTTGAAATTCGCTTACTACAACGTCGACCGGCTACGGTCATTGGTGCGCACCGTGACGTCGTCAAAGTCCACAGCCATTCCATCGTTTGAGGGTAGAAGTAAGGATAACAACCCGTTCAGGTTCGTCTACTTTCCTGATGGAGCCAGTGACCTGCAATCCGAATTCGACCGCGTGGAAAAGTTATTTATTAAAGACGGAAAAGACTTCCCAGGGAACGACACGGATGGACGGCCTGTTCTGGATGCTTTGAACACGCTTTATAAAGCTGTGATCAGTTTTGACGAAGGTGAACGGAAATCGGGTGCAATTTTTGATGATGCAAACTGGGGGCGAAAGCGCATTTTCTATATGTTTTTGGCGTACTTGACACTGTCATCATCTAAGAAAGTTTTGACCGAAGATGCCGCTTTTTTTCTCAAAGATAAGATGGGGTTGCTGGACCTAGTCGGACAATCTGCATTCGGCGGCCTGATTAACAATCCCAAAGGGACGGTCATACTCGCCTCTCTCATTTATGATCGCGTTAATGAATATGACCGTCTTGGATGGCGCCATCGCGATCCAGACGACCCTCGCACGATGGTGTTTCTGGATCCATTGGTTGGCGTGCGGCTCGCGTCTAGCTACTTTCTGCAATCGGAATATTCCGGCGCAGCAAAAGCGATGCGTGACATGTTCGCATTTATTGATAAAGACGGGCGCGTTTGGGCAGACAATGAACTGTCCAAAGACCTTGAACGCGCCGAAGTGCTGATGCGTTACGCGCAATATGCCTTTTTCGATGACTTCCGCAGTGAAAACGGGTTTCAAGGCGCGATGCCCGTTTTGCAGACGATATTCGAACAGATTTTCAAACTGCCCGACGATGAGTTTTCAACAAGTCTATATCGCAGCTACGCGTGGTATTATGTGTTGATAAATTATCTGATCGCGAGCCACGTCAATATTCCTGAAATGTTGATGACATTCAAAAACCGCGCACGTGCATATCTGGTGAAACATTTTGAAGATGCGCAGGGTTTGTTCGAAAAAGAAAAGCCCGAGACACTGCTCGCGGGTATTTATCTGCCTGTGCATATGGAAAGTGACGCGGACAAAGTCGCGCTCATTGAGAACGCGTATAAAGTCTATGCAGAGTCGATCCAATCCCACATCTCGTACCCGACATCAGCGGTGGGTCACCTCAATCGCATGGCCGCAAGTATGAAAGACCGCGCGTTAAAGAAGGTGCGAGGCGTCACAAAAAGCGCGTTTATTTCTTACAGCCACGAGAACAAGCCAGCAGTCACGCAGATTGTGAACTTGCTGGAGGCGCAGAAGGTTAACGTATTCTATGATGCTGATTTTAAACGAGGGCGGTCTATTGATCCTCAAATCGAGCAAGCAATGCTGAATGCGACAAGCGCAATCATCGTTGTGACACCAGAATACTGGCACTCCGACTACGCCGAAGAGGAACGCAGTTTTCTGATGGGCCGATACCGCCACGAAAAAAGACGCCGCAGAGAAGGTAAACACCGCCCCGACGGCTTCGAGCTATTCATTTTACAAATTGGCGTCGATGATGTCTCATTCCAGAAGAATGCGCCGCTCATGGCTGGGATCCTTAGATACGAGGTGACTGAGGAGAACACTCTTGAGCAAACCATCTTAAATGTCGCGCAACAGATTAACGAGAGCTGACTTTGTTTGATATCATCGCGGTTGAACTGGTCGCGGCTCATAAGCGTGCAAGGTATAGTGAATTTACACATCAACCAAAATTTGGATATTTGCATGGGCGATACACGAAAAGTTTGCTTTGTAGTCATGGGGTTCGGTAAGAAGACTGACTATGAGTCAGGACGGCTGCTTGATCTTGATGCAACGTATGAGGCCATTATTGAACCTGCTGTTGAGGCGAGTGGATATCGTTGCATCAGAGCGATTGAAATTCTACATTCCGGCATCATCGATGTGAAAATGTACGATATGTTACTAAAGGCTGACTTAGTTATCGCTGATATTTCTACGGGAAACGTCAACGCCGTCTATGAACTTGGTGTCCGCCATGCATTGCGCCCGTTTTCAACAATTGTAATGAAGGAGAAGCTTGGAAAGCTGCACTTCGACTTGGATCACACCGCGACGTTTATGTATGAACACTTAGGAGAGGATATCGGAAGCCGCGAAGCTAAACGAGCCAAAGCGGATCTTGAAAAGCTTATCCACGAGGTTCGAGATAACCCAACCCCAGACAGCCCTGTATACACCTATATCCCGCTACTTCGACAGCCCACATTTACCGACGCTGAGTTCGAAGAGCTGCTAGAGGATGCTGAAGATGCCCAAGAAAGATTTTCGTCTCTAATTGATGAGGCAGAGAAAGCCTCAGATGCCTCCAAGCATGCCGATGCTGCGCGAAATTTCGAGAAATTGCTCGATATGCGGCCAGACAATCCCTATTTGCGCCAGCAGGCTGCGCTACACACGTATAAATCTAAGTCGCCATCTGAACAAATATCCCTAATGAAGGCAATGCAAATTCTGACTCCACTTGATCCTGAAAAATCGAATGATCCTGAAACGCTTGGGTTGTCTGGGGCAATTTACAAGCGGCTTTGGGACCAAAACAAAGACGAAGCGACGTTAAATAAGGCGATCCAGTTCTATGAAAAAGGTTTTGAACTGAGAGGGGATTATTACAACGGAGAAAATGCCGCAACCTGTCTAGAGATTAGGTCAACAATACAAACTGATGCAAATGAAGCGCTTTTTGATCATATGTCTGCGCAGAAAATCCGTGGAGCAGTCATAGAGCGCCTTCGCATGGACGTCGCAGATGAGAATTTTGCTGAGCGTTCGGATCAGCTCTGGGTGTATGCTACTCTTGCAAATTGCTTGTTTGCATTGGGTGACAATGGTGAGGCGGATAAGTATGAGGCTAAATTCTTGAATGAAGAACCTGCGGATTGGCAGAAAGAGACCTATTTTGAAGGAAAATCGAGGGCTCTCAATTTTTTTGAACAGACTCCTAACTAGAGAATTAGAAGTGAGACGGTAGCCTCAATGTACGATAAATAGAAAGACTCGAAATGGATAAACTGCCTTTCAGAGTTGGATTTCATCCAAAATTTCTGTCATATTATCATTGACTCCATCGCGAGCGACTCTTCAGTCAGGGGGACATATGTTCGATCCAAACCGAAAACGACTCCTTGCAATAGATGGTGGCGGCATTATGGGCTGTATTTCGCTTGGGATACTGGCACGCATTGAGCATGATCTCCGCGAAGCCACAGGAAATTCCAAGCTCCTCCTTCGAGACTTCTTCGACTATATTGGGGGAACATCCACCGGTGCAATTATCGCAGCCGGGCTTGCTATCGGCAAATCGGTGGAGGAAATCTCGGAGCTCTATCGACGCGATGGCGTTGCGATGTTCACCAAGGCTCCGCTACTGGATCGTGTGCGGCACCGATACGAAGCACGACAGCTCGGAACACGATTAAAGAGTGAGTTCGGAGAGGGCAGTATTCATGATCTAATGGAGGATGGGAGCCTTTCGAGTGACCGGCATCTGTTAGTTGTCACACGTAATGTGAACACGGACAGTCCCTGGCCGATCAGCACCAATCCTAATGCGCGTTTCAACGATTTAACCCGCCCAGATTGCAATTTAAAGATCCCTCTCTGGCAACTTGTTAGGGCAAGTACTGCAGCGCCGACCTACTTTGAGCCTGAGCGGCTTCAGTGGGACCCCAATGATCCCGAGAGCGCCTTCTTCTTCGAGGATGGAGGGATCACCCCTTACAATAACCCAGCGTTCCTACTCTATAGGATGGCTACTTTGCCGGAATATCAATGTGGATGGCCTGATGGTGAGGACCGGATGATGCTCGTCTCCATCGGAACTGGTACAAAATTTCGTGTCCTTGACGATGTGAATCCCCGGGGCCAGCACCTTATTGGTGCTGCGTTGACAATCCCCTCTGTGCTCATGCGCGGTATCGCGGTCGAGGTCGACATAAGCTGTCGTCAAATCGGACGTTGTGTGCATGGCGCTGCTATTGACCTCGAACTCGACGGACTGATGAACTACTTTGATGATGAGCTTGGCGCGATGGAGCGAAGCGCAGCCGAGGCTGAACGCAAAGCGTTTCTCTACGCCCGTTACGATCCAGACATATCGCCAGAGGGGCTTGCTGCATTAGGATTAGAGGATATAGATGCTGATAGACTTGCAATGGACAACGTCGCCATGATTGATGACCTGTTTCGAATAGGTGAGGCGGTGGCCCAGCACCAGGTTGATTTCCCTGGTCCGTTTGCTGCCTTTCTTGAGTAAGGAGCCGCTTCATGACTAACTTGGTTGTGGCCTTGGCTGGTCGCCGGATCGACGCGGTCGACGACGAACATTCGACCTTTCCGCTCGGCGCGGTCCCGAGTGTTTCGACGGCAATAGAAGCGTATCTGCGTCGTGTCGCTCCTATTGCATTGTGCAGTGCCGCCGCCTGTGGTGCGGATATTATTGCTTTACGTGCTGCAAAGGCCCTTGGCATCCCTCGTACAGTCATATTGCCATATGATCGCGATCTTTTTAGAAGTACCTCCGTTGGAGACAGGCCAGGTGATTGGGAAGATTATGATGAGATCATGGATGAGGTCGTGAATGAGGGAGGATTGGAAGTGCTGAATTTCAAGGAAGCAAGCCCAACTGCATTTCAGGCAGTTAATACGGCCATTCTTGATCGTTCGCAGTCACTTGGTTACCCAGTTCAGGCATGCATCATATGGGAGGGAGCCGATCAAGGAAAAGGCGACTATACTGCAGAATTTCGCGATAGCGCCCGAGACCGCAATATTGCTGTGGACGAGATACTGATTTTTCATTCAGATCCATCGATAATGCACATCTAGAAATTTTACCAAATCCAAAGAGTTTAATTGGAATAGTGCTGTATCCGCGCTCAACAACCTGAGCCATAGCATCCTGTTTAACCGCATTCGTAGACAGAATTCCCTTGTTTATATCCGTCTCTCTTTGGTTCCAAAATTATTAAGCAAAGCGCCTACAAGTCTAGGGGCAAATCAGAGGATCAGGTTGCAACGCTTAAACCTCAATAGCTTCAGAATAATTCCCCGCTTACTGACGATTTCTGACATAAGGTTTCGATATCCGTAGCGCTGCAATCTTGCGCCCTGGCGTCAATACAAATCGAGCAGGAATTTCATTTTGGATGTCTGAAATGGCGAGCACTTGATTCGTGCTGACATCCTTCATCAACCAATCAAGTAGATACGTGTAGGGCTCTACTTCAGTATAGAGAAACCCCCACATTGTATCCATGAACTCGCCAAAGGTCGTCTCATACTCTACAAAAAACTCGAGGGTTTCAGCTGATATTCTGTTTTCAATCTCGATCAAGTATCCTGAGAATGCCGATGGAGCGTCTCTAACCGCTGCTTCTATCGACATGAATTTCTTCTCGAAGTAATCCCGATTCAATCCACTCTCTTTCGAAGCAGTTGGTTCGGCATGTACCATACTTGTCCGCTCTAGAAGTGGGCGGAACTCTTCAAAACATGTTTTGACCACCACCTCTTCAAAGTGGACATCAAAAAGTGGAAGCAACTTTTTCAAAAAGTCCAAGCATCTCTGTTCCGTATCAATCTTATACATCTGCCATTGGGAGAAAGGCGCGGGTACTTTTGTAATATCTTCAATTCCTATGAGAAGCGGGATGATTTCGAGTTTACTAGATGCAGCGCCAAAACCGGCTTCGAACTTCACCCAATCTGAATTTATACCTGCTTCAGTGCATAGAACGACGACGGCCTGCGAATTGCGCAGCCTGTCAGATAGTGCTGGAAACCACCGATCACTTGGATGCATGCCGGATCCAGCACGACCGTCACTAGAGTGCCAAACTCTTATTTGCCTGAGGGAACATTTTTCAATTAATTCCCCAAGTCCATTACAAATATCCTGATCAAAAGACGAATGACTCATAAAAACTTGTTTTTCAGTCAAAATAGTATCTCCGAAGTAATTGATGAGAACCCCTAAATCAGCAAAATCCCAACTGCTCAACTCCATCGTGGCGCGGTTCTAATTTGCTTTCTATCAGTCAATAGAATGGGCCCTAGATATGTAGACGCTCAGTCTAGTGATTTTGGAACCAAGGAGAGTAGGATATTTCAGGGGGCAGGTAGTTGGCTAACCTTAAAATCGGTTATGTTAGTGTGAGCACGCAATCTTCACCTTACTTTAATTCATTTGGTAAATCTGACCAAGTAACGACCTTTAGATTATTTTTTGAAACCCATTTGGGCATCTTACCTGGCTTGCCATCTTTAGTATGTGTTGCGATTACAGTTTTACCAAGAGATAGGCTCTTCTCTACCTCCCATTTCACCCATTTGCTTTGAGTGGTTTTGTCTGAGATATGGACAACACAAATTGAGCTACGTTCGATCCGTTCAGTAATTTTCTGTCTAATGTAGTCGGCCCGTTCACTGTTGTAGGGCACCCTCACAGAATGGTCATTGAATTCAATATCGCTGTTGTCATTCTTGGCGCTTGCCCTGAGCAAGTTAACTTCATTCATGTCTTCCGAAGCAAAGCTGATAAACACGTTCCGTTTCCCGCCCTGAAGTGAGCGTTTGGCTTTCTCTTCGAGAGCACTTATGTTGCCAAGCGTATTCCAGCCTCCGCCACTACCTCCGCCCATGATGACCTCCCTCAAACTTGAACTCATTACAGGCAATGCACTCACCACAGGGTTCCAGGTTTCCAGAATGACATGAGTAAGTGTCTTTTATACCTTTTTGCCGAGCAAGTTCGACAACTTCTACTTTGTGAAAAATTGAAAGCGGAGCAAGAACTTTGATATCGCGTCCCATGCAGCAACGTATCATACTCTCAGCTTCAATAAGGAATTTTGCTGTTTGATCTGGAAACAAGCTGGTGTCTTCATGCAACAGACCGATTGAAACCCCATCTGCTTCAACTTGGCAGGCATAAGCCGCCGCTGTAAGCAAAAACAGCATGTTCCTGCCGGGCGTGAACGCCTCATCAGAGATATGCAGACTTCTATCGGTTAAACCTGAACGGATTAGCTTCCCGTACCCGCCAAGATTGGCGACGGACGGTTCTGGGAGGTTCAAACTTTTCATGGCATTGGTGCACGCTTGCAATTCGAGATCGCGGGAGATTTGGCCATAATCGATAAACAGCGGAAACTGGCGAACACCTTCTTCATCTGCCAATTTGGCCATAAGTGTCGAGTCCAAACCTCCGGATACTAGGCTGACGATACTCATGCGGCTATCCGCTCCTTTTCCATACTTTTTAAGACTCGCATTACTACCCAGATTGCCCAGTCCAACAATCCCAATTTAACACCCATTCCTGAGGCATGAGCGGACATCACGGCCTCATGCTTTCGATAGCTCCGCAAAGTGGAAAGTGAGCCATTTTTGGTATCGTAAATGTCCATAATTTTCATGTAGTCTACCACATGTCTATCTATGATAGCGAAATCAAAACTGTGGTGTATGTTGCGAAGGAACATGCTTGCTTGCTTTGGTCCTATCCCGGGCGCATGGGCGACCAACCAGTTTCGAGCATCATTTGGGTCATTGAAGGAAGCTAAAAGCCCAGCCAAAGTTGAGGCCTCCAAATTAATCCGAACCGCAATTTTCGAGAGCTGATCCGCTCGCTTGTTGGGGAAGCGGTACCTCTTCAATTGATCACCTACCCGAAGAGGTTCATTCAAAAGCAATATTAGTTTTTGATATAATTCGTCGTCAGGTAGTTCCCCATTCAGCAAAACGCCAGATTCAGCGATGCTATCGGCTGCCGAAACGGCCAAGTCATACCGAACCTGGCTGCTCAAAATGCAGCAAGAAAGCTCATACCACAACCCTGCTTCATCCAACTGCGAGTTGCGGGCTGCGACCCGCTTTTCAATGTCGGAATGGACTGATTGTACAGCAGCTACCATCCTACTTCGGTCGATTTTACTCATCGAAATAAGCCAGGAACTTTAAGTTCGAACTGATCCATTTTCATTTCCCCTAGAACCCTTTGTGCAAAAACGTCCAATTTTTCCCCATCGGTATGTGTTCTTAGTCCCTTCAAGAAACTAGCGTAAAAGTCCAGATTGTGCAGGCCAACCTTTCCCGAAATTCCAATTTCTTCGTCATCCATAGCATTTTGAGTGATCTGAGAGTTTGCCAACCTACCTTGGTATTCAAAGAAGTCAAAATGCTGTGTGTGGTGAAGCGTTCGAGCTTCCGCGTCTATAGCGTACCTACACCATTCAAGGCCGTCAAAGCTGTCTGCCCCTGCAGCCGTGTATGTTACAATACTAAACGGGTTTCCCGTGCCCAGAACATGAATTGGTTGATAGAATGGAAGGGTTTGAAGCTCTTTTCTGATTCTTTGTAAGGTGGCGGCGCACTCAAAAATACCGGGGCCAAGCTCTCTCTCAGGTACAGCAATCATTGGAGGTTGAAGTTCTTCTGCAACTTGTTTGACAACCTTCGGCAGATCTTGAAGTTTGTGCCCGTAACCGCTGTCCGCTTTGGGAGAGTGAACTATCGGGACAATTGGTGACGACGTTAACTCTTGATCAAGCTTGGACTGTTTGATGATTTCTGTAGCGGTAGATAACATACGTCGGCGCGGAGACTTATGAGAAGTAGATTCTGAATAGTCGAATGAAAGCACCCAGTCGTGAGGAATGCTCGACAAGGCCTCATTAAAATCAGATCGAGACCATGTTTTGTCATCAAGCCTTACGGCTTCGTAGTTTCCGGAATCTACCATGACGAATCCGCCGCGCTTTGAAAATTTACCTATCCAATTCCGTAATCTTCGAAGCTCCATCTGCTTCGCTTTGCTTGGGCAATTTTTTTCTACTAGGTCGTACGCGGAAACCAATATTGTTTGACACCCAGTTTCTTCTGCGGGCGCCGATGCTCCTCGGCCAAAAAGGGTTAGCAACTCGACTGCTTCAAAAGGATCTAATCGAGTTTCATGGGACGAAGTTGAATGAAACAAAACTGGTAGACGGACCCGTTTTTCGTCTAGCCGATTTATTCGTTTAGGTGGTGTTCTGATAGGAATGATCTTGGCTATTTTCCTCTGCAATTGACGTATTCCAGGATGGTCGGCCTCACCATCCCAATCTATCAAGTCCACAGTACTCCACTCTGCATGATAGTCTGGAGCTTCACAAACTTCGATACGAACTGGAACAAGAACTGCACCCGCATTTTGCGCAATTTCCAGCTCACTATAAATTCTATCGCTAGATTTGGCCGCCGCCGACCAAATGGGCAAAACACACCGAGCGTTTTTGATTTCGGGTGGTATCACGTTTTGAAATCTACCTACCGCATCATCGTCCCACCATACGGTCCAACTCTGTTTCAAAAGACCAACAAGTTTCTCAGCCAGCAAAAAATCGGTGCTGGAGTAAATCAAACATATATCGGCCAAATGACGCACCCGTTTCTAATTATCGACAATCCTAACACTGTTTCTCGAAAATGGGAGGAAATTAGTTGCCGTGAAAGTAGATTATCGCTCACCCACTGAGCGTGGACCAACATGCTTGATACATTGCAGTTGTAAAGTCAGATGTGACATTCACGCCTTCTTCGGCGAGTCTTATCAATGAACTTTGGTCACTGGTCTCTAAGAACAGTGTTACAAACCGGCCGTCACGCACTGTGGTGATGCATCTACGTATCGCGAGTTGTTCTGGTAGATCTGAGAGTAAAAGAAGAGCCCCCCACTCATCGTCGCAAGTTTGAGGTCCATCGACCAATGGGCAAATGACCTTTACTCCTAACTCTCTGAGGCGATAACAAGCTTCCTCTAAGGTATAACGTCTACCAATTGTATCCACTTTTCCTTCAAGTCGAAGAGAATGTGACTGAATTTGACCGATAGGTACTATTTTGCTTGTACTAGAAAAGTCTGGTGTGAGGCACCTAGTCTCAGCATAGCGAGAAACATGCATCGAGGCTAAATTCGCAGATTCAGATGGCGATCTAGTTTCCTCGGCCCAATAGTAAGCGAATATTGCGCTGAAAACGTCCCCAGTTCCAATCTTAAACACGCTTTTTGACCAATATGCGGGAATGGTTTGCTCCGAGCCGTCACCCTCAAAAACGATTGCCCCTCGCACCCCTCGCTTTAAGACAACGACATCGGCAAAGTGCCTTGAGATAATCTCTCGGCATGCTTGTAGGGCGTCAAAACTGTGGGCAAGAGACATAGCCTCTGCTTCATTCACTACAAGAGCAAGCTTGTCCGCTTTTGATCCATTTTTGAAGAACGGTGCTGGGTCATTGGAAGTTTGTGGATCATACACGGCTCGCGCAGCTCGGACAATAGCATCGCCATCCAAAAAACCGAACCTCAAGACTGCCTTTCCCTCTAGATGGATCGGGTCATTCTGAAATATCTGGGCTGGTGACGGCTCAATGTATGGCTTTGAAAGAGGATGGAAATACGCAAACGCTACCCCATCTTGGCAAGGCGATTGTCGGATCTTCAACCCAAGCGATTGAAGCCTCTTTATGCCGGCCTGTTTATCACGTCTGGCATAGGTATGAAGCACACTTCCTGGCGAGAGTTTTGAAACGGCTGCGGCGGCTCTTCCACCAGAACCGAACTCCTCTTGCCAACTTGGGGTAATGCAGGTTTCAGTATAGAGGCCTCCAGCGATCTGCACTTCAGTATTCCAGTTCTCACAGATTTACGGTTGTCGAGCAATTTTTTAAGCTCACGAGTTTACCAAGTTTCATATCGTTGAAGGTATGTCAGGACGGACCGTATCAAAATTCTTGATGCCGGTCACCAAGGTAGTTTCTGTCGAAGCGATTGTTTCGACACCGACGATTTTCCTGGTGGCTATGATCAGTATGTAGCAACCCTAAGCCTACGGATATACCCGAATTTCGGAGTGAATCACGGTCCCAGTGTTGAATCCGAGGGTTTGTGGACTGGCACATACGTCACTTCTTTTAGACAAGCGAGCAGGCCCTTTAACTATTCAATTCAATCGGTCTAAATGCTATAAAAACGCTCGAATTAGCGTCGGTAATCCCCCCTAAAATTAGTGGTGTTCAAAAGTAGAATTTTCTCGGCAAGATATCTGAGGAGATTTACGATGA
>JBPOFF010000022.1:0-44793 GCA_051251995.1 Sulfitobacter sp.
TCATCGTAAATCTCCTCAGATATCTTGCCGAGAAAATTCTACTTTTGAACACCACTAATTTTAGGGGGGATTACCGAACAATGACATGCCGCAGCCGATATCGTTGCCGATCAACTGCGGAAAGATGCGATCCGCCAATACTGCACACCCAACGGGCCCGTACTTTCCGGGGTGCAGGTCAGGAAAGGCGGCGATTTTACGGACGCCGGACCATCCGGCAACGTGTTCGAGCTGATGTTCGGCGCGCCCCTCGATCCAGGCCGCAGACGTATAGAATTTAGTGATGGTGCAGTCGCTGTTCACAGCAGACATGCGGCCATCCAAGACAGAATTGCCCATGGAGTAATACCCAATATTCATAATGTAGATATGCTGACCACAAGGTCAGTGAATGAGATCACACAAGGCCGGTTTGCGGCTTAAGCGGTGATCTGCCCCTGAAGGGCGTTGCGATGAAGCGTCATGTGTTGCCCTTTCCTGGCTGGGGTTACAAATTGGGTCTCACGGACCGGTTGGAGGGCTCATCTAGGCGCGAAGTTGGATTCTGGCAAACATAAAATTGCTCAGGTCAAATTGTGTGGCTAATCAGCAACGGCACATCCATGACGACCATTCAGTTTTGGCAGGAGCCCCAATCCAGTCCGAACTTCTCAAGATACTTGCGAAGCCTATCGGCATCGTTCCGGCTTGCCTTTGCAGCCCGAGAAGCCGCGAAAAGGCGGCGGCCAGCGGCACTGAGACTGGCGCTTTGTTTGCACACGCGGATGACAGCAGCCAGTTGAACACGGTCGAATTCATCAATGTTTGCTGCTCTTTCGCCGAGGTGTTCTGTGATGAGCTGCATATCGGGATCACTGCTGGCGTGATGCCATGTTTTCGATAAAGCCTCAATCTCGGCGGTGACCATCATCTGCGTGATCCGCCCACGCGGCGCCAAGGTGCACATCCGCTGGATTGACGCACTAAGATCGCGGAAATTGCCGCGCCAGTACGTGCCCGGATCAGTAGCGAATTTCTGATAGGCGATCTGCGCATCTGCGTTAAAGGTGATCCGATTACCCAGCAACTTTTCAACGCGGGCCATCTCGAAGGCGATGTTGGGAGCGATATCTTCAGGTCTGTCGCGCAGTGCCGGAAGCGTAAAGGTCCATAGATTCAAGCGGGCAAAAAGATCCGCACGGAAGCGACCTTTCGACACCATTTCGGCAAGGTCCCTGCTGGCACCCGCGATCAAGTGAAAGCGGCTGGTGACCTCATAATCCGACCCCAACGGGAAGTATTTTCCCGTTTCGATCGCGTGCAGGATCATGGCCTGTTCGTCCAGACCAAGTTCATCAATTTCATCCAGAAATAACATACCGCCGTCGGCTTCTTGCAACAAGCCGCGTCGGTCGGCACCCGCCCCAGGGATCGCCTGCTTGCGGTGCCCAAAAAGCGTAGACATGGCGCGTTCGCCCTTAAGGGTTGAACAATTCACATGCACCAACCGGCCTTTGATCCGGCGACGCTGCAATTTGAGTTCGTACAGTCTTGCAGCAAGATCAGACTTGCCAGTCCCTGTCGGCCCCATCAGCAACAAAGGAGCATCAGAGTTTGACGTCACGACCTCCATGCGGTCAATCATCGTGTTGAAAGCGACGTTGCGTGTGTCGATACCACCCTTGAGCAGGGTGTTGTATTCCTTACTGACCAGATCGAAACGCTGCTGCAACGCGTTGTAGCGCGACAAATCCAGGTCAACGACTTGTAGGCTACCGGGACCTTCGTCTTCTCCACGTGGTGGGCCAGTCTGGATCAACTTGGCAGGAATATGACGGGACTCTGCCAGCAAGAACCAGCAAATCTGGGCGACATGTGTGCCTGTCGTTAGATGGATGTGATAGTCTTCACGTTCGTCGTCAAAGCCATAGTTTCGGGCGAAATCGAACATCGCGCCGTACATTTCTTCAAAGTCCCAAGGATCGCGGATCTCCATGGGTTGAAGCAAGACTTCGGTTTTGGGACTGGTATACTCAATTGTGGTTTTGATCTTTTCGGCCAGCCCTGACCAGCGCGCGGAATGGATCAGTTCGAAGCGATCCACCGGAAAATCACTATGCTCGACCAATTGAACAGAAGGCCGCCAACGCCGGCGTTTGCCTGCATCCAGATTCGTTCCCAGAAAGCCCATGACCACGTTCTTTTTCATAAGATTATCTATATGGATAAATGACGATACAAATCAATCGTTATTTTGATGCTAAAATCTCCCGAGTCACAATTAATAATTCAAAAACAATAACTTACGCGTAATTCGTTTTTTTCTTCTCGTTTCAGCGAAAACCGGCGAAAACATCCTCACAAACCAAGTGAAGGACGAAAGAAATGGCAAACAAATCCGTGTTTGCATCAATCAAAGGCCGGTTGCTTCCTGCAACCAATACCCAAAACGCTGCGGGTGCACCGGCCTACCGATATTCTGATGCACATGCCCTGGCCCAAGTCGCGATGACTGGGACCTTTGGTGCAACATACTACCAAGATCCGATGCAGGAACTATCCCGCACCTTGGAATTGGCAAATAAGGTTGATCCGTCATTTCTGGCGCAAACCGCCGTCTATACCCGCAAATCCGGGCATATGAAGGACATGCCAGCCTTTTTGCTGGCAGTTCTGGCCGGGCGTGACCCGATCTTGTTTCAGCGTGTCTTTGGACGTGTTGTGGACAACGGCAAAATGCTGCGGACGTTCGTGCAGATCATGCGATCTGGGCAGACGGGACGGAAATCGCTTGGCTCTGCGCCAAAGCGGATGGTGGCCAACTGGCTGAATGAGGCGTCCGACCGGGCGATCTTGCAGGCCAACGTCGGCAACGATCCGTCCTTGGCGGATGTGATCAAGATGGTGCACCCAAAGCCGGGCAACAAAGCGCGCGAAGCTTTGTTTGCTTGGATCATCGGGCGGCCATGTGATGTCGCGTTGCTGCCACAGGCGGTGCAGGATTTCTTGCGGTTTAAGGAAACCGGCAAGGGGGCTGTTCCAGACGTGCCGTTCCAGATGCTGACGCAGTTGGATTTGTCCACGAAACATTGGGCAAAGATCGCTGAAAATGCGTCTTGGCAGATGACCCGCATGAACCTGAACACGTTTCAGCGTCATGGGGTGTTGGCCTTGCCTAAGATGCGGGCGCATATTGCGGCCACCCTGCGTGATCCTAACAAGATCGCAAAAGCGCGGGTGTTCCCATATCAGTTGATGACGGCCTATCAGGCGTTGTCTGCGAATATGCCGGTGGAAATCCGGGATGCGCTGCATGACGCGATGGAGCTTTCGGTGCGTAACGTACCAAAACTGCGCGGTCAGGTCGTGGTCTGCCCGGATGTATCCGGGTCCATGTCTGGCGCTGTGACTGGTTTTCGTAAGGGGGCCACAACGGTGACACGTTTTGTGGATGTGGCAGGTCTCGTTTCTGCGGCAATCTTGCGCCAAAACCCATCGGCAACTGTGTTGCCGTTTGAGGTGAAGGTGCGTGATCTGCGGTTGGAACCACGCGACACGATCCTGACAAACGCCGCGCGTTTGGCAGAACAGTGGGGCGGCGGGACAAACTGTGCGGCACCGCTTGATTGGTTGCTGGCGAAGGGGCGTGCCCCTGATCTGGTGATCATGGTGTCGGACAACCAATCCTGGGCGCATGCTGCCTACGGGAACAACGGGACGGTGATGATGCAAGCGTGGGAGAAGCTGAAAAGCAAGAACCCAAAGGCCAAATTGGTCTGCATCGATATCGCCCCATACGGGACGACACAGGCGAAGGAACGTGATGATGTGCTGAACATCGGCGGGTTCTCGGACACAGTGTTCGATCAAATCGCGGCCTTCGCGAACGGTGAGATGGGGTCGGACCACTGGGTCGGCCAAATCGAAGCTGTGGAGGTCTAAAACACAGGGTCAGGCGGAATGCCTGTGGGACTACATTTTTCCATGTCCCGTCTCACGGATTTCTTGTCCGCCTGACCCACACCAAAGAATTCAGACGCGAGAACGTCATCCAAACGAAACAAACTGAAAGGAAATCATCCGGCGAATGCTGGTGGAACTACATCCAACCCCAGAGCCGCGTGGATCGAGCCACGCCGAAGCGAAACTGCTTCGTAGTTTAACGAGGCAAAACACTGGGCAATTGTTTCACCGAACCCTTGTCGCCGGGACCGACACACAAACAACTTGGCGAATGCCAAAGGAACTACATCGCGCACCCTTGGGATCATCCGAGTAGGTTCGACTCCTCTCATCGCGGTCGCCCAGACGGCAAAGCACTTCTGACAGGCGGAGTGTGGGCGGGACCCCAAACTGTTTCTTTACTCTTGTCGCCAAGACAAAACACATCCGGCAAATGCTGGTGAAACTACATCTTGTCGCGGGTTCGAACCCCGCCCTTCGCGCACAAAGCGGGGGTAGCTCAGTTGGTAGAGCCGATACCGTTTCGCCGATCCCTTGTTGCCGGACCCGAAATCACCCCTGGCGAATGCTGGTTGGAACTACATTCGTAATGTCGAGGTCGTGGGTTCGAGTCCCACCCCTGGTACCATGCCGGGGTAGCTCAGATGGATAGAGCGCGTAACGTTTCACCCTTTCCTTGTCGCCGGGGACCAAAACTCAGGGATTAGCTCAGGCTGGTTAGAGTGCCTCACTTGGGCTGCGGAAGTCGGAGGTTCAAATCCTCCATCCCTGACCAAACGAAATGAAACAGGAGGAATGCCTGTGGGACTACATCGGTTGAAAGCGCGTTCGAGTCGCGCCGAACCAGATGCCAACGCATCTGGGGGAAACGTCTCACAATCACTTGTCCTCCACCAGAGATTTATTCGGCTGTAGCTCAGTGGTAGAGCGCCTGACTGTTAATCAGGATGTCGTAGGTTCGACCCCTACCAGCCGAGCCAATATTGGAAGGTAGCTCAATTGGTAGAGCAACGGGTTTTGATCTCGTGTGTTGCAGGTTCGAGTCCTGCCCTTCCAGCCAAAAATAAAAAGAAACAACCGGGGGAATGCCCGTGGGATTACATCGCTCAAAACGGTCGGGGAAACCCATCTCACGCATCCTTGTCCCCCGGGACCATAGTCAGAAATGCCTACAGGATTACAGGTAACGCACCCGCAAGGGGGATCGCTGGTTCAAATCCAGCCCAGAGAAATCTGGTGGCGAAGAAACATCCTGCAAACACCTTGTTCCGACCCTGGTTTGATTTGAGAGTGAAGAAGATGAGATTGAACAAAGACATATCTCGGTTTGATGCCGCATGGCAGGTTGCAAATGGCAAGCTTGATCCGTTTGCGCTGTCATTGTTTGAAGGGCGTCGCAAGTTACTAAGCCCACAGCAGGTGGCCCAGCTCGATCAGCCGTTTCGTAGTAAAGCGTATCGTGCGCCAGTGCGGGCTGCTTCCGGGGTAACGTCATGGTTTACCAAATCAGGCCCAGTCGATTGGGATACGCAATTTGCCAGAAACCCTACCTTTGGATTGCTTGCAATACATGCCGCTGATGGGCTTCTACGTGAACGCGCTGTGCAGGTAGCACCAATGGATGATGCTGCCGCGCTAACGGCACTTTTGCTGCGGTGCAACGATTGGGCGGCTCAGGTTCGCAAGGCGGCTTTTGCCCGACTTGAGGTCGTTTTGCCAAAGTTGAATCAGGCAGAGTTGGTCCCGCTTTGCCTCTTTGTGCTAGACCGTGTTGCCCGTTGGGAACGCGGTGGTGCTGCAGTGGCGCAGATGTTGGCGGCGCATCGTGATTGGCCGTCGGTGGTCAAAGCGACGTTCCAGGATACTGCAACCGGGCCGTTGGCACGTTCGTTACGGCAGCTTCTGCGTAGTCCTGAGTATGATTGGGCTTTGCCCGATTTGGCGCTGCGTGCGCAATCGGTATTTGTACGCGCCGTTGCAGTCGAAACTTTGCTGACAGGCCATGCCCGTTGGACCGAAGGTTATGATTGGGTGTGGCATGACAAGGTCTTCAATCTGCGCAAGAAAGTAACGCGTCGCGAAAAACGCGCGGTAGAGGTATCATCGGCAACCCGTGCGATGGTGCTGCGCCATGCCGGCCAAGACAAAAGCGCCAAACTGCGCAGTCTGGCCGCTGATTACCTGATCACGGTCGGGGCACCTGAAGGCGACAGTTTGGTCACGTCGCTGATCAATGACAAAGCGAAGTCCGTGCAATGGCGCATGACGTATTATCATAAGAAATGGGTCGGAAATCTGTCCGCCCAAGAAAGTTAAAGAAGATGACAAACAAAGAGAAAAAGCACCTGCAAAAGGTGAGCAGGTTGTTAGCGCAAGTTTTGCGCCATGCGCCTGAGAAGCTTGACCTAACGCCCAATGCAGAGGGGTGGGTGGCGGTGGATGTATTGCTGACGGCATTGGCCGACCGCGACCTGCCCATGAGCCAAAATCAACTGGTCGAAATTGTGCAAACCAATGACAAAAAACGCTTTAGCTTGTCGGACGCGGGCGACCAAATCCGTGCCGCTCAAGGTCATTCGATTGCCGTTGATCTCGGTGTGGAAGCGATTGAACCGCCATCGCTGCTTTACCATGGCACAGCAGAGTTGACCGTCGCGTCAATCATGGCCGACGGGCTGCGCCCGATGTCTCGCCAGCAGGTGCATTTGTCGGGTGACCGGCAAACGGCTTTCAAGGTTGGCGCGCGCCATGGTGCGCCGGTGATCTTGATTGTGGCTGCGGGTGACATGCACCAAGCTGGGCACGCATTCTACCGCGCCGACAATGGTGTCTGGCTGACGGATTACGTGCCCGCAGAATATCTGAAAATTGAAGAAAGCGCTGACGGTTCAGCGGATGAAGAGAAAATAATGACACAGACGGAAATCACAGGTGAAACGCTCAAGGCTTGGGGCCATATTCCTAGCAAGGAGTTCGGTCGCCTTTTGGAAATTGCTCAAGCGGGGCTTGCCGCTGGATATAGCGAGGATCAGATCAGGGCTAAGTTGGATGGGATGAAACCCCCTCCGCCACCCCCAACGATCCCTTTGCAAAAGGCGGGCGACGTACCGTTTCATTTCAACATCGAAGCGTCGGATGACGCAGATGAGGTCGATAACCTTGCCAAGGTTCGCGACACGATGATGGCTGTTATGCGCACGCCTACTGTTGTGTCTGCTGCTGTGATGCCTGATGCCTGCCCTGCAGGTCCTTTGGGTACGATCCCAGTGGGCGGTGTTGTTGCGGCTAAGAACGCGATCCATCCGGGTATGCACTCGGCTGATATCTGTTGTTCCGTGATGATGACCGATTTGGGTGAGATTGAACCTAAAGCGGTGCTGGATGCGGCAGAGAAGGTCACGCATTTTGGTCCCGGCGGGCGGCAGAACGGCAAGCGTTTCACCCTGTCGCAAAAGCTCATGGATGAATTTCGCGAGAACCGTTTCTTGAGCAACCCTAAGATCCTCCGCATGGCCGTGGAGCATTTGGGGACGCAAGGTGATGGCAACCATTTCTTGTTTGTGGGCAAGTCACGCAACAGCGGACGGACGGCCATCGTGACCCACCATGGGTCGCGTGGGCCAGGGGCAGTTCTGTACAAGCTGGGAATGGAAGTAGCGGAGAAGTACCGCAAGAAGCTATCGCCTAACACGTTGAAGCAGAATGCTTGGATTCCAGTGGATACGCAGGATGGCCAGGAGTATTGGGCCGCTCTGCAACTGATCCGCAAATGGACCAAAGCCAACCATAACGCCATTCATCAGGCGACCGTGGAAGGGTCCGGCGCACAACCGGGTGAGCGGTTCTGGAACGAGCACAACTTCGTCTTCAAGCGCGATGATCTGTTCTATCATGGCAAGGGGGCGACGCCCGCTTGGGGTGATTATGCCGCTGATGCCACGGGTCTGACACTGATCCCACTGAACATGTCCGAGCCTGTTTTGGTCGTGCGTGGGTCAGATGCCGATCATGCTTTGGGCTTTTCCCCGCATGGGGCTGGCCGTAATTTTTCAAGGTCCGAGCACAAGCGCCGGATGGGGAATATGACGGCGGAGCAGGCTTTGGTGGCCGAGACGGCGGGATTGGATATCCGCTTTCCCGCCGGTGGCATTGATGCTTCGGAACTGCCTTCGTCGTACAAAAATGCCGCCAATGTCGTGCGTCAGATCGATAGCTTTGGTCTGGCTGAGATTGTCGATTACATCGACCCTTACGGCTGCATGATGGCGGGTGATGCACCCCCATTTTGGATGAACAAGAAAAAGAAGGGGCGCAGGTAGCGCCCCTTTCAGGTCTCTCATTATTGAAGGGTAATATGTGCCCGCATAAGCTTGATCGTGCCGAATTTCACGATCTTCGCTAGGCTAAAAACCCCGGTTTCGTCAAAGCATAAGCGCCAGAAAGAAAGGCGTTCTTCAAATAGACTGGCAGCTTCTCTGGGTATTCCTCGAGGCGTTTCTTGGCAAAGTGCGCGAGCGCGACCGGACTAACGAACTTGGTCCTGCAACCCTCGACGAGTTGGATCAGAGTTTCGATTTTAAAGGATACCGCCCCACCGGCCATACGGCCCTTTTTCGCGCGTGTCTTGATGACGAAGGTATCGATTTCGTGTTCTCGGGAAAACTCCTGAAGATCCGCCAAGAATGATCGAAGATCGGCCTCAGACGTGTCATCCTCGAGCTCTATTCGTGTGAGGGTAGCTGCCGAACTTATGATTGCTGTTCTCTTGATCGCTCATGACAAGAACATCGATGTCTTGTCGACCGCAATTTTTTGCGAGGCCTTTACTGAAAGGCTAGAGCTGCAACCTGGCTTCTCGCCATTCTCGGTTGACGACTACGAAGAGATCTTTCTCGCTCAGAAGATGATCGAGCTATGGAGCAAGTCGAAAGAGTGAACTAACCACTTTCAAATTTCGGTGCTTTGACCTTCGTTCCAAAAGCCGAGACGGCCCCTAGAGCTTTGCCCAGCGAATGTCTCAAAAGAATTCTTTTGACTAATGCTGCAAGCTGCACATGCTCGCATGCACTCCCTCGCTTTCGTTGAGCAAGCGTTGGTTCAGGCATCAAGTCTGATTTAGGCAGACAAAAATCGCCAATGGCAATTTTATGAGACTAGAATGGCAATCCCTAGGGCCAAAATGGCAAGACTTTGGGTACGTCCACAATTTGACAGCCTTGCGCTTACCCGCATTTGGAATGGCCACAGGACCCGCAGGTCATGCATCCCTCGACCATGCGCAGATCAAATTGGCCGCAGCTTGAACAGGCTTTGCCACGCGGCGCGTCAAGGCCTATCACCTTGGCTTGCGGGTCCGCTTTAAGGCCCATGCCTTCCCCCTCGATGAACCCGGTCGCAACCATATGCTGTTCGATGACCCCGCCAATCGCGGCAAGGATGGAGGGGATGTATTTGCCCTGCATCCACGCACCACCGCGCGGGTCAAACACCGCTTTCAACTCTTCCACAACAAAGGACACATCCCCCCCCCGACGGAAAACCGCCGAGATCATCCGGGTCAGCGCCACAGTCCATGCAAAGTGTTCCATGTTCTTGGAGTTGATAAACACTTCAAACGGACGGCGATGTCCACTGATCACCACATCGTTGATGGTAATATAAAGCGCGTGTTCACTGTCAGGCCATTTGATCTTGTAGGTCGCGCCTTCAAGTTCATTCGGGCGGTCAAGCGGTTCTGACATATAGACAACTTCGCCGCCTTCGGTCAGCTGACCAGGGCTGTCTGAGGGTGCCTTGTCCGTCGCCTCAGACACGCTGAGCACGGATCCCGTCACATCGTTGGGGCGGTAGGTTGTGCAGCCTTTACACCCCTGATCCCATGCCGCCATGTAGACGTCTTTAAAGCTGTCAAAGCTGATGTCTTCGGGACAGTTGATGGTTTTGGAGATGGAACTGTCGACCCATTTTTGTGCCGCCGCCTGCATCTTTACGTGGTCAAGGGGGGCCAATGTCTGCGCGTTGACAAAATAATCCGGCAAAGGCGCTTCGCCCTTCAGGTCGCGCCACATTTGCACTGCGTAATCAACCACTTCTTCTTCAGTGCGGCTGCCGTCCTTTTGCAAGACCTTGCGGGTATAGGCATAGGCAAACACGGGTTCGATCCCGGACGACACATTGCCCGCATAAAGGCTGATCGTGCCGGTAGGTGCGATGGAGGTCAGCAAAGCGTTGCGGATGCCATGTTTGCGGATCGCGTCCCGCACATCATCATCCATCTGCAACATTGTCCCAGAGGCAAGGTATTTGTCCGCATCAAAAAGCGGAAATGCACCTTTTTCCTTGGCTAATTCAACGCTAGCCAAATACGCGGCACGTGCAATTGCCTTGAGCCATTCTTCGGTCTGTGCTGCAGCGGCGTCACTGCCATAGCGCTGCCCGACCATCAGCAACGCATCGGCAAGCCCGGTCACACCCAGACCGATGCGGCGCTTTTGTTGGGCTTCGAATTCTTGCTCTGGCAAGGGAAACTTGGACACATCAACCACATTGTCCATCATCCGTACCGCGGTTGCGACCAGATCATTCAGCGCATCCAGATCAAGATGTGCGGCGTCCTCGAATGGATCCGCCACCAGACGCGCCATGTTGATGGATCCCAGTAGACAGGCCCCATAGGGAGGTAAAGGTTGCTCCCCACAGGGGTTGGTTGCCGCAATCGTCTCGCAGTAGTTCAGGTTGTTGGCAGCGTTGATCCGGTCGATAAAAATGACGCCCGGTTCGGCAAAGTCATAAGTGGCCTGCATGATCCGGTTCCACAGATCACGGGCCTGTATGGTGCGGTACACTTTGCCACCAAACACCAATTCCCAGGTTTCGTCGGCTTTGACCGCATCCATAAACGGATCGGTAATCAGCACTGACATGTTGAACATCCGCAGCCGTGCCGGATCAGATTTCGCAGCGATAAAATCCTCAACATCAGGATGGTCGCAGCGCATCGTCGCCATCATCGCACCCCGGCGGCTGCCTGCGGACATGATCGTGCGACACATGGCGTCCCAAACATCCATAAATGACAGCGGGCCAGACGCATCGGCAGATACCCCCAATACATCCGCGCCCTTTGGGCGGATGGTGCTGAAATCATAGCCAATGCCGCCGCCCTGCTGCATCGTCAGCGCAGCCTCTTTCAGCATGTCAAAAATGCCGCCCATGCTGTCAGGAACGGTGCCCATGACAAAACAATTGAACAATGTCACCCGCCGCGCCGTACCTGCACCTGCAGTGATACGACCCGCAGGCAAATATTTAAAATCTTCCAGCGCGGTATAGAACTTTTCTTCCCAGCCTGACGTATCATCTTCGACCTGCGCCAGATCGCGCGCAATCCGCCGCCACGTATCCTCAACCGTCACATCCCTCGCCTTTCCATCAGTATCTTTGAAACGGTATTTCATGTCCCAAATTTGTTCGGCAATAGGCGTGGAGAAACGGGACATAGGATCGGCTTTCTGGGTTGAGAGGCGCGGGAAAGACCCGCATCATAAAGACAGTTGTGAGATTCGTGAATGGCTATACTTGGCGGTTGGGGTGTCTATTTGACCGCAAGCATCGCTATATATGGTGGTGTAAAACCGCACAACCACTATATCTCGAATTTTTCTAAAATCCTAGTCTTGATCAGCGCTGCGTTGTCTGCGATGTAGCGTTATGGCCAGCACCGTCAATCTCATTAAGCTATCTGTCGGCACCGAAAGTGTCGAAGACCTTGCCGTTTGGCATGCGACCAAGCGCGCGCAAACCGACGATGGCTTGCCCCGCCACGTCACACGCATGTGGCCCAAGCGGGAAGCCGATATCCTCAATGGTGGGTCGATCTATTGGGTGATCAAGGGGTCAATTCAATGCCGCCAAAAGGTGCTGCGTCTGGATGAGGTTATTGGTTCTGATGGCATTCGCCGATGTGCAATTGTGTTGGAGCCCAAGTTGATCCGTACCCAATCCAGCCTGAAACGCCCGTTTCAAGGCTGGCGTTACCTGCAAGCGGCAGATGCACCACGCGACCTGCCTGAAGGCCGCGAAAACGAAGAAGCCCTGCCTGTTGAACTTAATCAGGCACTGGCAGAAATCGGCGTCCTCTAAACCTGTCCACGCCTCAACCCAAACGGCCCATTAGCTCCGCCATCGTTGCGCGATCTACATCATCCATCTCAGCAACACGGCTGCGCCAAAGCGTTGCCTGGCTTTGCAAAATCAACCCGTCGCTCAGGATTTTCAGATGGTTGGCACGCAGCGTTTCCCCGCTTGAGGTGATATCCGCAATCGCCTCAGCCGTTTCATTCTTGACCGTGCCTTCGGTAGCACCTTGACTGTCGACCAGCGCATAATCCGCAACACCATTCAGACGCATAAATTCGCGCACCAAACGGTGGTATTTCGTCGCAATGCGCAGCCGAAAGCCGTGCGTGGTCCGAAATGCAGCGGCGGCAGCGTCGAGATCATCCAATGTATCCACATCATGCCAAGCTTGCGGCACCGCGATGATCAGGTCCGCGTGCCCAAAATTCAATTCCTCGGCAGGCTCCACCAGCGTATCCCAAAGAGCCAGCTTTTCATGAACCAGATCGGTGCCTGTCACCCCTAGATGAATGCGACCCGCAGCCAGTTCACGCGGAATTTCCCCGGCGGACAACAAGATCAGCGATACATTTTCAATCCCGGCCACCGCCGCAGCGTATTCGCGTTCAGAACCAGACCGCTGCAGGCTAATCCCGCGCGCGCCAAACCACTCAAACGTCTTTTCCATCAACCGCCCCTTGGAGGGCACCCCAAGCTTGATCGTCATGGCGTGGCCTCCAGTTCGAGCATCAGGCCGGGCCGCATCACACCACCCACAGCCGGGATCGCATCGCCCTGCCCCAACCGCCGGGTCAGCGCATCATAACGCCCACCTGTGGCAATTGTCGGCAGATCGGCGCGTGCGGTGGCGCGAAATCCAAAAACAAATCCATCGTAATATTCCATCGACGTGCGGCCATAGCTTGCTTCGAACAGCAGGTTCTCGGTATCAATGCCGCGCGATTTCAATGCGGTTTCGCGCGCGACAACGCGGGATACCGCATCACTGATCTGCGGCATGTCCACCGCCAGATCGTGCAGGCGACTTAATGCATAGGGCATGGTTTCGCGCACATCCAACAGCGCCTCAATCAACTGCATCTGAAGGGCAGAGATAAAGGGGGTCTCCGCATCCTCTTTGAGCGCCGCTATACGTGCTTCAACCTCAGTGGCGGACCGCATGCCAATAAGCGGGGCGTCATTGGTCACATCGCCCGCCAGCAATGCTGCACGGGTTTCAGGCACAGGCGTACGCCCAGAAAAACGATCCAGCAAAGCCCGAAACCGCCGGGGCCGCCAGATATGACGCATCAATGCATGCTTACGCCGCACCGTGGTATCAAGGCCATCTACCGCCGCCATCAGCACGCCAATATCCCCCGTCACTGCACGCAGGGGCAGCCCTGCCAAGGCTTGTGAAATCAGCGCAAACACTTCCGCGTCCGCAGCCGCCGGATCGGTGCGATCAAAAACCTCATAGCCAACCTGAATATATTCATTGGACCGATTGGGGTCATGTTCCTGACGGCGAAACACCTCACCTGCATAGGTATAGCGCGCCGGATCAGCGCCATGCGCCATATGCATCTGCACCACAGGCACCGTGTAATCAGGCCGCAACATCTGTTCACCGCGCAGGGCGTCTGAGGTCACGTAGGCGCGCGCGCGAATGTCCTCGCCGTACAAATCCAGCAGGGTTTCCGCCGATTGCAGGATCGGCGGCTCGACGACCATTGCGCCCTGTGCTTCAAAAACCGCGCGCAGTTCGGCGGCTTTGATCAATGTGTCCGAACGGCTTGGCATCAGCGGTACAGGTCCAAAATCTCGCGTACTTTTGCAACCATCTGGTCACGCGGCACTTCGTATTGGTTGGTCAGGTCTTTCCATTCCTCATGGGTGGCGTTTTCAGCAATTTTTGCCCCAAGGATCAGGTCCTTGATCTGCACCACGTCCTTGTCATGCTCATCCGCGCCTTGGATAATCGCCACCGCACTGCCACGTTTATCTGCATATTTCAGCTGGTTACCAAAATTCTTGGGATTACCCAGATAGACCTCGGCGCGAATATCGGCTTTGCGCAGGTCAGCCACCATCGCTTGATAGTCGGCCATGCGGGCTTTATCCATGACGGTGACAACGACGGGACCGTCCGCTGATTTGTCCAATCGGCCCTTGGCATCGAGGGCCGCAAGCAAGCGGTCCACACCTATAGACACACCCGTGGCCGGAACTTCTTGGCCTGTGAAGCGTTTCACCAGATCGTCATAACGGCCCCCGCCCGCGACGGAACCAAAATTGCGGGTGCGGCCTTTTTCGTCTTTGATTTCAAAGGTGAGTTCGGCCTCGAAGACCGGGCCTGTGTAGTAGCCAAGGCCGCGCACGACAGAGGGGTCGATGACGATGCGGTCTGGGCCGTAGCCGCCTTTTTGGCAATAGTTAGCAATTTGCTGAAGTTCCAAGATTCCCTCAGCCCCAATACGAGAAGTTCCAATTAGCTTTTCGAGCCGTGAGAAAACGTAGGCACCAGTAGCATTGATTGTTTCGCGTTCTCGGAAATTTGCATTCTCCATTACACCAATTTCTACAAACTCCATGACAGTGTTGACAGCTTCTTTAGGCAACCCAGCTCCTGCTGTGAAATCTCCGCTCTCATCTTTGCGACCATCTCCAAGCAAGGCACGCACGCCGCTCATGCCCAACCGATCCAGCTTATCAATCGCGCGCAGCACAATCCCGCGCTCGGCTTCTTTGTCATCGCCAGCCAAGCCCGCAACTTCCATCACCCCATTCAAAACCTTGCGGTTATTCACCCGAACGATGTAATCGCCGCGCTCAATCCCGACCTCTTCCAGACAATCGGCCAGCATCGCGCAAATCTCGGCATCTGCGGCGACACTCGAGGCACCAACCGTATCCGCATCACATTGATAAAACTGGCGAAACCGCCCCGGACCGGGTTTTTCGTTGCGCCACACCGGTCCCATCGCATAACGGCGGTAGGGCTTGGGCAGATCATTCTGGTGTTGCGCATAAACCCGCGCCAAGGGGGCCGTCAGGTCATAGCGCAGGGCCAACCAATCGCCGGGTTTCTCTAAATCCGCGTCCTCTTGCCACGCAAAAACACCCTCATTCGGGCGATCCACATCGGGCAAGAATTTACCCAGAGCCTCAACCGTTTCAACCCCGGAACTTTCCAAAGCGTCAAAGCCATAGCGATGATAGACCGCCGCGATTTTTGCCAGCATTTCAGCACGCTGGGTTACCTCAGCACCGAAATAATCACGAAAACCCTTGGGCGTTTCTGCCTTGGGGCGCGGGGTCTTTTTTGGCTTGGCCATGTTTGATGATCCTTGATGCGTGAACGCGCGCCCCGCATCTAGCCCAAGCCCTGCGCAAGGGCAAGCAAACCGCCCATTTTACCCCCTTATCTTGGGCAAATCACCATGCTATGCCGCGCCCATGGAAAAGCTTGAAGAACAAATTGCCCATCTTTCGCGCACCGTTGACGATCTGTCAGATATTGTGGCGCGCCAAGAGGCAGAGATTGCCACCCTCAATCGCCGGGTGCATATGTTGATGCAGCGCGAAGGCGAGCGTGAGGCGTCTGGTGGTGGGTCTGCTGTAATGGGCGATGAACGGCCCCCACACTATTAACGCCAAGGATCGCTTTCTTTAAAAGAAAGCAGTCGGAATTTTTGAAAAATTCCGTTTTAGCCGTTGGTTTTAATTGCCATCGCAACAACCGCCCCATCATGGATCAACAATTCAGACCAGCGCGCCGAATTGCCAAAACTGTCATAGGCGCTGACAAAGAACGTGGTTTTTTCCAGCCGCTTCATCTTTGATCCGCAAGGTTTGCCCGCCCGCACACCGCAGACACGCGACTTCACTTTTTCATAGGCCACATCGGTTGCGGCAACAGTCAGATGCGCCCCTGCGGGACCATAGTGCAACGCCTCATAGCCAGAGGGCGCGCCCAAAAGGACATTTGCGGCGGTCACTTGCCGGGGACAGCCATCGTCAAATCCTGTGATGTAATAGGTCCGTGCCACCGCTGAACCGGGCGTGGAATCATACAATGCGTAGCCTTTCGCTGAGGCCTGATCAACCTTCTGGCCCAGTGATTTTCCCTTGGCATCACAGACCCGCGCGACCACGCCATATGGCAGTACGGTGCCGTATGGGACCACTTGGGCATCTGGTCCGTTGCTTGGCTTGGCAGTACCTTTTGGTCTTTTGCGCCCAAAGAAACCAGTGGGTGCGGATACTGGTTCGGGCGTTAAAGCAGCGGCCTGCACTTCGGTATCGGCGTCGATTTGCGGCGGCTTTTCTGTGTCAGAAACCTCTGTCTCACTTGGGGTCGGATCATTACGCCGCAACAGCCCAAGCAACCCTCGGCGTTTTCTTGGCTCAGGTGCGGCTTGGAGTGGTGCCGTGTCTTCACCTGTCGCGGCAGATGTTCCAAAAAAACCTTCGCGGGCAATCTCTTCGTCAGTGGGTGTAACCCGCGCCGCGGTATTGTCCTCGGCCAGTTCGACATCGGTGATCCTGTCGATCCCTGCCAGCGGATCACCACAGGCAGAAAGCAACAGCATCGCACTTACAATGAATATTTTCTTCTGCATCAGGTTCTCCGCAAGGTCGGGCAGTGTTACCGCAGACCGGGTGCTGCGTCTACTCAACGACGCAGCGCGCCCAATAGGAGCGGCGTTTAGCGATCACATTTCCTCAACTTCCATCACCCCTTCAAGTGATCGAATGGCCCCCTTGATCTGGGGTGTGACCGGGAATTCCATTCCTAAATCAACCTCGACCTCACCGGGCAGGCTGGGGTCCATCAGGCACAGCTGCACTGGCCCTCGTCCTGCGGCCTTTGCAGCCGTCCGTGCGCCTTCCAACACATCGGCCACCGCCGCAATCGCGCCCGGCGCGTCGATGAACACACGCAATCCCATATTGCTGACATCCGCCACTGCCAGTTCAATCGGTGCGACTGAACGTGCCAAAAGTTTGAGTTGATCCGCCTCCATCGTGGCCTCAACGGTGACAACAACCTTGGCCCCGACCTCCAGATAGTCACGACATTTTTCGAGCGTATCCGAGAATATAGTGACCTCATAGCCACCAGTTGGATCGCTCAACTGCGCAAAGGCAAAGCGGTTACCGCGCGCCGATTTCCGCTCTTGTTTGCCTGCCACAACACCAGCAATACAGGCGTTCATCGCCCCGCGTTCCGACACATCTTTGGTCAGATCATCCAGCGTCAGGAACTTCACGGCCTTGCCCATATACTTGCGGTTTAGCGCGCCCATGTAGTCATCGAGCGGGTGACCAGACAGATAAAACCCAACCGCCTTGAATTCCTCTGTCAGCCGTTCGGCGGCTTCCCAATCGTCACAGGGCATCATCCGTGGTTCTGGCAGATCATCGCCCGCCTCGCCAAACAAAGACACCTGATTGCTGGCTTTTTGTTCATGGATTGCAGCGGAATAATTCACCAGCGGGTCAAGCGCCTGAAACACCCGGCGACGGTTTGGATCAAGCTGGTCAAAGGCACCCGAGCGCGCCAACATTTCCAGTGGCCTCTTGCCGACGCGTTTCAAATCCACCCGTCGCGCCAAATCAAACAACGTGGCAAAGGGGCGGTCCACACCTTCAACTTTGCGGCCTTCGGTGATCAGTTTCATCGCCTCGGTGCCAACGTTTTTCAGCGCCCCCAGCGCATAGACTAACGCGTTGTCCTCCACTTTAAATGTGGCATCAGAGCGGTTCACACAGGGCGGCACCCACGGCAACTCCATCCGTTTGCGGACTTCTTCAAAATACACCGCCAGTTTGTCGGTCAGATGAATATCGCAGTTCATCACCCCGGCCATAAATTCGACCGGGTGGTTCGCCTTGAGCCATGCGGTTTGATAGCTGACGACGGCATAGGCGGCCGCGTGGGATTTGTTGAAACCATAGTTGGCGAATTTTTCGAGAAGATCAAAAACCTCTTTGGCTTTCTTCTTGTCGACCCCGTTTGCCATTGCGCCCTTTTCGAACTTGGGGCGTTCCTTGGCCATTTCCTCAGCGATCTTTTTACCCATCGCACGACGCAACAGGTCAGCGCCGCCAAGGGAATAGCCGCCCATAACCTGAGCGATCTGCATCACCTGTTCTTGGTAAACGATAATGCCCTGAGTTTCGGCCAGAATATGATCAATTGACGGGTGGATAGACTCCAATTCGCGCTTGCCGTTCTTCACCTCGCAATAGGTCGGGATATTCTCCATCGGGCCGGGGCGGTACAGCGCCACCAGCGCGACGATATCCTCAATACAGGTCGGCTTCATCCGCTTGAGCGCATCCATCATGCCGCTGGATTCCACTTGGAACACGGCAATCGTCTTGGCGCTGGCATAAAGCTTGTAGGAGGCTTCATCATCCAGTGGAATTGTCGCAATGTCGTCGATCAACCCCTCAACAGGCGCGAACAATTCGGTGCCATCTTGGGCGATATGCAAATGCCGACCCGAGGCGCGGATTTGATCGACAGCGTTCTGGATCACGGTCAGGGTTTTCAGGCCCAAAAAGTCGAACTTGACCAGCCCGGCCTGTTCAACCCATTTCATGTTGAACTGGGTCGCAGGCATGTCGGAGCGGGGGTCTTGGTACAGCGGCACCAAGGCATCAAGCGGCCTGTCGCCAATCACAACCCCAGCGGCGTGCGTGGATGCGTTGCGCAGCAATCCTTCGACCTGCTGGCCGTAATCCAGCAGCCGGGCAACCACCTCTTCGTTGCGGGCCTCTTCGCGCAGACGCGGCTCATCCGCCAAGGCCTTTTCGATGCTGACCGGTTTGACGCCTTCCACCGGGATCATCTTGGACAGGCGGTCCACCTGACCGTATGGCATCTGCAACACCCGGCCAATGTCGCGCACTGCTGCTTTGGACAAAAGCGCACCAAAGGTGATGATCTGCCCGACCTTATCACGGCCATATTTCTGCTGAACGTATTGAATGACCTCCTCGCGGCGGTCCATGCAAAAGTCGATGTCAAAGTCGGGCATCGATACACGTTCGGGGTTCAGAAACCGCTCAAACAGCAGGTTATAGCGCAGTGGGTCCAAATCCGTAATCGTCAGCGCATAGGCTACCAATGACCCCGCACCAGAGCCACGGCCCGGCCCCACCGGAATATGATTGTCCTTGGCCCATTTGATGAAATCCGCAACAATCAGGAAATAGCCCGGAAAGCCCATGCCCTGAATGATGCCCAGTTCAAAATCGAGCCGTTTTTCGTATTCTTCGACGCTGGTTGCATGCGGGATAACGGCAAGTCTATTTTTCAAGCCTTCATGCGCCTGCCGCTTTAGTTCTTCAATCTCATTGTCCGCAAATTTCGGCAGGATCGGATCGCGACGATAGGCCATAAAGGCACAGCGCTTCGCAATCTCAACTGTGTTAGAAACCGCCTCTGGCAGGTCTGCAAACAGCGTCACCATTTCTGTTTGGGTCTTGAAATAATGCTGCGCAGTCAGACGTCTGCGCCCTGCCTGCTGATCCACATAGGCACCTTCGGCGATACAAATCAGCGCGTCATGCGCCTCGTACATTTTGGCGTCCGGGAAATAGACGTCATTGGTCGCCACCAACGGAATGTCCATATCATAGGCCATCTCAATAAAGCCGCGCTCGGTCAGGCGCTCTTTTTCGGGTTGGCCCGCTTCGCCGGGATGCCGCTGCACTTCGATATAAAGTCTATCGCCAAACGCCGCGAACAGCCGTGTCATCAATGCCCATGCCGCAGGGCGTTGAGCGTTTTGCAGCAACTGGCCCACTGGCCCATCCGGGCCTCCGGTCAAACAGATCACCCCCGCCGCATGTGTTTCCAATTCGTCCAAAGTCACCTGAGGCAGGGCACCCCCCTTATCAATATACAGACAAGAGTTCAGCTTCATCAGGTTTTCATAACCGACCTCAGATTGGGCCAGCAACACAACTGGGGCAGGATCACGTGGCCGCTCGCCCGGTTGGGTTTCGACAAAGGCAAGATCAACCTGACAGCCAATAATCGGCTGCACACCAGCCCCGGCCATCGCCACAGAAAATTCCAGCGCGGCAAACATGTTGTTGGTATCGGTCAGCGCCATCGCGGGCATGCCCGCTTTGCGGCACATCTCTGGCAGTTTTTTCAGCCGCAATGCGCCTTCCAACAGTGAATACTCGGAATGGGTGCGCAGGTGAATGAATCGGGGATCATTGGACATGTCGCTAAACTAGGCGACCACCCGGTGGCCCGCCAGTGCTCTCAGGGGCAGATGGTGATTTTTCTTGCCGAATCCTATTTCATGCGGCTAGCCTGACCTTCAACATTTGCCCGCGCCGCGTTCTACGCCGCATCGAACGCCGCGCACTTAAGGGCCACTTTGTACCGCGGCTGGGTAATCCCATGGACATCACGTTTCTTCTCAACGGAGAGTGTGTGTCATTAACCGATGTATCACCCACAACCACCTTGCTCGACTGGCTCCGTGAGGAACGCGGCCTGACCGGGACCAAAGAGGGCTGCAACGAAGGTGATTGCGGTGCCTGTTCGGTGATGATCTCGGATGCCAATGGATCACGGGCGCTGAATGGCTGCATTCTGTTTCTGCCACAGATCAATGGCAAACATGTCACCACTGTCGAAGGTATTGCAGCCCCCGATGGTACCTTGCACCCGGTGCAACACGCAATGGTCGAACACCACGGCAGCCAATGCGGGTTTTGCACCCCCGGCTTTGTTGTCTCAATGGCCGCTGCGCATCTGAATGGTGCCACAGACCACGATGTTCAGCTCGCTGGCAATCTGTGCCGATGCACCGGGTATGCTCCTATTATCCGTGCAGCGGAAGCCGCCAAAGACGCACCTGTGCCGGACCATTTGTTGTTTTTGGCCAAAGATATCCCTGCACCACAGGGGAGCCAAGGCAGTTCGCACACAGCAAACACCTATCAGCCGTCAAATGCAGACGCGCTGGCGAAATGGTATGTGAAAAATCCTGACGCGACGCTGATTGCCGGGGCCACCGATGTCGGTCTTTGGGTCACCAAACAGTTCCGCGATTTGGGCAAAGTTGCATTTCTTAACCAATGCGAAGATTTGCGCGGCATCACGGACGGCGATCAAGATATCAGGATCGGTGCGATGGCGTCCCTTACGGATGTCGAAAAAGCCATCGCCCCATATCATCCCAGTTTCGCCGCGATGATCCGCCGCTATGGCTCTACACAGGTGCGCAATGCCGCGACCTTGGGCGGCAACATCGCCAATGGATCGCCCATCGGTGATGGCCCGCCTGCCTTGATCGCGTTAGATGCCACGCTACACCTGCGTCACGGCGACACCCGCCGCAGCATCGCGTTGCAGGATTTCTTCATTGCCTATGGCAAACAAGATCGCAGACCCGGTGAATTCGTCGAAACAATCAGCATACCAAAACAATCGGACACCCTACGCTGCTATAAATTGAGCAAACGCTTTGATCAGGATATTTCCGCCGTTTGTGGGTGCATTTCCATCACGGGTGACGGTAAAATCATCCACACCGCGCGGCTTGCCTATGGTGGCATGGCGGGCACGCCGAAACGCGCAGCCGCCGCCGAGGCGGCATTGGTCGGTCAGCCTTATTGTGAAGAGGTCATTCGGACGGCAATGACCGCGATGGTCGAGGATTTTCAACCTTTGTCAGACATGCGCGCCTCCGCCGCTTATCGTATGCAAACCGCGCAGAATATGCTGCTGCGATACTTCCATGAAACCATGGGCGTGGACACCTATCTGCATGAGGTCACCCTATGAGCGTTGCCAAATCCCTGCCCCATGACACTGCGCATCTGCACGTGACCGGGGCCGCGCGGTATGTGGATGACATCCCCACCCCGCGAGACACCTTGCATCTGGCATTTGGGTTGAGCGAGGTTGCCTGTGGCACATTGAAAGCGATGAACCTTGATCAGGTCCGGTCTGCGCCGGGCGTTGTTGCGGTGTTGACCGCAGGTGATTTGAAGCACGATTGCGATGTCTCGCCATCAAACCACGATGAACCCCTGTTGGCAGTTGGGACAGTTCATTATGTCGGGCAACCGATGTTTCTGGTCATCGCCACCAGTCACCTTGCCGCCCGGCATGCGGCGCGGCGGGGTGATATTGATATAACAAAAAAACCCTCAGTCCTAAGCATTGATGACGCTCTTGCAGCCAACTCCCGCTTTGAAGACGGCCCGCGCATATATCAAAAAGGCGATGCACCTGCGGCACTTAAGTCTGCACAAAACACCCTCAGCGGCAGCCTCAATATCGGTGGCCAAGAACACTTTTACCTTGAAGGACAAGCCGCCCTCGCGCTGCCACAAGACAACGGCGATATGACGGTGCATTCCTCAACCCAGCATCCAACGGAAATTCAGCACAAGGTGGCGCATGCCATCGGAGCGCCAATGCACAGCGTCCGGGTTGAGACCCGGCGGATGGGCGGCGGTTTTGGCGGCAAAGAAAGTCAGGGCAATGCATTGGCTGTGGCCTGCGCTGTTGCCGCGATGACCACCGGGCGGGCCTGCAAAATGCGGTATGACCGCGATGACGATATGATCGTGACCGGCAAACGTCACGATTTTCGTGTCGATTATAGCGTTGGATTTGATGATCAAGGTGCGATTACGGCGCTGGATTTTACCCAATATGCGCGGTGCGGTTGGGCGATGGACCTCAGTTTACCTGTCGCAGACCGCGCCATGTTGCATGCGGACAATGCCTATCACTTTGAACACATTCGCATCACGTCACACCGGCTTAAGACCAACACCCAATCCGCCACGGCCTTTCGTGGATTCGGCGGGCCGCAGGGTGTGGTCGGCGTTGAAAAGGTCATGGACCATATCGCCCATCATCTAGGGGCTGATCCGCTTTTTGTGCGTCGGATCAACTACTACGTGGACAACGCCGAAACTCTGACCGTCACAGATACCGGCACCGCAATTGATCACCGCACGCCCCCGAAAGGGGATGCTGATCTGGCCTCGCGCGGGGCACCGCCAGCACCGGAACGGCATCAACAGAATACCGATGATATACTGACAGGTGGTAGCACCCATCAAACCACACCGTATCATCAGCCCATCACCGACTGCATCATCAACGCGCTGACCGATAAACTGGCTCAGACGTCAGACTACGACGCTCGCCGCGCGGACATCGCCAGATGGAATGCCAAACAGCCAATCCTCAAACGCGGCATCGCCCTGACCCCGGTAAAATTCGGCATTTCGTTTACATTGACCCACCTCAATCAGGCGGGGGCCTTGGTGCATGTCTATCAGGACGGTTCAATCCACCTGAACCACGGCGGCACTGAGATGGGCCAAGGATTGTTTCAAAAGGTGGCACAGGTTGCGGCATCGCGGTTTGGGGTCCCTTTGGACGCCATTAAGATCACCGCCACGGATACTGCCAAGGTGCCGAACACTTCTGCCACCGCAGCATCATCCGGGTCTGATCTGAACGGCATGGCAGCAAAGATCGCCTGCGACACCATACGCAACCGAATGACCGAACATTTGGCAGAACGGTATCAGGTTGAGGCCGCTAAGGTTATCTTTAAAGATGGCATGGTAGAGGTCGGCACCAAAATGATGACCTTTGCCCAAGCTGCTGCATCTGCCTATGAAAACCGGATTTCGCTGTCTGCCACAGGATTTTACAAAACACCCGCTATCGAATGGGACCGGATCAAGGGCCGTGGGCGGCCGTTCTATTACTTTGCTTACGGTGCCGCAGTGACAGAAGTGGTGATTGATACCCTGACCGGAGAAAACCGCATTCTGCGCACTGATATTCTGCACGATGCTGGCGCGTCCCTGAACCCGGTGTTGGACATTGGCCAGATTGAAGGCGGGTATGTGCAGGGCGCGGGATGGCTGACCACGGAAGAACTGGTTTGGGACGAAAACGGCACTCTCAAAACCCACGCGCCCTCAACTTACAAAATCCCGGCCTGTTCAGATCGGCCTGACATCTTTAACGTTGCTCTTTGGGATGCACCCAACCGGGTTGATACAATTTACCGCTCCAAGGCGGTGGGTGAACCGCCGCTGATGCTGGGTATCTCTGCGTTTATGGCGCTGTCTGATGCGGTGGGTGCCTGTGGTACGACCTATGGTGATTTGCAAACCCCTGCCACTGCCGAAGCCGTGCTTGCCGCGGTAAAAAGGGCGCGTGCATGAGCGATATATATGTTCAAATCGTCAACACCAAAGGATCCGCGCCGCGTGACGCCGGAACCGCGATGAAGGTGACTTTGGACACCACAAAAGGCACCATTGGCGGGGGCGAACTTGAATACCGCGCCATCGCGTTTGCCCGCGAGTTGATCGCCAAATGCATGGCAGGCACGACCCGCACCTATGCGCTGGGTCCTAACCTTGGCCAGTGTTGCGGTGGGTCGGTCAAACTGCGCTTTACCCGCGCAGCATGCCCCACTGATGTGACATTTGACACTGTTCAGCCCAGCATCGGGCATCGACAGCATGCAGAATTCTTGTGGATATGGGGTGCCGGTCATGTGGGACGTGCCGTGGTGCAGGCCGCACCACAACAGGCGTTCAAGATCACATGGGTCGACGATGCCAAAACCCGATTTCCCGATGATATCCCGACACATGTGACCGCGATGCCCGCCACTAATATGCCCCTGCTTGCCAGCCGTGCGCCCGTCTATGCGCGCCACCTCATCTTTACCTATTCGCATGAGATTGATCTGGCGCTCTGTGCGGCGCTGCTCAAACGTGGGGCGGCGTCCATTGGGTTGATCGGGTCGGACACCAAATGGACCCGCTTTGCCAAACGTCTGCGCGAATTGGGGCTGGACCCTACCCCGATCACCTGCCCGATTGGTGATAAATCTTTGGGCAAACACCCGCAGAAAATCGCCAGTGGCGCAATTGCGGACCTGCTGCAAATGACCCAACGAAAGGCAAGTGCATGACCAATATCCCATTTTTGGCCCTGTCTGGATTGACCAAAGCCTATCCCGGCGTGGTCGCCAACAGCGACGTGTCGCTGAGCATTGCACCCGGCGAAGTACATGCGCTTTTGGGGGAAAATGGCGCGGGAAAATCGACGCTGGTGAAAATGATCTATGGCCTAGTGAAACCTGACAGTGGCCAGATGCAGATGAATGGTGCCGCATTTGCCCCGTCCGAGCCGCGTGCTGCACGGGCGGCGGGTGTTGGCATGGTGTTCCAGCACTTTTCGCTGTTTGACGCGCTGACCGTGGCGGAAAACATTGCGCTTGGCATGGAAAACGCCCCCAAGATGAACGCGCTGTCACAGCAAATTCGCGATGTGTCTGATACCTATGGGCTGCCCCTGTCGCCAGACCGTGTGGTTGGCGATTTATCGGCCGGAGAACGGCAGCGGGTTGAAATCATTCGCTGTCTTTTGCAGGAACCAAAACTGTTGATCATGGATGAACCAACATCGGTTCTGACCCCGCAAGAAGTTGAAATCCTGTTCAAAACCCTGCGCAAACTCAGCGCTGAGGGCACGGCAATCTTATATATTTCCCATAAGCTCGAAGAAATCCGCAGCCTGTGTGACAGCGCCACTATTCTTCGGCTCGGTAAGGTCGTTGGGGAATGCACACCATCGGAAACATCCGCCCGCGACATGGCCGAAATGATGGTGGGCACGGTTTTGCAAACACCCACGCGGGCGGGCAAAACGCCGGGTGACGTGGTGTTGGACCTCAAGGCGCTGTCGGCAAAATCGCCCAGCGCCTTTGGCATGCCGCTACGTGATATTTCAGTGCAGGTCCGGCGTGGCGAGGTCTTGGGCATTGGCGGCGTTGCCGGGAATGGGCAGGATGAATTACTGGCCGCCCTATCGGGCGAGATGCTGACCGCGCAAGGAATGGTTACCTTTCAGGGCCGAGATGTCAGCCTATTGGGGCCGACTCCGCGCCGCGCTATGGGTATTTTGACTGCGCCCGAAGAAAGGCTTGGCCATGCGGCGGCCCCTGATATGTCTTTGACGGAAAATGCGATGCTGACCGGGGCAACCCGTGAGGGGCTAGACAAAGGGGGCATGTTGAATTGGCCCTCTGCGCGGCGGTTTGCGGAAAAGATCATCGCAGATTTCGATGTGCGCACCCCCGGCCCCGGCAATGCTGCACGGTCGTTGTCTGGCGGCAATTTACAGAAATTTGTAATTGGCCGCGAGGTTTTGCAACGGCCTGATTTATTGGTGGTGAACCAACCGACTTGGGGGGTTGACGCCTCGGCGGCGGCGTCCATTCGGCAGGCTTTGCTTGATCTGGCCGAGAACGGAACAGCACTGATTGTGATTTCGCAGGACTTGGATGAATTGATGGAAATCTCGGATCGGTTTGCCGCCCTGAACGAAGGGCGGCTGTCGGAACCGCGACCTGCGCAGGGCCTGACGGTGGATGAGATCGGCCTGATGATGGGCGGTGCCCATGGCATGGAGGTGGCACATGTTTAATACGTTGCATATGGATATTTATAGCCAAAAAGAAATGAAAGTGGGCCGTCTATGATCCGACTGGAGAAACGCCCACAGCCAAGCCGCGCCATTTCTCTTGCCACACCGCTGATGGCGGTTTTCGCAACGATGTTCTTTGGTGGGCTCTTGTTCATGGTCTTGGGCAAACCGCCAATCCAGTCGATCCTCACGATCTTCTGGGAACCGTTGTTTGGTGAATTTGCGTTCTATTATCGCCCGCAACTGTTGATCAAGGGTGCACCATTGGTGTTGATCGCCATTGGCCTATCGCTGGGGTTTAAGGCCGGGATTTGGAACATCGGGGCCGAGGGGCAATACATCATGGGTGCGCTTTTTGGTGCGGGCATGGGGCTGGCGTTCTATCCGATGGACGGCTGGTACATCTTTCCGCTGATGGTTTTGGCTGGCGCGTTTGGCGGGTGGCTTTGGGCAATGATCCCGGCGTTTTTAAAGGTGCGCTTTGGCACCAACGAGATTTTGGTATCGCTGATGTTGGTCTATGTGGCCGAACAGTTTTTGGCCTCAATGTCGCTGGGATTGATGAAAAACCCAGAAGGTTTTGGGTTTCCCGGGTCCCGTAATTTGCAGCAATATGAGGCCGCATTTAATGCTGAGCTGATCGAAGGATCAGGCATGCACTGGGGGGTGGTTGCCGCTTTGATCGCAGTGATCTTTGCCTATGTGTTGCTGACCAAGCACCGCCTTGGCTTTGCCATTCGTGTCACCGGCGAAGCCCCCCGCGCGGCACGTTTTTCCGGCGTGAACCCAACCCGGTTGATCTTGTTCTGCATGGGCATGTCGGGGTTGCTGGCCGGGCTTGCGGGGATGTTTGAAGTGTCTGGGCCCGCCGGTCAGGTGACCATTGATTTTAACGTCGGCTATGGATTTACCGCAATCATCGTGGCGTTTCTGGGTCGGTTACATCCGGTCGGTATCCTACTGGCCGGAGGCCTGATGGCGCTCACGTACATTGGCGGCGACATTGCGCAGAGCAATCTGGGCCTGCCCGCCGCCGCCATTCAGGTGTTTCAAGGCATGTTGCTGTTCTTCCTGCTGGCATTGGATATGTTCACAAATTACCGGCTTAGCTTTGGCCGCAGTGTGGAGGCCGTGTAATGGACCTTTCTGCCATCAACCCCGTTCTGTTTATCGCAGGGTTCCTTGTCGCCGCGACCCCGTTGATCTTTGCCGCAATGGGTGAACTGGTTGTCGAAAAATCTGGGGTGCTGAACCTAGGTGTTGAAGGGATGATGATCACCGGGGCAATCTGTGGTTTTGCCGTTGCGGTGGAAACCGGATCACCGCTGTTGGGGTTTGTTGCTGCAGCTGTCGGGGGTGCCGCGCTTAGTTTGCTCTTTGCGTTCCTTACACAGGTTACGCTCGCGAACCAAGTTGCGTCTGGTCTTGCGTTGACGTTGTTTGGCCTTGGGCTTTCGGCGCTGCTGGGGCAGTCTTATGTTGGGGTCAAACCGCCACGGCTTGGGGATATCAACTTTGGCCCGCTGACAGACATCCCGGTGCTCGGCCCAATCCTGTTTACCCATGACATTATCTTGTACCTCGGTATTGCGCTTGTTGCAGCGGTTTGGGCGGCACTCAAATTCACCCGTGCCGGGTTGATCCTGCGCGCGGTGGGTGAAAGCCACGATGCGGCACATGCTTTGGGGTACAAGGTTGTACGCATTCGGACCCTGGCGATCATGTTCGGCGGGGCCTGTGCAGGTACTGGCGGCGCGTATATTTCGCTGATCCGCGTGCCACAATGGACCGAAGGGATGACAGCAGGCGTGGGCTGGATTGCACTCGCGCTGGTTGTCTTTGCATCATGGAAACCTTGGCGTCTGCTGCTTGGTGCCTATCTTTTTGGCGGCATCACTCAATTGCAGCTTAATCTTCAAGGTGCAGGCGTTGCCATTCCGGTCGAGTATCTGGCAATGTCGCCCTATGTTATCACCATCATTGTGCTGGTGATCCTTTCTGCGGACAAGTCAGCGGCACCTGCCTCGCTTGGTCGTAATTTCCACGCCTCAAGTTAGGGGCCAATATCAACATCGCCGCCCACTGGCGAAAAAAACGGGGAACTATAATGAAAATATCTGCACTTTTGACCGGGGCCGCACTGGCGCTTGGTCTGGCGACGTCCGCCATCGCACAAGACAAAACTAAAGTTGGGTTTGTCTATGTTGGCCCCATCGGGGATGGCGGCTGGACACATGAACATGATAAGGGTCGTTTGGCCGTTAAAAAGGAATTTGGCGACAAGGTTGAGACCGTATTTGTCGAATCCGTGGCCGAAGGCCCAGACTCCGAGCGTGTGATGACGCAGATGGCGCTTGACGGTGCTGACCTGATTTTCACCACGTCGTTTGGCTATATGGACCCAACGATCAACATCGCCAAGAAATTCCCGAATGTGAAATTTGAACACGCGACGGGCTATAAGCGCGCCGACAACGTCTCAACCTATTCTGCGCGTTTCTACGAAGGCCGTGCAATTCAGGGCCACATCGCGGGTTCGATGACTGAATCCAACATCATCGGTTACATCGGGTCTTATCCGATCCCCGAAGTGATCCGTGGCATCAACTCTGCCTTCATCCACGCGCGCAAAGTAAACCCGGATGTGCAGTTCAAAATCGTTTGGGCCTACACATGGTTTGACCCCGCAAAAGAAGCGGACGCGGCCAAGGTTCTGATCGAACAAGGTGCTGACGTGATTTTGCAGCACACCGATTCCACCGCACCGCAAGCCGCAGCGCAAGAAGCGGGCAATGTGATCACCTTTGGTCAGGCATCCGACATGGCGCAATACGGACCAAAACCGCGCGTGTCGTCGATCATCGACGATTGGGCCCCCTACTACATCGCGCGCACCAAGGCCGTGATGGATGGCACATGGGTCAGCACGGATACATGGGATGGCATTGGCGCTGGCATGGTTGGCATCGGTGAGATTTCAGATGCAGTGCCGGCAAATGTTAAAGAAGAAGCGCTGGCGCTAAAAGCGTCACTCGCTGACGGTTCTTACCACCCGTTTACAGGTCCGCTGAACAAGCAGGACGGCAGCGAGTTTCTGGCGGATGGTGCGACTGCTGATGACGGCACGCTTGCTGGCATGAACTTCTATGTTGAAGGTATCGAAGGCGATATCCCGCAATAATTGACGATCATATTTCACTCTGAAAAGCCCTGCCAAACTGGCGGGGCTTTTTTATAGAGCTAGCAATTATGCTCTGCCCTTTTTTAAAAGCATACCAGCAACTGGCAGAGTTCACATAAACCCATTTGAGCAAGCGGTTTTACGGCGGGTTGGGGATTTTCATGTTTGCCCTAACCGGTATCAAAATCAAAATTTCGCACAAAGCAATTTAACAGACGTCAATCGCCCGCCGGATAACTCCCATCCGGCCCATGTACCTCATCCCCCTGCAAGGCCGGGGAAAATACACAGATCAAGCGCAGTGGCAAACCACCCAACGGCACATGGACTTCATGCTTGTCATGTTGGTTCGGCGCGTAAAGAACACCAACCTTGATAAGGTGTTCTTTGCCGGAACCCACCTCGCACACCATGCCCATCCCGCCAATGCAGTAACACGCCTCAATGTGGTGTTTATATTCAAGCTGAAGCATTGCCCCCGGCAACACCTCTGTCTCGGTCATTGAAAGCCCATACCATCCGATTTCACCAGCAACCTCAGGCTGGTCCAGCCCGGCCCTTTGGCATCCCGATCCGCCCCAGTTAAATCTATCTTGTCGCGTATGATCATCTTGTCATTCTCCACCCGTAAATCGCTCTGCTGACCGTTGCATAGCGCGCCACACCGTGCCACCAATTACGAATGAAACATACCCTCTCCAGTATCAGCGGCACCCCCGCCAGCCGCCTTGCCTTTGGCACTATGCAATTTGGTGGTCGGGCCGATGCATCCCAGTCCCGCGCGATGTTTGACGCAAGTGTTGAGGCCGGGATCACCCACTTTGACACCGCCTATGTCTATACCGATGGGGCCTCTGAAACCCTGCTGGGCAGTTTCTTGGAGGACAGGCGAGAAGAAATCATTGTTGCCACCAAAGCCGCCTATGACCGAGGGTCAAGTCGTCATAACATCCTTAATTCTGCTGAAACATCGCGCAAGCGTATGGGACTTGATGTCCTTGACGTATTTTATTTGCACCGTTTTGACCCCGACACCGATCTGCATGAGAGTTTTCAGGCGATGGCAGACCTAAAGGCGCGCGGGCACATTCGCCACATTGGCCTGTCTAATTTTGCAGCATGGCAGGTGGTGAAAGCGGCGGGCATTGCCGCGAAGTTTGATCTGTCAATTGCAGTGATCCAACCGATGTACAATCTGGTCAAACGTCAGGCCGAAGTTGAAATTCTGCCGATGGCTGATGATCTTGGTATCCTTGTTGCACCATACTCGCCATTGGGCGGTGGCCTTTTGACCGGGAAATATACGGGTGGCGGCACCGGGCGTTTGACCGAAGACACCCGATATGCTGCCCGTTATGGCCAAGATACAATGCACAAGGCGGCCACGGGTTTGCACGCATTGGCGGCTGAGATAGGTGTTCACCCGGCGACACTTGCCGTGGCTTGGGCTGCTGCGCATCCAACGGTCCCAACACCGATCATCTCTGCCCGTTCTGTTGCGCAATTACAGCCATCGCTTGAGGCGCTGACCTTTGACATGACACCAGAAATCTACGCCCAAATCGCATTGCTATCGCCCACTCCCCCACTTGCGACAGACCGGCTTGAGGAACAATCATGACAGACATCATCGTTATTGGTGGCGGTATTGCCGGGATTTCCGCGGCGGCACGTTTGTCAGCTGATGCAAACGTAGTGGTGTTGGAGCGCGAAACCGCGCTTGGCTATCATGCTTCAGGTCGGTCTGCGGCTCTTTTTGAGGAAAACTATGGCTTGCCCAGCACAATCGCGCTGAACAAAGCCAGTGCAGAGTACCATTTTGAGGCAAACGGCGGGTATCTCAGCCCGCGCGGATTATTGATCTTAGCGCAAGCTTCGGAAAAAACTGCTTTCATCAAAGATTTGAACACAATGGGTCTGGACCACATCACCCCTGCGGAGGCGGGGGGATTGGTGCCCATTCTGAACCCGGACAAAATTGCTTACGCAGGTTATCACGCCGCCGCCTATGATCTTGATACGGACCGGATGATACAGGATTTTGCCCGCGTTGTGCGGGGCAACGGTGGGCAAGTGATCACAAGGGCCGGGGTTCAGGCCATCACCCGGACAGGCGCGGGCTGGCAGGTCACGGCCAATGACGCGACATACACCGCGCCTTTGCTGGTCAACGCCGCAGGCGCTTGGGCAGATCAAGTCGCTGTCTTAGCGGGCATCGCGCCTTTAGGGATTGTTCCCAATCGCCGCTCCATGGCCCGGCTGCCTACGCCGGGTGGGCATGATGTTTCTGCTTGGCCGATGTTTTTTGGCGTGGGTGAAACCTGGTACGCCAAGCCGGACGCAGGCGCGCTGCTGGTGTCACCCGCAGAAGAAGACCCGGTAGAACCCCATGACGCTTGGGCCGACGATATGGTCCTGGCCGAAGGGCTGGCGCGGTATGAAAACATGGTGACTGAACCGGTGACGCGTTTGCTCAGTTCGTGGGCTGGTTTACGGAGTTTCTCACCTGATCGTGCCTTGGTTTTAGGCCCAGACCCCGAAGATACGGGATTTGTCTGGTGTGCAGCGCAGGGGGGCTATGGTTTTCAAACGGCACCTGCCGCCTCGCAATTTCTGGCCGATCTGGTGATGGGCCGCCCCCCTGCCCTGTCCCCTGATGTGGTAGTACAGCTGATCCCAGACAGGTTGCGTCCGTGACAGGAAAATTGCCATCCAGTGCCAGCATCGTCACCACCACAAGCGATGTGAAATTGCACGCCCCATCAGCTGCGCGCAACGCCGATGCCATCTGCGCGATGCTGATCAAATATGCGCCCAACAGCGGCAGCGCATTGGAAATTGCCAGTGGCACCGGACAGCATGTCACAACCTTTGCCACGGCATTACCAGACCTGCATTGGCAGCCCACAGAAATTGATCCAAGCCGTCGTGCCAGTATTGATGCCTATGTTGCGGAGATGGGGCTGCGTAATGTGGCAGCCTCCATACCATTGGATGCAACAGCGCCCGGTTGGGGGGCCACCCACGGGCCGCGCAACCTGATCCTGCTTGTCAATCTGTTGCACCTGATCTCCTCGACCGCAACAACGACCTTGATTTCAGAGGCGACTTCGGCCCTCGCCCCCGGCGGCACATTGATCCTTTATGGTCCCTTCAAACGCAGTGGCGTTTTGATCAGTGAAGGCGACGCCAACTTCGACGCTGACCTCAAATCCGCTGACCCCAACATCGGCTACAAAGACGACCTCGACATCATCCGCATGCTCAGCGATGCTGGGTTAACGCTTGATCATACCGTTGCCATGCCCGCCAACAACCTTGCCTTTGTCGCCAGAAAGCATCTCCCATGACCCTGATACGCCGCCTGACATTACTTGGACTACTGGCGCTTGCCGCGTGTGGCGCACCGCGTGCCAGCGCCCCGCCTGCCGACCCCGGTGCGTTGTTTGCGCCCAATTTCAATGACAACCATCTGGTTTCTTTTGCCGGACGCCAACCCGCGCGTTACCCAGTGCACGGCATCGACGCGGCGCGGTTTCAGACCAGCATTGATTGGAACACTGCCCGCCGCAACGGGGTGAATTTCGCCTTTATCAAAGCCACCGAAGGCGGTGATTTGCTGGATACAGAGTTCAAAAACCACTGGCGCGGTGCGGGTCAAGCGGGTGTGGCGCGTGGGGCTTATCATTTCTATTACTTCTGCACGACGCCCGAGGTGCAAGCCCAGTGGTTCATCCGCAACGTGCCGCGCGGCAATATGTTACCGCCCGTTCTGGACATGGAGTGGAACCCGTTTTCACCCACCTGCGCCACCGTGCGCCCGCCGGGGGCAGAAGTACGTGATCAAATGCGCCGTTGGTTGAAGATTGTGACCGCACATTATGGCCAAACGCCGATTATTTATACGACGCCTAAATTCTACCGTGAAAACGAATTGGGCCGGCTGAGTGGGTATGAATTCTGGCTGCGATCCACAGCCAAGCGCCCCTCTGAGGCCTTTCCCGGTCAGCGCTGGACGTTTTGGCAATATTCTTCCACTGGGGTCGTCCCCGGCATTGTCGGTGAAGTTGATTTGAATGTGTACAGCGGCACCCGCGCACAGTGGAACCAATGGGTCACCGCGCGGGCGCGGTAGATAAACCAATCTGAATGAAATGGGGCCGGACATTGCTGCCCGACCCCGTATTTCTTTTAGCCATCCACCCGGATTGTTGTGTTTTTCGGATCATAGGGGCTGTCTTCGACGATCTCTGCATCCCACAACTGATCAAACATTTTGACTTTCAGTTTGGTGCCAACAACCGCGTGTTCCGGTTTCACATAGCCCATACCAATCGACTTTCCGAACGCCACCGAATAGCCCCCGGATGTTAAACGCCCGGTGCGTCCGTCCGCGTGATACAGCACCTCACGGCCCCACGGGTCCGCGTCATCTGGGCCGTCGATCAACAGGGTCACGCATTTTGCGTTGATCCCATGTGCTTCCATCGCCGCCTTGCCGTGGAAATCCTTGCCCAGATCAACAAAGCGCGGCAGGTCGGCCTCAAGCGGGGTCGCATCACGGCCCAATTCAGTGCCAAATGCGCGGTAAGATTTCTCCTGCCGCAGCCAGTTTTGCGCACGTGCACCGACCAGCTTCATCCCATGCTTTTCGCCAGCCTTTTCCAACTGATCAAACAGGTAATTCTGCATCTCAATCGGGTGGTGCAATTCCCAACCCAATTCCCCAGTATAGGCCACGCGGATCGCGCGCACCGGGCACATGCCGAGTTCGATATTGCGCATGGTCAGCCATGGAAACCGCTTGTTCGACAGCACGGTTGAGGGGTCGCCGTCTTTGACGATCTCGTTCAGCACGTCGCGTGATTTCGGCCCCGCGATGGCAAAAACGCCCCACTGTGTAGTCACATCGTGGCATTCGATATAGCCGAATTCGGGCAACTTATCCTCAATCGCCTTGCGCAGATAGTCGCTGTCGTAGGCTGTCCAAGCGCCAGCTGAGACCAGATAATAATCATCCTGTGCAATCCGCACGATGGTATATTCTGTGCGCGTTGTCCCCGCGCCTGTCAGCGCATAGGTCAGGTTGATACGACCCACGGACGGCAGCTTGTTACAGGTGAACCAATCAAGGAACGCGGTTGCACCGGGGCCTTTGACGACGTGTTTGGTAAATGCCGTAGCGTCGATCAGGCCAACACCGTCACGGATTGCCTTGGCCTCTTCCACCGCATGTTGCCACCAGCCACCGCGCCGGAAAGACCGGGCGTCGTGGTCGTTAAACCCTGCGGGGGCAAAATAGTTGGGGCGTTCCCAGCCGTTGACCCAGCCAAATTGTGCACCGCGTGCGGCCTGACGGTCATAGGCAGGCGATGTTCGCAACGGACGGCAGGCGGGGCGTTCTTCATCCGGGTGGTGCAGGATATAGACGTGATCGTAGCATTCCTCGTTCTTACGCGCGGCAAATTCGGTGGTCATCCAATCGCCGTAACGTTTGGGGTCGAGCGACGCCATGTCGATCTCGGCCTCGCCCTCAACCATCAACTGCGCCAGATAATACCCTGTGCCGCCTGCCGCCGTGATCCCGAACGAGAACCCTTCGGCCAGCCACATGTTGCGCAGACCCGGTGCCGGGCCAACCAGCGGATTGCCATCAGGCGTATAACAAATCGGGCCGTTGAAATCGTCCTTGAGGCCAGAGTCTTCACATGATGGAACCCGGTGTATCATCGCCTCGTACTGGCTCTCGATCCGTTCCAGATCAAGCTGGAACAGGTCAGCCCGGAAGCTGTCCGGCACGCCGTATTCAAACCGTGCGGGCGCGTTTTTCTCGTAGACACCCAAAATCCAGCCGCCACGTTCTTCGCGAACATATGATTGCGCATCGGCGTCACGCACAACGGGGTGCTCCGCATTGCCTTCGCCGCGCCATTTGACCAGTTCCGCGTCCTGATCCATGACGATGAACTGATGTTCGACCGGGATCGCGGGCATTTTAATGCCCAGCATTTTTGCAGTGCGTTGGGCGTGGTTGCCGCTCGCGGTCACCACATGTTCCGCCGTAATAACGATCTGTTCGTCAGACGGCACAAGGTTACCGCCCTTTTCGACCATCTTGGTGGCCGTAACTTCCCAATGTGTCCCATTCCAATGAAACGCGTCGGCCTGCCATTTGCGCTCAATCATCACGCCCCGTTGGCGCGCGCCCTTGGCCATCGCCATGGTCACATCTGCGGGGTTAATATAGCCATCGGTCTGGTGATATAGCGCGCCTTCCAGATCCTCAGTGCGGATCAGCGGCCATTTTGCCTTGACCTCATCTGGCGTCAAAAATTCGTAGGGCACGCCGCAGGTTTCGGCCGTTGAGGCGTAGAGCATGTATTCATCCATACGCTCTTTGGTCTGCGCCATACGCAGGTTACCAACCACGGCAAAACCCGCGTTCAGCCCGGTTTCTTCCTCAAGCGTTTTGTAGAACTTGATGGAATAGTCGTGGATATGGGTCGTCGCAAAGGACATGTTGAAATAGGGCAGCAAACCCGCCGCATGCCATGTGGACCCAGAGGTCAGTTCGTCACGTTCCAGCAACATCACATCATCCCACCCGGCCCGTGCCAGATGATAGGCAATCGACGTCCCAACGGCACCGCCGCCCACAACCAATGCTTTGACCTGCGTTTTCATATGTCGATTCCCTTGGACAAGATTTGATCCCGTTTTAGTCGGATGTCGGCGCATTCGCACGCACCAGCCGACCCAACATCGCAAAAAACCGACCTATGGGCATTTCGATATGACGCTGCCAACAAAATTCGCCCTTACCGGACCCGTCATGCTGATCAGACTGAACCAGAGATATAAATCGCGCCCGGCCTTCAACTGCAATCAGGAGGAGGGTAGCTGCTGGCGGCAATGATCGACCTGTTCAAAGACAAACTAACCGGATTAATTTGGCAATATCTTACCGGGGTTCATAATGTTGTCGGGATCCAACGCCCGCTTGATCATCCCCATGACATCGACAGCGCCGCCCAATTCATTGATCAGATAGGGTTTTTTGCCCTGCCCGATGCCGTGTTCCCCGGTACAGGTTCCATCCATCGAAATCGCCATATCGTTTAACCAGCTGACAAAGCTCTCAGTACGGGCCACTTCATCGGTATCCTCCATGTCGATCAGTACTGATGCATGGAAATTGCCGTCCCCGGCATGTCCAACCACCGGGGCAATCAGGCCAAGTTCTGTTGCTTTTGCTTCTGCGGCAGTTACCGCGTCCGCCAGCTTTGAAATAGGCACGCAAACATCCGTTGCCACAGCTTTGCACCCCGGACGCAGTGCCAGCATCGCCCAGTACGCATCATGACGGGCTTGCCACAGCTTGTTGCGTTCTTCGGTTGTGCTGGTCGCGGCATATCCGGTGCCACCGTATTCTCCGGACAACATGCCAAATGTCTCAGCTTGTTCTGCCACACACGCCTCTGACCCGTGAAATTCGAGCAGTAACAAAGGGGTTTCGGGCAGGTCCAGTTTTGAATAGGCGTTCACCGCCTTGACCACCAACGCATCCAGCAATTCGATGCGTGCCACCGGCAACCCATATTGAATAACCGCCATCACCGTCTGACAGGCTGCATCAACGCTGGGGAACGAACACCTCGCCGCTGATATTGCCTCAGGGATGCCCTGCAAGCGCAGGGTAATTTCAGTGATCAACCCCAATGTCCCCTCAGAGCCGACCATCAGCCGGGTCAGATCATAGCCTGCAGACGATTTGCGGGCGCGCGATGCGGTGCGTATGATCGACCCATCTGCCATCACCGCCTCAACGCTCAGCACATTGTCTTTCATGGTGCCATAGCGCACGGCATTGGTCCCCGATGCACGGGTCGCGGTCATCCCACCCAGCGACGCATTTGCCCCCGGATCAATTGGAAAGAACAACCCCTGATCGCGCAAGTGGGTATTAAGCGCCTCGCGGGTCACCCCCGGCTGCACACGACAATCCAGATCCCCCGCGTTCACGGCAAGCACCTTGTCCATCTGGGTCAGGTCCACAGAAACACCACCCGCCGGGGCATTCACCTGTCCCTCTAGTGACGTGCCGGTGCCAAATGCAATGATCGGCACCTTATGGGCGGCACAGACCTTAACAATGTCAGACACGTCCTGTGTCGATTGGGCAAACACCACGGCATCCGGCACCTGATTCTTGATCCAGGTTGTCGTATGTCCATGCTGTTCACAGATGGCCGCCCCGGTCTGAAAGCGTTCGCCAAACTGTTGTTTTAAGACGCCTAGCACCGTCGCAATGCCCGCTTCGTTACGTGGCAGATCAACCGCTTGCACCATATGCTATTCCCCCAATGCGATCCCTTCGCGGCGCGGGTCAGCCCCGCCGCGCAGATCATCGCCAATTGCAATCATATGCAGCCCAGATGTCAGCGCCCGGGTGCCAACGTCAAAACCCAATGCCCCTAACCCTTCGGCCAGATCAGCTACTTCAGTGTCTTCTTCTAGGTCATAGGTGCCAAAGCGATTGACCGCATGGGGCGTACTGACAGCGGCCTGCACATCCATGCCCCAATCCAGATGCGCGATGATTGCCCCCGCGACATAACCGATGATCCGACTGCCGCCGGGGCTGCCGACGGCGAGCACGGGTTTGCCGTCTTTCAGAACAATTGTTGGCGCCATGGACGATCGCGGCCGTTTGCCCGGCTCAACCCGGTTGGCAATCGGCACGCCATCGACATGGCTGCGAAAGGAAAAGTCGGTCAACTCGTTGTTGAGCAAAAATCCACCCACCATCAGCCTGGACCCAAAGCCATTTTCAATGGTCGTGGTCATACTTGCCACATTGCCAAAGGCATCTACGATGGAGATATGCGAGGTCGAAGGCAGTTCAATCGCCACATCGTCTGCCCAATTTGACGCATGATCAAAAGCCGGATTGCCCGGTGCCACCTCAGGCAAGGCATCATCGCCCGCGAGCAGTTTCGCCCGCTGCGCCAGATACGCAGGATCCAACAAGCCCGTGACTGGCACCGGCACATAATCGCTATCCGCCAAATACCGCCCCCGATCCGCAAAGGCCAACCGCGAGGCATCGCCGATCAACCGGCGCACTTCGATGTCCTGCGGCCCGGCGCTCAGGTCATGGCCTTCTAACAGCCCCAAAATCTGGCCCACGGCCACCGCACCGGATGAAGGAGGCCCCATCCCGCAGACATCATGTCCGCGATAGGGCGCGCAGACCGCTGGACGTTCCTTGACCTGATAGATCGCCATATCTAATTCTGACAAGACGCCGGGGTTGGCCGCGCCTTTTACCGTGTCCACGATATCGCGCGCCAAATCGCCAGCATAAAACGCCGCGGCCCCGTCACCCGCCATCAACCGTAATGTATCTGCATAGGCTTGATTGACTAAAACATCACCAGATTGCACTGCCTGCCCACCCGGCAGGAAATATGCCGCTGTCGTTGCGGAACTTGCCAGCCGTTCTGCATCATCCGCGACCAAGCCCGCCAAGCGTGGTGATACGACAAACCCGCTTTCCGCCAGATCAATTGCAGGGGTCAACAAATCGGACCAAGCCGAGGTTCCCCAACGGGCATGCGCCGCCGCCAATATCGCTGGTGTCCCCGGTGTGCCAACAGACCGTCCGCCCACCACCGCATCAAAAAACTTTAGCGGCGTGCCAGTCTCATCCTGAAACAACTGCGGTGTTGCTGCCAACGGGGCGGTTTCACGCCCATCCAGCGTGGTGACCTCATCCTGTTCCGCATCATACCAAACCAGAAATGCGCCGCCCCCAAGCCCGGAGGATTGTGGTTCAACCAACCCCAGCACCACCTGAACCGCGACCAACGCATCCGCTGCCGTCCCGCCGCGTTCCAGCACGGCTGCACCAGCCTCAACCGCCAACGGATTTGCCGCTGCAACCATCCAATTTTGCGCCACAATAGATTTACCTGATGCCTTAGCAGTCAGCGCTGCCGTCACCGCTGGCGACATGCCTCCAAAAACACCTGCGCCCGACGCTTCTGGTGCCACCGCATCCGCGGCCTGTTGCGCAGAAACTGCCCCAGCACAGATCATCCCAATCAAAGAGAATATTAACCGCATCTTATTATCCTTTTCTTTTTGGCCTTAAATATCCGGGGGAGTTTGAGGGGGCAAAGCCCCCTCAACAGTAAAATAAAATTGCGCGCGGCGCAGCCGCACTTCTGAATCAAAGCATGGACGGGACAACCTGATCCGGTGGACGGTGGCCATCATCAAAGGTCTTGATGTTGATAATCACCTTCTCGCCCATCTCAATGCGCCCTTCTAATGTGGCCGATCCCATATGCGGCAGTAAAACAACATTATCCAATTCCCGCAGGCGCGGATTGATCTGGGTGCCCCGTTCATAGACATCCAGACCCGCCCCCTTGATCTCTCCGGCCCGCAACATGCGGGTCAGGGCATTCTCGTCAATCACCTCACCGCGCGAGGTGTTCACAATCACCGCATCAGGTTTCATCAGTTTCAGCCGTCGCGCGTTCATCAGATGAAAGGTGCTGGGGGTATGTGGACAGTTGATGCTGATCACATCCATCCGCGCCACCATCTGATCCAGGCTTTCCCAATAGGTGGCTTCCAATGCCTGCTCTGTCTGGGCATGCAGGCGTTTGCGGTTGTGGTAATGCACCTGCATCCCAAAGGCCTGCGCGCGGCGCGCCACGGCTTGACCTATCCGCCCCATGCCCAAAATACCCAATCGCCGCCCGCCGATGCGCCCCCCCAACAGTGCCGTGGGCGCCCATCCTTGCCAATTGCCGTGCTGCATGACGCTCATACCCTCGGACATCCGCCGGGTGACAGCCAAGATAAGGGCCATGGTCATATCAGCGGTGTCATCGGTCAACACACCGGGCGTATTGCTGACCAAAACACCGCGTTGACGGGCGGTAGCCACATCAATGTGGTCAACCCCAGCACCATAATTGGCGATCAGCTTCAAACGGTCCCCGGCTTGCGTGATCAATGCTGCGTCAATTTCATCCGTCACTGTCGGCACCAGGATATCAGCCGTTTTCATGGCCTCCCCCAGTTCAGCACGGGTCATTGGTGTATCATCACTGCGCAACGTCACGTTGAACAATTCGCTCAGGCGGGTTTCAACCACCTCCGGCAACCGTCGCGTGACTACAACACTCAACCGATTCTTTGTCATCTTTGCTCTCCCCGCCCTTGGCGCACGCATCTTTGAAAGGCATGGTGTCCCAAGCAGCGACGAGGCACAAGAACCTCGCGGGGCAAAAGAGCAAACAAATCATTTACGTCAGTGCAGGCAGCACCATGAAAACCCGAACTTTGATAAGCGCCTTTTTGGCGTCGCTTATGATGATCACCCTAACAGGCAAGCTTTTTGCCGAAGAAATGGGTGCTGTTACCAATCTGCCTGTGCCGCGGTTCGTGTCGATGAAAGCCTCAGAAGGCAACGTGCGGCGTGGTCCGTCCTTGTCACACCGGATTGATTGGGTGTTCAAACGCCGCGATATGCCGCTGCGCATCACAGCAGAACACGGCCATTGGCGCCGGGTCGAAGACCGCGACGGCATGGGTGGTTGGGTGCATTATTCTTTGCTGTCTGGCACCCGCACGGTTTTGGTCGAACAAGACATGTTGAAATTGCACGCCCGCCCCGATGCCAATGCCCCCGTGACAGCAGCCCTTGAGTTGGGCGTGGTTGCCCGGTTGGGCGGGTGTGATACGGAATGGTGCGAATTGCGGTCAGGTGGTTTCAAAGGCTGGGCACCAAAGGCGCGTATCTGGGGAGTCGCGGCCAGCGAACTGCGGGACTAAACGCAGCATAGTCGTTTCAAAATGACCGCTAATAAATTCGAAAAAATACCGTAAACGCTCCATTTACAGTATTTGATCATCAATCCTTTGTCTCCTTGAGGCGTACCTCCGTTTGCCTGTCACACGCACTGGCAATTCCGCACAATCCCGGTACTCTTGGGAAAGACCCCATCAAAAGGACCCGCCCATGCGTAGCATTCAATACACTCACTTCGGTGCGGCGCGTGACGTGCTTGGTATGGTGGAAATTGATACGCCTGCCCCAAAAGCAGGTGAGGTCAAAGTGCGCCTTGCCCTGTCAGGGGTAAATCCATCAGACGTCAAAGCCCGTGCCGGGTCGCGCCCCGGAGTGACCAAACCACCTTTCCCCTTTGTCATCCCGCACAGCGATGGCGCGGGAGAGATTGAAGCGGTTGGTGCAGGCGTCGATCAAGCCCGCATTGGACAGCGGGTTTGGATCTGGAACGGCCAATGGCAACGCAGCCACGGCACCGCCGCCAGCCACATCACCCTGCCCGCCTATCAGGCCGTTCCCTTGCCAAAGGGCATAGGTTTCGACGTGGGTGCCAGTCTGGGCATTCCGGGGTTAACCGCTTGTCATGCGGTGTTTGGCAACGGCGGGGTTGCGGGCGAAACTGTGTTAATCCAAGGCGGTGCCGGTACGGTTGGGCTATTGGCGGTGCAATTGGCCAAATGGGGTGGCGCGCGCGTGATTGCGACATGCAGCGGCAAAGACCAAGATCAGGTTACTGCCGCGGGGGCCGACGTTGCGCTGGATTACACCAGCGCTGATTTATCCGCCCAAATCCTTGCGGCCAACAACGGCAACCTTCTTGATACAATTGTCGAAGTGGAATTTGGCGCGAACGTTGAAACCGATACAGCCGTGATCGCACCAAATGGACGTATCGCCGCCTATGGGTCTGCCAAAGAAATGCAACCGACACTGCCGTTCTATCCGCTGCTGTTCAAGGCCGTCACCATCGACATCATGTTGATCTACCTGCTGCCCGGTGGCCAACGGGACGCGACGATCAACCGGTTGCATCACGCACTTGAAGATGGCGCGCTTCATTGCCCCGTAGAACAGACCTTTGCCTTGGCAGATACAGCGATGGCCCATGAAGCCGTCGAAGCAGGCACGCGCAGTGGGTCGATTTTGATAGACTGTCAGTCATAAGGCCCGCCTGCCCCGCATCGCCTGAGAATTGCCAAGCTGCCTTAGGCTGCTTAGACTAACGCATTGATTTTTACTTTCGGATTTTACTATGCGTATTCTCGCTCTATTGCTCTGTTTCGCTTTGCCGTTTTCGGCACTTGCCCAGACCACGACAACACAACCCAGCGGCACCATCACTGTCACCGACAGCGCCAATGCTGACGCCGCGATCGCCAATCGGGTGCGTGATATTCTGGGTGAACTGGACGGATATGAAGATATTACCGTCTCAGTATCATCCGGCATTATCACGCTTCGGGGCACCGCGCTTGACACGGCAAGTGCTGTCCGCCTGACCGAACTTGTCGGGCGTGTCGAAGGGGTGGTTGCGATAGAAAACGAGGTTTTTGAAACCACGGATGTCGTCAAACGGTTGAACCCGGCAGTGGCACGGTTCAAAGCACGGCTGACACAGTTAATCGCGTTCTTGCCCTTGGCGCTGATTGCCTTTGGCGTTTTTGTGTCGGTCATCCTGTTTGGTTTTCTAATCGCACGCATGCGGCAGCCATGGGAACGGCTGGCCCCAAACGCGTTCATCGCTGATATTTACCGCCAGATCATTCGGCTTGTCTTTGTCGTTGCCGGTTTGGTCATCGCATTGGATATTGTTGGTGCTGCGGCACTGCTTTCCGGGATTTTGGGGGCTGCTGGGATTGTTGGTCTTGCCATTGGTTTTGCGGTCCGCGACACGGTCGAGAATTTTATCGCCTCAATCATGTTATCAATCCGCCAACCTTTCCGCCCCAATGATACGGTTGAAATTGAAGGCGACACCGGCAAAGTGATCCGCCTGACCAGCCGAGCGACCATTCTGCTCAGCTTTGATGGCAATCATATTCGTATTCCGAATTCGACAGTCTTCAAAAGCCGCATCGTGAATTTCTCGCGCAACGCAGAGCGGCGATTTACCTTCGCGCTTTCGGTCGGCCCGAGCGTCGATCTGGATCAGGCCCGGCATTTGGCCGAAGACACCCTGAACGCGTTGCCCTTTGTGCTGAAATCGCCAGAAGCCTCCGTTTGGATTGAATCGGTAGATGATTTTTGGGTAACCCTGAACTTGGCCGCATGGATAGATCAAAACAAAACCAGCATGGTTTTGGCCCGCAGCGAGGCGATCCGCCTGACCCAAGCTGCATTTGATGCGGCTGATATGTCGGCACCTCTGCCCGGCTACCGGATCGAAAATCTGGCCGAGCTAACCGCACAGCCCCCCAAACCTGCAAAAGCCGCCCCATCAGACCCCGTTCCGGCACCTGCGCCAGTGCAAGACGTGAATGCAACCGCAGACAAAGAGCTGGAAAAGATTGTCGATCAGGAACGCGCAGACCCACAGCGCGACGACCTGCTCAGCGCCCATGCGAACGAGGAATAGACTTTTTCGGAAAAACGGTCTTGCGTCCCGCGCCGCAGCCCACTAATTAGCGCCTCAGAGTTGGGGTGTGGCCTAGCGGTAGGGCAACTGTTTTTGGTACAGGAGATCGAAGGTTCGAATCCTTCCACCCCAGCCATTTCAAATTAATGTTGAAAAACAATGACTTACATGGTCCAGCGTGTAACACATGATACGATAATGTGTTACAGTTGTGTGGCTCAAAAACAGCATGTCGGTCGACTCAAACGCAGAGACCCGCCAGTTCACACCAGCGGGTCTATGTCGCGTCAGGCAATTTCGATGATCAGGCCGCATCATCCAACGCACCATCGCCCAACTCTTGTAAAAGTAGCGCGTGATAGTTTTTTTGGACGTCTTCCAAAGCAATCACCACTGCAATCATGTCATCAATAACCTCATTAAGATCAGAAACGGTATCTGGGTCCGAGATTTGGGGTTCAGCCAGCCCGCCGATGATGTCGGTAAAGAAAGATTCCGCGAGGTCTGATGGTAATCCCCCCATTTTTAATGGGGCCCAGCCGTAGAATTCAGGCGGCTGTTTTCAGTTTCATAACGGGTGTGAT
>JBPOFF010000023.1:0-36408 GCA_051251995.1 Sulfitobacter sp.
CTCATCCTCACATCGTTTTGCGAGGAGAGTGACACTTCTGCTTTGCTCATGGGTGACATTATCGCTTTGCGCGTACACAGGCCTAACGTATAATGTTAATTATGTTAAAAATTATTGGAGACAGCCAAGGGTATTGACTTGAAGTGGAACGTTCCATAGTTTTAAATTGGAACGTTCCATATTGAGGAGTTAATCATGAACTGGGCGATGGTCGGTGCGAGTACAATTGCAAATCAATACATGATTGATGCTGTGCGTTCGCAGGGTGACAGCCAAGTTACTTGGATGGTTAGCGGCTCTGTTGCGCGGGCGGAGGAAATCTCAAATCAACGCGGCATCCCTCATGCAACAGATGTCCTTGCCGAAGCGTTGAACGATCTGGACGTGGCCGCTGTTTATGTTTCCTCAACCAATGAAAAACATTTCGAGCAAGTGATGAAGGCCATCGCAGCAGGTAAACACGTTCTGTGTGAAAAGCCGCTGGCGACGTCTATCCTTGATGCAATCACGATGGTTAAGGCTGCAAAAGATACGGGTGTCATCTTGGCAACTAATCATCATCTCCGGTGTTCTGGTAGTCATCGGTCTATTCGTGATTTGATCGAAGAAGGCCAGATCGGGGAGGTTCTTTCTTTGCGCATCTTTCACGCGGTTCTTCTGCCCAAACACTTGCGCGGATGGCGGTTGGACAACCCTGCTGCAGGAGGCGGCGTCATTCCAGATCTTACAGTCCACAACGCAGATGTGGTGCGGTTCTTGCTTGGCGAAGATCCTCAAGAGGTCTCGGCGCAGATGGGCGTTTCAGGAATGGGGCAAGGTGTTGAAGACTCTGCAATGTCAGTTTGGGAAATGCCGTCTGGCGTTATGGTAATGAGCCATGAAAGCTTCACCCACCCTTTTGCTGAATCCGGCATCGAAGTTCATGGGACTAAAGGATCAATCATCGCAAAGGGAGTGTTGGCACAAGACCCTATTGGTACGATTGAACTTTTGAGCCAAGCAGGTAGCCGATCCATCCAATTTTCCGATCACAGTCTTTATTCTGAATCGGTGCGTCAATTTTCAGCGGCTGCCGCAGGGCAAGGTGCGCCTGCTGCTACGGGGGTCGACGGCGTGAAGTCATTGATTGTCGCAACAGCGGTCCACGAAGCGGCCCGTTCGGGGAAACGTCAAGTTGTTCAATATGGAGACCTCTCATGAGCAAGGTAACAACCGCAGCGAAAGCTGCTGCGTGTCTTTCGGACAATGCAATCGTGACGGTGTCCTCATCTTCGTCTTTGGGCTGCCCTGATCTGGTCTTGCGGGCGATTGGTGAACGCTTCGACAATGAAGGGCATCCAAAAAACTTGACGTCCATCCATCCAATTGCTGCCGGCGATATGTATGGTGTCAAGGGAGTCGATCATATCGCTAAAGATGGCCTTCTGACACGTATTCTTGGTGGCTCTTATCCTTCCGGCCCCTCCTCCAAACCCATGCCTGAGATTTGGAAAATGATCGCCGAGAACCGGATATCAGCGTATAATGTACCGTCTGGCATCCTTTTTGACATGACACGCGAAGCAGCGGCCAATCGACCCGGCGTGCTGACGAAAGTCGGCATGGACACATTTGTTGATCCGATTCGCGAAGGCTGCGCGATGAACGCAAAAGGCGCAGAAGCGCCCATCGTTAGCAGGGTCAAATTCGCCGACGAAACCTGGCTGCATTTTCCAAATATTATACCGAATGTTGCGATCTTGCGGGCCACAACGGCGGATGAGCATGGCAACCTGACCTATGAACACGAAGGGGCCTATCTCGGTGGGCTTGAACAGGCAATTTGCGTTCGAAACCATGGTGGCCTTGTGATTGCGCAAGTTAGCCGCGTGACAAAGCGGGGATCAATGCGCCCGCATGACGTGCGCGTTCCGGGACATCTTGTTGATTTGATTGTTGTTGATCCTGATCAGAAACAAACGTGTGAAACTCCGTATGATCCAGCAATTTCAGGCCAAGTGATACGATCGTGGGATAGTTTCTCTTTGGCGGAACATGGCGTTGAAAAAGTCATCGCCCGTCGTGCAGCGATGGAGTTGCAACCCGGTATGACTGCCAATTTAGGCTTTGGTATCAGCGCGATGGTGCCGCGTATTTTATTAGAAGAAGGCCACCCAGAAGCCGTGACTTGGGCCGTTGAACAAGGGGCTGTTGGTGGTATGCCTCTTACAGGTTTTGCCTTTGGGTGTTCTTCCAATGCTGACGCATTTGTGCCGTCACCTCAGCAATTCATCTATTTCCAAGGTGGCGGCTTTGACGTGTCGTTTTTGTCGTTCATGGAAGTCGACATCGCCGGGAACGTAAATGTCTCCAAACTAGGCAAAAAACCCTACCTGACGGCTGGATGCGGTGGATTTGTCGACATCACATCCGGCGCAAAAAAGATCGTCTTTTCAGGTTGGTTTGAAGCTGGTGCGAATATTGAATTGACCCCTGAAGGCCTTAATGTTGTGTCTCCCGGAAAATTTACCAAAATGGTTGAAGCGGTTGAACACGTCACATTTTCAGGAAGACGTGCGCGTGAATTGGGTCAGGACGTTCTTTATATCACCGAACGCTGTGTCATGCGTTTGGGAGACGACGGGCTTGTCGCGACTGAAATCATGCCGGGTATCGACCCAATTCGTGATATCGTTGAGGCCTCAGGCGGACGGGTCACGATCGCGCGAGATGTGATTTCATTGCCACTATCGCTTCTGGCCGACGCTCCGATGGGGTGGGGAAAATGAGCGCCGTTCACCTGATACGCCATGCTAAGGTCGCCGAGGTTCGCCTCGATAATCCGGCTAAAATGAATGCCTTTACTGTCGGGATGTTACAGCAGCTTGCCTTGCATCTTAAAGTGATTGAACGCGATACGACAATTGCTGCGGTAATGATCACCGCCGAAGGGGATCGCGCGTTTTGTACTGGTGCAGACATAAACGGCTGGGGTGATCTAAGCCCCGCTGAATTTTCGCGCCATTGGGTGCGCGACGGACACCGCACTTTTGACCGCCTCGCGCGCCTGTCCAAGCCAACCATTGCTGTATTGAGCGGCCATGCCTTCGGTGGCGGACTGGAGTTGGCCACGGCTTGTGATGTGCGCGTGATGTCTTCCAAGGCCTCACTGGCTTTGCCAGAAGCCAGCGTCGGGATTGTGCCTGGCTGGTCCGGAACCCAACGCCTAATGCGGCTTATGCCAGAGCCAATGGTTAAGGAAATGGCCCTTTTGGGTCATCGTATCAAAGCAGATCGCGCTTTGGCTTGTGGCTTTGTGGCGGCAGTCGGCGACGATCCACGCACAATTGCCGAAACCCTTCTGGAACGGGCGATTTCCTTGTCACCACGCGCCGTCGAAATAGCCAAGGCCATGATCCACGCCGCGCAGAACGAAGACCGTGGCGCAATGGTCGAAGCACTTGGAAGTGCCGCCATTTCAGCCACTTCAGATCGTGAAGAAGGCGTGGCCGCCTTTCGTGAAAAACGCAAACCAGATTTCTCAGGACACTAGAATATGTCAGACTTAAATGTGCTCTCCAAGCAAACCGTCAAGATGCCGGATGCGGCCTATCAGGCCCGTCATTTCATAGACGGCAACTATGTAGACAGCGCAAGCGGACAAGTCTCTGATCGTATTTCGCCATCGCACGGCGTGCTTGCGAGTCAAGCAGCGCTTGGAACCGAGGCAGAAACAGAGGCCGCTATACGGGCGGCGCGCGCTGCATTTGATGATGGTCGTTGGAGCAACCTCTCCGCCAAAGATCGCGCTGTGGTATTGAACAAGGTTGCCGATCTTATCGAAGAGAACACCGAACGGTTTGCGGTGATTGAAACCCTTGAAAGCGGCAAGCCCATCAGCCAATCGCGCGGCGAATGTGGTGGGGCGGCTGATCTGTGGCGCTATGCTGCTTCGCTTGCCCGGACATCCCATGGCGACAGCCACAATACCCTCGGCGATGATATGATTGGCGTTATCTTAAAAGAGCCGATCGGCGTTGTTTCGATCATCACGCCTTGGAATTTCCCATTTTGGATCCTCGGTCAAAAATTGCCCTTCGCGCTCGCGGCAGGCTGTACATGCGTGGTCAAACCATCGGAGATGACCCCCTCAACAACGGCAATGCTGGGCGATTTGTTGCAGCAAGCAGGCTTACCTGCGGGCGTTTGCAATATTGTCCTAGGCAATGGCAATCCAGTTGGAAGCATGATGTCGACACACGACGACGTTGATATGGTGACATTCACAGGCTCAACTGCTGTTGGCAAAATGATCACGAAGTCTGCAAGCGATACTTTGAAAAAAGTTGCGCTAGAACTTGGCGGCAAGAACCCGCAAGTAATTTTCCCGGACGCGGACTTGGAGAACGCAGCGGACGCAGTGACGTTTGGTATCTATTTTAACGTTGGGCAATGCTGTAATTCATCAAGTCGCATTATCGTACATGAAGACATTGCTGACGCCTTTGTCGAACGGATTGTTGAGCTGTCGCGAAAAGTTGCTTTTGGTAACCCAATGAACCCCGACACACAGGTCGGCGCAATCGTGACAACGGATCATCAGGAAAAAATTGACGGCTATGTCAAAGATGCCGTCGCGGCAGGCGCAGACGTTTGTATTGGCGGGCAGCCGTTGTCAGTGCCCGGGCTGGGAAGCCAATTTTACGAACCTACTGTCGTACGTGGCGTAACGCCCGATATGGCGATTGTGCGTGAAGAAGTATTCGGGCCGGTATTGACGGTTCTCACCTTCAAGACGTTAGATGAAGCAATGAAGCTGGCTAACGATTCCGTTTACGGCCTGTCCGCAGGCGTTTGGAGCGAAAACGTCCACACCTGCCTGGAGTTCTGCAAACGTGCGCAAGCAGGAACGGTTTGGACGAATACGTGGATGGACGGATATCCAGAACTGGCGTTTGGCGGGATGAAACAATCCGGCCAGGGGCGTGAGATCGGAAAATACGGATATGAAGAATTCCTTGAGGTGAAATCCCTAGTAATGCGCGTAGGGCGCACGCGGGCACCTTGGGTGAAATCGGACTGACAGAGATCGTCGGTGCGACAAATACTAACGCAATAACAGGGAGGATACCTCAATGCGTGGTTACTTTGGAAAGAAGACAGCCCTTGCCATGGCTCTTATGGCGACAACAAGCATGGCGGCTGCTGAAGATGTAGAGGTTCTGCATTGGTGGACATCGGGTGGTGAAGCCGCAGCACTCAACGTACTGAAAGACGATCTTGGTGGCCAGGGAATCGGTTGGATCGATATGCCAGTCGCTGGCGGCGGTGGAGAGTCTGCAATGACCACACTGCGCGCACGTGTCACTGCTGGTGATGCACCTACAGCGGTTCAAATGCTTGGTTTTGACATTCAGGATTGGGCTGAGGAAGACAAGCTTGCGAACCTTGACGCGGTTGCTGCTGAAGAAGGTTGGGATGCGGTCGTTCCCGCAGCATTGGCTGCTTTTGCTAAGCACGATGGCCACTGGATTTCGGCACCTGTCAATGTCCACTCGACCAACTGGGTTTGGGCAAACGCAGCAATCTTGAAAGAGCTGAACATCGCCCAACCAACAACTTGGGATGAGTTTGTCGCTGCGATGACTGCTGTTAAAGCAAGCGGAAAAGTTGCGCTGGCACATGGTGGTCAGGCTTGGCAGGATGCTACCGTATTTGATGGCATTGTTCTGTCAGTTGGTGGTGTCGAACTTTATACAAACGCCTTTATTAATCTCGATCCGGAAGCTCTGGGTTCGGATCAGATGGTAGAAGTCTTCAACCGCATGGCAACGTTGCGCGGCTTTGCAGATGATAACTTCTCTGGCCGTGACTGGAATTTGGCATCGGCAATGGTCATCAATGGCGAAGCCGCATTCCAAATCATGGGCGACTGGGCCAAGGGTGAATTCATCAACGCCGGTCAAACTCCGGGCGAAGATTTTCTTTGTTTCCGCGTCCCGGGTTCGGAAGGAACTGTCAGCTTCAACTCCGATCAGTTTGCGATGTTTGAAGTAGATAGCGCCGAAGGAAAAGCAGCGCAGGCCGAGATGGCGCGCGCTATTCTATCGCCTGAATTCCAATCTGCATTTAATGTCGTTAAGGGGTCTGCCCCTGCGCGGACCGATGTACCAAATGACGCATTCGACGCTTGCGGCCAACAGGCAATGGCTGATCTGGCTGCTGCATCCGAAAGTGGCACCCTTGTCGGCTCGATCGCTCACGGACATGCTAATCGTGCTGCAGTGAAGAATGCGATCTATGACGTCGTTACAGCCCACTTCAATGGCGAATACGACGCTGCAACTGCGGTTGAAGAGCTCGTCAACGCTGTTGAGGCCGCTCAGTAAGCACGACTACTTCCTACTGAGGCGGCCTTTTGCTGCCTCAGTGACCTAACCCAAGATCAATATTGAAAATGGGTGAGACCATCAAACCAAAACACAAATGCCGGGTTTTCCGGTGGAGGAAGAACCATGGCACGACATGCTTCTGAGACTGACTTCCGCACGCGCCTGCAAGAATGGATTCCCAAGCTTGTATTATCTCCGTCATTGGCTGCGATGTTAATATTCGTTTATGGCTTCATTGCACTCACCATCTATCTGAGCTTTTCAGATTCCAAGATGTTGCCCAGCTATGATCTGATCGGTTTTGAAAATTACGCTAAGTTGTGGAATCTTTCTGCGTGGTGGACCGCCGTCATCAATCTTTTGGTTTTTGCGTCGCTTTATATCGGCATTTGCACAGTGATCGGCCTGACACTCGCCATTCTGCTTGACCAAAAAATCCGAGGTGAAGGTCTGCTTCGGCCGATCTATCTTTATCCGATGGCGCTTAGTTTCATCGTGACCGGAACAGCTTGGAAGTGGATCATGGACCCCGGGATAGGTATCGAAAACACGATGCACCTTTGGGGTTGGGCAAGCTTTGAGTTCAACTGGATCAAAGACCGCAATATGGCAATCTATACTGTTGTTATCGCTGCCGTTTGGCAGACATCAGGCTTTGTGATGGCAATGTTTCTTGCGGGCCTTCGCGGTATCGACAACGAAATCCTAAAAGCCGCACAGATTGATGGGGCTTCTAATTGGAGCCTCTATCGCAGAATTGTCATTCCGCTGTTGCGGCCAGCATTTCTTTCAGCGTTTGTTATCCTCGCCCACCTTGCGGTGAAATCCTATGACCTGATCATCGCGCTTACAGGGGGTGGCCCTGGGCGTGCGACTGAACTCCCTGCAACGTTCATGTATTCCTACACATTTACGCGAAACTCCATGGGAATAGGTGCAGCCTCCGCCGTGATCATGTTGATGACCATCGCCGCAATCATGACGCCCTACCTCTATGCTGAATTGAAGGAGAAGAACTAATGGCTGTTGCAGAGCAAGACACCGCCATTCGGACCGGAGGCATAACACGTGCCTTCATCTACGGCATTCTTCTGATCTTCATGGTTTTCTACATGATGCCACTTTTCGTGATGGTCGCCAACTCTCTGAAGCCATTGGCAGAAATAACCGGTGGGAACATGATGGCTCTGCCAGACACATGGACAATCGAGCCATGGAAACAGGCTTGGTCCTCGGCGCAGATCGGGGTGGAACCTACGGGGCTGAAGCCCTATTTCTTAAACTCGATCTTGATGGTTGTGCCTGCGGTTGCGATCTCAACGGTGCTCGGTGCCCTTAATGGTTATGTTCTAACCAAATGGAGCTTTCGCGGCGACAAGATCATATTTGGTCTGCTGCTATTTTCCTGCTTCATCCCATTTCAAATCGTGTTGATCCCAATGGCGACTGTGCTTGGAAAGCTTGGTTTGGCGGGATCCATTCCAGGGCTAATCTTGGTCCATGTTGTTTATGGGATTGGCTTTTCGACGCTCTATTACCGAAACTACTATGCATCCTTCCCGACCGAACTGGTAAAAGCTGCGATGATTGACGGTGCAGGTTTTTTCCGCATTTTCTGGCGGATCATGCTGCCAGTATCTGGCCCGATCACGGTGGTCTGTGTCATCTGGCAATTCACCAATATCTGGAATGACTTTCTGTTCGGGGCCTCATTTGGTGGGCAGTCTCAGCCCATGACCGTCGCACTTAACAACCTCGTTCAGTCATCAACGGGCGTCAAAGAATACAACGTTCATTTTGCAGGGGCAATCCTAGCTGCTCTGCCAACACTCCTCGTTTACATCGTCGCAGGTCGCTACTTCGTTCGCGGTCTTATGGCGGGTTCAGTGAAAGGATAATCCAATGGGTTTTCTCGATATTCAAAACGTAACCAAATCCTACGGCACTGTTGAAGTCCTGCATCGTGTGGACATCGATGTTCAGGAAGGTGAGTTTCTCGTGCTGGTCGGCCCCTCAGGATGCGGAAAATCAACACTTCTCAACATGATTGCTGGGTTGGAAAGCATCACCTCGGGAGATATTTCGATTAAGGATCGCGTTATCAACGGCGTGCACCCGTCCAAGCGAAACATCGCAATGGTTTTCCAAAGCTATGCGCTTTATCCAAATATGACTGTGGGTCAAAATATGACCTTTGGGCTTGAGATGCACGGCGTGCCGAAACCGGAACGTGAAGCAGCGCTTGCGGATGTTGCCAAGCTTTTGCAGATCGAAGACCTGCTTGACCGCAAACCCGGTCAGCTATCAGGTGGCCAGCGCCAACGTGTCGCCATGGGTCGCGCCCTTGTGCGCAATCCTGACGTGTTCTTGTTCGACGAACCGCTTTCGAATCTTGATGCGAAGTTGCGCGTAGATATGCGCACGGAAATCAAGAAGCTGCACGAGAAGCTTAAAACCACCATCGTCTATGTAACGCATGATCAGATTGAGGCGATGACGCTTTCGACGCGAATTGCGGTTATGTATCAGGGCTATGTTCAGCAACTGGGGACACCCAAAGAAATCTACGACACGCCCGCGAATGTCTATGTTGCCACGTTTATGGGTAGTCCGGCGATGAATGTCATGCCCGCGAAAGTCATCACGCAAGACGGTACGCCCCATGCGCAAATCTCGGATGCAAGTGGCGCGATTCAAACCTTGAAATTCAGTCAAGCGAATATGATCGAATGGGACGGAAAGGATATTCTGCTTGGTATCCGGCCTGAATCAATCACCGATCCTGAAGGCGCGGATCGCAATTCTGGTAACATAGTGCCGCTGCAAAATCGCGTTGGTGTCACTGAACCTGCTGGTGCTGATACATTTGTCACCATGGAACTTGGCGGAAAGGACATCATCGCACGGATGCGCGCGGACGCCACTGTGTGCGCTGGTCAGCTTTTCGACTTTGCGATTGATATGGACAAGGCTGTGGCATTTGACCCCAAAACGGAAGAGCGCATCAAGCCATGACACAGGCTGATGTGATCATCATTGGATCAGGGATGGGGGGTGCCACGATAGCGGCGGCACTTGCCCCAACTGGAAAGCGCATCCTCGTCCTTGAACGGGGTGATCATTTGCGACCCTCTGCTTATGACCGTGATGCCAAAGCGATTTTCATTGATGAGCATTATCGCCCGGATGAGCAATGGCTTGATGGCAAAGGTACGCCGTTTAATCCCGGTAACTATTACAATGTTGGCGGGAACTCGAAATTTTATGGCGCTGTGCTTCTTAGGTATCGGGTTGAAGATTTCGGCCCTCTTAAACATATGGGTGGGACCACCCATGGATGGCCAATTACCTATGACGACCTTGAGCAATATTATTGCCAAGCAGAACAGCTTTATTCTGTGCGTGGCCAGATCGGTGAGGATCAAACAGAACCTGCGCATACTTCGGACTACCCATTCGGACCTGTACCGGATGAACCTGCAATCTCTGATTTGCGGGCACGATTGTCATCGGTCGGGTTAAACCCCGCGTTCCTCCCACTTGGGGTTGATCTTGACCGATGGCTGTCGCGGGCAAAGACCCCTTGGGATGCATTCCCTAATACCGATGCCGGAAAGTTGGATGCTGAAAGTGGTGCCCTGAAAGCCGCTTTGAAACATGGCAATGTTTCCCTGCAAACCCAAACAAAGGTCTCGAAGTTAATCGAAGGGCCAGACGGGCGCATTAACGGCGTAGGGCTGGAAAATGGAGAGGTCCTTAAGGCAGACATTGTGGTGCTGGCAGCTGGTGCGATCCAAAGTGCCGCCCTTCTACTTGCCTCTGCCAATGATAACCGTCCGAACGGGCTGGCCAACCGATCCGATCAGGTAGGTCGAAATTTCATGAACCACAACTGTTCGGCGATATTGGCACTTCATCCGTTTCGCGCAAACCCATCAGTTTATCAAAAAACGCTTATGGTAAATGACTTTTACCTTACGGGAGGTCCAAATGGAGAGCCACTTGGAAATATCCAACTTCTTGGAAAGATTTCTGGCCCAATCCTGAAGGCTTCATCGGGGCTGCCGAGTATTCTGGCGAACTGGATAGCCAAGCGTTCAGTGGACATTTATGCGATGTCCGAAGACCTGCCCAATCCCGAAAGCCGCGTGTCGCTGAAAGACGGGCAGATTGTTCTGGACTGGAAACGATCGAACTGGGACGCGCATCTTAGGCTTGTATCCAAGTTGAAAGGTCTGCTTCGCAAAGCGGGTTATCCGGTCGTTGTTTCGCGACCGTTTGATCGGCGCACGCCGTCTCATCAGTGCGGAACGGCCCGGATGGGTGATGATCCAGCGACAAGCGTTGTAGACAGCTTTGGACGTAGTCACGATCATCCAAACTTGATCATCATGGACGCATCAATTCTTCCAACCTCGGCTGCGGTCAATCCCGCCCTGACAATTGCAGCGCTGGCCATTCGGACAGCCGAACACCTTGAAACAAAAGATTGGGCAGCATGATGCTTATCTCAATCGACAACTATTCTAACGCATCAGCATGTCTAGCCTAGGAGGGCGAAGCGATATGGAAATGGGCTATGATTTCATCATCATTGGCGGTGGGTCCGCCGGATCAGTCCTTGCTGCGCGCTTGTCCGAAGACCCGTCCGCGCAGGTCTTGCTGTTAGAAGCCGGAGGAAGCGATAAGCATCCGTTTTACCACTTGCCTGCAGGCTTTGCTAAAATGACCAAAGGCATTGGCAGTTGGGGTTGGGACACGGTTGCGCAACGCCACATGCAGAATAAGGTTTTTCGCTATACACAGGCCAAGGTGCTTGGTGGCGGATCCGCGATCAATGCGCAGATATATACACGTGGGAATGCACAAGATTACGATGATTGGCGCCAGATGGGTTGTACTGGCTGGGGCTATGATGATGTTTTGCCCTATTTCAAAAAAGCAGAAGACAACGAAATTCATGCGAATAAGTATCATGGCAAAGGCGGGCCACTTGGTGTTAGCGAACCGCGGGCGCCGCTGCCCATTTGCGAGGCGTATTTCGATGCCGCTGCCGAACTCGGAATTCCGCGGAATATGGACATCAATGGCGCGACCCAGGACGGTGTTTGTTTCTATCAATTGAACCAAAGGAATGTGCGGCGTTCGTCTGCTGCGATGGCCTATGTCACCCCGAACCGGCATCGCAAGAATCTGACGGTAAAGCTCGGTGCCCAAGTGCGTCGATTGATCGTTGAAAAAGGTCGTGCAACCGGTGTTGAACTAATTGATGGGACCCGCCTCAATGCCAAATCCGAGGTGCTTTTGTCGTCCGGTGCCGTCGGATCACCGCGATTGTTACAGCTTTCGGGGATCGGTCCGGCAGATGAATTGGCAGCTCTTGGGATTGATGTTGTTCTTGATCAACCACAGGTCGGCGCGAACCTTCAAGACCATCTGGATTTGTACTGTATCAGCGAACTCTCTGGCCCTTATAGCTATGATCGCTATGCAAAACCACATTGGGCCGCCATCGCTGGGCTACAGTATGTTTTCGCACGCAAGGGCCCTGTGGCATCGTCATTGTTCGAAACCGGTGGGTTTTGGTATGCTGATCCGGGTGCGCGCTCGCCGGATATCCAGTTCCACCTTGGGCTTGGAACTGGCATTGAACACGGTGTGGCTGCGATGCCGCAAGGTGGCATTACGCTCAATTCCTGCTATTTGCGTCCCAGATCGCGGGGCTCTGTCCGGCTGCAAAGTTCGGATCCGGCCAAGGCTCCGTTGATTGATCCTAATTATCTACAAGATCCGCTTGATCGCGAAATGTCGATCAGGGGACTGAAGCTCACTCAGGACATTCTTTCGCAATCGCCGCTATCCAAATACATCTTGGCCGAGCGCCTTCCCGGACCAGATATTAAAACGGATGATGACTATTTTGACTTTATCTGCGAGCATTCTAAAACATCACATCACTGTGCCGGGACGGCTAGAATGGGGGTTGATGCCCAAGCCGTTGTGGACCCCGAATTGCAATTTAACGGGATCGAAGGGCTACGTGTAGTTGATAACGCAATCATGCCCACGGTTATCTCATCCAACACAAATGCAGCAGCAATCATGATCGGCGAAAAGGCCGCAGACATGATTAAAACCAAGTATGAAATGGAGTAAGCAATGATTCAACATATTGTTCTGATTGAATTTAAGCCAAACGTTAGCGAAACTAAAATCTCGAAAATCTTCGAAGAGCTTCACCGAATTGAGAACAAGATCGAAGGATTGTTGCGCATAACATCTGGTAAAAGTGAAAGCCCCGAGCAGATGGAACGAGGCTTCATGCACGGATTCATCGTCGAGTTTTCAGATTGGGAAGGGCTTCAACGCTATCAGGACCACCCAGATCACCAAGCGCTAGGGGCGAAGTTGGTTGCGAACGCAGTTTCTGGTATAAACGGTATCTTGGTTTTCGATTTGCCATCCGGTATCGCCTGAGCTCAAGCAGCGGGCTAAGTTCAGTCTTGTTTTAAAGAACAAGCTTGGTTTGCTAAGTGTGACGTCATACCTATAAGGCCGACGTTGATCAGGAGAGATGTGCGTAATGAGTTTGACCCGCAGACCAACAATCATTGATGTCGCACAAAAGGCCGGCGTATCTAAGTCAACGGTCAGTCTTGTTCTTCAAAACAGCCCTAATGTCCGCGAAGACACTCGTAAACTTGTCCGGGCGACAATGGCCGAGATTGGCTATGTTTATAATCGTTCTGCCGCTAATATGCGCAAGTCGAACGCAGGTCTTGTTGGTCTGGTCATCAACGATTTGCGAAACCCATTCTTCACGGAATTTGCGACTTCGCTTCAGATGGCCCTTGCTGAAACAGGGTATGCGACCGTGGTTGCCAACACCAATGAAAACCCGGACATGCAGAAGCAGGTTGTCAGTTCGATGATCGAACACGGGGTGTCTGCTTTTGTTATTTGTCCTGCCTACGGAGACCACACAGCCACGTTTGATATAATCGCCCGCGCCGGAGTTCCGGCCATGCAGTTGTTGCGATGCGTTGATGACCGGCTTGACCTGTTTCCCTTCTCGGCACCCGATTACCAAGACGGCAGTCGTGTCGCGACTGAACACCTCATTGAAAAAGGGGCGAAGAAAATTACGTTTGTCGGGGGGCTAGAAGGGCGGGCCGTGACTGAAGAACGTACCGCAGGTTACCTCGAGGTTTTGGGCAAATACAGCATGGAACCGCTTGTATTAAACGGTCGACCCACAAGAGAATTTGGTCGGAATATCGTAACCGAGTTGATCAATGAATATCCTGACGTGGATGCGGCTGTTTGTTTCAATGACCTTGTTGCCCTTGGCCTTCTTTCCGGTTGCTACGAAACCGACCACCGCGCAGGCGTAGACCTTCTGATTGTCGGATTTGACGATATCGAGGAAGCCGCCCAGACTTATCCCGCACTTACTTCTGTCCATTGCGACATCGCCGGGATCGGCGAAGAGACGGCAAAAAAGATCATTTCGTGGCTTGAACAAGACAACCGCCCTGCCCCCGAAACAAGAACTCCAGTCAACTTGGCTGTCCGAGCGTCTAGCAGCCCCCCAGAAAACATCTAGAAATCAGCGAATCCCCCAGATTTCTTTGGAAGATTTCGCTAAGGTGCTTAGATTTCCACCCAGCGTTTTAGTTTAGAGGATTCCATGCAAGCATCAATGATTTGACTAATGTGGTGACCGTTTTCAAACGTTGGCCACATTGGTTGATTTGAAGTGATGGAGCGGATAACTTCTGCGACCTCAATGATCTTGGATTCATTGTATCCAAGGGCAAAGTTCGGCAAAGGCAGGAACGCTCGGAACGTTTCATTTTCAGGGCCGACGTCAATTTCACGAAAACCTCTGCGGCCCGTTGCATCTTCGTTGGAATAGAACCGCAGCCGGTTCACCTCATCATAGGTATAGGCTAAGCTGCCTTTAGTGCCATAGACCTCGTAAGTCTGCATGAATTTTCGCCCCGTAGCCACTCTGCTGAAATCGACAAGACCACTTGCACCGTTTTCAAATCTGCACATCACGCTTGTTGCATCAGGGTTTGTGACGTCAGCCCATTCTTCGGACCCGTTCAGTTTTACATTTTCACCATACGCTAGGCCTTCGACAATCGGACGACGTGGCGTGACGATGACATTGTCGGCAATCAATGTGCTCACCCGGCCAACTAAGAAGTCCATGAAGCTGAAGACATGCGAACCTGTGTCACCTACGATCCCGGTCGGTGCCAGATCGCCATTCGCGCGCCACATATACGGCGCACTGGGGTCACCATACATATCCACATGCTGACAGCCACGGAACATCTTGATTTCACCGATCTCGCCGGCATCAATGATCTCTTTCGCAAGATCGTGGACAGGATTACGTGGAAACGCATGACCAACGCGACTTATGACACCCTTTTCCTTTGCTATATCTGCAAGCTCCCGAGCCTCTCTTGCAGTATCAGCCAGTGGTTTTTCACAATAAACATGCTTTCCGGCCAATAGTGCTGCCTTTGCCACTTCGAAGTGTAGATTATCCGGCAAACAAATGTCGATCAGGTCAATCTCCGGGTCTGTAATGGCCTCTTTCCAATCCTGAATAATCTTCGCCCCCGGCGCACGCTCAGAAAGGTCGGCTGCGGCGCTGGGGTTTGCGTCAACTAAAACACGGACGTTTGCTGATCCGTTGGACGCACCAAAGAAATGCGGGAAAGTTTGGTATGCCATCGTATGAACTTTACCCATCCAACCAGAGGCACCTAATACGGCAACGTTGACTGATTTCATTTTCTTTGTCTCCTGAAGGAACGACTTATAAGGCCTTGTGGAACGTTCCATATTTCTATGGTAAAAAAAGCGTCTGCACAACATGCATGTTGACTATACGGTCATGAGCGGTCTATTTATGGAACGTTCCAATTTACTGAGCGCCAGCATACTTCACTATGGGAAGACTCGTTTCGTGACAGCAAAAATCTCTCAACAAATTCTCGATTCACTGACGGATGTACAAATGCCGCGTCTGACAAGTGAACCCGCACCCACCGACACAGTTACGGTAGCCCAATACAAAATCCCCGTACATCGGTGCGGCGCGGTCGTTGTAGGAAGTGGTGCCGCGGGCCTGCGCGCCGCCGTCGAGCAGAAACGTCGTGATACTGATGTCATTATCATTAGCCAAAGCGCATGGGGCGGTACCTCGGCCTGTTCTGGGTCTGACAAACAGACCTTGCATACCGCAAATACATCAGATCAAGGGGACAATTATCTCGACATGTCCCTTGCGCTACGCGCTGGTGGAGCAATGGACGAAGACACAGCCTATGTCGAAGCCGTCGGATCAACGCGCGCTATGGCAACACTACAGTTTCTGGGGCTGCCACTTCCGCAGGACGATTTGGGCGGCACACTGCGCTATCAAACAGACCACGACGACGTGGGGCGCGCCACAAGTTGCGGTCCACGTACATCGCGGCTGATGGTCAAGGTCCTTGCTCAAGAGGCGCTGCGCCTGAATATTCCGTTCTTCAATCAGACAACCGCCGTCAAAATCCTGATTGAAGGCGAAGGATCATCTCGGCGGGTTGTGGGCATTCTGGCGATCAAGCCAAAGCTACAAACGCCTGAAAACCCGCTGGGACTTGTCTTATTCCAGTGTTCGGCGCTCATTCTGGCCGCTGGCGGGCCGGGTGAACTCTATCGTGACAGCGTTTTTCCAAATGGGTGCTATGGTTCACTTGGGATGGCCCTCGAGGCCGGCGTGGAGTTGGTCAATTTGACCGAAAACCAATTCGGAATCGGGACGCGGCGCGAGGGGTTTCCATGGAATCTTTCTGGCACCTATATGCAGGCTATGCCGCACATCTATTCCGTTGATAGCAACGGAAACGAACACCACTTCTTGGCCAACTACTTCCGAACGACGCAAGAACTTGCCTCGAATGTATTTCGAAAAGGGTATCAATGGCCATTCCATGCTTCACGGACGCTAGATTTCAAATCCAGTCTGGTTGACCTCGCAATTTTCCACGAAAATGGGTTGGGGCGTAAGGTCTATATGGACTTCAATCGCAACCCGCTTGCCTTGCCAAGCGACCTGGAATTTAGCCTTGATAGACTTGATGACGATGTCAGCACCTATCTGCGCACGGCGGGTGCCAACCAAGACCTACCGATTGAGCGCCTGCGCCATATGAACCCTCTCGCAATCGAACTTTACCGCCGTTATAAAGTTGACATCGCGGCTGACCCGCTTGAGTTTGCAGTCAATCATCAACACATGAATGGCGGTATCGCTGTTGATACTTGGGGCCGCAGCAACATCAGCGGGATATATGCCATCGGCGAAGCATCTGGAACACACGGTGTCACGCGCCCCGGCGGATCTGCGTTGAATGCTGGACAAGTGTTTGGCACTCGCGTTGCGGAACATGTAGCGGCGAATGTTGCCACCAAGGTCGCAGCCAGCGCTGACATCACCGACATTTTGTCCTCCACGATCGAGAATATCCACAATATTCTTCAGCCCGACAGCCAACTGGACGTCCGCGCAATTCGCCAAGAAGTTCAAGGTCGCATGAGTGATCATGCAGGGCTCATCTGCCATCAAGCAAGCGTCCAGACCGCGCTTGAAGAAGCTCAGAATTTGAACGTTAGAATTCGCGCAAGCGGCATAGCGCATGATCGTCAGGGCGAGATTGGGCGGGTTCTACAGTGGCAACAGATGGCAATCGCATCAGAAGCGGTCCTTGCGGCACTTAACCACTATATTCAAGGTGGCGGTGGAAGCCGTGGCGCGCGCGCCGTGTGCGACCCAACCGGCGATGACGTGCCAATGACCGTGAACGGACCCTTAGATGAATACCGGTTTCGTGCGGAACAGACTAAGGACCAAGAAGAGCAGATTACCGTCTCAATGGTTAATGGAGGGGTCCAGATCGCAACCCGCAAGAACCGAAAGATAAACAAAGCCGCGCGTTCCTTCTTTGAAAGAGACTGGCCTGCTTGGCTGACCGGTGAAATTTATGATCGCAAACAAGAGTAACACCACATGCCGCAGTTTGGGAATTTACACGCTGTTTCTGTAGGCGAAGCCATGATCAGGATGGCACCCATTGGAGGTGGGCGCCACCGGCGTGGATTTCCCGGGCTTTTTTGAAACCGATATCGCCAGACCGGTCATTAAAGCAACGGCGATGCCCAAATTTCAAAACGACTTTTCGCTACAACCATGACCACTAATCATGATCCGGGACCAGTCTCAGTTCTCAGCATCAGATGCCAATGTCGACTTTGCGTTGACGCGGGCTGAAGACCATTATCCATCTGCTCTAAGACGCTGGCCGCCCGCACTTGCCTGAACCAACATGTCGATGAGGGCAAGAGCCGTTCGAGGCAACGTTTTGCGGTCTCGTACCAAAACCGATCTGGTTCTAATTGCCCAATCATCACGCAAATTCAGCAAGGCAATATCCATCGTCTTCTCGTGGCGTTTGGCGGCAGATTCTGGTACGATACCGATCCCCACGCCCGTTTCGACAAGTCGGCACATGGCTTCGAAACTTCGAACTTGGATGCGCAAGCTTCGATCATAGCCATTTCGCCTAAATTGGCGGCGTAGAAAATCTAGCAATGTACTACCCTCATGCAGACCAATGTGTTCAAATTCCAGTGTTTTTGCGAATTGTACCTGTTTTTGGCGCGCAAGCGGGTGATCGCTTGGTGTTGCCAGAATGAGGCGATCCGTGGAAAATGGAATGACCTCTAGCCCTTTGTCCTCAATGTCGCCTGAAATGATCCCAAGATCTGCAGTTCCATCGACAACAGATCGCACAATGTCATTTGTCAGCCTTTCCTGAAGGTCCACCGTCACGCCGGGTCGCTCGGAAAGGAACTGCGCAAGAAGCTCAGGTAGAAACTCGGTTATGGCCGTTGTGTTTGCGTACACTCTTATGTGGCCATCCACTGCGTTGGATATCTCGTCCTTAAGAAAATCCACCTGCCTCAGCACCAGTCGTGCTTGTCTCAGAAATAGTTCTCCAAACCTGGTCAGTGTAACGCCCTTGTTGCCCCGATTGAAAAGTTTCTGACCGACTTCCAGTTCGAGCGATTTCATACGCGCACTGGCAGAAGGCGGTGAAAGATAAGATTTCTCTGCGCCACGAGTGAGATTGCCGCATTCAGCCACGTTTACAAATAGTTTGAGATCAACAAGTTCAATATTCATTTGTGTTCGTCTATCACGAATGCCGCATTCCCAAAATACGAATTTTCAGAACGCGCCGAATTTGGCACAGCTGCACATCAGTGACATGAAAGCGAGGCAAATATGGGCTTTGGGCATTTGGAAGAGTGGATCGGCAAGTCTGAATCCCATGTCGAGCAGATCGCTCCATTTCCATCAAACGCCCTCGCCGCGACGCTCGATCGCGATGATCCGGACTATACAGACGGAACACCCCTGCCACCGCTCTGGCACTGGATACATTTTCTTCAACTCTTCAAACTGTCAGAGGCCGGGTACGACGGTCATGCCGCTCTCGGAGGGTTTCTGCCTCCGGTGCCTCTCCCTCGCCGGATGTGGGCTGGAAGCCACCTGAATTTCTATGCGCCCATGCAGATAGGCAGGGAGTTGACAAAGGTTTCAACGATCAAATCTGTAAAGGCCAAGAGTGGCCGCTCCGGGAAGCTGGTCTTTGTGACTGTCGGGCATCAGGTCTTTGATGGCGACACGCTTGGCATCGATGAAGAGCATGACATCGTCTATCGTGAAGAGCCCAACCCGGATGTCACCGCACAAACACCACCAAAGGCACCAGCACATTGGGATTTCTCGCGCGACATAGATCCTGACCCCGTGCTTCTGTTTCGCTATTCCGCCCTGACCTTCAATGGTCACCGCATCCACTATGACCAACCATTCTGCGTCGGATCTGAGGGATATAAAGGCCTTGTTGTGCATGGACCTCTGCTTGCCACGTTGCTTCTTGATCTGCTGCGTCGCGAAACCCCTGAGGCAATCGTTCGCAGTTTTGAATTCCGTGCCATGTCAACGGTTTTCGACAATGAAACATTCTCAGTTCATGGCGCAGCCGAGCAAGATGGGAAAACTTTCCATCTCTGGGCGCGTCGGCAAGACGGTGCCTTGGCCATGGACGCTAAAGCAACCATCGAGTGAGGCCCAACCATGGGATTGGATCATCAGGATATTCGAGACACGGTTCAGGCGCTGTGTGCAACCTTTCCGCCCGAATACCACCGTGAGATTGATGAAAAGCGTGGCTACCCAGAAGAATTTGTCAACGCTTTGACCAAAGCTGGCTGGCGCGCCGCCATGATCCCTGAGGAATATGGTGGCTCAGGGCTTGGCGCGCCCGGTTTTGGTGATGCATGTCCTCCGTCTGGAGAAGTTCACCGCTATCAATTCAAGGTGCATGCATTGGGCGTCGAGACGCTTGGCCTAGATGAAAACGCCAGCCCCGCGCTCGTTGGCTTTATGACGGGAGCCAACACCATTGCGACGGCAGAGTTAACCGCAGTCTATACGCGCTAACTTTGTGATGACCCATGATGTCGCTTTGGCTGAGCACGGGTCAGATAATCCAAATTATTAAGGCGACGCGCTAAAACCAACCGCTATTTACCCATCGCCAAATCACAAAATGATCTAATCAGGTGCGAGTCTTCTCTTTCGGTTAAGTAGACAAGGAAATAGCCCGTCTGGGTGACCGCATCCCGAATCCGGATTGCCTTCAGATTGGGATATGGCACGAATTCGAAATCTACGACAAACCCGATGCCAAGCCCCTGTTCAACGGCTTTCCAGATGCCTTCCCGGCTGTTCAATCCAACCCGAGGTTGATGCTGATAATATGCTTGGTCAACGTCTCGGTCATGGAATGGATGGTCCTTGTTCACGAAAACAACAAGAAATACTCACTCGCCGTGGCGAGCCTTATCTTGAAAGAACTGGAATTTCACCATACCGCAACAGAGCGTTAGTGAGTGCAATCTCGGTGTCGTCACGATCCGGGTGAGTTGAGCCAAACTGAGGGCGCGGAGTATCATCGCCATATAAAGTGGCGCGAATATCGGCAATCCCAGTCAGGACGACCCCGTCGAGCGCCGAAAGCCCACGATCTATATTGGCCTCACCATGAGGCAATAGAACTGCCCCGCGCGCCCTGTTCGACGAAATATAAGAGTATGTTAGAACTCTTCAGAACCTAGAAGGTTCAGTGGACTGCGCAAATACCCAATTAGTTCAATTATGCCTCCAATACTTGGAACACAGTTTGCTGAGCTCCCCCCCAAAAAAATCAGACACTGACGTACGCTGCAATCCGGCCTCACTACGTTGCAGGTAACGATCATATTACCGATAGAACATAGCGCGGGGATACACAGCTTGGCCAGTGTCCGGCGTGCCGACAGATGGCTTTCTTCAACCATTTCCAAATTTATCCGGGCTCTGCCTTCAATTCTCCCAAAGAGTGTCTTTGCCGCTCTCCTGATTATCAATCTTCCATCTTTGGCTAGTCTTTCCTTCATTGGGGAGAAGAGAGAAATGTCAGCACCAAACAAAAAACTCCGCAGTATCATGAACGACCTTGAGCAGAAGGCACTGTGGCTTTCGGCTTGGACGGTGCATAACGCCAATCACGTACGTGACAAAGACGACGACTTGAAAGTTGGTGGTCATCAGGCTTCATCGGCCTCTTTGGCTTCACTCCTTACAGTCTTGTACGGATATATCCTGCGGCCCGAAGACAGGGTTGCGGTAAAACCACATGCCTCCCCTATGTTTCATGCGCTGCAATATTTGCTCGGGCGTCAAACCCGTGAAAATCTTGAAAATTTCCGTGGGTTTGGTGGGGTTCAATCCTATCCGTCTCGCACCAAAGATGCCGATGACGTTGATTTCTCAACCGGCTCTGTTGGGCTTGGTGGCGCGATCACTGTTTTCTCAGCAATGGTGCAGGATTACCTTGCAACCAAAGATTTTGGCAATCTGCCAAAGGGACGGATGATCTCGATCCTTGGGGATGCAGAACTGGATGAGGGCAATCTTTACGAGGCGCTGCTTGAAGGCAAAAAACATGACCTGCGCAATTGCTGGTGGTTCATCGACTATAACCGTCAAAGCCTTGATGCCGTCACTAAAGATGCCCAGAATGTATTTTTCCGCGATGTCTTTGGCTCAATGGGCTGGGATGTGATTGAACTGAAATACGGTCAACTACAGGAGGCGGCATTTGCTGAACCCGGTGGTGACGCGTTGCGCAACTGGATAGATCATGCGTCCAACCAGACCTACGCTGCACTGACATTCCAAGGTGGTGCCGCATGGCGCACGCGGCTTATGAACGAGTTGGGGGATCAAGGGCCCGTTTCAGCGTTGATCGAAAGCCGTAGTGATGAAGAACTGGCCGCGTTGATGACCAACCTCGCCGGACATGATCAAGATGCGTTGCTCGACATCATGGAATCGATCGATCACGATCGGCCTGTCTGTTTCATTATGTATACCGTTAAAGGCTACGGCCTGCCGTTGGCCGGACACAAAGACAACCACTCGGGTTTGATGAACCCCACGCAAACAAACGAATTGCGCAAAGCTCACAACGTCCGCAAGGGCCATGAATGGGATCTGTTCGAAGGATTGCCAGGAGCGACTGCAGACTACGAGGATTTCTTGGCCAACGTACCTTTTGTTCAAAAAGGCGTGCGGCGCTATGAGGCTCCAAAGATTGCAGCGCCTGAAATCAAAAGTCCGCAGAACAAAGGGATGATGTCGACTCAAGAGGGGTTTGGCAAAATCATGGACGACATTGCGCGCGCTGACGGGCCGCTTGCCGAACGGATTGTGACGATGGCGCCTGATGTTGCCACCTCGACAGGGCTTGCCGGCTGGGTGAACCGCACAGGTGTTTTTTCAAAAACCGATCAAGAAGACGAGTTTCGTGAAAGCGGAATTCCTTCGATGCAAAAATGGGCACCATCGCCAAAAGGGCGTCACCTTGAACTTGGCATTGCTGAAATGAACTTGTTCACACTGCTGGGGGCTGCTGGCCTGTCCCATTCGATTTTTGGGGAACGGTTAATTCCTATCGGAACATTGTACGACCCATTCATTGAGCGCGGCAAAGACGCCTTGAATTACGCCTGTTATCAGGATGCACGCTTTATGGTGGTTGCAACACCATCAGGGATCACCTTGGCCCCAGAAGGCGGCGCACACCAATCAATCGGCACACCACTTATTGGTATTTCCCAAGACGGGTTGGCCAGTTTTGAACCCGCTTTTGTAGACGAACTTGCCGCGATCATGCAGTGGTCTTTTGACTATCTGCAACGTGATGGCGAGCGGTCTCCTAACCCAGGCGATTGGCTACGCGACGAGACAGGCGGATCCGTCTATCTGCGTCTTTCCACCCAGAAACTGGAACAACCGGGGCGGGTTTTGGATGATGTCCAAAAACAAGCCATCGTTGATGGTGGGTATTGGATGCGGGAACCCGGGCCGGGATGTCGCCTGATTATCGCCTATACCGGATCAAGTGCCGCGCAAACAATCGAGGCTGTGGGCCGTATCGGGCAAGATCAGCGTGACGTCGGGCTTTTGTCCATCACATCCGCAGACCGCTTGAGCGCAGGTTGGCAATCCGCTGATCGCGCCCGTGCGTTGGGCCATAGCGATGCGCAATCACATGTCGAAAATCTGCTTGCACCGGTCAGCCGTGACGCGGCTATCGTAACGGTGACGGACGGGCATCCGCTTGGCTTGTCATGGCTGGGTTCGGTTCTAGGCCAACGGGTCCGTCCTTTGGGTGTTGAGCATTTTGGTCAAACCGGAACCATCGCGGATCTTTATCGCGCACATCGCATTGATGCGGATGCCATCGTGCGTGCCGCCGAAGTGGCGTTAGGAGGACGCCCCTTCCGACTATCCCGCATCGCCTGAAATCATATCTGGGAGGATAAACGATGAAACATACGTTAATTGCTTTGGCGATAGGAGCTGCCGTGGCACTGCCTGCGTTCGCGCAAGACATCAAAACAGCAGAAATCGTAGCCGAGCTGCCGCAATCTGTTGGCAACATCACCTTTACACCGAACAACGATATTATCTTTAGCCACCATCCGTTCTTTTCGCCCGACATTCGGGTGGCCTTGCTGAACGAAGACAAGAAATCATTCACACCTTTCCCCAATCTCGCGTGGAATACCCCGCGTGAAGGAACAGACCGTTATCTGGATAGCGTTCTGGGCCTGCGCGGTGATGAAAATGGCATCGTCTGGATGCTGGATATGGGTCAGCGTACCGGCCTCACGCCAAAACTGGTGGGCTGGAACACGTGGGAAGACCGGCTTGAGAAAATCTATTATATTCCTGCGCCCGCATCGGTGCCGGAAAGCCAGCACAATGATTTTGTCGTCAATCACAAAGACGGCGTGTTTGTGATTGCTGATGAAGGTATCGGGCCAGGCGGTGACGGCACACAAGCTGCGCTTGTCATCGTTGATATGGCGACGGGGGCCACGCGGCGTGTCTTGCAAGGCCACGTCTCAACGCTGCCCGAAGATGTTGCGATCACTGTAGATGGCAAAGACTTGACTGTGCCTGACGGAAATGGTGGGCAAGTTGTCATCAAGGTCGGTGCAGACGGTATTGCGGCAGATGGTGCGTTTGAATGGCTTTACTATGGGCCGCTGAGTGGGTCCGCGATCTACCGCGTTAAGTTCTCCGATCTGCTGAACGAAGGCCTTGATGATGCAGCCCTTGGGAACCTTGTCGAACGCTATGCAGACAAGCCCAACAATGGTGGCCTTTCGATTGACCAATCTGACAACCTGTACTTGACCGAAGTCGAAACAAATGCTGTTGGCATCATTCCTGCGGACACACGCGAATATCGCCGTTACGCCGAAGCGGATGATTTGTCATGGCCTGACGGGATCAGTTTTGCGCTGGACGGACACATGTATGTCTCTGCGGCGCAAATCTCTCGGGCGGATCTGTTCAACGAAGGTAAAGCCCTGAATGAAGCCCCCTATCTGATCTACCGCTTCGAGCCCGAAGCACCGGGCCGTATCGGTCACTAACCCTCCCCCCCGTGGGTCCGTGCTTCGGTGCGAACCCACACCTGACATCACAGCAAGGAAGTTTACATGAAATCCGTCATCGCACATTCGCAAGGAAGCGCAAAAGACAGCTTTCGCGTCGAAGATCGCCCAACACCAACACCCGGGCCTGGAGACGTTTTGGTTCGTGTTCATGCCAGTGGTGTGAACCCATCTGACTACAAAGTACGTTCAGGTGTACAAGGTCCGCTTCCCGCGAGCGAAATCATCCCGCACTCCGATGGTGCCGGTGTGATCGAGGCTGTGGGTGATGGTGTTCCGGCAAGCCGTGTGGGTGAACGGGTTTGGCTTTACAACGTTAACCGAACTGAAGACGGGATAAGCCAAGGCGTGCGTGGCACCGCAGCCGAACAGATTGTCGTCAATACCAAATACGCGGCCCCGTTGCCTGGAAACACATCATTTGAGGCTGCGGCATGTTTAGGCGTTCCAGCTATGACAGCGCATCGCGCGCTGATGGCTGACGGGCCAATTAATGGACAGTGGATTCTGGTGACAGGCGGCGCAGGTGCCGTTGGATTGGCTGCGATAGCATTGGCTGAATTCTTTGGTGCCAAAGTTATCACCACCGTTAGTTCCGATGCCAAAGCAAAATTTGCAAAAGAAGCTGGCGCACATGCAACGATCAATTACCGTGAGCAGGACATCGCCGAGGCAGTTTTAAAAATCACAGGTGGCCAGAAAATTGACCGGATTGTTGACGTTGCATTGTCCGACCATATGGAAGGTGCATCTGCGTATCTCAAGCAGAGTGGTGTCATCGCACATTACGCCACAACCGACCCAGCAGCACCATTGGCCTATCGTTCACTGTTGATTAACAACACAGTGGTGCGGTTTGTGTTTGTCTATGCGATCAATCAAGCAGCGCGCGACCACGCGATCAAGGATATCAATGCGGCCTTAGACGCAGGACACTTGTCACCGATTGTGCACAAGACATTCGCGATAGATCAGATCGTCGATGCGCATGAAACAGCCGAAGCAGGCGGTTTCACCGGCAACATTGTAGTGACTGTTTAAGCGATTGGATATCCAACGCGCGTAAAGCATTTTTTCAAAGGACAAACAATGAAATCAATACCCACCCTGACCTTGATCATTACAGTTGTCCTGGGTGGCTGCACAGCCGCGTTCTGTTCAAACGCAGCGTTCAAAGAATTGGATACAAATGGCAACGGGCAGTTGACGCCCCTAGAATTTGAACCTCTGTTCAATGATCCTGACACCACACATGATCCCGCCACGCCCGAAGCGATTGCAGGATTATTCAAACAAGCGGACAGTAATGCAGATGGCCTGGTAAGCGCCGGTGAATTTGATACTTTCGCCAAAAGCAGAGAATAGCGGTTAATGGCTGCTCCTATAGTATGCCTGATCCTGCGCTGTCGTAATCCAGCCGCGCAGATTGCATTTTATTGTAATGTCTTGGGCATGACGCAAGTTGGCGAAACCTCTGTCAGCTACGGCGAAGGCATGACAAAACTGACGTTTCAGCCCTGCCCTACTGGTGACGCGTACGCGCCTACCCGTGATAATCTATACTGGAAGATCGCGATCACCCCTGCCAGATGTTGATTATGCCTTTGCCGCACTTACCAAAAAAGGCATCAACGTCAGCGACCCCCACCAGTTCCGCGATATCGGGTATCTGCCGCATCTGTCCGATCCCGAAGGGTTCCAGATTGAATTATTGCAACATAGGTTTGAAAGCAACCATATCGCGGAAACCGTCGACCCGTCATTCCCGTTGGGTGGCGCACGTTTTGGCCTGATAACGCTGCGGACCGTCGATATTGATGCAGCGATTGATCTATGCCGCAATACGTTGGGGATGAAACAACTGAGTGTTCAACCGGTTGAATCATATGCATTCACCCTGCATTTCTTTGCAAATACAGATGATACACCGCCAAACGCCGATCTGTCGGCGGTGGAAAATCGTGAATGGGTCTATCAACGCCCTTACACTATTCTGGAACTGCAACACCTGCATGATGCCAACCACATGACAGTCACATCAAAAGATGCACCTGGTTATGGTGGGTTGGTTTTGCGAAACAGCGGGACAGAACCCGCATCTGATCTTCTAGGCGCGATCCAGTCTTTGCCCTGACGAAAATGCGGTAAGGTATGAAAACAGCTACACACCATGCCAAAGTTTTTATCGGGAATAGACCACGATAAATATGGCCACATCAAAATCCGTGCAGAACGAATTGAGTATCACGTTGCTGGCCCTCAGCGAGGTCGTGACTTGTCAGTATAAATGCACCCTCCGCAATCGCCAAGGAAACAAAAGGATGCATCCATCTTCTCTTTCCGTGCAGATCAATGGAATGGATACGATTGTGAAGTCCAAAATCTCAGTTTGCTGTGGAGTTATTGGAAAGCCATTTATGGCAGCGAAACATCAGGAATCCCGCACTCAGACACCAATATTTTCATGACTGTCAAACCATATCTGCGTTAAATATATGGCAAGGCACGTGGGAAGCTACGTGCCTTGCCAAATGGCTTAGCGACCAGTTCTTCCGGTCGCTAATGCGGGTACTCGGATCAAGTCAAAGCTGCCAGTGCCGCTTTCTGTCCCACCGTTCAACGCAGCAGATCGTTCCAGCTGGTTCAGCGTTGCATAGACATTTCCATCAGGGCCGAAAGAAATCCCGTCTGGCCAACTTTGGCCTTCGGGCAGTGAGGCGATAATATTATAGCCATCCGGACTCGTTGCGCCAATCGCCATATGTTCAATGTCGTTAATGTAGACATTGCCAGCGCCATCAACCGTGATCCCATCAGAATACGGCTTGTCAGCATAGCGCTCGATCTGGCTGGCGACATCATCGCCATCGAAGGCTGCAGCAGGTACACGATACAGCGTATGACCGTGCATTGCGCCAAAATATACCCAGTCATAACTTGGATCGATTGTGATAGGGTTGAGCGCGAACCCGCCCTCCATTTCAGGCATAAGTGAAACATGGCTTTCTGCAACACGCTGAGCTTCGCCCGTTTCCAGGTCAACCACAACAAAAGCTGGGATTGCAGCGCTTTGCAGATCGCCCTGCGTCATATCAGCAATGATGATCCGGCTGCGGCTTTGATCCAGTGCAAAGTCTTGTAGAAAGCTGGTCGGGATCAAGACATCATCCGGAATTGTGATCTCTTTGAATTGTGCTTCTGTGTTGGTATCCCATCCGACGATGCGTTTTGCTCCAAGGTCAAGAATCCATGCAATTCCGGCATCATCAGTGCGTACAGACAGCGGTGCCTTGAAATCAGACATTTCGCCAGCGGCGATAGCCTCGGTCGGATAAACGTTTTGCATCCCCGTCGCCGTGATCTCGATCATTTTGATGGACGGATGTGCCAACGGGTGAATTGTCATCAAAATACGGCCATCCGGTGTAATGGACGGGTTGCCCGGACGGACATCAAATTGGGCGACAATTTCGGCTGTTGGCACGGCATTTTCTGCAATTGCAGAAAAGGGGACAACAAGCATACTCGTTGCCATCAGTGCCGAAAAGATTGAATGTTTCATCTGAATTTTCCTTGTTTCTTTATTCGGCAGCAACTGGCAATGCGACGGGTGGAAAATCCACCTCGGTCATGGCCAGAAGGTTCGTGAAGTTCGTGAAAGTGTTCGCGGTGATAACAGCAACCACTTCAATAATATGTCCGTCGTCATAGCCAGCAGCGCGAAATGCGGTAACTGCACCATCCGATACGGTGCCTCGACCATTCAAAATGGCGGAGGCAAAATCGATAACGGCTTGGGTTTTTGCAGTATCAGACTGACCCGACAGGTTGCGTGTCGCCTCGGCCGCATCTACGCCTGCGCCTTTGGCAATTGCTGTATGTGCAGCAGAGCAATAGGGGCAACCATGGAAGGCCGCTTGGGACAATGCAATCGCTTCACGCTCTGCTGCTGTCAGGCGCGTTTGTCCCAATGCAGCATTAAACGCACCAAATGCTGATGCAATTTTTGGCGCATGTGCTGCCGTCGCAAAGAAGTTTGGCACTTTGCCAATCTTTGCGTTAACAGCGTCGAGATAGTTCCTTGTCTCACCTGTGGCAGTAATCAAGGCTACTGGGGAAATTCGCGGCATCTTTAATCCTTTCGATGATCCGTTTTGTTCTGTTCAACCTAAATGATGATAGCGAACGGAAAGGACAATTGCCTTGAAACTAGACATTTTATTTGCCAAAAGAGAATAATGTCATGGGACCTAAAATCGTTGGAATTGTTCGTGCGCGTCGCGGCTGTTGGTGCATTGGGCCGCGCGGGAGAAGAGTTTCAACTATCCCCGACGGCGACTACGCAGCGGATTCAGGTTTTGGAAACATCCCTAGGGACAAAACTTCTTAACAGAACCACCCGCGCCATATCACTGACGCCAGATGGCGAGCTCTTCTTGGAACATGCCAAGCTCATCTTGAACTGTGTAGAAGACGCCAATACAGCGCTTTCCACGAAACGAAAGCACATCTCAGGGGAATTGCGTGTCACTGCATCAGCATCGTTTGGGAGATCTCAGATCGTGCCCTATGTGGGTGAGTTCTTGGAAAAGTATCCGGATATTCGGCTCAAGCTTAACCTAAGCGATACAGTCGTGGACATTGTTGAGCATGGGTATGATCTGGCAATTCGGGTTGGATCACTTACGTCGTCGTCTCTTTTGGCAAGAAAGCTCGCTCCTAACCCAAGAGTCTTGGTTGCCTCACCATTCTATCTTGAGGCGCGCGGCACCCCAGTCTTGCCTGCTGACCTAAAAAAACATAATTGCATCGTATTGGGGGAAACCCGAACATGGTCGCTGGAAGATAAACAGGGAAACCCATCCGAAGTCCGTGTTTCAGGATCGTTTACTACGAACGCAGGTGAGGCGGTAACCGACGCTACGCTGCAAGGACTTGGCATTGGGCTGAAGTCCGTTTGGGACGTCAACCAGCATCTGGCAAACGGTCAACTGATTAGCGTACTGCCGGATTATTCAGTTCTACCAGACTGGCAGATTTGGGCCGTGCGGCCCCCGAACCGGATTGTACCTGTTCGGGTTCAGGCCTTTTCGAATTTCCTTGAAGAAAAGTTCAAGGAAATTCGATTGGGGCAGTAAACGCTCTATTTTGTGATCGCGAAATGATCTTCGCGTAACAACGCGCTGCCACTTGGTTGAATAACCCATAGTTCATTGGGGACAATGCCACCAGCATTGTTCATCGTGACCTTCAAAGGTTCCGAAAGACTCAACAACCATGATGGCATCATCTTCGTAGAGAGCCACCGCCGCTACGGCATCATCCACATTAAACTCATCTTTCCAAGCTTTGCTTGCCGTCGCGACAGCGATCTGGAATGCATTCTGAGCGTACACCCCAGTGCCGCCAAGCATGGCCGCTGTCAGTCAGAACTTACGGCGATTGGTCGGGGCAACAAGAAGCGCTATCTGTTCGTAACAAAAGCAGAAAATCTCATGCTCATCTTTGAATCACCACAAGGTGATATCCATCGCGAGCCGATTTATGAAACCAGCTACTCACCCTCACGGCTCAATTTTGAACTGAATCAAGACAAAGTACAGCATCAGCTCTTCAATAAATTACATTAATAGAAAATTAGCACTCAACTAAAGCGATAATTCGGCTGAAATTACCTTATAATTTGTAATTTACAAAGAAACTCTTTGTAAATTAAGCAATAGTCACTCTGATTTTTGACGGTACAGTTCCTTATCTTTCAAATAATGAAATTATGAGGGTACTATGCTTGACGATCCGACTACACCTGAACAGCGTCTTGAAAAGCTTGGGCTGAAATTGCCGCCAGTCCCTAGTGCGGTCGGTGACTATGAACCTTGGGTAAAAGTTGGCAACATCATCTACACGTCCGGTCAACTTCCTTGGATCGATGGCGACCTCAAGTTTGTTGGAAAAATGGGGGCTGAGCTGACCACCGATGACGGCTATCAAGCGTTCCGATTGTCAGCGCTCAATGCGATTGCTCAGCTAAAGTCCGCAGTCGGCGAACTGTCCAAAATCAAACGCATTATCCGCGTTGAAGGGTCAGCCAACAGCTCGCCTGATTTCACCGAACAACCACAAGCTCTGAATGGGGCATCACATCTGATCAACGAAGTGTTTGGCCAAAAGGGCCGCCACACACGAATGATTTATTCGGATCCAGCCATGTGTCTGGATTGCGCCACGCTCATCGTCCTTTGGGCCGAAGTGGGGACATAACATCATGCCCGATTTAAGCACCGAATTTGAAAGCCATAAAATGAACGGGCGCGTTGGCGATACGCTTGTCTCCGAAACCGACCAGTTTCGGATCTGGCACATACATGCAAAGCCGGGGGATCGGCTTGCCGTTCATCGGCATCAGCTTGACTATTTCTGGACCATTCACGGCCCCGGCAGGGCGCGCAGCTATTTTTCAGACGGGCGCGTTGTCGACGTCACATACCAAACTGGCGATACAAAACATTTCACCTTCGCGAGCGGCGACAGCATGACCCACAGTCTCGAAAACATCGGCGAAACTGATCTGATTTTCACGACGGTTGAGTTTCTGAATTCAGCCAACCCACCGCTACTGTTGGACTGAGACAGCCAAGACAAGAATTATGCGATCCGTTGCCAACTCTGGTCAACGGCAGAGGAAGATTTGATCAACTGAGGAGGATATGATCATGAGAGACAAACTAACTCGTCGAGGATTTGCAAAGGCAACGCTCGCTAGCGGCATTGGCGCAGGACTTGCTTCCCCTGCCCTCGCGGACGGCGGAACAGAACTGAAAATGCTGATGTGCTGGCCTAAGAATTTTCCTGGCCTAGGCACGAGTGCTGAACGCTTTGCTGAGCGTGTCAACGCCGCGAGCGAGGGTAAATTGCGAATCAAAGTGCACGGTGCAGGCGAGATCGTTGCGCCGTTCGAAGTCCTTGATGCGGTGGCCTCGGGTGCAGGCGATATGAGCCATGACACCAACTATTATTGGTACGGCAAAGACCCAGCATTTGTCTACTTCGCGACTGTCCCATTTGGCCTGACGGCGGATGAACATTTCACTTGGCTAAAATTTGGCGGCGGCCAAGAATTATGGGATAAACTTGGTGCCCAACATGGTGTAAAACCTTTGGCTGTTTTGAACACAGGCGCGCAGATGGGCGGGTGGTTCAAAGAAGAGATAAAATCAGCCGCTGACCTTCAAGGACTACGGCTGCGGTATCCGGGTCTGGGTGGGCAAATGCTGGCCAAATTAGGTGCAACACCCACGAACATCCCCGGAGGTGAGTTGTTCACCGCATTGCAATCAGGAACAATCGACGGACTGGAGTGGATTGCTCCGTGGAATGATCTGGCGTTCGGCTTTCACCGTGCGGCCAAACACTACTACTACCCTGGTTTTCACGAAATGGGCCACAGCATCACAACCAATATCAATGCTGATGTCTGGGCGGGCCTAAGCGACGCGGAACGCAGCATCCTGCAAACGGCAGCGGACGCGGAATATGGTACGTCACTGGCGGAATACAACGCACGTAACCTTGCTGCGTTGGACACACTTGTCAAAGATCATGGTGTTCAGCTGCATCATTGGCCTGATGATATTATTGCTGAGATGCAGCGCATTGCCCCAGAAGTGATCGAAGCAAGTGCCGCGAAATCCCCGTTAGCAACTGAGGTACACGCAAGCTGGAGTGTCTTCCGTGAAGACCAACGCCGCTGGGGTGACATTGGCGAATACGCGAATGCGCAACTCAAGCAAGAAGGCTAAATGATGTTGGCTCCGCTGGTTCTTGGGCAAATCTCCCTGTCCTTTCATCGGGCCGCAGCAGCGGTCGTGGCCGAACTCCTTAGGGAGTTAGGCCACGACGTTGTCTTTCGCGACGCCCCACACGAAGACATGTATGCACTGCTCCAAAACGGAGAAGTCGATCTGGTATGCTCGGCTTGGTTGCCAGCAAGTCACGGCAAATACATCCAGCCTTTTGAGGATCAACTGGAACAACTGGCTGTTATATACACCCCCTATTGTATCTGGGGTATCCCCTCACATGCGCCTACAGCCATTCAATCCATCGCTGATCTGGCCAAGCCGGAAATCGCAAATCTTTTCAGAAAACGCATTCAAGGCATCAACCCTGGTGCAGGGATCAGCCGGTTTTCGCGAATGATGGTCGACGAATACGGCTTGGCTGCACAGGGGTTTCATTTTGAAAACGGCACGCTGGATGATTGCACAACAGCCTATCTGACCGCCGAGCAATCGGACGAATTCGCCATCGTACCGCTGTGGCATCCGCAATGGCTCCACACCGAAACAAACTTACGAGAACTGGCGGATCCGAAAGGGTTATTAGGCGGGCAAGACGACGCAACATTGGTAATCCGCAAAGACGCCAAACCCAAACTGGATGCTCGGGCGCTTGCCATGTTGCGCCGCATCAATCTGGGCAACACCACTGTCTCAAAACTTGATCGCGATATCTGCGTTGACGCCACCGAACCGGCGACTTCAGCACGGCGTTGGATCACCAAGAACCGCGAAATTTGTGACGTTTGGATAGGAAAGTCTGATGATAAAACCTAACTTCAATCACCTTCAGGGCGACACCATAATTGACCGGATCAGCGGGGGTATTGGGCGCGTAGCAAGTTGGCTTTGTGCCGCACTTGTTTTGCTTCAATTCAGCGTTGTTGCTGCGCGGTACATATTTGAGACAGGATCCGTCATGGCACAAGAAGCCATCCTGTATCTCTTTGGAGCTATGTTCATGTTGTGCCTTGCTGATGCTTTAGCTGCAGGACGCCATGTGCGTGTGGATATGATCTATTCAACATTTTCTGACCGGCGCAAACAAGTTGTGGATGCCGTCGGTATTTTGGTTTTTCTGTTCCCGCTGTGTGGGTTCATGCTGTTTAAATCATGGTCATATGTGTCGGCGTCCTGGGCCGCACACGAAGGGTCCCGCGAAGCGGCGGGATTGCCGGGGGTGTATCTTTTCAAAACTGTCATTTTGATCGCGTTTGTTTTGGTGATGTTTCAGGCGTTTGCGATCCTGAGACGCTGCATTCGTGGGGAGGAATTGAACCATGATTGATCCTACAAGCCTATTCCTTCTGATACTGGTTGCAGGCCTCCTAATGTGCCTGATGTCTGGCTTTCCGGTCGCCTTTGTTCTTGGCGGTTTTTCTCTCTTGCTTGCGGGTGTTGGCACGGCCTTGGGCCATTTCGATGCGACGCTTCTATCTGCGATTTCACAGCGGATTTATGCGGCGATGACAAACGAAATACTGCTGGCCGTTCCGCTGTTTGTCTTTATGGGGTCAATGCTGGAACGATCTGGCATTGCCAGCGAATTGCTCGACGGGATCGGGCGATTGTTTGGCCGTAAACGCGGTGGTTTGGGCTATGCTGTAACACTGGTTGGCGCGTTGCTTGCTGCGTCCACAGGTATCGTCGGTGCGACTGTCACGACTATGGCCCTGCTATCACTGCCTGTCATGATCCGCTGGGGATACTCCAAAAAGCTCGCTGCCGGATCCATCTGTGCTGCTGGGACCCTTGGGCAAATCATCCCTCCTTCACTCGTGCTGGTACTGCTCGCTGATACGATTTCTTCAGCTTATCAAAAGGCGCAGTTGGCGCAGGGTATTTTTGCCCCTGAAACGGTGTCGATTTCAGACCTTTTTGCCGGCGCTATTGTACCCGGAATGATCCTTGTTGTGGTCTATCTGGTCTATCAAGTCCTGCTGGCGTGGCTTTCGCCTAACACCAGCCCGTTGCCGCCAGTTGAGGAACTGGATCGAGACGTCTCCGTCAAAGCCTTGTTGAAACAGCTCGTCGCACCACTGGCCCTTATCGTTGGTGTCTTGGGGTCCATTTTGGGTGGCGTTGCTACCCCAACAGAAAGCGCGTCTATTGGTGCAGTTGGTGCAATCCTTTTGGCTGGCTTTGGCACCCAATATCGCACACGGGCAAACATTGCTCTTTCGTTGATTGCTCTTATCGTGATCTCAAAAATATGGGTGTTCCCGATATTTGGACTGTCGATTTCGACCGAACGTGCCCTCCTTGCAATTCCGACACTGGTTTTTGCCGGATTACTGATCTCTGCCCTCTGGAAAACAATGTCCAGCACGGCACTTGCCAGTGTCTGTACAGAAACGGCGCGGCTGTCCGCAATGGTCTTCATGATCTTGATTGGCGCAGCCATGCTAAGCCTCGTGTTCCGCGGATTTGGCGGCGACGAAGCCGTTCAGGAATTGGTGGAATCAGTCAAGGGTGGCCCTTACATGGCGCTTGCAATGGTGATGGCCGTCATGTTCTTGCTGGGTTTCATTCTAGATTTCATCGAAATCATCTTTGTCATTGTCCCAACGGTTGCGCCGGTGCTGCTTATGGGCGGAATTGATCCGATCTGGCTCGCGGTCCTAATCTCGATGAACTTGCAAACTAGTTTTATGACCCCACCATTTGGATTTGCCTTGTTCTACTTTCGCTCTTCCGCACCACCCGAAGTAACAACGCGCGACATCTACCTTGGTGTACTTCCCTTTATCGGCTTACAAATCCTCGTTTTACTATTCGTAGCCCTTGTGCCCGGACTAGCGACATGGCTTCCTTATATGATGCGATAAGATAGGTAACACATGTCGAAACCACCAGATAAAGTCATGCCCTCACCTCCGTCCAGAACACTAGCACGTGGATTGAACGTACTTGAGTACATTGTCCTGTCACCGAACGCTTCAAGGCTCACAGATATTGCTACTGAATTTGATTTGGATATGGCCAGTGCTCACCGCATAGTCCGGACACTGGAGGATCTGGGCTATGTCGCACGCACCAAAGTTGGTCGAAAACTTGGGCCCGGCCCTACCTTGCGAAAGTTCACGGATGCGTTTGGCTACATTGATGCTGTTCTTGAAAAGCTAGCCCCAACCGTAAAGCAACTATCAGAAGACACCGGGCATGTTGCCCATCTAGGTGTCGTTGAAAACGCCAGAGTTGTTCTGACAGAAGTTTACCTTACAAAGCGCGCACGGGTGTCCGTGCAGCAGGCCGTCGGTGATGTCGAAGACATCTATTGCAGTGCGATCGGCAAAGCGTTGATTGCAGGTTTACCAATCACCGAACAATCCGAGATTGTCGCGCGCCAACCATTCATCAAACACACAGCCCAGACATTGCTGGACGCGGACGCACTACATCAAGATCTTAAACGCATTCGCGAAGAAGCATTGGCATTTGATGATCGCGAAGGGTCAGAAGATGTCGCCTGTATCGCGGCCCCAATTTTGGATCCAACGGGTCACCCGATTGCGGCAATTGGGATATCAACCGTGACGTCCTTAGAAGCACCTTCTATCAGGGAGCAAAAGACGCTTATCCAGCTTGTTTCACAAGCAGCTGTATTCGCGGGTCGATTGATTACGCAGACAACAGACTAAACTAATATGAACCACATCTGAAACCAAACCAAAGCAGTTTGTTGGAAAGTAGGTCCATAAAAAAATAGGTGAATGAAGAAGGGAGGTCGTGTTCGAGGGACGCAGACATACCCTGAATGTCATTGACGACGTTTACATCATGATTGCTGCAAGACATGCGGGGAGCCTAGCATCCTATTGAAAGACCGGTGCTTTAGGCTCCCCGCATCTCACACTTAGCGCAAGTGTGATTTTATAGTCATGAAGATATCGGTATCTGAGCGCGGAATTTCAGGTGTTTCACCGCGATCAATGGCTTCCCAGTATTTCCATGGCAGGCCACCTGTACCGGTAATCCCCCCATTTTTAATGGGGCCCAGCCGTAGAATTCAGGCGGCTGTTTTCAGTTTCATAACGGGTGTGATG
>JBPOFF010000024.1:0-31119 GCA_051251995.1 Sulfitobacter sp.
CGCAACGAGGATCGTCAATCCAAACCGATCATGGAGGCGCTGATCCAAGGTCTCGCTCCCCTGCCCGCTGATGCGCGTCAGTCGATCACCTTTGATCGCGGCACTGAGTTTGTGAGCTGGAAACGTCTCAAGGATGGGATCGGCGCGGATGCGTGGTTCTGTGATCCGCAAGCGCCCTACCAAAAAGGCACCGTTGAGAATACGAACAACAGATTGCGTCGCTACTTGCCCAGATCAACCGCACCGCCTCAATGCAACCCCGCGCAAGTGCCTCGGTTACCGAACGCCAGCTGAGGTCTTTGAAAGCGAACTGATGGAGATACAGAACAGGCTGAGGTAAAAGGACAAATCAGAAACTGCACTTCACCGTGAGTTCACAGTGCTTAGTTGACTCTTAACATCTGTACCTGCTAGATAGAGATGTGCAACGACGCACCTGACATCATCAAGCACCGCAGCTGAGCATTTGTTCTGTTGCGTTTTTTTGTGTCGAATCAGTCTTCAGATGTTCAGCCTGTAAGGAATAACAGGGAGACTATCTGAAATGAAAAAACATCTTACATCCAGCGTGATTGCTCTGACGGCGGCACTGACCGCATCTACAGCAATGGCAGACATCAAGGTCGGCGCTATCTTCGACTTGACCGGCGGCTTGAATATCTACGGCATTCAGCAAGACAACGCTTTGGATCTTGCCATTGAGAGCATCAACGCGAATGGCGGTCTGCTCGGGGAACAAATCGAGGTCGTCAGCTACGACTCGCAATCTGAACTCAGCAAATACACTCAATATGCAAACACGTCGGTGTTACGCGATGGTATTTCCGCGATGTTCGCTGGTCTGACCAGCTCGTCCCGCGAAGCGATCCGCCCGATCTTCCGTAAAGCGAACATCCCGTATTTCTACTCATCGCTTTATGAAGGCGGCGCATGTGACCGTCAGACATTTGTCACCGGATCATCTGCATCGCAGCAGCTTGAGCCACTTATCAAATGGGCCATCGAGCAGTACGGCCCAAACATCTACATCATGGCTCCGGACTACAATTTCGGCACGATTTCAGCGCACTGGATCCACGAGTACGCTGAACAAAATGGTGGGCAGGTTGTTGGTGAAGATTTCCTTGCGCTGACCGTTACAGATTATGCGCCAACTATTCAAAAAATTCAGCAATCGCGCCCTGACTTTGTTGTGGCACTGCCCGTTGGTGCAAACCAAACAGGGTTCCTGGAGCAATTTGCTGCGGCTGGTCTGAAGGAAGACATCGGCGTCGTGTCGTCCAACTACGGCTCGGGCAATCAACAGGTTGTCGTGTCACCTGCCGCTGGTGAAGGTCTGATCGCCAGTCAAGGGTATTTCATGCAAGTGGATAACCCAGCCAACGCTGAGTTTGTTAAAATGTGGACCGCGAAATATGGCGACGATACGCCAATCGTATCTGGCGCTGTAGATGTATGGAACGCTGTCCACGTTTGGGCTACTGCCGTCGAAAAGGCAGGCGATGCGGACCCCGAGGCGGTGATCGCTGCGCTCGAAAGCGGCATCACATTTGAAGCACCAAACGGCACCGTGACAATGGAACCTGGCTCGCACCATCTTCGTCAGAACATCTATATCGCGGAAGGTGATGCAAACCACGGTTTCACCATCGTGGAAACGTTTGAAGATGCAGCGCCAAGCTATGAGAACGAGATGTGCGACCTGGTCGCAAACCCCGATCTGGCTGAGCACTTCACACCGGAAACCAACTAAATCAAAACTGCGCCCCTGACTGTCGGGGGCGCACCACTTCTGGGAGGAAGCTATGGAACTCGATTTTCTGGCGACGGTTTTGCTGTCGTCTTTATCAAGCGCGTCAATCTTGCTGATCGCAACAATCGGCCTTGCGGTCGTGTTTGGTCTAATGGGGGTTATTAACCTCGCCCACGGCGAGTTCTTGATGATCGGGGCATACACCGCTTTGACCGTAACGCAGGCAGGCGTTCCATACATCATCTCCATTCCTATCGCCGTCGCAGTGACAATGGCCATCGGCGCGATTGTTGAAATCCTAATTATCAGCAGGCTGTATGGTCGACTGTTTGACACGATGCTGGCGACTTGGGGCCTAAGTATCGTCTTTTACCAGCTTGCAGTTTTAATTTTTGGCACCGTGACGCCGGGCATCGGGATGCCGCAGTATAACATCACCATCGGCGACTATAACTTGGCTGGATACCCCTTACTTATGATCGTTGTCGCAGCTGCAATGCTGTTCTTCGTTTTTGCCCTGATGACCAAATCAGTCTACGGGATGAAGGCACGGGCTTCCATTCAAGTACCTCAAATGGCGCAAGCCATTGACATTGAATCGGGTCGGGTGAACACGCTGACCTTTGCGGTCGGCTGCGGTCTTGCCGGGTTTGCGGGCGCGGTTCTTCTCCCGATCGTGCCTGCAACACCGTCGATGGGTTTTGCTTTCGTCATTAAAGCGTTCCTGACCGTTGTTGTCGCCGGACCTGTCACGTTGACCGGTAGCGCGTTGACCGCTCTTGGCCTTGGTGGCGGTGCGTCCGTCACGGCGAGTTTCATGACTTCTGTCGTTGGCGACGTGTTCTTTTTCCTGACAACCGCATTGCTACTTTGGCTATACCCGATGGGTATTTCGGCCAAGTGGCGTCGTAAGCTGTGAGAGCGCAGAACATGACACTTTCAGAAAAACTATACAAATCAGCCGGACTGATTTTCCCCGCAGTCGCAGTTGTGATTGCATTGGTCCTCGCGGGTCGCATGGACCCCTATCTTGCCTTTGTAGCGACGTCGTGGGTGATCTTTGGCTTGCTCGGTTTAAGCCTTGATGTCGTTTGGGGGCGCGGTGGCTTGCTGAGCCTCGGACAGACCGCCTTTTATGGTCTCGGTGGGTACTTCGGTAGCGTGGTTGTAATCAATCTCGCACCATCAACCGGCAACTCACTGATCTGGGCCTTGCCGGGAGGTGCATTGTTTGGAGCTTTTGCAGCAGCAGCCCTCGGCTACATCATTTTCTTCGCTCGAATGGGGCCGCTGCAAAGTACAATCCTGTCCTATACGTTCACATTGCTGCTTTGGTCAGTGACACAGACGTTCAAATTGAACGTGGGTGAAGCCTCGATTGGTGGTGACAATGGGTTGTCCAATATTCCCGGTATCGTGCTTGGGTTTGGTGAGGGTGCCGATACCCTTGGACCAAACGCGGCTTTCGCTGCGGTGGTTGTCATCTCGGCCATCCTGTACTTTTTTACGCGCTGGCTGATGCGCGGCACGTTCGGGCGAATTGTTGACTGTATCCGCATTGATCCTGAAAAAACCGAACTTCTCGGCTATGACATACGAAAATATCAAGTTGTGAATTTTGCATATGCGGGTGCATTGGCAGGTGTTGCAGGCGCGCTGTTTGGTCTTTGGGCAAACTATCTCAACCCTTCGATCTTCTCTGTTCAAGAGGCGCTGCTGGTTCCGATCTACGTTTTGGTCGGCGGTCTTGGCACGCTCTCTGGCGCTTTTCTTGGTGCCCTCGCAATCGGTGGCCTCTCCTTTTTCTTGGGTGGTGGCGCAGTTGGTGGTCAGACCACGCTGATCTTGGGTATGGTACTGATCCTTTTAGTCCTGTTCCTTCAAAACGGTATCTTGGGCGGCTTGGGAAACTTGTGGCGCAAGACGCTTCCGGACCCGAACGAGGCTGCCCAGAATTCTGGGGCAGTTGAGATCGACGCAGCCGTACTGAGCGAAATTCTCGAAGACGCAGCAAAAGAAGCTGGGCCTGCAAAGAATATGGGGACCAATGAGGCGTTTAAACAATTCGGCGGTGTCATCCCTGTTAACAAGGTCACGCAGGCTTTCACGCCAGGCAAACCCTATTCGCTGATCGGACCGAACGGAGCTGGCAAAAGCTCGTTCCTGAAAGTCTGCGTCGGCATGTACAAGCCAGAAGGCGGTTCGATCGCACTCGGCAATGACGACATCACCAAAGCGCCAATTTTTGATCGTGTCCGAAAAGGTATGGGCGTTAAAAATCAGAAGCCGCAGGTCTTTGGTGAACTAACCGTCGAGGACAACCTTTGGACTGCTGCATTCGCCCGAACCCGTGATGAACGGAAGGCCCAAGGGGTTGCTGCGAAGATCCTTGGAATGTTGGGTCTTGAAGGGCAGTCAAAGGTTCAGGCCTCGGCCCTTTCACATGGGCAACAACAATGGCTCGATATCGGCATGGTCCTGTGCCTTGCCCCTCGGGTTGTCCTGCTGGATGAGCCAGCGGCGGGTATGACCAACGAAGAAACCCGTGAGCTGTCTGCATTGGTGCGCACGCTTGCAAAACACACGACGGTTGTTGTCGTAGAACACGACATGGAGTTCGTGCGAACGCTGGAAGGTCACGTGACCGTCCTGCACCAAGGCGAAGTATTTGCCGAAGGCGACATTGAGACGCTGCGCGCCAACGACCGCGTTCTCGACATTTATTTGGGGAGACGCGAGCATGTTTAAGGTACTCAACGCCACAGGCGGTTACGGAAAAACCACGATCATTCGTGATGTATCGCTTGAAGTGAACAGCGGAGAGGTTGTTGCCCTACTTGGGCGGAATGGCGTGGGAAAATCGACACTCATGCGGTTTGCCACCAACTTGATACCGCCGATGAGCGGCCATGTCGAAATTGATGGCAAACAGGCCCCCAACTCACCTGCCAAGCGCGCCAAAATGGGTTTGGGATATGTCCCGCAAGGCCGGTTTGTATTCCCACGCATGACAGTAATCGAGAACATTGCTGTTGCAGCCGCCTCCAACGGGCATGACGCAAAGAAAACGGTCGACGAAGCAATGGAAGATTTCCCAATGCTAAAGCCAAAGGCCAATGATCTGGCTGGCGGATTGTCGGGCGGTCAACAGCAGGTGCTGGCCTTGGCACGGGCGCTTGCGATCATGCCGCGCATTTTACTGCTTGATGAGCCAACGGAAGGTGTTCAGCCATCTATCATTGATGAAATGGCGGGCATTCTAAAGCGGATCAACAAGGAGCGCGGCATCGCTATTCTAGTTGCTGAGCAGAACCTTGATTTCTGCCTGTCCATCGCGGAACGCGCATATGTGATGGAAAAAGGTGAAATCCGGATGGAAACGGATCGCGACAGCCTGCGGGCCGACAAGGAACTGCAACAAGAGCTGCTGGGGGTCTGACATGAGCAAACCAGACCAGCTAAACGAAGATCAACAGCAACGCATCAAAGCAACCCTTGCCCGTATTCGAGGGGGCCTCGCAGCATTGAAACTCGGACCATCGAGCGAACCCGCACACACTTACAAGCCGGAGAGTTTTGATGCAAAACATTCCTGAATCGTTGGTCGAACAGGCCCGTGCGCTTGAGGACGGCACTTGCACCGCAACCGATTTGGCGCGTCATGCCTTGGAGAAGGCAACTGCGCACACAGACCTGAATGCCTTTGTCGCACTGGACGCAGAGAAAGTGTTAAAACAGGCATCTGCCTCAGACCAAAGGCGGGCGCGAAATGAGCTGCGTGGCCCTATCGACGGGTTGCCTATCGCAGTGAAGGACAACTACCTCACTCGAGACTACCCAACGACGGCCTGCTCAAATGCTCTGCCGACCGAACCCTCAGGTGTAGATGCTACTGTTGTCGCAAATTTGCGCGAAGCAGGTGCAGTGATCTTTGGCAAAACCAACATGCATGAATGGGCATTTGGCGCGACAAATACCACTTCCAGCATTGGAGCAACTCGCAATCCGCGAAACCTCGATCATATTACTGGCGGCAGTAGCGGCGGATCGGCGGCGGCCGTTGCGGCCGGCATTGTCGGTGCCGCGCTTGGCAGCGACACCGGTGGTTCTGTTCGAATACCCGCGTCAGCTTGCGGTGTTTACGGGTTTAAGCCGACCTACGGGCGGGCATCGCGCCACGGCGTTCTGCCGCTAAGCTGGTCGCTGGACGCGCCTGGGCCAATAGCGTCAGGTTTGGACGACATCGCCCTTCTGCTTCCCTATTTCCTTGGTGCAGACCCGCTTGATGCTTCAACAGCCCAAGCAAAGTACTTCTGTCCCGTTAAAGGGGCAGAAAAGCCCAAGGTTCTGCACCTTTCAGGCCCGGGGCTGGAACGTTCTGAAGAAGTGGATGCGGCGGTACGTGATACGCTGGGACGGTCAGACGCCACTGTCACCGATGCCAGTCTTCCGGACATACGTAGTTTTTTTGCCGCTTGGGAAGCCATTCTGCACGTTGAAGCATCTTCCTATCATGAGGCGCTTCTCGCTCGCGCCGCAAATTTTTCCTCCGTAACCCGAGCGCATCTTGAGGCCGGAAAGCGAATTACTGCACAGGAGGCGATGCACGCCCAAAAGTTGCGTAGCCGTTTTGTCGACCTTCTCCTGAATGATCTTGGTGAATGGGATGCGCTTGCCCTCCCAACATTGCCCATTTCTGCACCGCTTCACGGCGATGATCACCAAATGTTCGGCGGGCGCTATGTCACCACCCAAGACAGCATGACATGGTTCTGTTGGCCGGGAAACCTTGCCGGTCTGCCCTGCGTAACGCTGCCAGTTGGAGACTCAACAAATGGTCTGCCAATCGGTATGATGCTGATGGGCAAGCCTGGAAAAGACGAAATCCTGTTGGACATTGCGCGGCGTTTTGACAAGGAGCGGTAAAACGATGACGGAGCTGAAAGTTAAGGTTGGAGTGCTGTTTTCCCAGTCCGGCCCCATGGCAGTCACGGAAGAAGCCTTATTGCGAGGAACGCTGCTTGCGATCGAAGAAATAAATGCAGCGGGTGGTATCGAGGGTACGCAAATTGATCCTATCATCCTTGACCCTGCTGGAAATGATCAGCGTTATGTTCAAATGGCAACGGAGTTACTGCTAAAGCACAACGTCAATGTCATCTTCGGGTGCTGCCTTTCTGCTAGCCGGAAGAGAGTCTTGCCAGTCGTAGAGCGCTTCAACGGAATTCTCTTTTACCCCTCCGTTTATGAGGGATTCGAATATTCCCCAAACGTCATCTATGGCGGCGCTGTACCCAACCAGCTTGTCCTGCCGCTGATGCAGCACATCTATGCCGAGCAAGGACGAAAGATCGCACTTATCGGTACAGACACGCTCTATGCGCGTGAAATCAACCGAATTGTCGGTGAGTTTGCGGCGGAAAGCGATGCAGAGATTGTTAGTGAGCTATATCTACCATTCGGAACCAATCGGGATGAAATGGCAGCGAAGTTGCGTGAAACAGCATCAAAGGGGCCGGATACCATCCTATCTACTGTGGTCGGCGGAGACAGCGTCACACTCTACAACAGCTATGTCGACCTAGATGAGGCGGACCGCAAAGCACCGATAGCATCATTGACGACGACTGAATCCGAATTAGCTCGGGTTTCGGAAAATGCGCGGGCGGGCCATCTTACTGTAGCGCCATATTTCAGCAGCACTCAAACGGGTTCCAACCGACAGTTCCGGAAAAGCTTCCGTGCTCGGTTTGGAGAGGATGTAAGCCCCAGCGTCTATTCCGAAACGACCTATTCGCTGGTGCATTTTTATGCCGACGCAGCGCGGGTTGCTGGCCAGACCGACAGCGCAAACCTGTTATCTACTTTGTCTGGCGCAGTATTCAAGGCCCCCGGCGGCGACCTTTCGATTGATCTGGACACCAACCATTTCACGCTACGCCCGCAGGTTGGGCGTTCTACCGCAAACGGACAATTTGAAATCGTCTGGAGTAGCCCGCACAGCATACGTCCCGACCCATACCTAGTAGCATATGATCGTAGTATCGGCGAGTTGGCATCCGCATGACAGGCGGTGTCCTTAGCAACCAAAGTTTGCTTCGGCGACTTCGTAAGAAACGTGTCTTAGTTATCCACCCGGACGACGAAGATCGTCGGACGCTGCTGGGACAACTCAAACGGATTGGATGTCAAACTGAAAAATTGTCTCGTGCGCCTGATGTGCTTCCAACGGACACCGATGTTGTTCTGTTCTTGCTGACCAGAAATGAATCAGGAGACGCTGTAAAGTGGATGGCCGATGCCGATGCAATTACGCGGATCGCCATAATCTCTTATGAAACGCCAGAAATTTTGACAGCGCTTGAACGCCTACACGTACATGCAGTTTTATCCAAACCAATAAGAATTTTCGGAGTTTTAGCCGCGCTGACAACTGCCGTCAGCCTGGCTCAACACGAGGACCGTTTAAAACAGCGGGTTAAGTCGTTGGATGAAACCTTGAAGGCAAGACGGCGGATTGAAAAGGCCGTCTCCATTCTATCTCAACGACACCATATATCGGAAGAACAAGCTTACAAACGGCTTCGTGATAAGGCTATGAAGGTCAACTCGCCCATTGCAGAGATCGCCGATGCGGTTATCGCCTCGGATGATGTCTAGATCTCAATAAAGGTGGTTTCGATCTGCCGAAGGTTTTTGGCTCGCACGAATTGAGAACCGCGAAAGCAGTCATTCAAGTAAGTCGACAGAAGGTCGAGTTTGTCCCGCATCTTACCAGTTCGTGCGCCCCGCAACGAAGGTCGGCTATGGTCCCTGCCCCAATCTCATTTATAGAAAATGCTATGTGATTGTTTTCATTGCAGGCGCAGTCTCACCATTAAGGAACTCCGACAGTTAGAATGTCCAATATGTGCAAAGTAGAAGTGTCACACTTCCTTGTTGAAGCAGGATTGGAGTGTGGCCGTGGGATTGGTGATCATGAGCGAGCACGATCTGAACCGGATTGAAGGACTGAGCCAAGTGACACGAGGCGCCATGACGGCCGTGACAGCGGCCAATGTATTAGGACTGAGCCGACGACGAGTTCAGAGGCTGCTGAAGGATTTCCAGACCGATGGTCCCCCTGCCATCCGGCACAAAGCACGCGGTCGCCAATCGAACAACCGGATTGACCCTGCGATACTCGATCTTCGACAAGGATCAGTGCGTGACCCAAGGGTCTCGTTTTAATGCCCGTTGTAAGGTGCTGCGGTTCACGCCAAGGATCTCCACCATACCGGAAACAGTCTCGCTCTTGGCCTCGATTGCGGTCTTCGCGTGCTGGATTTGCGCCGCCGTTAGGGCTGACGGACGGCCGAGGCGCTTACCGCGTTTCTTCGCAGCACGTAGCCCAGCCTTCGTTCGTTCTTGGATCAAGTCGCGCTCAAACTCGGCCAAAGCTCCCATAATGTGAAACACCAGTCGCCCGCCTGCCGTAGTCGTGTCGATCCCGTCTGTCAGGTTGCGAAATTCGATACCGCGATCCCCGAACAGCTTAAGAAGAGGAATGAGGTCAGCGATAGACCGCCCTACCCTGTCTAGCTTCCAGACCACAAGAAGATCGCCATCGCCAAGCAGTTCCATTGCTTTAGAAAATCCGGCGCGGCTTTCGGCTCCCGTTGCGCCGCTCTTGGTTTGATCAGTGATGATACGGTCGCACCCGGCTTCGGTTAGCGCCTCGATCTGTAGATCAAGGTTCTGTTCCCCCTGTAGACACCCTTGCATAGCCGATTTTCATAGATTCTTTTTGCAAGAGGCTTTTGCGGCGGTCCAGTACAATTGGAATCAATGACTTAGCCACGGCAAGATAAGTGCCGCAAAAAGGATCGTTTTCGCGGCACCAGTGGTAAAGCGGTCGTTCATAAACCGTGCAGCGAAAGAGGAAAAGGAGCCCAGACTCACCGATGCTGCTGTGTGAACGAATGTCCGCTGCCACAGGTGCAAAAAGAACTTCTAACGACAGTTTTGATATTTGAACAACGTTTGTGGCTGAGGGCGGGGGAAGCGGCTCTCGTGCAAAAGAACGATAGAGACGCACTAATTTGTCTCGACATATTTCTGACTTGCACCAGTCAACGGGTTACTTGTCCCATTTGTTCAAGTGCCATTAAAATCTGCGTTCCGATTCTCGATCAGACTTCCGACCGCTTCCATATGGTCGCGTGTTTGGTGGGCTGCGCCTTGATAGGCAGCCGATAAGTCAAGTATTTGATCTAGTGTCAGGTTCAACCCTTCGCGCATCAGCTTTTTTGACATCCGCAACTGCCGCGGCGGGTTCTTGGCGATGCGCGCGGCAAGGGCGCGGGCCTCGGGCATCAGGTCATCTGGCGTCGTGACGTTTGACACCAGCCCCCATTCAAACGCTTGCACCGCGCGGACCGGCTCAGCCGTAAACGTCATCTCAGCGGCGCGGCTCAGGCCGATCTGGCGCGGCAAAAGCCATGCCCCGCCATCACCGGGGATAATGCCCACGCGCACAAAGTTCTCCGCAAAAATCGCCTTTTCCGAGGCCAGCCGAATGTCGCACATCATCGCCAGATCGCAGCCCGCGCCGAAGGCCGCGCCGTTGACGGCGGCGATCATCGGCACCTCGCAGCCCCAGACGGCCTTTGCCAGCCGCTGAATGCCGTTCTTATACGCCGTTTGTACGGCGATGGGATCGCCCCCGAAGATGCTGGACTTCTCGGCCATATGTTTGAGGTTGCCGCCCGACGAAAACGCGCGCCCGGCCCCGGTCAGGATCGCGCAGCGCACCGATAAGTCCGCGTTGATGGCCGTCATCGCGTCGACCATGGCGTCGACCATATCCGCGTCGGTGATCGTGTTCATCACCTCTGCGCGGTTCAGCGTCAGGGTCACAACAGCGCCATCTTGTTCAATCAGCAGGGGAGAGGTCATGCAATTTCCTTTTCGGTGATCTGTTCCAAAAGTGTGCCCCGCAGGACCTTGCCGCTTGGGTTCATCGGAAAGGTTTCCATCAGGTGCACGCGGCGGGGTTTCTTAAAGCTGGCAAGTGCGCCTGATGCCGAGAAATGGTCCATGACCGCCTGCGCCGTGAGCCTAGGATCAGACGGGATGATACAGGCCGTGACAATCTGGCCCCATTTCGGGTCCGGGACGCCGATCACCGACACTTCGCGCACACCGGGGCAATGGGCGATCACGTCTTCGACCTCACGGGGGTAGATGTTTTCCCCGCCCGAGATGATCATGTCATCGACCCGGCCTTGATAGAAATAATACCCATCCGCGTCCTGGCTGAACAGGTCGCCCGTATAGACCCAGCCACCTTTAAGCTTTTGCGCCGTGGCGTTGGGGCGGTTCCAATAGCCCCCCATCACCTGTGGGCCGCGCACGATCAGCTGACCAATCTCACCGCGCCGGGCAAAATCAGAGGGGCCAGCCTCAACGCCTTCTTCAAAGCGGATGACACGCGCCTCGGTGATCAGGGTGGGCTTGCCGCACGACCCAAGTCGCGTGATGGCATCCTCAGGGTGCAGGATCAGCGCCAGCGAGGCTTCGGTCATCCCGTATCCATTGAAGATATTGGGGCATAGACGGTCAATCACCTGCTCCATCGCGGCAGAGGTAATCGCCGCACCACCCGTAGTGATCAGGCGCAAGGTGCTGGTGTCGCTGCCCTGATCCTGTTCGTGATGCAGCATATCCTGTATCTGCGTGGGGACGGCAAAAAGGGTCGTCACTCCCTCGGTTTGGATCGCCTCCAGCGTCTTTTCGACATTGTATTTGCCGATCACCACATTCGCCGCACCCACAAGCAAATGCGGGATGAAATAGGCCTGCATGCCGCCCACGTGATAAAGTGGAGCAATGTGCAGCGCCGTGTCCCGCGCCTTCAGCCCGTATTCCATGACGCAATTCATCGCAATTGCAACATCGTTCCCGTGGGTATGGATCACCCCTTTGGGCCGCCCCGTCGTGCCCGATGTGTAGACGAGCGCGGAAATATCCGTGGCATTGGGGTAGTGGTTGAGGAAGCCCGTGTCGTGGCGCGCCTCGATCAATGTCTCAAAATGGTGATGGCCCTGCGGCACCTTGGCGGGATCATTGGCGCAGCATATGAAATCATGCACCGAGCGGACAGTGTCTGCGTTCGTGTTGGCGCTTTCCATCATAGCCTTGCCATAGATCAGGACCCGCGCGCCGCTGTCATCGAGGATGAACGCGGCCTCAGTAGTGCTGAGCCTGTGGTTGAGCGGCACGGCCACGGCCCAATATCTGAACGGCCTTGTCGGCGCAGAATTGCGCGATTTCAGAGGCCACAAGCTTGGCTTGTGCTGCCTCGCGCATCAGCTCTTTTCCGTCAGCTCCACCGTCGTACATTTTGGCCGCGCGTTGGGTCAGCAACGCGCTTGCATCAATGCGCCAGCTCATCTGCGCGATCATGTCCCAGATCAGCTGCTTTTGCCCCAAAAACGCTCCGTAGGCCTGCCGCGTTTCAGCATGCGCGCGCGCCAGATCAAAGGCCGAGCGCGCCACTCCCAGACCCGAGCCACCTAGGATTACCCGTTCAAAGTTGAACGCGCTGAGCATGATCTTGAACCCCATCAGGTCCTGGCCCAGCAGGTTTTCGGCGGGCACGCGCACCTCGTCAAAACTCACTTCGCCTACCACGCATCCGTTGCGCCCCATGAAATCATAAAGCTGCGGGAAGGCGATGCCCGGCGCATCTGCCGGCACCACGACGGCGTTCATGCCCTTTTGCGCAGGCACGCTGTCATCACTGATGCCCCAGACGATGTAGCAATCGGATTTGGAGGCGTTCGAGATGTAGCGCTTATGACCCGACACGATGTAGTCACCCGTGGCCGCGTCGCGTTTGATCGTGGTCTGCATGCCCGACGTGTCCGATCCGATCTCAGGCTCTGTCATGCAGATCGAGCCTAGAACATGGCCCTCAAGGATCGGCAACAGGTAGCGGTCACGGATGGTTTGTGTCGCAAACCGGTGCAGCGGGAAGGCGCAGCTGATCGCGGTCGCAATGGTCGTTTCGAACCCGTAGTTCAGATAGGCGGCTTCCTCGGAGACGATCGCGGCGTGGGTCAGGCCCGGTGCGTCCAGACCGCCTTTGTACAGATCGGGAAACATCACTTTCATGTAGCCCGCCTCACCCAGTTTGCGGACAACCCGTGTGACGGCATCCCAATCCTTGTCGTGCTCAATCCCTGCGATTTCGGGGGCAAGCTCGGTTTGCATGAATGCGCGCACTTCGGCACGAAAAGCGCGGTCTGCTTCGCTCAGAAAGAAATCCTGCATCTTTTTAATCCTCATCCCTTACGTGGTTCGGAATCCCCAATGTCTCGATGATCCGGGTGGTCTCGCGATGGATCATCGCGATATTGCTGTCGCGCACTGTGGGCAGCGTATGGCGGGCGCGGCGCACGTCGTTGTAATTCAGCGTTGCGGTGATCAGCGCCGGGTCTGCCCCCGCCTCCGCCAGCGTTTCGCCAAATGGATCAAGGATGCGCGACCCGCCCCAGAATGTCAGGTCATGCTCCACCCCCGTGCGGTTGGCCATGATCGAAGGCAGACCGTACATCGCGGAATAAAACGACATGGTGCGCGCCCAGCCCTTCGGGTTGTCGAACTCCTCGGCTACGGCTTCCACACCGGATGAGACCGGGCAGGTCAATAGCGTCGCCCCCTGTACGCAGCTCAGATGAACCAGCGCCGGGTTCCACGCATCGGCGCAGATCAACAGACCCATGCGCCAATCGTTGCGGATCGCCTGGGTGTCCACAAAACGGCCCGGCGCGTAGTGTTTGCCCTCGTTCAGTCGCCCGTAGTTTGGCAGGTTGATCTTGCGGTGCAGATAGATCGGCTTGCCCGCGCGCCACACCGCACAGGTATTGTAGAATTGCGCGGCGGGGCCTTCCTCGATGAAGCCCACGCAGATCATCATATCGCCTGCGTGCAAGGAAAGGGCCTTGAGCCGAGGATCATTCAACTTCATCGCCACATCAAGAAGTCTTAGCGCACCGTAATGCCCGGTGAGCGACAGTTCAGGCATGACTAGAAATTCCAGACCCTTTGCAATGGCCTTGCTGATCCACAAATAATGTTGGTCAAAATTCGCCTCGAGGTCATCTGGGTCAGATGCAAATTGGGCAATACCAGCTTTCAGAAATAGAGGGTCTGACATCAAATCACGCGCGGTCGAGGGAAGGTTACCAAAGCTCAATAGCTCGCTTTGTGATGAAGTATGAGCGTTTCGCGACACGGTCTGTCGGTTTCAGTTAACGCCCCCAGATACTGACTTTACAGGTGCAAAACTAAGCGCCGCAAGCAGCCGTTGGCGCAGACGCAGCGAAATGACGCTTCGTCCCGCATTGCTGCCCTTAGTTCATCAAGCAGCTAACGTCCGCAAAGAGCCAGACTTCCTGAAGCTAAGTTGAATGACGCTGTATGCTGGCCTAATTCAGTTATTATCAACACTGTTTTGGAGCTTGTCATGCTGAAATCAGTCAGCGACGCTGTCAACTTGACCCAAAGTATGGGTGCGCCAAGAAGATTGGAAAAACACCTCGAACTTGTTGGGGAAGTTAGCCGTGGACTGACATCAAAACTTGATGAGCTTGGGGTTCAATATAACAAAACCTTTGTCCAGATCGGTATCGCGATACACGATGCAGGTAAGATTATTCATCCAAAGGAACTTGAAATGGGTGCAATCTGCATGAAGCAGCCGGAAAAACTTTACTATTAGAACAAGGTGTTGACGCTGACATCGCTCGATGCTGCCGCCTTCCGAGGCTTCAATTGACACACCACTGGACACAAGCATACCCCACACGTTAACTGTGCGCAATTAAAGCGAGTTTGTGATATGCCCTCTGTCTTGATCCTGAATGGTCCGAACCTCAATCTGCTTGGTACCCGCCAGCCCGAGGTTTACGGCACCACAACATTGGCTGATGTCAAAGACCTGTGCGAGGCTGCAGCACAGCGGCTGGGCCTGGTGGTTACGTTTGAGCAATCCAACCACGAAGGCGCAATGATTGATCTGATACATGCAGCCAAGGGCAAACATGCCGCGATTGTGTTGAATGCTGGGGCTTACACCCATACGTCAGTCGCGTTGATGGACGCCATTGCATCAGTCGAATTGCCGATTGTCGAAGTACACCTAAGCAATATTCACGCCCGTGAAGCGTTTCGGCACAAGTCGTATATTGCCCCTGTGGCCCTTGGGCAAATCTGTGGATTTGGGGCAAAAGGTTATGAACTAGCCTTAGATGCGCTTGCCAGTAAATTATTAAAAACATGAGCTTACGCGCGTATCTTCATTCAATTGCACGCTGTCCGGCGATTGAGGAATTATGGGATGCACACACCCAGAGGATGGCGGAATTTGGGTTTGATCGACTGATCTATGGCTTTACCCGCTACAAAACACCCACTTCATTGGGTGACCCTGAGGATTTTGTCATTCTCACCAATCACAGCCGCGAATATACTGACGGATTTCTGGGCGGCGGGCTTTATTTTCATGCGCCGATGGTGCACTGGGCGCTTGTCCATGATGGCGCGTGCAGTTGGGCCGTTTTGCATGAGATGGCGCAGTCCGCAACCATGACCCCCGCCGAAGAACGTGTAGTGGCGTTTAACCAGCGTATGGGTGTCCATGCAGGCTATACTGTGAGCTTTAAATCCATCTCCAACCGAGCCAAAGGCGCAATTGCCTTGACCGCAAAACCGGGCATGTCGCAGGCGGATGTGGACGCGGTTTGGGCAGAACATGGCAACGACATTCAATTGATGAACGAAATTGCCCACCTCAAAATCCTCACCCTGCCCTACAGCAACCCTGGCCGCGCCCTGACGCCGCGCCAACGCGAAGCGCTGGAATGGGTCGGTGACGGCAAGACCATGCAAGACATTGCAGTTTTGATGGGGCTAACCTCTGCCACAGTAGAAAAGCACCTGCGGCTGGCGCGGGATGCGCTGGCGGTTGAAACAACAGCGCAAGCCGTTTTAAAAGCTGCATTTGCGAACCAAATGTTTGTTTTGGATGCTTAAATCCCAATATTAGTATGCAAGGTAAGGAATCCCTTACTCGCTTTCCCGAAATAGTTAACGCAAGGTAAAGCAGTTCCCAACAAGTGGGTTACCCATGGGAACAACGGCTTATAAAACCTTGAAATTACGAGGCTCTTTTAAGTCGCCGGGATTCAGTTGGGCGTATTGTTCCGCCTGACTGACCGGGGTTGTTAAACGCCCCACTTCTCCCCGAGTGTCCCGTTCTTAGGGCGTTGGGGCAGGATCATATGACATTATGACCCTGCCCCAAAATTCAAGTGTACTTAAGGTCAAGACCTCTCGCCGTATTCCAACCAAGCACGATCGGCAGGATCAAGCGCCGCATCCATAGCCGCGTCAAACCTTGCAAAACAAAAACGGGGCGCATCGCTGCACCCCGTTTTAAATCAGTTCATGTGGTGTGGTTAGCCTTTTGCGGCTTTGGCCACTTCTGCTGCAAAATCTTCTTTGATGACTTCGATGCCTTCGCCCACTTCCAGACGCACAAAACCAGTGATGGTTACACCGGCCTCGGCTGCGGCTTTGCCAACAGTCAGATCAGGGTTCACAACGAACGACTGGTTCAGCAATGTCACTTCAGACATGTATTTTTGCATACGGCCAACGATCATCTTTTCGATCACGGCTTCGGGTTTGCCAGACTCGCGGGCAATATCCATCTGAACTTGTTTTTCTTTTTCAACAACTTCTGGGTTCAGGTCAGCTTCGGACAAGGACGCAGGGTTGATCGCTGCAATGTGCATCGCAACCTGTTTGCCAAAGGTCTCATCGCCGCCGGTCATCGCAACCAACACACCGATTTTACCCATGTCCGGGGCTGCGGCATTGTGCACATAGGACACAACCATATCGCCCTCAATGGAGGCCATCCGGCGCACCGACATGTTTTCGCCGATCACGGCAACCGCGTCTGTCACGGTCTGCTCAACGGTCTTGCCGCCCATGTCAGCCGCTTTCAATGCGTCAACATCAGCCGCGGAAACCGCCACATCAGCAATACCTGCAACCATTTTCTGGAAGTCTGCGTTTTTGCCAACAAAGTCAGTTTCAGAGTTCACTTCAACCGCAACGCCGCGGCCGCCCGTGACTTTGACCGCAACAAGGCCCTCTGCCGCCGTGCGACCAGATTTTTTGGCCGCTTTGGCCAAACCTTTGGTGCGCAGCCAGTCAACAGCGGCTTCCATATCGCCATCGTTTTCTGTCAGTGCCTTTTTGGCGTCCATCATGCCTGCGCCGGTGCTGTCGCGCAGTTCTTTCACCATTGATGCTGTGATAGCCATCTGTGGTTTCTCCTGTTTCAAATGAAAGTCAGGGGCAGGTTACCCCCTGCCCCGTGTGTCAAAACTCATGACGCCGCCGAATGTTCCGACGGCCTCAGATCAGGACTTGGCGTCTGCCACTGTCTCTTTTGTAGATTCGATATCCAGTACCGCATCTTTTGCCATGGCATCGTTAGAAACTGTTTCAGAAGACGCATTGCCAACTTCAACGCCGGTTGATTCTTCAACCAGTGCTTCTTCTACTGGGGCTTCTTCCATCGCGCCCAGATCAACGCCCGCCGCACCCAATTGGGCCGACATGCCGTCAAGTGCCGCGCGTGAAGCCAGATCGCAATACAGGTTGATCGCGCGTGCCGCATCGTCGTTGCCCGGGATCAGGTAATCAACGCCGTCTGGTGAACAGTTGGTATCAACCACAGCCACAACAGGGATACCCAGTTTGTTGGCTTCGGCGATGGCCAATGCTTCTTTTTTCACGTCGATAACAAAGATCAGGTCAGGACGGCCGCCCATTTCGCGGATACCACCCAAAGACGCTTCAAGTTTGCCCTGGTCACGTTCCATGCCCAAGCGTTCTTTCTTGGTAAGACCTTCAAAGCCCTGCTGAGACTGCTCATCAATGTGCTTAAGACGCTGAATTGACTTGGAAACGGTCTGCCAGTTGGTCAGCGTACCGCCCAACCAACGGTGGTTCATGTAATACTGTGCGCATTTTTCTGCGGCTTCGGCAACAGGCTGTGCGGCCTGACGCTTGGTGCCAACAAACAAGATGCTGCCGCCCTTGGCGACGGTGTCACGGATGACTTTCAACGCTTCGTCCAACATTGGGACAGTTTGCGTCAGATCCATGATGTGAATGCCGTTGCGCGCGCCGTAGATGTACGGACCCATACGTGGGTTCCAGCGCTGCGTCTGGTGGCCAAAGTGTACGCCTGCTTCAAGCAGTTGGCGCATGGAGAACTCAGGAAGAGCCATGTCTTTATTACCTTTCCGGTTTAGCCTCATCGGGGGTATGACATCATGTGATGCCAACCGGCGGACGTCTTGGGATGTCTCCCCAAGCAAGCCCAACCCCGACTGCGGGTTTAAGTGAGCGCCGTATAGGCCGCCCTATGCCCGGGCGCAAGCAAACATTTACTCTTTGACACTGCGTGCTACCTGCTCTTTTCTGGATCACGTAATCGTGACGGGCGCAATCAGTTGTATTCGCGCAGTGTTATGACAATAAAAAACAACGGGGAATACCAATGAACATGTTTACCACAGCCATTGCTGCAACTTTTATCGCCGTGGCGGCCCATGCCGAACCACTGGCGTTGACCCTTGCCGACCCACAACCAGACGCGGGCGACCTGACCCCCGGTCTTGCTGTTGCTTATGCCTATGAAAGCGTCCGCACTTTGGCTGAGGCCGAAGAAGCCCTTGAGGATGCCCGCTCTGGTCCGCCGCTCAAAGGGTTGTCGTATGAAGACAACAACGATGGCGACCTGACGTTAACTGCAAAATCAGCACAAAAGGTCGCGGCAAGCATCAGCGGGTTTATCCGTTTTGACGCAGCGGGCACATATGAGGTTGATACGCTGAGCAATGATGGGCTGGTGCTGACCATCGGTGGTCAAGAGGTTGCGTATTATGATGATGTGCATGCTTGCGAGCCGTCCGGTGTGATGGAAGTCGCGGTGCCCGAGGCCGGATGGTATGCGCTGGAAGCCACCTATTTCCAACGCAAAGGCTCTGCCTGCCTGTCGATGGATTGGAACGTTGGCGGCACATTGGCACCTGTGCCAGACGAAGCCTTTGCGCACATCGAGTAACCTGACTGGGTTAATCTTGATTTAAAAACTGTGAATGGGCCGTTTTGACGGCCTGTTCGCAAGCCAGTGCCAGCGCTTTGCGATTGGCGAACGCTGCAACCTTAAGCGGCGCGTGGTACACAACCGTCACGCTGCCTTGCGTTTTTGGGGCCAGAGTGGTGATCAGATGCGCACCAAATGACATGTCTCCCCACCATCCATAAAACCGCGGATCCAGACCAGCAGGTGCCTGATAATACACCGTCACCGGTTGAACATATATCTCATCGCGCAGGCTGGGTTCGAAAAAAGACTGGAACAGCGTTGTTTTAAAGGGCAATACCAATTGTCCATCGGTGCTGGTGCCTTCGGGAAAGAACAACAGTTTATGGCCCGCAAGCAACCGATCATGGAACACTTTGGTTTGCTCCTGCGCCTTGGCCGGATTGCGTTCAATAAAGACAGTGCCGGTTGCGCGGGCCAACCAACCGATGCCGGGCCAGCCCGCCACCTCGGACTTGGAAACAAAGTAAATCCGCTTTGCCACATTCAGCGCAAAAATATCAAGCCAAGACGTGTGGTTTGCCACAACTGCACCCCTCGTGATCATCGGCGCGCCACGCACATGGTGTTTTATGCCCAAAACCCAGAATGCTGCCTTGCACACGACCTGAGTGATATGCGGTGTCACAGGACGGTTAAGTCCGCAAAGTGGCTGTTCGATCAGCCGCACCAGCAAAAGAATTGCCAGCCCGCCAAAAACCAAAATCGCCAGTGTCAGCCCCCGCAGCACAACCCGCAACCAGCCCATGACCGAAATCGGCGGCAATTCAGGCAGTTCGCCGCTGTCCCAAGTTTGGCTCACTCTGGCACCCCGCCATATATCCGGGCCTGCCGGGCGCTCATCTGTTTGGTATCCATGATCAGACAGACATCAACGGTGTTAAACGCATGGTCAACATAGGCCCCTTCACCGACACAACCGCCCAACCGCAGATAGGCTTTGATCAAGCTGGGAATTTGCACCATCGCCGCACGCCTATCCAGATCAGCTTCGTCAATTAGATTCATGTTCTGAAACGATTTTTTCAATGCACGCACCCGCAACTCGGACGGTGCAAGATGTCGATGATGAAGCAGTGCCAACGGCTGCGCCAGCTTGGTGATGTCGGTGCCGTGAAAGCTTGCGACCCCAAACAACACTTCTATCCGGTGCTGGGCCACATATTTCGCCAAGGCCGACCACAGGTGGTGCATCGCCATGCCGCCGCGATAATCGGGGTGCAAGCAAGAACGCCCAAGTTCCAGAATACGCCGATCCGACGATACTAAAGGCCCCAAATCATATTCACTTTCTGAATAAAATCTACCAGCCTCACGGGCCTTTTCCGCCCGCATCAACCGATACACCCCAACAACCGCATCGGTGCACTTATCATACAGCAATAGGTGATCAAAAAACGGGTCCAACTCGTCTTGTTCAAGTTCGGCATCATGGTCCACCATGGCCCCGCCACCGCCCAGTTCTTTGACAAACACTTGATATCGCAGGTGCTGTGCCGCGCGCAGTTCTTGTGGTGTCTGCGCCAGTTTTACTTGAAAATCTGCTGAAATTTTTTGAGCCATGGGCCCCATTAACCCGTTTTGTTGGGATTGGCAGCCACTAAGGCAATCATAGTATCAAGCACCACACCCACCATTTCCAATTGCAAGCGCTTCCATTTTCTTGTTAAGATTGAAAGTACTGGCGAAACACCCTCAAGGCGCTCTTTTCCTATGATGCATCATCAAAGACCGGCATCAGACCCACCCGAAAGCTATCTATGACAATTTTACCCTCGTCTCTAAAATTGACCGTTACTTTGCCTGCGATGTTGCTTTGGACTTGGCCAACGCCCCACGCCGGACGGTCGGGGTTTCGCACCAGCATACCCGGGGTTAAAATCGCATTCAAATCATCCATGCCGCATACCTTTATGCCTTGGTCAACCTATGTGGGGCGCTGATAATGGGTAAACAAGACAATAATCTTGCCACATTGATCGGAAGCCGCATTTGCCATGACCTGATATCGCCAATTGGTGCGATCAACAATGGTTTGGAATTGCTGTCGATGGCAGATAACCCGCCAGCGGGGGCCGAAATGGACCTGATCGGCACAAGCGTGGGCAACGCCAGTGCCCGCATTCGATTTTTCAGGATCGCTTTTGGGGCCGCCGGACAACAATTGGTGGGGCGTGCCGAAATCACCTCGATTTTACGTGATTTGTTTCACGGCAGCCGTCTGTCGCTTGATTGGGCCCCTATGGACCCACAGCCGCGCGCTTCAGTGCGTCTGGCTTTCCTTGCGATCCAATGTTTGGAAACTGCAATGCCCTACGGGGGCCGCACTGAGGTCACAGAAGATCAGGGCAAATGGACATTATCAGGCACAGCAGACAAATTAAATGTTGATCCCGCCCTCTGGGGTTTGCTGACAAAGCCAAGGGCGGAACCGTCCGTCCAACCTGCACATGTGCAATTTGCCCTTTTGCCAAGCATTGCCGAGGACGAAGGCCGTCACGTCAAATTTGCATCCGACGACACGACCATAACCCTTCAATTTTAGGCCCGAACTGCGCCATCACCGGTGACCAGATATTTGAAACTGGTCAATTGTGCGGCACCGACAGGGCCGCGCGCGTGCATCTTACCGGTGGCGATGCCAATCTCTGCCCCCATGCCAAATTCGCCACCATCGGCAAACTGGGTTGAGGCGTTGTGCATCAGTATGGCGCTGTCCAACTGGTTCATAAATTGTGCTGCAATTGTGGCGTCCTCGGTCAGGATGCAATCAGTGTGGTTTGATCCGTATTCCCGAATATGAGCAATCGCCGCGTCCACATTGGTAACTGTTTTGGCGGCGATGATCATATCGAGGTATTCATGTCCCCAATCCTCATCCTGCGCAGGCGTGGTGCCGGATATGTGCACCAACCCTTGGTCCACCCGCACCTCGACCCCCGCATCAATCAACGCCCGGATCACACCTTGCCCGATGGTATCTGCCACTTTTTCATGGATCAGCAGGCATTCGGCCGCGCCACAAATCCCGGTGCGCCGGGTTTTGGCATTCAGCACGACTTTCAGAACCTTTTCGGGGTCCGCATGTTCATCAATATAGATGTGCACAATGCCTTCGAGGTGGGCAAATACCGGCACCCGCGCCTCGCGCTGGACAAGACCCACCAGACCTTTACCGCCGCGCGGCACGATCACGTCAATCGTGTCGGTCATGGTTAGCATAGTGCTGACCGCCGCCCGATCACGGGTTGGTACCAGCTGCACCGAATCTTCAGGCAGGTTCGCATCGCGCAGGCCCTGTTGAAAACAAGCATGGATCGCGCGGGATGAATTGAACCCTTCGGAACCACCACGTAGGATCACCGCATTGCCCGCTTTCAGGCAAAGCGCGCCCGCATCTGCCGTCACATTGGGCCGCGATTCATAGATCACCCCAATGACCCCCAAGGGCGTGCGCACCCGCTTTATGTGGATGCCTGACGGCTGATCCCACTCAGCAATGACTTCGCCCACCGGGTCGGCCTGTTCAGCCACCGACCGCAGCCCATCCACCATGCCTTGAATGCGCGCCTCGTCCAGCATTAAGCGGTCCATCATTGCATCGGACAGCCCCTTGTCGCGGCCATAAGCAAGGTCTTTGACGTTGGCGGCCAAAATATCAGCCCGATTGGTCCACACGGCCTCAGCAGCACCAATCAGTGCGGCGTGTTTGCGCTCAGCACTGGCACTGGCCAACTCCGCCGCCGCCACCTTGGCACGCCGCCCGATATCCGCCATCAGTTCTGGAATATTATCATTACTTTCCATGTACCTATATCCCTACCTTAAACCGCCATATCATCGCGGTGGATCAATGCTGCCCGACCAGGGTATCCCAATATCGCTTCGATCTCAGCCGACCTATGCCCCTTGATCGCCGCTGCCTCTTCAGACGAATAACGGCTTAACCCGTATCCAATAACCCTGCCCACGTCATTCAACAAAGCCACGCTATCGCCGCGTTCAAAGGGGCCAGAAACCGCGCTGATACCGGCGGGCAACAGCGATTTTCCGCGCTCCAAGGCTGCAACCGCCCCGGCGTCCAAGGTCACGGACCCGCGTGGTTTCATCGCTGCAATCCAGCGTTTGCGCGCCGCCTGCGGATCAGTTTGCGCGGTAAACCATGTGGTATTTGCGCCCTGTTCAAGCGCGGTGAGCGGACGCATCACCGACCCTTCGGTGATCGCCATCGCACAGCCTGCTGCGGTTGCCGTCTTGGCTGCCATCAGTTTGGTTTTCATGCCGCCTTTGGACAGTCCTGATCCCGCATCCCCCGCCATCGCTTCAATTTCAGCGGTGATGGTGTCGATCGTATCGTACCGCGTGGCAGTGGCATCATCGCTTGGGTTTGCTGTGTAAAATCCATCGACATCAGACAGCAGGATCAACTGATCCGCCCCCACCGTCACCGCAATCTGTGCCGCCAGACGGTCATTGTCACCAAAGCGTATTTCGTCGGTGGCAACGGTATCGTTTTCATTGACAATTGGAACCACACCAAGGCTCAGCAGCATTTCCATTGTGGCGCGGCTGTTAAGGTAACGGCGGCGATCAGCGCTGTCTTCCAGCGTCACCAGCACCTGCGCCGTGGTGATATTATGCGGTGCCAGAACCTCTTCATAGGCCCGTGCCAACCGGATCTGGCCAACAGCGGCTGCCGCCTGTGATTGCTCAAGCGCCAGCGTTTTTGCGGGCAATCCCAACACGCCACGGCCCAAGGCAATAGACCCTGACGAGACCAACACAACGTCTTGATCCAAGGATTTGAGCCATGCCACATCCTGTGCCAGCCCGATCAGCCAATCAGAACGCAACGCGCCAGTATTGCGGTCCACCAGCAAGGCAGAGCCGATCTTGATCACAACACGTTTAGCAGTGCTTAGGGTTGCCACGGTGCTTCATCTTCTTCTGTTGTGATCCGGTAGCGCAGCCGGTCATCGTCAATTTGACCGCGCAATGCCCGCAGCACATCTGTCACACCTTCGCCTGCGACGCCGGACATCATCATCACGTCCGCGCCACTATATTTCTTCAATTCTTTCAATGCACTTGCACGTTCTTCTTCATCCAATGCATCAACTTTATTCAACACTGTAACACGTGGCTTTTCAGCCAAATCACCGCCGTATTTTTCCAATTCGGTGATAATGGTCTGATAATCCTCAGCCACAGTTTCAGAGGTGCCATCAATCAGATGCAGCAGCACAGCGCAGCGTTCGACATGGCCCAAGAACAGATCACCCAGACCCCGCCCCTCGGATGCACCCTCAATCAAGCCGGGAATGTCAGCAACGACAAATTCGGTGTTATCAACACCAACAACCCCAAGATTAGGATGCAATGTGGTAAACGGATAATCGGCAATCTTTGGCCGTGCATTGGATGTCGCAGCCAAGAAGGTTGATTTGCCAGCATTGGGCAGGCCCAGCAACCCGACATCCGCAATCAGCTTCAACCGTAGCCAAAGCGTGCGTTCAACACCATCCTGACCGGGATTGGCCCGGCGTGGTGCTTGGTTGGTTGCAGATTTAAAGTGCAGGTTGCCAAAACCGCCATTGCCGCCGCGGGCCAATTTAACCCTTTGGCCCAGTTCGGTCATGTCGACAATGACGGTTTCCTGATCTTCATCCAGAATCTCGGTGCCCACCGGCACCCGCAACACAATGTCGTCGCCGTCTTTGCCTGTGCGCTGCCGGCCCATGCCGGGTTGACCATTTTTGGCAAAGAAGTGCTGCTGATAGCGAAAATCAATCAACGTGTTCAAGCCGTCCACGGCTTCGGCCCACACCGTACCGCCACCGCCGCCATCGCCACCATCCGGGCCACCGTATTCGATGTACTTCTCGCGCCGAAACGAAATGCAGCCACCGCCGCCCGCGCCGGAACGGATGTAGACTTTGCACAGATCGAGGAACTTCATCTCAGTGGCCTTTTCATCGGGGGGCTAAAGCTTGCGGCTATAGGTCCATGTGGGTACGGCAGCATCGCGTGCCAAACAATAGGTTTCCGCATCACCCAGATAGACAAATCCGGCATTGGTCAACACTTTGGCCGACGCAGGGTTGTCATGATAGACAGATGCGAACATCGCAGCGTTGCCAAGAGGGTTTTCCGTAACAAGAGCCTGCACAGCGTCAGACGCCAGATGGGTATTCCAAAACGCCGGGGCCACCCAATATCCGACCTCGGATTGGTTGCGGTCAAGACGGGTCAACGAAATAACGCCCATCACCTCAGCGCCGCCTGATTTTAACCCATCCATGACCCAGACATCTTCGTCGCGTGGTTCAGCTATGGCGCGGGTGATAAAAGCGTCAATGGTGCCGGGTGGCAGGGGATGCGGAATGGTTGAGGTGGTCATCGCGACACGTGGGTCACTTGCATACATCTCAATCAGCCCAATATCGGACCGCCGGATCGGGCGCATGTCAAAGCGTTCTGTCTCGATCACCGGTTGGTTCACAATTGGTTGTAACTTCATCGTCATGTTCCTCCTCCGAACAGTACGAAAAGGACGGACGCCACTGTAAGTGCCGCCAACGTCCACATCAGATAGGGTTCCGCGCGTGTGCCTGCCACAGTTCTTGCAATCCGATCACCAGCAAGTGTCCAGATGGGATGAAAAATAGCCTGACAGGCCAGCAATACCGCAGCAATTGTGGCGGTAGCATTAAGGCTAGACGTACCGGGGCCGACAAAAGCGGTAAAACCACCAACAATCATCGCCCATGCCTTGGGGTTCAGTGGGTGTACGATCAGCCCTGCCGCAAACCCGGGGGCGGCATCGGCATTCGTCCCCGGCCCTAACCGCAGATTTGCCACCTTCCATGCCAGCCAGATGATATAGGCCGCAGAGATGTATTTGAGCGCCTCAAACACCCATGGTGCGCGGGCGCTCAGCTCCATCAGGCCAAAACCAACCGGCCAGATGATCAGTTGTTTGCCCAGTGCCACACCCGCCACAAAGGGCAATGCCGCCCGAAAGCCAAACCGCGCGCCTGTTGCCAGCAACGCCATGTTGGCCGGTCCCGGTGTGCCCACCTGAGAGGCGGCAAAAATGGCGAACGAGGTGATGGCAACCGACATTACGCAGCACCGCGCTTGGTCAGATCGCTGGCAAGCAGCCCCATGATCACATCATCATGCCAGACATCACCGACCCGCCCGGCTTGCCGTTCAACACCTTCTTGCACAAAGCCAGTCTTTTTAAATGCGGCAATGGCGCGGGTGTTGTAACCGACAACCCGCAAGCTAAGGCGCTGTAACATCAGTGGGCCAAAAGCATGCGCTGTAATCAACCCAACTGCCGTGGTGCCAATGCCCTTACCGATATATTTTGGGTCAAGAATGCCAATGGCAAGGTCCGCGCGCAACAGATGCGGAATGACAGAATGTAGGCGCACCGCGCCAATCATCCGACGGCGAAATTCGATGATCCATGCCAAGGGTTCCACCTCTTGGGCATGCAACCACGCGGTGGCATGCGCCTTGGTAATCGGAAGCACGGTTGTTGGATCAGCGCCAAACATGTGATGTATCTCGGGGGTGTTGCCAAGTTTGAACCGTGCTGTTGCGTCAGCGGCGCGCGGTGCGCGCAGTTGCAAATGACCCTGTTTCAGCGTCGGGCGGTTATGGCTGATCTGCATCACACCGCTCCTTTCTGAAACAAGTGCACTAAATGAAAAAGGGACCGGCGCCAGCCGATCCCTAAAATGTATTAAACCTTACGGGGTTCGGCTTACTCAGCGGCCTCCGCCACCGGGAGAACCGAAATAAACGTGCGGTTTTTCAAGCCTTTGTGGAATTGGACATTGCCATCCACAACAGCAAAGATTGTGTGATCTTTGCCCATGCCCACGCCTTCACCCGGCCAAAATTTGGTGCCGCGCTGACGCACAACGATGTTGCCTGGAATGACAGCTTCGCCGCCATATTTTTTCACGCCAAGGCGACGACCAGCTGAGTCGCGCCCGTTACGGGATGAACCGCCTGCTTTTTTATGTGCCATCTGGAAATCTCCTGATTTTTCGGGGCCTTAGCCTTTGGCCAATTCTTTGGCTTGTGCGATCCAGTCTTCACGACCGACACGACCTTTGAATGACAATTTCTCTTCAATTGCTTCAACGTCTGCTTCTGTCCACGCTGCAACCTGTGCAAATGTGGTTACGCCTTCGCCGTGAAGCTTTTTCACGATAACCGGACCAACACCAGAAATCTGGCTCAGATCGTCACCATCTGCGGCCGCTTTGGCCTTTGGTGCTGCTTTCTTCTCTGCCTTAGGCTCCGCTTTCTTGGCTGGGGCTTTTTTGGCTTTTGTAGACTTAGCCGTTGTATCGTCAGATTTGCCAGTGATCGCAGCAACTGCTGCTGCACTTACAGAACCTGTACCGATGGCCGCAGCCACACCAGATTTACCAGCGCCAGAGGACAAGATGTCCGTGATCTTAACCAAAGTCAACTTTTGACGGTGACCTTTGGTGCGCTTGGAAGAGTGCTTACGACGACGCTTGACGAAGTTGATCACCTTGTCGCCTTTGATCTGGTCAACAACTTCCGCTTGAACGCCAGCGTCTTTGACCATCGGCGCACCGAGGACCGGCTTGTCGCCGCCCACCATCAGTACGTCGTTGAATTGAACCGTTTCGCCGGCATTTGCCGCAATACGTTCGACCCGCAGCATATCGCCAGAGGCCACTTTGTATTGCTTACCGCCAGTCTTGATGACCGCAAACATTGCGTCTTCCTTCACTATCATCCGCGTTCTATGGTCCCCGTTATGGGCGTTTTGGACAGGCCCGTTGACCTGATCCACCTCGAACAGCGCGCCCATGGGGCGTCATTTAAAAAACATCCCGCTGCGAGAGAACCCGCCGGGATGCGGGCTTATCAATCGAAGCGCCGCTCAAGTCAAGCAGCTTTCCTGAAACAAATGCAGCAAATTGGGCCACAAGGGACGTCAGCAAAGCGCCTGAGTTGCGACATACTGCTGCCACGGTTTCAGGCGATTCCATGTTGGTTAACAAAAAGTGAACCAGTATGCCGCTTTATACCCTTGGATATGTCTATCAGCTGTCTGATTTCAGCACCAGTGGTGGCAACATAGCGCCGCCCAATGAACGGGGCGCGCAAGCACAGGGCACGCCGCCGTTTCAGATGATCCTTAATGGCGGTGCATCGCCCCTGCAAATTGTCATTGACGATGATGATCCGAATTTCAACGAAACCACCGGCAGTGATGCATCGCAACCGCTGGCCAATGCGGTCACCATAGATGGGGTGACATATCCGGCAGGCAGCCATGTGGTGATCAACTATGTGCTGACCGATGATAACGGATTCGAAGGTTTCTCCATCACCATCGGCCAGACCAATAGCGGCACCAACACCACGACGGCCTTTATCACCAATCAACCTATGGTGCCGGGCCAGACCTATACCTTTACATCCGAAGGCAACATTGGCGGCAATGCAGGCGCGCGGCCCTATTCCGAATTTGCCTGCTTTACCGCTGGCACTTTGATTGAGACCCCAGACGGCCCACGCCGGATCGACAGTTTGCAGCCCGGTGATTTGGTCCTGACCTTTGAAAACGGCCCGCAGCCGGTGCGCTGGGTTGGGCGGCGCAGCGTCCCTGGCATTTCCACCATGGCCCCCGTCGTCATTCGCGCCGGGACCTTAGGGACAGATCAAGATTTGGCTGTCTCACCCAATCATCGCATTTTGGTCGAAGGGGCCACCACGCAACTGCTGACGGGTCATGACATCTTGCTGGTTGCAGCCAAACATCTGGTGAACGGCAAAACCATCCTGCGCCAGCCCTGCGGATTTATCACTTATGTGCATCTTATGTTCGACGATCACCAGATCATCACCGCCCAAGGCTGCCTAAGTGAGAGCTATTTCTATGATGCAAGGTCACGCACAGCGTTGGATTCCCAGCAGGCTGCGGAATTGTTGTTCCTCTTTCCTGACATCTCCGACCCCTCAGGAACACTACCAAAGCTGTGCCATCCAGAGGCCAAACAATTTGAAGCATCGCTTTTGGCCTTGTCGATGGCCGCCTGACCCAGGATCAGGCCCCTAAACGTTAAAGCTCTTCTGCGGTCATGTTCAGCGCAACAGCCCAGCCCAAAGCGTATGAAATATCCTCATAGGCTTTGCCGAACCCATCAAACAGACCTCGGTTCAACGCCTGTCCGGCTTTGGTCTGGGAATAGGTCAGATAGACCTGCAATTCCGCATCGCTGAGCGGATGATAGGCCAGCAACAAATAGCCATAAAGCCACGACACCGTGTCGTCGGTGATCTCATCTATGTCGGCAGCAACATCTGCCAGCATTTCGTAATCACCCATTTCAATGGCATTGCCATCCGCCAATCCGCGCAAAAACTGATAGTTCGAATTCATTGCAGAGGTCACGTTACGGTTGATCATGTCACCGCTTTCAACAAAGCCCTTGATCAAGGCCAGCCGTGTATCATCCGTGCCTTCCAACGCCTCGTACCGCGCACGGGCTGCCTCTTCGACGTCCTTGTCCAAGATCGCCACACGCGCCGAATTTTCCAGCGTCACGATTTTGGCACCAAGGTCGGACGCAAAGAACTCAATGGTCTCTTCCAGCTCGGCGGATGACGCAGGGCTTTGCAACGCATCTGCCAAGGCACCCCTGACAGTCTCGACCATGCGTTCAGTGTTATAGACGGCGTCCACTTGGCTTTGCCACCCTGCCCCGCCGCGGCCATCCAGCATGTCAGCGTCCAGTTCAAGCGCGTGCTCCAACCCTTCTTCGCGCAGAATATGCGCAGCTTCGGACAGTTTCAGCACATCCACCAGAACCGTCATCCGGGCATCAGCCAAAGCAGCCCCCGCAGCCAGCACCATCAGGGACCAGATCACCGCAAAATGGACGGCGGCGCGCCTCAAAAACAAACCAGTCACACTCACAGATCCTGACTTGGCTGCATATCAGCCAACCGCGCGGCAACGGCCTCAAACCGGTTCGCCATAATTTCATATTGTACGGCATTCATCAGCGCATAGACTTCTTGCATCTTCGGGTCCTCAAGCGCGGCAGCATAAGCAGCCACCTCATCATCCGAAAACGCCTGATAGGTATAGGCCGCAGATGCCAGCGCATTGGCCTTGATTGAGGTGCGCATCTCATCTTGCTGACCGCGCATCGCCTCGCGCAGGTCAGGCTCCTCCATTTGCAATTCGACAACCCCCGCTGCTGCTGCCGCTAACAGGAACCTGATCTGCACCTCTTGGATCGCTTGGATCGAGGTGTCTTCAACATTGGTCGCACCATTCAGCCGGTTCAGGATCGCAACCCGCCCGCTGCCAATGCGGACCAAACCGTCGATGATCTCGGTCCCGGTTTCAGACTTCAACCCGTCCTCCTCGACCATGTGCGACTTGTTCTCGACCTCGACCAAACGCTTGCCAAGGTCACTGGCATAAAAATCCGCCGCATGGGTCAACAGGTCATCGCTCAGCGTTTCGCCTAAGATGTCCAAGGCCATATCATGCATGATATCTGTCGCAAAAACCTCGCGCACCAGCCGCGACCACTCAGAGCCAAAATCCTCTGCCTGCAACCCCAGCATCAGAGGCGCGGAATCTGCGGACAACCGAATGCTTTCCAGCGCCACATCAAACCCGGTCACCTCCAAAAACGCCTCAAGCCGCCCCGGATCGGCGGCACGTGCTGGTGTGGCAAAGATGTTGATGCTGGTAAACACCAGCAAACAAAGGGCAATCAGATTAGTACGGTAAAAAGCACGCATGGGGTCAGTCCTTAGGGGCAAGTTACCAGATAGCTTAGGCCATCTGTGTTTAAGGGCAATGAAAATCCCCGTGTGGTTCCGCATTAGGCAGAACCCCTCTTGCCTGCCCCGCCAAAGCCCCGTAAATGGCCTCACCACCCCTCACGGAGAGATGCCGGAGTGGTCGAACGGGACGGTTTCGAAAACCGTTGAGCCTCTAAAGGGTTCCCAGGGTTCGAATCCCTGTCTCTCCGCCATTTCCCCTTCTTCGTCATTAAGGCCCGCTAACACCTTGAAGGGTAAGGTGGTTTTTGTGGTTCGAAAC
>JBPOFF010000025.1:0-16752 GCA_051251995.1 Sulfitobacter sp.
TGACGAACGTGTCCCATAATGCTTCCTTCCATTCCAAAGAAGAGATCGCACCATCAAACCGTGGGATCAAACACCTAGGCCTTTAAGCCGTATTACATCAAGCCAGACACTCAATTCTGCGCCTCTGATCAGCAGTTTTGCGGACTTTTACTGTCATTCAAGACTCTCCCTCGAAGGTCTGTTTTGCGGATTGGACCGACCATTCACACGGGTCTTGATCCTGCTTAAACCAACTGGCGTTACACCGAGATAGCGCGCAATTTCGTTTTGCGTCACGTGATCAAGAAGCTCGGGCTTTTTTGCAAGCAGCCGCATGTAGCGCTCCTCGGCGGAAAGGCACAGCAGCTCGTACTCGCGTATTTCTTTGCGAATGCCAAACCTCAACAGGAAATCGACAATCCCTCTCGACAGCTCGACATCTACACGACTGGCCTCGTAGATGTCTGTAAATCTCACTACTGCAAGCTCACTTCGTTCCATGCAAATTAGGCTAAAGGTACAGGTTTCCTGTTGGTACCCCGCTGCCAGGCTGCCAATCTGTTCACCGGGCATGATGAAGGATTTGATGTTCTCTTTACCATCCTCCGACAAGTAATACGCCTTCAACAGACCGGTTCTCACGATGTATAATGATGAATCCAAATCACCCTGACGGAACAGATGCTCCCCTGCTTCTTTCGCAATCAGCCTTCCGTTGGCGGTGACAAAGTCAGAAATATTCATAGGTTTTAATCCGGGTTAATTTCCAAGCTTCATCGTTCACCTAATGTGCTCGAATATTGAACACATACGGAGTTATGACATGGATATCCAAAACAAACATTTCGTTATCACCGGGGGCGCGTCTGGTCTGGGTCTTGAATTGCTGCGCCAACTGGTCACGGATAACATGATCTCAGTCATTGCACGACCTTCCGTCGGATTGACCGCCCTGCGAGAAAACTTCCCTGACATTTCAATATACGAAGCGGATCTTGCCGATCTGGGCGCGGTGGAACGCGCCGCCGATGCGCTGGTGAAAAGCGACCAACCCATTGATGTGCTGATCAACAATGCGGCGGTGCAATACACGCCCCGCTTTACCGACACCGATTTTCGTTACGAGACCATCCGGCGGGAAATAGACGTCAACTTTACGTCGGTATGCGCGCTTGTGCACCTCCTTCTGCCGAACTTGATGGGTGCCGAGCGTACTTTGATCGTCAACATCAATTCCGGTCTCGCGCTCGCTCCAAAAACTGACTCCGCAGTTTATTGTGCCACCAAAGGGGCGCTCAACATCTTTTCGCAGTCGCTGGCGTATCAATTGGAAGACACCAATGTTGATGTGAAACAGGTTTTCTTACCCTTGGTTGACACCGCGATGACGACGGGACGCGGCAGTGGCAAGCTACAACCTGACAAGGTCGCAAGCGACATCATTCGCGGACTGTCCTCGTCGCGGGCCAACATTGATATCAGCAAAGTGAGGATCTTGCGCATCCTCCAACGGATCGCCCCAAGTTTGGCCGCCCGTATCATGAAGGCGGCTTGAGCAATGAAGCCACTCATCAAAGTCATGCTTATCCTCGGATGCCTCTTTGCGCTCACCTTCGTTATCGGCCGACTGCTTGGCATACTCACAATTGAAAACGTGCGGAACTGGCTGGAATTGGCCGGGCAAGTAGACACAACAGTGGTGGCTGCTAGCGTTATTTTGCTTCTTTTTGCTGACCTTTTTATCGCCGTACCGACGCTGACAATTACCATTCTGGCAGGCTATTTTCTGGGCTTTCCGAGCGGCGCTCTGACTGCATTCGCTGGGATGTCTTTGGCCGCTGGCTCAGGGTACTGGATCAGCCGGGTCTGGGGGCAAAGTGGGATTGCGATTTTGGTCAAAGACCCACAAGAGAAAGCAGCATTAACCGCTTCTTTCGAAATCAGCGGCCCTGTCATGATCATGCTCTCGCGTGCGGTTCCGATAGTCACAGAGGTAACTGCCTGCATGGCGGGGGCAACGCAAATGCCCTTTGCGCGCTATTGCATATTCTTTGCCGTTGGGACTGTTCCCTATGTTATGATCGCTGCCTACGCAGGATCGATCAGCTCGGTCGAATATCCAAAACCTGCCATCTTCGCGGTCTTAGCGCTGAACGTTGTCTTGTGGATTTCTTGGGCAGTCTTCAATCGACTTAGAAGAGAATCCAATGCCTGAATAGATTAATACTGACGAGAGACATTTCTCCATCTGCTTTTGGCGACGTTGAGGGCAATGCGGTCTTCGGTGTAATCTAGCCTCAAGTGCTCAGCACCTTTGATGTACGCGTGGACAAGAAGAACCAATGCGTCCGACGCCTCCAGTTTCTTTTCGGCCATACAGGCTTGCCGTGGGAGATTTCATCGTCAGCAAGCGGATCGACAACACAGAAGCACTTTACGGTGCCGGGCAAGTTCTTGTGATGGTTTTGCGGGATATGTCGCTCGAACGCGGGCTGAGCAATGCCACCGTGGCCGACCGGTTGGCTGCATTGTCAGGCTAATTTATATTGCTTGAGCGAACATTGGTTCCAAAAACCTTCGCAACAGACAGTTGAACCACTGTTCCTGTCTCATTGGAATTTATTGTAAGCGTTAATCCAATTTTTTCCGCGCGGGCCTTCATCGTATGCAAACCACGACCGCCGCTGTTTGCATCCTTCATCCCAATGCCGTCATCGCTGATCAATAGGCGATTGGCATCCATGCTCAAACATACGGACTGGCATCCGCTGTGTCTTAACGCATTTGTCAGTGCTTCTTTTACAATACGCGCCAGATGCCCTGTTGCCTCCGGGCCAGGTTCAGGCAAAGTTAACGTGCCTAATATCTTCCAATTCAAACTAATGCCGCAATCCTCGAGCATCGGTTCAACACGGTGCCTTATTTGCGCGAGGACAACTTCGATGTCCCCGTCGCTTTCAAGGGTGTCCATTACGGCGCCTAATTCGATAATGCTCTCGCGCAATTGTTGCTTGATTGTCTCTTGAGGCAATGTTGTTGCTGTTTCAAGGCGTGCAAGAAGAGACACAAGGGATCCCCCGAGACCATCATGCAATTCCATGGTTATTCTTTGACGCTCAACGTCCAAGGCTCGATTGGCTTTTTGTTGTGACACTGTTTCATAGACTTCTTTTAGCTCAGCCTCTTTTTGGTTTACGCGTATTTGTAGCGAAGCACCGAGCCCAGCAAGTTTCTTGTTTGCATTGACCAGATCTTGGAAGAGGATCGCAAAGCTCGTCAAAACAATAACAAGAGCGATGCCCTGACCTGTGTTCACCCACAGCAGTTGTACATTGGTAAAGTGATGCACCCAATCTGGAACTGCCATCGCCAATGAAGCAATAAAAGCTAACAAAAGTGTCCATGCCATGAAGCGTGTCATGTCGTTAAATTTTACAGCAATCAGTAAAATCACCCCCCCTGCGCAGAACAAAATAATGCTGGCGACGATGCTCTGCCAAAGAGCAGCGTGAGTTTCTGGTACAAGAAAACTAAGCAAACTTGTTGCCAAAAATATGCCCAAATAGATCCTTCGTAAATTCAAAGAAGTACTGCCAGAAAGGCTATCAATCAGAAATACCAATGAAATAACATAGAGAAATACGGAGTGAACCCACACATACATCCAGGGAATAACGGGCATAGGCATGCGCGCAGACGTATATAGCAGGCCAAATATGATGGTGATCAACAAAGCACAGGACAGGCCAAAATATGTCTTTGCGTTACCAGTGCTATACCCCGCGAACAAAAGCCCCACAGCGAGTAGTGGCGCGAGAAACATTGCAATCCAGGCAATGCCGGGCCCGAACCACATATGCCATTCAAACTGCGGGCGGATATTGGTTTGCGCGCCAATATAAATCGATGATAATCCCGTGCTCAACTGACCGTAGCCAGAAAATTCTATAATAATATCAAACTGTTTGTTACGTTCTAACTGAGCAGACCAATCAGCATAAGCCGGACGATTCCAGTGTTGGCCGCGTTCGGCACCGACAGGTGTGGATTGCAGAACCAATGCATCATTCACCCAAATGCGAAGACTGTCCTTGATCATCGGTATCATCAAAGCAGTGCGCTCAGCATTCGGGATGGTGGCGCTGAATCGTATCGTCTTGTGGATCACCTCGTCTGAGGTGCTCCTGTTTGTAAAATACGGGAGTTTTTCTTTTGTCCAATTACTGGTTTCACATTGAACGCGTGTTCCGTGACACAAGTTGACCTCGTCGATTGTAAGGTTCTCTTTGTGTCCAGTTAAGGTCTTTGGAAGGACAAAAATCAAAACTGTGCAGATAGCAAAAACAGAAACCAATGACGCAATGAAACGCCGAAGGGCGCGATGTGTCATATAAGCCCAAGCTTGGCGGCTCGTGTGACGGCGACAATGTTGGAGTTTGCGTCAAGCTTGCGATAAATGCTGCTGATATGGGTGCTGACCGTCGTCACGCCAATTCCAATATCAGCAGCGATTTCATGCCGCTTATAGCCACGCGCGACTAACACAAGGATACCTCGTTCTCTCGGCGTTAAGCGAGGCGCTGTGTCTTCCAGATCAGCGCTTTCTTCTGAGGGAACACGTGCCAGAATATAACGTGCAACTTTTGCGCTGATGGGGCTGCCTCCGTCCAATACGGCTCTTAGATCAGCAAGGATGTCACGCGCCTTGTCTGTTTTTAACAGGTACCCCTTTGCACCCGAATGTATGGCGTTCATCACACGGCTTTCATCGCCAAATACGCTTAATACAATGCAATCACATGGCCAGTCTGTTTTCTGTGTGGCTTCGATCACCTCAATCCCCGTTCCATCGGGCAGGCCCAGATCGACCAAAACCAATCGTGGTTTAAAATCAAACAATACATCAAGCGCTTGCCCAACCGTTCCGGCCAGCGGCAACACACTGAATTCGTCAGACCCATCAAACCCGCTACGTAGGCGGTGTGCAATATGCTGGTCGTCTTCAACGATAAGTATTGAAGCGGTTTCCTTCAATGCGCGCCTTCCTGCTTGCAAACGTCCAAGCCAGTTACGTGTGTCGCAAACTACATTTGCAAAATGAATACGCTGAGAGTGCCAACTCAAAAAAGCCAAAAACATCATCAAAAGCAATGAGGGTGCAAAAATAAACCGTTTTCATGAGTTTTAGGCGTACCCAAGGATACAGAACGCAAGACCTCGTCATTTTAGATGATCCCCGAGCAGCAAAAAATCAACCATAAAGTGTATGTGGGTAATTTTAGAAAAGGATATATCTCACCATGAAATTCCGCGATTTTGCTGATCATAACGTATCACTTTATAAACAACGCCACAAAGCTTTGACCAAAGCCTTTCTAAATCAATCTGGCGTGCAAACCATGAAACCAACTTCAGAGCTTGGACTGCAGGCACAAAAGATGGTGGTTCAATCGGCCTCTGTTGCAGCAAGTGTGACGGCCGTGTCTTCTTATACAAATCTTCTTATACAAACCAGTGTGGCACCGGCGAGCTTTACGACAACGCCAAGCGCCACGCCGGGCATCACATCGCAAGAGCTGTCTGATGCATACGAAATATTCCAAGAGCAGTGGGCCAATATGCAAGGGACTGCAGCGCAGTGGTTGAGCAGCCCGGCAGGGGGTGCAAGCATCTACTCGCAATTATCCAGCGTCCCAACCGGCGTGACCAACATTGACCCGTCAGTGCAAAGCTACCTGACCCAATTGGCCAGCTTAGAGCCAGGCTCAAGCGCATATGAGCAGGACCTTACAAATCTCGAAAATCTGGTTTCCAGCGAGATACAGATGGTTCAAGGCTTAAGCACAGTCCTTGCGGACTTCAGCTCAGCTATGCAAGCAGACACCGAAAATGTCATCACGCAATGCGAAACTGGGACGATTGCTGAAGTTATTGCAGCCTACGACGACGAAATTGACAGTTTGAACGACAGCATTGCAAGCCTCAATTCGGAAATTGCATCCGATAATAACCAACTCATTGCTGACTATGTTGGTCTGGCTGCCGAGTGTACGACTGCTGTGATTGGCCTTTCAATGTTGTGGAATCCAGTCGGCTGGTTTGCGTTAGGCAGCGCAGCAATTGGATTGTACGAAACCTCTACAGATATCATGTCGCTCAATGCTGAAATCGCTTCGGATCAGGCGCAATTGAACACTCAAATGAGTGTGGTTTCGACCGACACCAGCCAAGTTGCTCAATTGCAAGCATTCGCAACACAGGTTCAGGGCTTTGACGAAATGAACGCGCTGGCTCAGCAAGAGCTTACAACATTGATAAACCTTTACCAGGATCTCTTGGTTTATCTGCAAACAATGAACCAAGATCTGAGCGACGAAGATATCAGCGCAGCAAGTGACGAGTGGACTGTTATTATGTCCTCAGCGGGCGAACTTACTTTGGCAACGCTCTACACGTGGCCGACGCGAACACAAGTCTACGTTCAGAACACTTTGGCAGCCAATAATTCGGGTGCTTTCATGGTCACCCCAGCAGGCAATATTCTACAAAGCGGATTTGATCAGAATGGATGGACAGATACAGGGGAATGTGGCGTAAGTATCGCCGCCGCGGGCGATATCCTTATCTCTATCAACGGCGCGCCAGTAGATTCATCAGTCACAATGCAAGGATATACGACAGACTATTACATTCACCAATTCTCAAATGGAACGTGGAGCGCCATTTCGAACTTTGCTGCATCCAACATCGCAACCGATGGAACCGTAGTTTATTGCACCAAGTACGACACGACAGGCACGACGATGCAGTACGTCTACAAATATGAAAATGGGTCTTGGTCACAACTACCAGTCTTCCCGATTGATGGCGACTTCCCGGTTGGCCTTGCCGTTTCTAATGGTGTGCTGTTTGCGCGGGGTAACAACACAGGGCTCATCTACAGCTATGATGGCTCTTGGCAGCAAGTTTCCCCAAATGAGCAAGGCGCTGTGTCGCTCAGCGCGTCGAATGCTGATCAAGGCTTTCTAGCCTATATCGACACTCAGCAGACGCCGTATCTTTATAATTGTTCAACACAACAATCTCCACCGGAAGCATCGAGCGCTTCGTCTGTGATTGCAGTGGCCCAGAGTGACCATGGGGCTCAATACCAAATCGGAGCTGATCAATCTTTGAATTACAGCATTGTCGCGAGTGGTCAGCCAACGACGACTTCTGTTGGCCAGAACGCGATTGCGATTACCTCGTCCCCTGACAATGGCAAGCCGGTTTATGGTGACAATCTTGGTGGCTTGTTCTTCTTGAATGGGGCGACGGGTGCGAGCAATACCGATTGGGTTGCCTTTGCTTCAACGACCACAGAAAACGCGTAGGGAGAATAATCATGTCAAATTCAATGCTTACGGCCCAAGATACCGTTATTCCTCTGTTTAACGATATTCTAAAGGTCCAAGCCCTTCTGAGCGCTACAAGTTCAGTTGTCATTCCAAGTCAAATTACTTCTGATGCCAGCTATACCCTTTTGGTCAACAACTTTGAAACATGGCGACAGGCTTTATGGAACTTGTTTTGGTATAGCTTTTTGAACACCGAGATTGTGTCCGAGGTCAGCCAAATCAAGCAAATATTCGCGACTAACGAGATTGCGCCGGTATCCGGCGATATCGTTCAAAGCGAATGTAACGGGGTGTTTTTTGGCGGTTCTTCCATCGCGAAGGTTCAAACAAGCTGTGTCGCTCTCGCTTCTGAGATTGGAAGCGGCCAAGACATCGTATCGGACCTGACATCGGTCATTGATGGGTTCCAAAAAGTGGATCGTGCAAAAGTTGCAGCGGCACTCTCTCTGGTAAATACACTAAACAGCCAGTTTTCAGAACAGGAACAAGAGCTGAACCAGGACATGTTTGCAGCAGATGAGGCCTTTGCCACGACAGCGGTAAATGTTTCCATTGCCATCGGTGAAATGGCGTTGGGGGATGAGGCAGCGGACCCAATCACACCGTTGATTGAGGGCGTGACCCAAATTGCCAATGATGTGGGTAAAGCCCTTCTTTTGACGGGTGACATTCAGGACACTTTAAATGAATTGGAAGCCGCTCTCACTGAGCTGAGTGAAGATGAATATCAGCTTATGCAACTCATGATCTGCAAGTCCCAGCTTGACGCAGTGACCACGGACGCAGGTCCCGCATTGTCGGCTCTGGCAAGGATTGAAGTTGTTTGGTCAAATCCAGCGAACCTGACGACGGCCCCGGTCGAAGAGTGGAACGCAACAGGTGCAACAGATCTCGCCAATTGGGCTGAAATGGCGGGTCTTTTGGGCTTCGTTGTTCCAACGGCTCAAAACATTCAGCCATCAGGTTCCGGTGCCTGGACGATTGCACCGTAACACCGACAAAATCTGAAACAGCATTTCATAGTCCCGACTTTCGATCTGGGGCTATGGAATCAAATCCGTAAGGATAATGTCCGCTTTGGCGATGCTCCTTGGAAACGTGAGCGCCCGCAGTTAGGCGCGAAATGGACCGCGCCGGGGCCGCGTCTCACCGGGCCGAACGGACACTTTTAGAACGCCGCCAAGCAAAGCGTTGGCAGGTTGAAACCGCAGATCGTAAATCGCGTTTCAAGACGGGCATTGCAGGCCTATGGCAGAAGATTTCAGGAAAACACGCTCAGCTTGCCGCTGAGAATGAACTGCTTGCCTATACTGCGTTGAAGCGTGATCAGGCACAGAAACAAAGCATTTCTGAAGCTCAGCTCGGAGAGCGGCGGAAGCTCGAAACCGAGCGTGCCGCACTCAGGAAAGAAGCATTCGGCTTGATCTCTGACATGCGAAGTGAGCAAGGCGCGTTGATCAAGAAGTTAACACAGCCGCAGAGCATCCCACGCAAACGGCGGATCAAACAACAGATTGAGCAACACATTGATCATGGGCCAGATTTGAGCATTTAGGACACGTAACTTCTAAGGTCAAAACAGGTCATCCGCAGAACACTATCACGGACGATATCTTGTTTCAAAGGATTGCCTTGAGATGAGCGACTTGTTGCAACTACCTGTCTTGTAATGACAAAACGCACTCTGAACAATCTCTGGAGGCGCAGATGCCAACCTATCACACACATTTTCAACCCTTCCTTGCACAGTGTCGCGAACAGAAAGGGTTAAGTGAAAATACACTCTTGGGATATCACCAAGACATTAACGCCTTCCTGCAGTTTTGCGTCCTGCACCCGTCGGCTACGCATGGTTCTGTTGAACATGTATTGTCCTATCTCAGGTTGTTGAGAGACAAAAAAAGATACAAGCCAGCCACAGTACGCCGCAGGATGGTAACGCTTCGCAAGTTTCTAAGTTGGGTAGCTATTGAAGAAAATGAACCGTTGGCAATTGAAGGCCTCGACCTAGATTTACGGATTCCCAAACGACTTCCAAGGCCAATTGACCGCGAAACTCTGCGCATTGTCTTCAAAAACGCAAAGCCACTGTCCCCCAACATTAACCTTCCTGACCAAAACAAAAACGCGGGCTTTAGCGGTCAACAAATCACCGGTCTCGCGACCAGAGTTTTAGTAGCAACAGGCCTGCGTATTGGTGAACTTACGAACCTTCGCGTTTGTGATGTTTCGGGGGCTTCCAGCCGGATACGTGTCATTGGAAAAGGTGACCGGGAACGAACCGTCTATGTCACAAACGAAAAGCTTTTGGACGACTTGAATGCCTATGTCAGTTGGCGTCAGAAATCCTGTGCCGCGAAGGACTGCCTTTTCCTCAACAACAGAGGCCAGCGCTTGACAGAGGCCACATTCAGAAAACGCCTACGCGCCTTTTCTGGACGTCTCGATCTGCCGGAACACCTAACGCCCCACCGCTTTCGCCACTCAGCGGCGACGCTTCTGATCGAGGAAGGCGTCGATATCCGCATTGTACAACGCCTGCTTGGACACGCCAGCATCGCAACAACTGAACTCTACACACAGGTTTCCGACATGTCCTTGGTCGCAGCGATCCAACGGGCAGACACATTGGGAAAGGTGGATTCCAAGTAACGATAACTGAGAATTATGATGCAAGCAGATGTAGTTATTTCAACTAAGAACAATGTTTCAGCTAAGGCCTTTTCTCTCCAGTATGTGATACGGGCAATTTTGAATCAGGCCGCCGATCAGATAAGGATCTATGTTGCCGACAACGGGTCAGAAGACCAAACGACATCAAGTTTACGGGACATGTTTGGCCAGAAGGTAACAGTCGTAGATACCTCGCAATTTGCTGGAAATATCTCTGCCTCTAGAAATTATGCAGCAAGTTGCGGGAAGTCCGAGATGATATTTTTCATCGACGATGATATGATTGCAAAAGACGCAGAATCTTTTAACAAATGTCTAAGAGCGGGAAGAAATACAGATTTCGCTTGTGGCGCACGCCGATTGTGGGCACCTCGTACTTGGCCGCAGCTGATACGTCACGACGATCCAATAGGAAAATTCTTGTCAACTCTTGAATACACGTCCGCCGAACCTTTGAGTGTAAATCGGATAACTGGCAAGAATATCTTGGACAATCGCAGCTACATTGCAAATTTCGGCACTGTGAAACGAAGGGCGTTTGAAACAATAGGTGGCTTTGACGAGACATTCGTTGGATGGGGGTATCAAGATACCGAACTTATGCGAAGACTCTGTGTCGATGGTTACGAATACGACTTGTTCTCTCGTTATGGCGTAGACGTTTTTCATTTATCGCACACTGTCGACAAAGCAGAGCATTATGAAGACAATCGCTTGCGGTTTTTAGACAAGCAACGCCAAGATGGCCGTCTTTTTTGCACAAATCACTTCTTTGAAATCTATGAGAATGACGGGTTCTCTCTTTTTCAAGATTTCCCACCCGACAAAATGAGTTGAAGTTCTTTGAGCTCAACACTGTCAGGAGCCAGTTTTATAACGGTATCTTCCGCAACACGCTTAAGAGTGATGGAGATAGGTTCCTCCCACCATTTTTCGTTGTGAATTTTGACCCACTGTACGATGGATGAAATGCTTTCTTGTGCGTTCTGCCTCGCTAATGCGGTTATAATGCTACGAGCAGCATATGGATTATCTTCTGTGGTAAGAGCGTTTTCTAGGAATGTTCCGGAGTTTTTGATGGCTTTCTGACCCACCATATCAGCTACATTCTCCCGTATTGCCGGGGTCTCACTTGTCAACAGAGAGAGCAATGAAGCGCCAAGATCCATATCTTCACTTTCAACAATGTAAGTTTCTATCTTGTAGCGAACAACGTCGATATTTCCCATTCGTGGGTTGTGTAGATAGGTGAGAAGCCAGTTGATCGCTTTTGTCTTAGCGAGGTCACGATCAATGAGCTTGAAGCAAAGTTCAGCCGCAAAGACATCTTCATCTCTTTCACTGATGTCATACTGATTGATCGTCGCTTGATGCAGATGCGCCATACATCGCTCTTGCGTTGTTTCAAAATGCGCCCTGGAACACAAAAGCTCCATTTTCAAGTAATCACAAATGCGCCTCCAGCGACTGTTGTTGGCCTCTGCCGCCAGTTGCAATGTCCGAAAGGTATCTTCGATTTCCTTCTCGGTTGGACCATTTCTTGATGAATCGTCGTCTTGTTCTAAGCAAGTCGCAAGATTTGAGAAAAAAGTCTCCGAAAGCTCATTCGCATAATCAATAAAGCTCTTTACGTCGGGTAACTGAAAGTTAAGAGGAAATAAATAATTCGCGGCAAAGTTGATGCCTCGAGTAGCAGCTCGACTATGCGTAATTCGTTTTTCAAGTTCCAGTTCGAACCGTTGCATGTTCTCTAATTTGTATAGAACAATTGGCAAATGTCTTAGGTCAAACGGCACATCCTCCAAAGATTGAGCAACAAGTATCACGCTTTGAGGCTCTCTGACAGAATGTGCTATCCCGGTTTCATAGAATACATTGGGATTCTTCCCCGTGAGGTCCGAGACAATAATCTCACTAGAAAGAATACTGTCGAGAATAGATGCAAAGATTGGCCGCTGAGAGTATATATCATCAGCACGCTCGCACTTTATCTGCAAATTCTCGCAAACTTCTTTCATAGCGGCATGCACTGGACGCATCTCTTTGGAGAAGGGCATCATCAAGAAACACGTGCCTTCATTTACAGCGACGGGCCGCGTCGCTGCCAATTTTGGATAAATGCTCATCATAATTCTCAGTTATCGTTACATCTAGATTTCTTGGGACTTTCTGCGAAAAATCTAAGGTAATCAAGCCTGCTAGCAATGGATGCAGCGTGGCATCGATACTCTGATTGACAAAAATCTACTCAAAAAGAGAACAATGGTTCAGCTTTTCTTAGACGAGCTCGTCTACGGTTCCGGAGAGCGACCAACCTGCGAATGTGTGTACACCCTCAAATTTGCGCCACCCACCGCATTTCCTGTATACTAATGGTGGAGATATTTATGAGTGGTGACAGTGGTATAGGCGATAAACGCCAAGTTGACTTGGACGATTTGCAGCGTGAGATTGCAGGTCAGGACGTGGGTCGCATGGCGCGGTTCTTGGGCGAGAACGATCCGCGTTCCAATGCGGATCAAAAGAAGAAAGCGGGCGAACGGGCTTACCGCACCTTGCTGGATCAAATGATGTGGGACGCAGAGTATAAGGCGCTTTATATCGACCTCGGAAACAAACTTGCCGATGCTGAACGCGATGCAGATGACATGCTTGCCAGCATCGACGCTGATCTTCTTGCACTGACCCAACACATCGCAGACATGGAAAATGAAGCGGCGCGTGGCCCAGATGGAACCCCTGTTTTTCGCTATGCGGATGGCCGTGTGGTTGATGCCAATGGCGAGGCCATTCCAATTGAGATTGCTGAGGGCATTCTATGGCCGGATGATGCGCCAAGTGCCGAGGATTATTTTGGGGTAAGACAACAACAAGCTAATTTGCTTGATCAGCAGCGAGAATGGTCGAACTACCGCAATGACATTTTGGGCGACGTGCGGGATCGTTATGATGATGTGGATGCGCCTATAAGCAAGGGTGACATGCAGGATGCGCTTGACCAAATAGAAACGGCGAAACCAGCGCCGCTCTTGGCCGCTGATCTAACAACAGCGCAGGCCGTTGCACCGGATATTCGCGGGATGCCTTCCCGAACTTCAATTAAACGGTCCGCAAGCGTTTTCGATCACCACGACCAAAACAGAACTTGGGTGGTATGTGTCAAATTCAGCTATTCGTTCCACGGCGGTTTCAAAACCTAGACCGCTGATGTCATCATCCGCGTAAAATGTATCCGAGATGCACTGCGCCATGTCCGGTTTTATCCTAGCCGCAATAGATGCGGCCATTCCTATTTGAGCTGAGATGTAACCTTTTTGATCTGGTTCCGACCATGCCAAGAAAGCCTCCCCGGTAAAGGCTTCCGCCTTGCTTACCTGTGGATATCCCGCCACAAAAACCACCGCTGCTATTGCGCCACCCCATGCTGCTATGTTGTTCATATTCCATGGTTTTTGGACAAGACAAGGCTTTACGGGATTCCCGCATCGCGGTAAACAGGAAGCGCAGAAAGACAGGGGTTTGCGGATATTGCGGATGCAATGTCGTGTCAAAAAACCACGTGATCGCAAAGGATCGTATACGATCACACCCCATGACCAAACCCCGCCGTATCGGCTATATTCGCGTTTCAACCCGTGCCCAGACCACTGACCGCCAGACGCAGCAGTTGGAAGCGGAATGTGATGAGATGCATGTGGAATATGTCTCTGCCGTCGCGGATGCCCGGCCCGTGTTTGAGGGATTGCTTGCGGATTTACGCCTCAACGACACGTTTGTAGTATTGGATTTAGACCGTGCGTTCAGGTCATCCATTGATGCGATGCTGACCGCCGAAGCATTGCGCGCGCGTGGCGTGACGTTTCGCATCCTGTCGCTGCAAGTGGACACCAGCACGCCAGAGGGCGAGTTGTTTTATTCTTTGTTGGCAAGTTTCGCCCAATTTGAGCGCCGACTGGTATCGCGAAGAACAAGAGAAGGGCTGGATGCTGCCCGCAAGCGCGGCGTGAAGTTGGGACGGCCCGCAAAACTGACTGAAGATCAGATCAAAGATGCGCATGCGCGGATTGTAGGAGAAAACGTATCTTGCCAGCACGTGGCCAGCCAGATCCGCGTGTCGCGGCTGACGTTACAACGGGCTTTTAGACGCTTGGGGCTGAGCTATCCTTTGCCCACCTGACGTCTGGCTTTGTGGTCGCGCCATTTCGCCATCTGTTTTTGGGCGACGTTGAGCGCCACGTTGTCTTGCGCAAAGTCCAAGCCAAGACGTTCTGCAGCCTCAATATACACATAGACCAAGCGCACCAACGCGTCCGAGGCATCAAGTTTCTCTTCGTCCATGCAGGCTTGCCAGTCAAATTTCAGTTGGTCCTCAGACACGCTGCGTGTGTTGTTTACCAATCGATCATACCAGCCCCAAATAAAGGCGTATGCGTCGACGCGTTGCGATCCGACACTTGGCAGATCGCTATGACGGGTATGTCTGCGCAGGAGAATTTCGCGTTCTAATTCCAATAGATAATCTATTTCTTTTAGTATCATGCCCCAGAGTAGCAAACTCTGGGGCATGGCTGCAAATTTGGGTCAATCGTGGCTGATGGTAAAATCGCGTTGCAGCACAGCCGATGCGGCTTTGAGCTGTTTATCAACTTTGTTTTCTGCCGATGTCACGGCGCGCAACTCGGTTCGCATCGCGTTATACGGATTATCCACCCAGCTTTGGTCTTTCTGCCCATCCATCAGGTCAAGCACCTCTTTCCGACGGTGAATTAAGGCCAACAACTGATCCTTTGTCGGGAATGGCGCATTCACCGCATCAGGATTTAGTTTGAGATCATCATCCTGTGCCATCAGAGTTCAGGCTCTTGTGAAACAGACCTCTGCGGGCCAATATCGCCTACAGGCAAGTCAAGGGCGATGCGTGCCTCCCTATTATACGCAAAAACATCTTTGCCATTTTCACTGGTGAAATTAGAAACGATCAGCGCTTTCATTTCATCGCGCGGATATCCCGTCTGCTGCGACACCCGGCCCGCAAAAGCATTGAGCGTATGTTTATAATAGCCTTTCTCATCCATCTGAGCTTTCAGACGGCCAGAATAATGAGCAACCAGTTTGTCATTTTGCTCCGACCAATCCACAGGATCAGGTGCTGCGACGACGGGCCCAAGTTCGGAGGTAAACACCTGTGCTTGGTTCAAATCCTTGGGCATTTCGGTGTTGGCAAAATAGTCACGCAGCGCGACCCCTTTTTGAGAGCGTGGCACACGCGCCACGCCGTCGCGCGTCTGTATCATGCGATATGTCTTTGGATCATCCATTTTGATTTCCTCTCAAGTTAGCGCCACAGGATCAGCGGGCAGCGTGGCCCGCGCATGATCCCGGTGGCTGTGGGACCGACATATCGGCAGATTCGGATTGTTCCGGGCGTTTGCTGGGCGGTTGTTTCAACCATGTTCCAACGCAAGTTTGGCAGGCCGGGGCCGTAGGCCATGCTGGCAGCGCCCAGAATGCAGGTGACAACAACGCCAATCGCAACCCCGCGCAGCAGGCGTGCCAGCAGATCAGGCTTGCGCCCGCGCTTGCCAAACAATTCTTTGACCATGCGGGCATAAGCGCGCCGTGCACGCGGCGTCACTTGTGTCCCCCACCACCGCAACCGTACCTCAACAGGTTTCAGCATCCGCTTACTGCCATGTTCGGTATTGATGCCAACAGTGTGCCGCCACGGGGCCACGGCAAAGACTTGCACCTTTTTGGCGAGTATCGGCTTGTGATTCCCATATAAAACGATCTGCGCGTCCTTTGGCAGACGGCGGAGCTCGTCATCGGTGAACAGGCGTCTATTGACGCGGCTAATGCTTTCCTGTGGTCCATCGCGCCCCATCGTGTAGGACGATAACAATTCGCCGTATTCGCCGTATTCGCCGAGGTACGACGAGAGCCAGTTGAGCGTTTTCTTCGCCCGAATACCGCCCAAGAACTGCTTGATTTCGGTCTCAGATAACACTGTCTCCAAATCCTCTTTGGAGTAGACACGTTCTATGTCGTTCAAGTCTTGTGTCGCCATGACGACACGGACCCCAGCCGAGCGCAGCAACGTCAATATCTTGCACAGCTTGCGCATAGGAAAGTTGGTGAATTCATCGCAGCAGAATAACACAGGCTTTGACGTTCCATCCGCGACCATCGCATCCGCAGCAAGGTGCTGCATCAACCCGACGAAAGAGCCAAGCACATCGATATTCGCGGAGTCGATTAGGATATAGACCGAGGCTTTGCGCTCTTTCAATTCACGGAAATGGAATGTGGATTGCGATGTAATTTTGGCAAGGTAGCCACCCGGCCCGTAGGTTTCCAAAGCAAGGATCGCATTGGTACGAAAAGACTCGAACGTTTTGGCATTTCCGCCATCACCAAATGCCGCCGCATGTGCGCTGCTGGCCATCGCTGCGACTTCGCCATTGAGCACGGATGACCGCGTCGCCGTATCCAGCAGATCATGCAAAACGTCGAGATCAGACAGCGCTTTATAGACCATCGCCAAATTACGATGCTCTTGCGGCAACACGACAATCACCGCAAAAATGATCGTAACGACCAAGTTCCGCCCACCCTGATAGAAAATATCGTTAGCGCCGCCCCCGCCTTTTGGATCGGGCAAGAGTTGCATGACGATCCCACGTGCGCGTGACAGGGCCGCAGG
>JBPOFF010000026.1:0-16669 GCA_051251995.1 Sulfitobacter sp.
AAATTTACCTGAACTCACCATTTAAGAAAGATCATATATTAACCAAAAAAGAGTCAACCTATATCAGTATAATACAATATGAATACTATGTATAACAAAAAATATAGAATTACTTTGATTGTCTTGACTGCTTTACTATTTCAAATTGTTGGATGTAAACAGCTACCTGAAAAAACCGAAGAGACAGAGAAATTAGGTAAAGTGAATTTTCATCATATCCATCTAAATGTTACAGACAGAGATTCAACCATTGCATATTATCAAAAATATTTTGGTGCAACTCAAGTAAAATACCGAGATCGAGTGGATGCTCTATTTACGGAAAAATCGTTTTTATTAATGAATCTTGTCGATACTGCACCATCAACACATTTAGGTTCCAGTTTATGGCATATTGGTTGGTCTGGTGTAGATGGTCAATCTGAATTTGACTGGAGAGTTATTGAGGGAATAGCAGTACATACGGATATTACTCCTCTTGGTGATAATTATTGGATGTACTTTCTTGGCCCAGAAAAAGAAGTTGTTGAGGTATATACGGGAAATAAAAACCATAGATTTGAACATATACACTTACTATCAACTGATGTTGATAAAACGATGAATTGGTTTGAATCTCACTTAGGATTCAGTTCAGTATATGAAGAAGCGAAACAATGGCAGAATAACGATCTTCGGTGGAAATGGAATTTACTAACTGTCAATAATATTAATATCATTGTATTTGGAAAACCAGTTGAGGAAGAACCATGGTGGTCTAACGAAGAATTTAAACCAACTGATGGTAGTGCAATCGATCATATTGGTTTTTCTACTGAAAATATTGAGTTTCTAATGAATAAAATGAAATATGAAGGGTTAGATATTGTTCATGATATAAAAATTGATCCTATTCATGGTATGAAAAGTTTTTTTGTTAGAGGTCCTGACAGTCTGCTCGTAGAAATAGTAGAGGAAAAGTTAATTCCTGAAGGAATTTGGCATTGAAAACGTGAATAGAGAACACCTTTCATTAAACGAACAACAGAACTAAATGATAAAAAAACAATCACTTACAACAGATGTGATTTATTGTTAATACTTGCCTGTTTACAAAAATTATAGCTGATTTTCTATTCGATTTGTATTTTCTAATTTAGTTGCTGAAGCAAGTAACGAAACCAAACACGAACTTGTCGTACGTAATAAAATAAAGAAAACTTAGAGCTTTATGGGATCGCATCCAGCTAACTTATTTTTGAGATTTATATTAGAGATTATAGCTCTCATTTCTATTGGGATTTGGGGATGGAAACAGACTGACAATTGGTACCGTTTTATTCTTGCTATTGGCATTCCAATCCTCTTAGCGATAATTTGGGGAACATTTGCTGTTCCAAATGATCCTAGTCGTTCTGGCTCTGCTCCAATTGTTACTAATGGACTGATTCGCCTAGTAATTGAAGTCTCTTTCTTTACGTTCGCTATTTGGACTCTAAAAGATTTGGGATGGACAAAATCTAGTTTGATTATGATAATAGTAGTAATTTTTCATTACATAGTCTCCTATGATCGTGTTTTGTGGCTAATATCTAAATAATGATTTCTATTTAATTTTACTTTTACAACACGTTGTTGAGCACGTAGTATTTTATTTTGAAATCTAATTGTTTTCTTTTTTATACTCTATCTACCATAGACATTGTATTGAGAATACAATGAGCAATAATTAAAGGCCACAGATTTCTTCCAAATTTCACATAAGCTATACCCATTATTAAACCAATAAGTCCAACCCTAATTGATCTATCTGATAAATCATAAGAGTGTCTAAATCCAAAAATTAATGCTTGTAATGTTACTGCAAGAATTGTAGCTATTGTTGTTTTAGAAAATAACTTTTCAAACCAATTTATCAAAAATCCTCTATCTAATAATTCTTCTAACATCGATTCTAATAAAACGGCTGGTATAATTGTAAAGAAGAGTAACCAGTTTCCTTTCAGATTTCCAAATTTAGATGCAGAATTTTCAGAATAATTCTTTTCATCTATTGAGAAGGGTAAATAATTTTTAATCATTTCAAATGCCATTATTGAAAGAACAATGGCTATTAAAATACCAATAGTAACGACTAAAGTTTTTTTAAAACTTTCAGGTTTGGAAAGCCCTAAATCTTTCCATGAAACATTACGAACTTTCATCCTCCATGTAGCAACGACTAAAGTTGTAAGCGACCAAAAAAGTCCGTTGATTATAAAGCCTACACTCGGAAAATAAATTTCCCTAATTAGAAACATTACCGAAATATAAATAATCAGGTCAAATAAAAAGCCTTTGTGATTAATTGTATTAGTCAAATTATTGGAAACTTGTTGATGTTCAGTCGTCATTATTTTAATTAGAATTCGGTTAGTTTTTATAGGACGATGTTCTCGAAATTAGGTTACAAGATTTTATTCTTAATATATTACAAAACTATTTTTGATTGTGTCAAATCCTTCAAGGTTCTCTTTTCTGTCCTCAAGAGCTTCTTGCCTGAGAATAACAACAGAATTCTTTTCATTGCTAATTGCGTATATTATTCCGTCATGTTTAATTCCCATTGTTTTGAAATCAAAATTTGAAGATCTTGACTTTATTGAATTAAATTCGCTGTCTTTTATTGTGTCGTAATTTAAATTATTTATAACTGGATTATCTTGTAACTGTTCTATATTCAGCATTATATATTCGTCTAAATCAATTAATTCCTCAAATGAGATTATTGTCATCAGTCCGCTAGAGTCGAATCCGTTTTTTTCAACGGACACATAATAAATACATTCTTCAAGTTCTTCGCTATCTGTAATATTCCATTCTTCAGAATAATTGAAACTAAAAATTTTACTTTCGAATCTGTTTTCGGGAGCTTCATCGTTGTTAAAATCGACTTTATAATTTTTGTTTTTTTTACAACTGATTGTTATTAAGGAAAATAAAAGTGAGACAATTAAGAGTTGTTTTTTCATATGGTTTTTTTAGTAACAAATCATGTATTTGTATATGGTTCAGTTATGTAGAAAAGAACTAAGTTAGGAAAAGAAAACGAATCAGAGGAAATCCCGAAAAATTTTCCAAGTAGGTGAGAACCAGTAATTAAATATACTCGTTATTGAAGGTAGTGATTTGTAATCTTACTTAATTTTTTCTTTTGATAATTTATATAATTTCGAAAAAATTTCATTCAACCATTCTATTTCAATAGTTGAATTATAAAACTTGTCTTTTTTTGATGTTCCTATCAATGTGTTCTTTTTGTAGTACAATTTATTGTATATCTCACGTAACCCACAAGAGCCTGTTCTGCTATTATCCAAATATCATTCACCAATAAAAATCAAATGATTTTCATTTATAAAATATTCAATAGTTGAACTTTCTGTACTATAAGGCTGAAGTGAATTAGGATAAACAGGAATTGCTGAAATTCTAATAATTTCTTTATTTTTTGAATAAACACTTAAGTTGTAAAGTTTTTGATAGTTGAGTTTATCTTGAAAGTAAAAACTGTTAATATCATCTCTTTGAAGTTTATTTTCAAGTCGGGTTGAATTTACCAAACTATCTATATGCTTTATATCAGTTTCTTGTTTTTAATCAGACATAAAAGTTGGTTACTAACCGAAAGACAATCCTATAAATAGAATTAAAAATGCAAATATGTTGGTTTTATTTTTAATAATTTAAATTGTTTTTATTTGATCTTTTAACTTCACAGATCGGTTTTATTCTTCTATAAATATTGATTCTATGACGTCTTTATTTTCGTTGTTTAAAATTCTTTCTATAAAATCGTACATTATGTCAAGGTGCTTTACATACAGAGTTAATCTGTTTTTAAGTATTGCTTTATCGGCTTGCTGAACCTCATTGTCTAAGAAATATCTTAAATAAAAAAAAGACAAATGTGCATTATGCTCAAATTCTGTTTTTGTGCTAACAAAACTAATTTGCGGTGCTTTTACATTTTCTAAAAAGTTAAATGGTTTTTTTTCGCCTGTTGCTGCACAAAATAAAATGGGAAAAGGATAGTTTACTTTTTCAGTAATAACTTTTTGATAGACCTCTGGCCACATTTCCTTTATCTTTTCATAATCTGTTTTGAATTCAATACTTGTTTCTAATGAAATCATCCCTTTTATTGAGTTATCCTCTCCAAACGTTCTTAATCCCATTTGAGCACCCATACTGTGTCCTATAAAAAAGATTGAAGATGAATTAGTAAGAGACTTAGCAAATTTGGTAATGCTCTGTAAGCTTTCTTCCTCTTCATCAGTTATATATCTTTCGTAAGGTAGCATACCAAAAGGAGTATTATCAAATTGAAGTTCAAAACTTGCAGTAACAAAAATAAATCCTCTGGAAGCAAAATATTCAGCCATGGCAAAATTTTCAAATGGATGACCTTGTGAGCCATTATGGTAAATTATAATAGGAAAGTTAGAGTCTCCAATATTGGAATCAGGAATGCTTCGTGTTTCCAATCTGCCTATTAAATCAAAAACATCCTCGTAAGAATACTTTCCGTATAGATTTACTTTGCCAGTTTTTAAATTCTCAGTAAGATAATCTTCTATAAATAGATTTTTATATTTTGTTGTGAGTTGTTCTTGGACAGTTTTAAGGTTTGTGTTTTGTTTAAATACGAAGAGGTCACTTACATTTAGGTAGATGTTTTTGTCTTTCTTTTTTATTGGATGCCAAATCTTTACAAAATAAGGTTTCTGTCCTTTATAGTCATAGGCATTATAATCGTATTTGGCGTCCAATACTAATGTGTCTGTAATACCTACTTGATAGTCTCCTAGTTTAACAAAGTCATAAAAGTTCTCTTGTGCATAGATTGTAATGCATTGAAGAAAAGTCAAATAAATAATTATAATTGATTTCATTACTTAATATGTGTTATTTGTCTTTTTCAATTGCATGCGATCATTTATAAATTTATGGAAATTTGCGTGATTGTGTTCTATGGTTTTCCGAAGGGAAATTAGAAGTTAGCAAACAAGCAAACTCTGTTTGGATAAGTTACAAATATTGATTTTTTATATAGAGTGTTGAACAACGTTTTTTATTCAGCTATTACTTTTTCTGCAACTATTTTTCTTAATTCACTTTTTAAATCTTCAAAAACAATTCCGTTTTTCGGATTATCCGATTGATAAATGATGTAGTCTGAATTTACATTATTTCGATTGTTTTTTATTGATACTTCGTATTTTTTATTATCAACTTCATATTCAAAAAGATGAATATAGAAAGATGACTCACGATTCGGTTTAATTTTTTCGCTCATTTCAAGTTTTCCACGAGTAATTGTTCCGTTATAGAGAATATCAATAATTCGCTGTTTTTTATATTCCCATCGAATTAATGTTCCGATAAAAATTATTTGTAATATAATAGCAATTCCTTTCCAAAAGAAACCTTCCGTAATCAAAATCTCTGGTTGAGAACTAAATAAATCATAATCAATTATCGAGAAAATTATTCCAACAATTATTAGTAGATAATTATTTCTGTTTAGAATTTTTGCGATTTTACTTTTGTCAGATAATCGTATTTTTCCTGTTTTCAATATTTTGTCTAATTTTTCTAAAGAATTTTATCATTAGTTAGCGGTTTGTCATAATGAAGCTCAACCTGTTTGTCAATGGTTTATGTGACTAAGAATCTGTAGAATTTTCAGTCGTTGCAAACCATACGTTTAAAGATATAAATTTTAATTGAAGTAGAATTGAAGTAATTAACTGCCATACTGTTTGCTACAGTATTTATATAATATTTAAAACTAATGAAATCTTATGGTAATTCAATGTTTTAAAATTCGGATTTTCATTGATATTAAATAATCCTAGAGAGTATCTTATTTCTGGTGAGATTGAGAAATGTTTTAGTTTATTCTCTAACCCAATACCTAAATCAATAGAAAAGTCTGTACTATTTTTATATTCATAATCTGATTTGGACTTACCAAATACAGGTAAATTTAATTTTGGTCCAACTAATACATAAGGTGTTGTATTTCCATTTCCTATTTTATAAATTAAATGAGTCATAATATCTAATGAAGCTGGAAATATTTTGTACAAGCTGACTGAATCATCATTGTTTGTAGTTTTGATTCCACTCTTATTTATTGAAAGTTCCACTTTTGGAGAAATGGATAAATCCTCAGTCAGTTTATAATTCATAATTAACCCAGCACTAAACCCGATTTCATTATAAATATCCGAATTATTTGGTAAGGATTCTTTTGCAAGTAAGTTTGAATAATTCACTCCAAGATTGAAACCGTATTTCAACTTTTTTTCATTAGATTCCTTTTCTGATTGAGAGAATCCTACGAATGAACCGACTAGTAAAACAATTGATAAAACAACACTTTTCATAATTTTAAATTTTAGAAATTAATAAAAAGTAATTATTTTATATGGCAGAATGGTTATGGTTAATATTTCATAAACGGAAGTTTAGATTTAATATTGTAGGCAATTTGTATGGTATGATTAGTTGTGCGTAGTTATTATTTCTTTTTCCATACAATGAAATGAGTATTCTCTATCAGGGAAATTAACGTCACCTCTTTTAAAATAATTTCGATTCTTATAAAAATCAAGTACTCTTTTATTCTGACTATATGCATCTAATCTTATAGAAGAATAATTATTTTCTTTTGCAAAATTTTCGGCAAAGTCCATCAGTTTTTGTGCATAACCTTTTCTCTGATACTTTGGATCTATTACAAGCCTATGAATCACTAATACTTTTGAATTTTCAAACCTCCATTTAATCAATTTGTATTCTGTTTCTTGTTCTTCACTTATATTGATTGCTCCGATAATTTTTTCATTGCTTTTTAATGTGTAAAGAACACCATTTCTTATATCATTCTCAATAATTGAAATTGTTGGATAATTATCAGACCATTGATGAATTCCATTATTTTCTAAATCGATTTTACCATTTAGATATATTTGATATAATTTTTCTAAATCATGAAGTTGTCCTATTTCTATTTTTGGTTGGTCAATTTTTGCTAATTCAGTTTCGGTGTCATAAATTAAAACACCTTGATTTTTACTATCAAGCTGTTCAATTAATTCTCCATTTCCATTCCATACTGCACTCTGACCAACACTAATAAAGTTGTCGCAATAACCGACACAATTAGACATTAAAATTGGCGTGTTAAATTCTTTTGCGATTTTCGGAAAATGTTTATATGCTTTTTCAATTCCGCCTTTTGGTTTTGCAACACATGCAATGTAAATGTCTGCACCTTTTTGTTTAGAATTTAAAAAATGTTCACGTTGAAGAGTTTCATAGCAAATACCAATGGCAATTTTATTTCCTTTAATGTTTAGAATTATTTGATCATTACCACAAACAAAATAAGGTAGTTCGTCTGAATGCAGTATTTGTTTTGAATAAACAACTTTCTTTTTATTTGGTTGAAAAATCAGCATACTGATATTAATTCCGTTAGTTGCATTTGTTGGTATTCCTATTCCAATTATGATATTATTATTGTTAGATAGTGTTTGAAATGGATTAAAAATATTATTTTCAATATCTGTTGAAAATTTTTTAGCCAAATCTGGTTCGTAATTAGTAATTGATAATTCAGGAAATATGATTAAATCAGCATTTGATTTGATTCCAAGTTCAATTATTCGCAAGTGATTCTGAATATTTCTTTGAACTTTTCCTTTTTCAGATTTTGTTTGTGCAATACAAATTTTCATTTCTTGAATGCGGTTTGTTTTAATAGTCTACAACATTTTGTTTAAGGTTAGTTGCGTTGACAAGAACTAAGTTAGCAAAAAAGAAACGAATAGAAAATCTGTTAAGATTTTCATAAGTAGGCGAGAACAAGCAATTACTTACAGCTATTATTAGCTGCTGACCTTAAATTTTAATGATGATGTCTCTCTTTATGTTGTCTCAATAAATTTTTTCCGTAATCATTTCCGTTTGGTGTCCTAACAACTGTATGAATATGGTTTTTTGATGGTTTTCCGTCATCTGCGTTTGGAACTCCAACTACTTTTTGATGGTCAAATTCAATTAATACAACTGGACTATGAATTCGATAGTAAAAAACAGCATCTTCAGAAGTACCTCCGACCCAAGAAAACCAAGTATTATCAATATGAGCTTTTACTTCCTCCATCTTAACTTTGTCATGTCCTTCACGAATATTACTTATGTATAAATAAACTAATTCTAACAGTTTCTGTCTTTGTTCCTTAGAAAAATTTGAGACCTGAATCCCTTGATAATCGAGTGTTAAATTGTCTTTATTTGCTCCAGCCACATTATTATTCCCAGTTTTTACGTTTGAAATTGTAGTCTCTTTCTGCTGCTGTTGTGTTAGGGATTGCATTAAGGCTAGTCCAAAATTCTGTTCATCTTGAAATAGGGTATTTCCTTTATATTTTCCAGAAGTTGTAATTATTGGTTCTCCACCCATAAATACTGGTGACATTACAACTTGATCTCCTAAAATAAAGTAGTTAATAACTAAATGATGTCCATCTATTTGCCAACCCCAAGGTTCAGTACTTGAAGGTTTTCCCATAATAGTAAAGAAATACAATTCTTCATCATAATCTAATGAACCATTGTTAAGCTCTTTAAGGGTCTGGTCAGTCTTCATTATGTCCTTACTCAGTTGAAGTCCCTTAGCACTTAATGATTCTTGAATTAATTTAAAAGCATCTTTCTTTTGAATTTCGGACAATTCTTTTAAGCTAACACCTTGTCTGTCATATATACCATTATCAACGTTACACCATTTTCTCCATTCTTCATCATTTATGTCAAATGTTGTGTGTTGCAATTGTGAAGGTGATAAACCATTTAAAAAACTTTCAGCAGCTTGTTGAATTGGTAAAGTTGAAACTCCTGTAGAACGAATTTGAAATAAATTTGTCGAATCGCTATCTTTTGTAAAAATTCCAACATAAGGCTCTTTCAGAGCTTCTGTCTCCATTTTGGCAAAATGTTCTTTCACAGGATTAACCTTCTCAACATTATCTGTTTTTCTGTCATTTTCCTTATGAGCCACTTTCTTTTTGCAACTAAAAGCAGTTAAAAGTAAAAATATTATGATTAGGTTTTTCATCATTTCTGTTTTTTTAGCTAGTAGCTACCTTTGTTTTATCACTAAACCATAATTATTTTTATACGGTGTTGGGCGTTCGTTATTTATTGAGTTCTTGTTCAATTTCATTTAATATGGTTTCAATTTCATTTTTTAATCCGCCAAAATAATTAGTTCCAGCAGCTGATTTATGTAGTAATGCATAATCTATGAGATAGTTTTCAAGTTCTAAAGAATTAAACAACAATTTATTATTTATATTTTCAGAAGTGGCATTGGGTTGAAGATTTAATAGTTCACCAGCTAATTTTCTAACACTAGCCTCTTTATAAATAATAGATTTCAGATTTTCTTTTACAGCCAATACATTATTTTCCTGGAGTTTTAAAAATTCCAATGAGCTTTCAAAAGATGCAAGTCGTTGTCTCAACTTTTGATTCTCAATTAAATTTAAATTGCCAGAATTTATGATGTCATTTAATACTCCAGTTGAAGGTCTAAACTTCATCTGATTACCAAAAACTGAACGAAATGTTTTGTTCAAATGCTTATTACTAACAGTATCAAGTACTTCATTATTAGATAAAGTCAATAAACCATTTATCCCGCTTATTATGGTGTTATTCTCCGCAATTGAAGAATTTATTTTCTTTAGATTAGAATTAAACTCCGATTGCAGAGACAATAAATATTCTTGTTCTATTTTTTGTTGTTTCCTTTGTCCGTTCCAATTATTTATTGAAAGTGCAATCAAAATTCCAATAACTACAAGTACAATTTCTCCAATAGCATATTTAAAATACTTTCCAGTTTTATTGTTTGCCATAAGGTCGTAGCGTATTTTTCTAAAGAATTTTATCATTGGTCAGTTATTTTTCTAAAATTAGGATAATTAATTAACTCGAGTTTCTGATAATGAAGCACAACATGTTGTATATGATTTCGTTACGTTGGCTATCACTAAGTTAGTAAATAGAAAACGAACCAGAGAAAAATCCGTAGGATTTTCCGAGTACGCACAGAACAAGCCATTAACTATACACGTTGTTAGCAAACGTAATTATTATCTGTATGCAATTTCAGTTACGATTAATCTTTTGATAAAATAATTAGAAAAATCCACATCGTCAATTAACATTTCATAAGCTAGCATAGAAGGATGTAGAGATCCTGCTGCCTGTGTCATATCCAAATATTTATTAATAAATTTATTATGTTCGGCTACAGACTTAAGTCCTTCCCGATATTTTCCAAAATAGTTTATTACTATATGTTTTTTACGTTGTGCTATAATTGAATCTTCATTTTTTGAAGTATCATAACTAGACTCTGAACTTCCATAATTATATTTCCCATTTTGTCCTAAGTATTTCCATTTGACTTTTATCATTGGAATAGAACTTTTAGAGCTCAGACTATCTAGTTTTTTATCAATCCAAACAGAGTCAGCGATTCCATAAACTTGTAATTTTAAACTGCTGTTGTTAAAGAGTTCTCTACTTTTTTCCGATGTTTTTTTCCAATTTCCATTGGGATCATTCTCTAATTCAGATAGAAACTTTAGATAAGCTTTCTCGATTTTTAAATCTGGATAATTCCTTTTTAAAAAGTCTTTTTCAAAGTCAGACACTAAATGGGTTAGAGTTCCACTATTATCTTTTCCTAGAATGCTCTCAAATTCTGAAATCTGATCTTCGTTAGAACAACTAAAAATCAATATTAGAATAAAGAACATTTTTATTTGGTTCATCATATGCTTGCTAACGTGTTGTGTATGGTTTCGTTGTGTTGTCTGGAACTAAGTTAGAAAAAAGAAACGAACCATTAGGAAAATCCGCAGGATTTTCCGAGTAAACACAACACTAGCAATTGATTATACACGTTGTTAGCTAACGTTAAATTTTAATGAATTTGATGGTTTTTACATTATCTAATCTTATAAAATATATACCATTGTTCAATTTTGAAATATCTGTTTTTTGATTTGGACTGATCTTCCCTGAACTAACTTTTTTACCTAATAAGTCAAAAATATTAAATTCAATACTTTCTTTTAATCCAGATAATTGAAAATAATCCGAGGAAGGATTTGGTATTATTTTTATTTGGTTTGAGTCAATTTCAAATTCATTCGTTGATAATACTTCAACGTCCCAAGAGAAAGCATCGAGAGCTAAGTAATCTGCAGAATCAGTGGATGAAATTATGATTTCATCTATATTTTCATTTGAATTATCAGTTCCACCTTCTGTGGCAAAATCGATAAAAGTAAATCCATTGTTAGGTGTAAAAGTCGAACCATCAATAATACCTGTACTTTTGGTTATTGTAAAAACATTTCCACCATCCTTTCTTCCTTCAAATGTTAATGTCGTTGGTGTTCCAGGTCCTGATATACTTCTATTGGATACAAATAAGTAAAAACTTTTTAAAGTAATATCCGTCCCATCACTTGTTAGTATTGAGAATGAAGTACCATCACCTTGAGTTACACTTCCAGTTGAATTATCAATAAATTTGTCATCATTACCAGATCCATTATAACCACCTGAAGCAAAAAATTCTATGTCATAAATGGCTGGGCCAGACTCGATTGTCGTTATAGTAAATGCCAATCCATTATCAGTAAATGTAGTTGAGCCAGTTGTTTCTGATTCAAAATCCTCAGTGTTTTGGGAAAATAGAAATCCTGAATTAATAATTGCAATTCCAATTAATAAAAAGTGTAATGTTTTTTTCATAAGTAAAGTATTGGTTAGTTGTGATTTATAACAAATATAGGGCTTAAATTCAATTTTGGTCTTAGTTTTTAATGTCTTGTCCTGAAATACGGCTACAGGTTAAAATTGAATTTACGCTGATAATTGATATACCATATTCGGTGTTTTATAGTCTAAAGATAAATGTAATCTTATTTCGTTGTATAATTTAATTGCATTTTTTGCAGTTCTCTTAGCGTGATGCACGTTATCAAAGGTTTGGTCGAGATAGAACTCATCTTTTAAGATGCCATTTACACGTTCAGCCATTGCATTTTCGTAACAATGGTTTTCTTCTGTCATACTAATATCTATCTTTTTTCTCTTTAATATTTGTGTGTATACATTACTACAATACTGTATTCCTCTGTCTGAATGATGAATAAGCTGTTTAATGTTTTTAGCTTGATAAATCGCTTTATTAAGAGCTCTTACGCATCCATTTAGTTCTAAGCTGTCACTTAGGTCATAACCAACTATCTTTCTAGAATACATATCTGTAATAAGTGCCAGGTAACAAAAGCCTTTTACAGTTCTAATGTATGTTATATCACTAACCCAAACTTGATTAGCTCTAGTAACTTCTAAGTTTTTTATAATGTTATTGTACTTATAAAAACGATGATAAGAATTGGTTGTTCTGGCACTGGTTTTCTTTCTAAGTGTTAGCATTTGGTGTTTTCTAAGGACATTAAATAAAGTATCTCTACCAACTTTAATATTGGCTTTAGTAAAATCTATATCTAAAGATTTCATAAGTTTTCTCACGCCTTCTCTAGGAAGGGATTTGCGTCTTTTTCTAACGATGTTTATAATCTGTTGTTCTAGTATCAAACGCTTATCAGCTCTAAGTTTGTATTTATAATACGCATCACGTTTAAGTCCAAAACAACGTGCTATAGTTGTTAAAGAAGCAAATCCCTTAGATTCCTCTTTGGCTTTGATTAAGGCTTTATACTTAACTTTTTTTTTAGTTCGTTAACAGATTTATAGCCTAAATCTTCTGCAGCTACTTCTAGATAAGAATCCAATACTAAGGCATCGAGATCCTTTTTAAGTAGTAGTTTTTTAAGTTGTTCAATCTCTTTTTGAAGTGCTTTAATCCTAGATATTTCGTCTTTAGTTTCCACTTTTACTCTGGTGTTCATTAAGTCTTTACGATTGTATTTTTTAATCCACTCATTAACGGTTGTAGGCGCAATAGAGTAGAGTTTACATAGTTTACTCTTTGTGTGTTTTCCGGTTGTAAGTTCGGCTAAAATTTTTAATTTGAAAGGTTCACTGTAACGTCTAATTACTTTGTCGTTTTTGTACATAATGTTTAAAATTATGTAGCCTTTATTCAGGACGGGTCAAAATTATTGCTAACGGTTTTGTGTATGGTTAGTTGCGTGTTTAAGCAACTAATTTAGTAAACAAAAACGAACGCGAGAAAATTCCGAAGGAATTTTCCAAATAAGCAACGACCAGAGCAATTAATTATACACGTTGTTGTGCGTAGTTATTTTTCCGTTTGCTTATTTATCCAATCCATTAATTCATCTTTATTTATTTCATTCCAAGTTGTCTGTGTATTCCGATTTTCGGATTGATTATATTCTGGTTGTAAAACAATTAATTCCGTATTTTCATTTCCTGCAAGTTCTAATTCAGCTAAAAATCCAACAATGTCAGTCGAATTGTTTTCATATAAGGTTCTGTAGTACTTTTTTAGTCTATATTTTATTTTAGGCTCAATATAAGCTCTAACAGCATAATTTTTGTAAAATTTAATATTTTCATTATTTTCATCAGAGTAACTATAAGTCGAGAAATTGTGGTAATTATCTTGGGCAGTTTTGGGCGTGCCTTTCAAATAAGTTTCCAACATAAAATTCATAAATATTGGCTCCCAAAGGTTAATTCGATTTATTTTTATATCTCGTTTGTGTTGTTGCCATTTTCTTATCCAATCTAATGTGAAATCACAAATAACAACTCCTTTTATGTTAACCTGAAAATCATAATCTCCCTTTTTGATAAATTCAATATATTTCATCGCTCTATGACCTACTAAACTTGCACCTAAAAAGAAAATATTTTCATTAGGTAAATTATGTTTATTAAAAACTTCTTGAATTAAATTATGAGTAGAATTCATAGATGATTTAGAAAAGTAAAAGTCTAAAGGGATTTCGGTTGAAATTGACAATACCGCAAAGTTATTTTCAGATGCTTGACTATACATCTGCTTTGAACTAAAATTCTTTTTGTCATACTTTGAGTCTTCGAGGAAAATAAGTACACCTTTAATCTCTTTATTTTCAGGAAGCATTAGAGTATAACCTTTTTGAATAAAAGGCAAAAAGTCATTTTCTCCTATTCCAACTTTTAGACTATCATTTTTTACGGGTTCATAATATTCAACCATTTTCTGTGAAAAAGATTTCGTGCTAAAAATAGTCAGGAAGAGTATAAATAATACCTTAAAAGGTGTTTTCATTATCGTTTTTTTAATTACGCACAACGGTTTTGTGTATGGCTAGTTGCGTTGGCTGGAACTAAGTTAGCAAAATAAACCGAACCATTAGGGAAATCCGCAGGATTTTCCGAGTACACACAAACTGAGCAATTGGTTATACACGGTGTTGTGTGTAGTATTATAATCCGTTAAAAACTTTATCAATATGTCTTTCTAATATAACCTTTTGACTAATTAATTTTATACTTGTAGAATCCGATTCAAAAATCAATTCATCACGTTTATCTCCATTTTTGATTATATATTTCCGTAAAAAAATCCGTTTAGTTAATTCATACTGTTTGGGTTCATATTCTATACCTTCGTGTAACTTAAATTCAATTTCATTTAGATTCTGTACAAAATCTACGAGAATTTTTTCACCTTTAAACCCTGGTAAATAAACTGCTTTATCAGAATTTAGGAATCTTATTTTTTCTGCGTTCTCATATCCGCTAATAATTATATTTGCTTCAAATTTTTCTGAAATAGTTTCTGGGTAAATGGATTCTCCGTTATATTCCATTGCTAGAATAATCCAATAACCTTCAAATTCAGTAGAGATATTCTCTGAACAGGAAAATAGTGTTAAAAGTAAAAGTGTATATATTGTTTTTCTCATATTACACACAACGTGTTAGTATATGGAAAGTTGCGTGTTTGCGTGCGAGGAATTTCCGAAGGAAATTCAGACGTAGTAAACGTGCAACGACCTTTGTTTAAGCCTGACACCAGCAATTTTTTATATACTGTGTTAGGCATCTGGCTTTTTATTTTTTTTAATTCCGTTTTCTTTCATTAAGTCAAAAGCCTTGTCAAATTCCGCTTTTCGCTCGCTTTTCACATTTCCGTAAATCATTCGGATTCCGTCAACACTTTGTCCTCTTGAGTGAAATTCAGAATTATCATTTTCAGGTTCTTTCAGTTCCGCATTTCCGCCTCTCAATATTATCACATAACTATTGTCAGGATATATAAAGTGTTGGTAAAAACCTTCTGTGTAAATATCAACTTCATTTTTTTTAATTCCGATTGGTAAAGTCAAATAATAGTCAGACTTGTTTATTTGAACATCTGCGAATGAGTATTCAATTCTGCTTTTCTGTTTACAACTCAACAGTATTAAAATTCCGAATATTAGTATGAAAAATTTTTTATTCATTCGTTTCCGTTTGAGTGAGTTCAGCTTGTGCCTAACGTTGTTGTGTATGGTTAGTTGCGTGGTTAAGCAACTAATTTAGTAAATAAATCACAGATAGAATATTCCGCAGGAATGTTCGTAAGTCGGCAGTGACCAAGCAATTAAATATACACGGTGTTAGGTGCAGTTTATTTTCATTTCTTTCAGTTCAATTCCGTTAATTGAATTTCTAACAGTTTCTTTATCAGAAATAGGGTGAACTAAAATTACATATTGGTCACTATCTGTATCTATAAAACTCAACTCTAAATCTGATTGATTTAGTAAATTCTTGTAATCGCAAAATACATTGTCAAAAGATACAGATGCTCTTTCTGGATAATCATTTGGACTTGGTAAGTCAATTTTTCGATTAAAATTATTTTCCAATGCAGATGACAGATTCCAATTAAAGTCTGCAATTCCAGCTTTCCAGTCCAAAACTATAAAAAGAAGAATCTTACTTTTGTTTAAATAGTCATTTACATAATTTAATGTTGTTCCGTGTTGCCAATGTCCATCATAGTTTTTTAATTCAGACACGAATTTTTCAAATTTTGCAAGGTCATTTTCGTTTAGACAGACTTTAGCAAAATTCAAATAACTTTCTTTAACTTTATTTGATAGTTTTTTCGGTTTCGGTTTATTTCGATTTAGAAATTCTGTTCTCGATTCTACTTTAACGATTTTGAAATCATTATCCAATTTCACGATTGAATCTGGAAATTCCTCTCTTAATTTCGGAATTTGAGCTATGTAGTTTTTTAGGATTTCCTTTTTCTTTTTGCGACCAAAAAAACCAATTTTCCTAACTTTTTTTAATTCATTGAACAAAATATTTTCGTCCCATTTTCTACTTGTTCCAACTAACAAACCAATTTCATAGGTCTTTCCTGAAGTCATTCCGATAAAATTGGGCTTTAAGTCAACAATATTCGGTAATAGAAATTCTTGTACAGAATCTATTCCGTGAACTTCTCTATTTGTATGAATGAAGGTTTTAATAATGTTCATTTGGGTTTGTGTATTATACTGATATAGGTTGACTCTTTTTTGGTTAATATATGATCTTTCTTAAATGGTGAGTTCAGGTAAATTTA
>JBPOFF010000027.1:0-4065 GCA_051251995.1 Sulfitobacter sp.
ATTTTGACCACGTTTTCCATCGAATGTTCGGCATCGCCGGGGTTCACCCGTTCGGGGCTATAGGCCAGCTTGATCTGGCTACCGGGGGTCAGCCCGCTGCCCGCTGCCAAGGCAGGTCCACAGATTTCCTCGGTCACGCCGGGGTAGACTGTGCTTTCCAAAATCACCAAGGCACCCGGCGTCAGATGTGGTGCGATGGTGGCACATGCGCCCAGAACCGGGCCAAGGTCCGGGGCTTTGGCATCGGTAATCGGGGTTGGTACGGCGATGATAAACGCTGTGCATCCCGCCAGATCAGCCGCATCATGAGCAAATCGCGCCGTGCTGTTGCGCACCGAAGCGTCCGAGACCTCGCCATTGGGGTCTTGACCCCCTTTGAGCGCGTCAATGGTGGGCGCGTGGGTATCGAGGCCGATGACATCAAACCCCGCACGCGCCAACGCCAGCGTCAGGGGCAGGCCGACATAGCCCAAGCCCAGAACGGCGATGCGGTCTTTTTGATCATTCCGTCGGGGGGCAGCTGGCATCGTTATGTCCTTGGTAAGTCATTGGGGCAAAAGGGGGCTATGGTGCTCTGATAGGCGTCATATTCGCTATGGCACAGATCGGAAAGGCTTGCAAAACGCTGCACGCAAAGGTGAACATTCGGTATGTGAAGGCATGGGGTCGGCAATTGCAAAGACCTTTGTGCTGGCCTAGCGTGATACAGGGCCAACCTGAGCCATTATTGGGATATTATATGCGCGCGCTTTTCATTGGTTTATTTAGCTTGGTGATGACACTGGCGTATCTGCCGACCAGCGCGGATGCGCAGGGTGTGGGGTCGTTGTTTACCGGGGATGCAACCGCCGATACCACGGCAACGCCCGCGCAAAACATCGAAGAGATCATGCGCCAAGCCAAAGAAAGCGGCGTTGGCGTGGTGGTCATCGACAGTGAAGGCAACTTGCGCCCGCAGGCACCGCCTGAGACCCCGGAAGTCAACGAGGAGGCCGAGCCAGAACACTCCGCCTTGATGAAAATGCAGGACGGTACGGTCAAGTTCCGATCGGCATTGATTACACGTCTGTTGCAACTGCCAGATGCCTTTAACGAGGTTATTTATATCCTGCGCGCCGCCAGCCCCGATGGCACCATCTGGGCGTTTGTCTATGCGCTGTTGATGAGTCTGCTGATGCTGGGCGCGGGGGCGGTGGTCGAAAAACAAATCTACGGAAAACGCATTGTCAAAGGCATGGTGACCGCGCGTATTCAGGACAATCCGCAAGGTTATTCCGAAAAGATGCCGTTTCTGATCTTTCGCTTTGTTGCCGGGGTTGGCGGTATATTGGTGTCGATGGCGGTGGCCTATGTGATTGGCTTTGCGATTTTTGGCTCGTTGCAGGACACGGCCATGCAATTCACCGTGACGCTGATCAACATCGGCTATTTTGCCTGCCGTCTTGTGGCCGGGCTATGGCGGATGATCTTGTCGCCGTTCCTAAGCCAATATCGCATTCCGACCCTGAATGACCGCGATGCAAAGCGGCTGCATCGCTGGCTCTGGGTGCTGGCCACCTTTGACATCTGCGCGATCCTGTTTGGGGTCTGGATTGCAGAGTTGGGTCTGAACTATGATGTCTACGCTTTCCTTGCGTCGATGTTGTCGGCGATCATCGTGTTGCTGAATATTCTGATGGTGCTGGTCAATCGCCGTGCCATTACCAATGCATTGTGTAGCGGCAAGCCATTGCAGGAATGCAGTTTGGTCACCCGTTTTCTGGCCCGTGTCTGGGCCCCTGCGGTTATCGTTTATGTCATCTTTGCATGGTTCGAACTGACCTATGATCTGGTGCTGGCGAACCCAAGCTCGATCCCGCTGATCGCTGGGGCTTACGGGATCCTGATCTCAATCATCGTGGTCTTTGGTGTGATCAACTATGTGATCGAACGCGGTTTTTCCCGCGCCCGTGCCATTCGCCGCCTCAACGCCATCCGCGCCGAAGAAGAAGCCCAAGCCACCGCGGTTGAGCGGGCCCAGGTGCTGGACCCCGACCATGTGCCGGACGAGGCCGAGGTGCGCGCCGCTGAGGCGGAAGAAGCGCGCCTGCATGCCGCCGAAGAAGACGCCCGCGCCGCTGTCGGCTTGCGGTCCAGCATGAACACATTCGAGGCCCTCGCGCGGCGGGTGGCTGGTATTGTCGCCTTTGTCGCCGGGGCAAATGCGTTTTTCTACATCTGGGACAATGACGGCACCGAAATGGTCGAAAGCTATGCGGATAACTTGCTTGATATCATGGTGATCATCTTCATTGGCTATGTGATCTATCACGCATTCCGCATCTGGATTGATACGAAAATTCAGGAAGAAGTGGGCGACGAGCAAGAGGCCGAACTGGGTGACGAAGGCGGTGGTTCCTCGGCTAGTCGTTTGGCCACGCTGTTGCCGCTGTTTCGCAACTTCACTCTGATCTTGGTGGTTGTCACCGTGTTGCTGATCGTCCTGATGGAGATTGGCATCAATGTCGGGCCACTTTTTGCGGGCGCTGGTATCGTTGGCGTGGCCATTGGGTTTGGCTCACAAGCCTTGGTGCGCGACGTGTTTGCGGGGGCGTTTTTCCTGTTTGATGATGCGTTTCGCAAGGGCGAATACCTCGATGTCGGCGGCGTCAAAGGCACGGTTGAAAAGATATCCGTACGCTCGTTCCAATTGCGCCATCACCTTGGCTATCTGCACACGATTCCGTTTGGTGAATTACAGGTCATGACCAACTTTTCACGTGATTGGGTGATCATGAAACTGCCTCTGCGCGTAACCTATGACACCGATGTGGAACGGGTGCGCAAGCTGATCAAAAAGCTGGGTGTCGAACTGTTGGATGATCCGGTGATTGGTGAAAACTTTATTCAGCCGCTCAAATCCCAAGGTGTGATCGAAATGCAGGACAGCGCGATGATCATCCGGGTTAAGTTCATGACCAAACCGGGCGATCAATGGCTGGTCCGCAAACGGGTGTTTGAAGAAATCCGGTCGCTGTTTGAACGCGAAGGCATCCGTTTCGCCCACCGTGAAGTGACCGTGCGATTGGCCGATGGCAAGGTCGATGATTTGAGCGAGCAAGACAAAAAGGCTGTCACCGCCGCCGCTCAGGCGTCGATGGAACAAGAAGCGATTGAGGACGATCAAGAAGGCGGCGATGATCGGTAGTACGTTGAAAAGCCGCTTTGCAATGCTAGTTGCCTAGACATGATAATAAAGGAGTTTGACATGACACAGACACGCCGAAATTTCCTTGCTACCTCTGCCGCTGCTGCGGGGGTGATCACCATACTGCCTTATGCTGCCCGCGCCGCGGCCCACGCCGGTGACATGTTTGAGACCCCCGCAGGTCCGATCAAAGTGCATCCTGTGGCGCATGCGTCTTTCGTGATGGAAACTCCGATGGGCGTCATTTATGCCGATCCGGTGGGTGATCCGGCGCAATACGCGGACTTTCCCGATGCTGATCTGATCCTGATCACCCATGAACATGGTGACCACTATAATGCGGATACGTTGGCCGCCCTTGCCAAAGATAAAACCCAGATCATCACCAACCCGGCGGTGTTTGAGATGTTGGCGGACGACGTGAAGGCAAAGGCCAATGCCGTGTCCAATGATGCTTCAGCGACATTCAACGCGCTGAAAGTTGACGCGATTCCGGCCTATAACACCACCGAAGAGCGCCTGAACTTTCACCCGCGCGGGCGCGATAACGGCTATGTGCTGAACTTTGAAGGGTTCCGGGTTTATATCTCTGGTGATACCGAGGATATTCCCGAAATGCGCGCGCTGACGGATATTGATCTGGCGTTTGTCTGTATGAACCTGCCGTTCACCATGGATGCAAATGCTGCTGCCTCAGCGGTGTCTGAGTTTGCACCTACTTACGTCTATCCCTACCACTACCGAGGCCGCGATGGTGGCACCCAAGACCCGGCAGAATTTGCCAAGATGCTCGGCGGTGACACCGAGGTCCGTATGGCCGAGTGGTATAGCTGATCTATCTCAGGGATGCTGGGTGGTGGCGCCATCACCCAGCACAA
>JBPOFF010000028.1:0-2675 GCA_051251995.1 Sulfitobacter sp.
CCTGTCGGCACCACCGCTCCAGCGACCATCGGTACCGAACCTCAGGGCCGCGCCGACGCGCTTGCCAATGCCCCCCGCGTACCCATTGCCACTGGACGACTGAGTGGGTCAATTTCACTGTTGGGCGGGCGCATCGACGACCTGCAATTGAACGACTACCGCACCACACTGGATGCCGATGCGCCAATTGTGACCATGTTGTCGCCCGAAGGCACCAATGACGCTTATTATGCCCTGCATGGCTGGGCACCCGGCGCGGGCGTTGACCCGGCTTCAGTGCCCGGCGTTAACACCGAATGGACGCTCAGCGCGGGCGAGACCCTCGGCGTCGATAGCCCCATCACCCTGACCTGGGACAATGGCGCAGGCCAAGTGTTTTCGCGCACCATCGCGGTTGATGACGAATATATGTTCACGGTCACACAATCCGTGACCAACAACGGGGATGCGTCGATCAGCATGGCACCTTACGGCATGATCGCACAACATGGCCTCCCGCAAGACCTCAAGAAGTTCTTTATCCTGCACGAAGGCGCGGTTGCCCATGCGGATGGCGAATTGTTTGAAACCGATTGGGATGACATCGCAGAGGCCGACGTTAACGCAAAATGGGGCCGCCCCGCAGTTGTGACCGAAGACGTCACCGATGGCTGGATCGGGTTTAGCGACCACTACTGGCAGGCGGTTTTGATCCCCGATACGCAACAACCCTATGACCAAGCGTTAACCTATGACGCGCGCAGCGACATTTACCGCGCCTTTGCCCGCCTGCCGACCCAAGCGATCGCGGCGGGGTCCACGGCCACATCGACCACCAAATTGTTTGCTGGTGCGAAAGAATGGGAAACCCTGCGCCACTACGAATCGCAAGGCGTCACCAAATTCATCGACAGTATTGACTGGGGCTGGTTCTTTTTCCTGACCAAGCCGATCTTTTGGCTTCTGCACCAATTGAACCTGCTGATCGGCAACATGGGCATCGCCATCATCGGCCTGACCCTGCTGATCAAGGCACTGCTGTTCCCGCTGGCCTATAAATCCTACGTCTCCATGGCCAAGATGAAAGAGCTGCAGCCGCAGATGGAGAAGCTCAAGAAAGACGCGGGCGACGACAAGCAAAAGATGCAGCAAGGCATGATGGAGCTTTATAAGCGCGAAAAGGTAAATCCAGCCGCAGGTTGTTTGCCGATCCTGCTGCAAATCCCGATCTTTTTCTCGCTCTACAAAGTGATCTTTGTCACAATCGAATTGCGTCACGCCCCGTTCTTTGGCCCGTTCCAAGACCTGAGCGCGCCGGATCCGACATCGCTGATTAACTTTTTTGGGTTGCTGCCATGGGCTGGCCCCGAGGCGGGCAGTATCATGGCGCTGATCTTTATCGGTATCCTGCCACTGCTCTTGGGCATCTCAATGTTCCTGCAGCAAAAGCTGAACCCAGCCCCAACTGACCCCACGCAACAGATGATCTTTGCGTGGATGCCATGGGTGTTCATGTTCATGCTGGGTGGGTTTGCCTCTGGTCTCGTGGTGTACTGGATCGCGAACAACACGATCACCTTTACGCAACAATACCTGATCATGCGCAGCCAAGGATACAAACCCGATTTGATGGGCAACATCACCAGCGGCTTTAAACGCAAGAAAAAAGACGCCCCCGCAAACGATGCCAAAGCGCCGTCTGGCAAAACTAAAGCGCCCTCCGGCAAGAGCAAAAAGTAATGCAGATCACTGCCCTTTATCGGCATCCGCTGAAAAGTCATGGGCGCGAAGCATTGCAAACGGTCACGTTGCATGCGGGCCAATCGATGCCGTTTGACCGTCAATGGGCCGTCGCCCATGACGCGTCAACGGCGAATGGTAATGCTTGGGTGCCGTGCCAGAATTTCAGCCGTGGGTCCAAAGCACCTGCATTGATGGCGATTAACGCGATTCTGGATGAACAATCTGGCCAGCTTACGCTCAGCCACCCGAACCGTCCTGATCTGACCTTCGACCCGGATCACGATACCGCAGATTTCCTTGAGTGGGTCCGCCCCTTGGTCCCCAAGGATCGCGCGCTACCGGATCGTATTTTGCAACTGGCTGGGCGCGGCTTTACCGATGCGGATTATGCATCGATCAGCCTGTGTAACACCGCGTCGCTCAATGCTGTATCAGAACACGCGGGAACCGACCTGTCCCCCCTGCGTTGGCGCAGCAACATCTGGTTCGAGGCTGAGACGCCGTGGCAAGAGATGGATTGGATCGGCAAGGAAATCGCACTTGGTGGTGCGACCTTGCGTATCCGCGAACCCATCGTACGCTGCCTTGCGACCACGGCAAACCCTGAAACCGGTGAACGGGATGCCGATACCCTTGGTATCCTCAACCGCACTTGGGATCATCAGAATTTCGGCATCTACGCCGAGGTCATCAAAGGCGGGCCAGTCGCAATCGGCGACAGCCTGACGGTACTTTAGCATGCAATTGCCATTCCCGATCTCCGAAGAACCCGACGCGTTCACGACCGAAAAGGGCCGCTTGCTGTTTGCGGGCGAAACCCAGTTCGTCAAAGGCGTGGTGGCCATGGATGGCCTGCCCCCCGCAGATCGGATGGAGGTCTGCTTTGCAGGGCGCTCCAACGTCGGCAAGTCAACGCTGATCAACGCACTGACAGGAATGAAGGCACTGGCGCG
>JBPOFF010000029.1:0-2466 GCA_051251995.1 Sulfitobacter sp.
TCTCCGCCATTTCCCCTTCTTCGTCATTAAGGCCCGCTAACACCTTGAAGGGTAAGGTGGTTTTTGTGGTTCGAAACCCTCTGTCGCGGGCATATGTGATGGGGGCGTCGAAAACCAGTTTCAGGACGGTTTGACGGCTTTTTGCCTTGCCTGTTTCCCATAGTTTCCAAGGGTTTGCGAGAAAGTTCATCGCGGTTCGAAAACTGCCGTCGAAGTCGGTTGTTTTCGGCTTTGAATTTTGTAAATCCTCGGCGATCAACGCCTTTTGCGCCTCCAGCTTTTCGATCTTGGCCTCAATCGCCCGCATGGTGGCGGCGCTGTCTGTTGCAATCAGGAGGTCTGCGGCTTTGCGGATGTCAGCCTCAACGCGCTTCAATTCGGTTTTCTGCGCCGCATGGTGCTGGTGCAGCGTCGCAATGCGGCTGTCCCAGATGTCGCGGAACATGGCGGTGGCCATGGCGATCATGCTGCGGCTGGGGCGCAAGGCGCTGACCAAAGCCTCAAAACCTGTTTCAACATCGTTGCGCTTGATCGACTTGCGGCGATCTGGACAGGTCTTCTGGAAGCATTCGTAGTACGGATAGCGCTTGTTGCGCCCTTTCGCCCAATAGCCTGTCATCGGGTGATTACAGGTGGCGCAGGCGATTATGCCGCGCAGGGGGAAGTCCTCGGTTTTGGTTTTGACCTGCGCTGTCGGATTGTTTGCTTCGATCTTGGCTTGGATACGTTGGAACGTTTCCCATGTGATGATGGCGGGATGATTGCCGCGTGTCAGGCCAATGCCCCACGGCTTGTAGGCGTAATAGCCTGCGTAAATCTTGTTGGTCAGCAGATTGCGGATGCGTTGCGGGTGGATTGCGCCGTTGGTGTCCCGCGCGAAGATCGGATGCGGCTCAAGGAACCGCTTCACGTCCGCTTGTGTGGCAAAGCGGTTTGAGGCGAAGCCCTCAAGCGCCTCTTGCAACAGGCTGGCGAGCGGTTCGTCCCGTTCCAACACTTTGCCGCCGCCTTGGCCTTTGACATAGGTGTAGCCAACGGGTGCCCAAAACGTGAAATACCCCGCCTTGAGCCGCGCGGTCATGCGGTGGCGCACCTGTTCGGCATTCTTCTGGCGGTGGTGCTGTGAAACAGATGCCAGCATGTTCTCGATCAACTGGCTGTCGCTGTCCTCGCCAAACTCAATTGACGGGCTTTCGAGTTTGGCTCCAACCGAGCCAATCGCCGCGCGAATTTTAAGGTGGGCATCAAGGTCACGGGCAAGGCGCGATATGTCGTCGATGATCACAACGGGTTCAATATTGCGGTGCTTGCGCAGCCAGCCGAGCATGGCTTTGATCGCGGGACGATCCACAAGTCCGCCAGAAACACCTTCGTCTTGGAAAACTTGCTGCACATTATAGCCCTTATACGCCGCAAAATCGCGGCATCGGCTTTCTTGACTGGCAAGGCCATCGCCTTTCTTAAGCTGGGCTTTGGAGGAAACGCGCGTGTAAATCACGGCCTGAATGTTCTCTTGGGTCATTCCTTGGTCTCCTTGATTTGGCGGCTTTGGTGCGAGTCTAGCGCAGACTGCGGTGCTTGTGGCGGGTGATTTGCCGGATGCGGCACAAAAAACTGTGGACAGTTTACCTGTGTTGCAAGGGCAAACAGATGTTCCATCGCGGCCCAAAGGCGCATGAGGTCATCATCTGAATACTCTGTGTTGTCGCCTTCAGCTTTCGCCAAGGCGCGATATTTATCGAAGTCGGGTGACATGAAAAACGCTTTCCTGCGCCACCCGAACGGGTGGTGCAAAATTTGTGAACTGGTTAGGAAACCAAATCCGCAAACCAAAAGCCCCACGGGCGCGGCAAGGGCGCAACGTGGGTCAAATTCTGGGCGGATGTCTAGGAATATTGTCCTAATCATCTCACAAATTCCGTTTTTTGTCGAATGTTTTTAGATGCTTGCCCGATGCGATGGCACATCGGGCAATGGGTATCATCATGCCGCTTCTCGCTGATCAAGCTCTGGAATTGCATCATCACCCTCGGCGCTGCGGTAGGTCTGCGCTGGAAACGCCATGTGCGGCGGTGTCCAGTTGGGATCGGCTGGTGTGCGGGTGCCGCTAATGCAGTCGCATAGGATTGTGCGTTGGGTTTTGCCTGTTTCGGCGATGTTGGCTTTGGCAACCTCTGCGCCTGCCAACTCGCCCACCATGGCATTCAACACCTGTTTATCGCGGATCAGATCAAAGAAGGTCTGCTCTGGTTTCCAGTGCTGCGCGATGTCCGTATCCATCACAGCGCCAAGCGTATCGATCAACGGACTGGCAACGGACAGGCTTTCTGCCATGAGATAGGTTAGGATGCGTGTCACGTCTGCGTCAGACAGTGTTTGCAGCGTGGCAAAGGCTTGAGTGATGCTAGGGCGCGGTGCGTAAGTGCTGCGGTTGTCGAGAACACTGTCGCGGGTTTCCAACTGCAA
>JBPOFF010000003.1:0-385120 GCA_051251995.1 Sulfitobacter sp.
TCCATGCAAGGTTCTGTTTTAATACAGAATTTGCACTTCGTTTGTGAATCCACCCAGCTATAACAGGCTGTAAACGCTCATAATAAGTATTATGTTAATAAAATTGAGATGTATCCCCTTGACATACGGTAGCGCAAAGCCTATCTATAGTGCATGAAACAGACAAATGTACGCCAGTTCTTTCAGCAATTCCCAAATGATGACGCATGCTTAGAGCATTTGTTTAATGTGCGCATCGGCCAAGGCCACACTTGCCCAAAGTGTGAGCGTGACGCCAAGTGGTATCGCCTCACAAACGAGCAAGCCTATTCCTGCCAATGGTGCGGCCACCACATCCACCCAATGGTTGGTTCAATCCTTGAAAAGAGCCGCACACCTTTGCAGTTTTGGTTCTATGCAATCTTTCTATTCACCACATCCAAGCATGGCGTGAGCGGCAAGGAATTGCAGCGCCAGCTTGGCGTGACGTACAAGACCGCTTGGCGTATGGCTAAGCTGATCCGTGAGCATATGGCCGATGTAGACGGTGAAGCCCCTCTGGGCGGCTCTGGTAAGGTTGTAGAGGTCGATGAAACCTACGTGGGCGGCAAGACTACCGGGATGGACTGGCGCAAGCGCAAGACCGTTGTGATGGGCATGATGGAACGTGGCGGCGACCTGATGCTAAAAGTGGTTGAGGATCAGACACGCGGCTCTTTGATGCCCCATATTGACGATAACATTGCCACTGGCACCGAAATTCATACCGACGAATTGCGCAGCTACAGCAAGGCTATCTCAGTTGATCGCTATACGCACCTGACGGTGAACCATTCGCAGGATGAATATGTTGGGCCAAACGGTGAAACCACCAACTCAATCGAAAACTTCTTTGGCCACTTGAAGCGCTCACTTAAAGGGACGCACAACAATGTTTCTCCAAAGTATTTAGAGACTTACGTGAAAGAGTTTGAGTACCGCTTCAATCGTCGGACGACGCCTCAGGTGATGCTTTCGGAGTTGCTTTCACGCTTTCCCGAGTTGGGCGCTTAATCAGCGCGTCCAGCTTGTCGAGGTCTCCGTCTGGATCGGCCTCGTGTTCTTTGATAAATTTTTCAATCTTACCCTTTCGAGCATCTTTAAGGTTGGTCATTTCCTGTCTCCGATGCGTCTAATATGTACAGAGTTCGCAGTTCACCATCCGCCGTCCTCGACGGCTTGGCCGAAACATCAATATAACCCTTTCGTGCCACAGCGTTTGTATAAATACTATCTCCCTCGTCTGAAAATGCAGGGTCTCTTACATTGGCAGTAATGAACTTACCCGGCTTGTCTGGATGTTCTACCTTTAACTGCCTGTTGTGGTGGATCAAGCCATCTACACGAAGTCGCATTCTTTCCATATCACCAACCTCAAGTTTGTCTTTTGATCTAATTGCGTCCGCCATCGGTACGTCAATCCTGTGCGTTAGCAGAAGCGGCTTGTCCCTTTGATCCGCGATAAGTTCAACACTGTTAGCTGAATCACCTACTGGCGCTACAAATTTCCGGGCAGGGTCCTGTACCCGATCTAGAACGTCCAGCATGAACTTGTGTGTTCGTTCTTCGCTTGCAGCATGCCCACGGTGAATGTCTTTGGTCATCTCGACAATTGCGGCAAGATAAGGTTCAGCTTCACTTTTCCGCCCGCCGCTCATGCTCGTAACCCAGCTGATCCAATACCAAAGCGCTTCACTGGCCTTAGTATGGAACATTTCATGAACAATTGGTAGCATAATCGCACCCACGGGTGCGAGATCAACGAGCCAATCGAACGATGCTTCTTTCGGTTCCTGAGCGACAATGCGCATCGGGAAGCGCTCTCCATTTTTGGGGAATCTGAGGTCAGAGATTGCAATAAGTCCCACATTAGCAAGCCTATCCAAACCAATGGCCGCTTCGCCAAAGGCTCGTAAGTCAAGCCGATGGTTATCAGCGTCCAGACCTTCGTAATGTATCCGCAAAAGAGACGACATTTAAAAACCTCACACAACTTACGGTAAGGTAGTGTTAAATTGGGATTGCAGTCAATCATAACGTATGTCAAGGGGATACACCCCATAAAATTATATATTAACACCTAGTGAATACAATGGCTTAGCGTATTACCCCAATGAATAACCCGCGCCGCGTACTGTACGAATGGGATCTTCATCCCCGTGCTTTGTGAGTGCTTTGCGCAGTCTGGCGATATGTACATCAACTGTGCGCGTATCGACATAGATGTCGCGGCCCCATACATGGTCAAGCAATTGTTCGCGGCTGTAGACTCGGCCGGGTTTTTCAAGCAGCGTCACTAACAATCGGTATTCGGTTGGTCCAAGTTTCAGATCATGTTCACCGCGGCTGACCCGGTGACGTTCTGGATCAAGGACAATATCGAGGAATGTCAGCGCCGCACCTGCCGCTGAGGGTCTTGAGCGCCGCAGCTGAGTGCGCACCCGTGCCATCAGTTCTTTCAGCGAATACGGTTTGATTACATAATCATCGGCCCCGGTTTCTAGCCCACGCACGGCGTCTACTTCCTCTGATCTGGCGGACAGCATGATGATTGGAATGTCACGGGTATCATCGCGGGTTTTGATCTGGCGGCAGACTTCAAGACCGCTCATCAAGGGCATCATCCAGTCAAGGATCATCAGATCAGGCTTTGCCTCTGCCACCAGCAACATGGCTTCTTCGCCGTTCTCGGCACGGCGCACGTCGTATCCTTCGGCCTCAAGGTTATAGGATAAAACCTCGCGTTGCGCGGGTTCGTCTTCGACCAGCAGGACTTGTGGTTTAGGTGCCGACATGTTGCTCAAGCCTTTGTTGCCACAGAGGTTTGGTCGGCTTTTGGCCGCGCATCTTCAGGGTGTTGGCCCGTGACCAGATAGACCACCTGTTCGGCAATCGACGTCACCAGATCCCCCATACGTTCAGTGTTTTTGGCAATAAAATGCAGATGCATACAGGCGGTGATGTTACGCGGGTCTTCCATCATGAACGTCAGGAATTCACGGAACAAAGCGTTGTACATCTGGTCCACGTCTTCATCGCGGCTGATCACATCCATCGCCAGTTCGGCGTCGCGTTGGATATAGGCATCAAGCGCGTCTTTCAGCATGCCTTCAACCGTGCGAGCCATGCGGCGGATGGACCCAGCGCTGTCATTTACCGGGGCGATTTGGGACAGAACACCGGTGCGCTTGGCCATGTTTTTTGCATAGTCTCCAATACGTTCCAAGCTGGCGCTAATCTTGATCACGCTCAAGATCAGTCGTAAATCAATTGCCGTGGGCGCGCGCAGGGCGATCACCCGGGCGGCACGTTCATTGATCAGGTCCTCAAGAGCATCGATGGCCTTGTCCCCTGCCCGCACCTGTTCGGCCAATTCTTCGTCACGGGTATCAAGTGATTGTGCCGCAAGGCGAATGGCATTTTCGACCATGCCGCCCATTTTCATAATCTGCGCCTGAACCGCCTCAAGATCACGGTCAAAAGCAGATGCAATATGTTGATCTGACATGATATTATCCAATTCGTCCAGTGATGTAGGATTCTGTGCGCGGGTCCTCTGGGGAGGTAAATATTTTGTCGGTCTCGCCAAACTCAACCAGATTTCCCAGATGGAAAAACGCGGTGCGTTGGCTGACCCGCGCGGCCTGTTGCATAGAGTGGGTGACAATCACCACAGAGAAATTGGCGCGCAGTTCGTCAATCAGTTCTTCGACCTGCGCCGTTGCAATTGGGTCAAGCGCGGAACAGGGTTCATCCATCAACAGCACCTCGGGTTGGGTGGCAATGGCGCGGGCGATGCACAACCGCTGCTGTTGACCACCAGAAAGGCCGGTGCCGGGTGCATGCAGGCGGTCTTTGACCTCGTTCCAGATGGCCGCACTTTTTAAGGCGCGTTCAACGATATCGTCCAAATCTGTCTTGTTGCGTGCCAGCCCATGAATGCGGGGTCCATATGCCACGTTGTCATAGATCGACTTTGGAAACGGATTTGGTTTTTGAAATACCATGCCGACCTTGGCGCGCAATTGGACCGGATCAACGGCCCGATCATAGATGTCTTCGCCATCAATACGGATGTCACCGGTGACCCGGCAAACATCAATTGTGTCATTCATCCTATTGATACAACGCAAGAATGTCGACTTTCCGCAGCCTGATGGCCCAATAAACGCGGTGACGGTTTTGTCTTCGATGTCGACATTCACGTCCTTGATGGCATGGGTATCGCCATAGAATACCTGCACGTCGCGGGCGGCAATTTTGACAGTATTTGTTGTCACGTCGATCTCCGAGATTAGGTGGTCTTTCATGTCGTCATCCACTCCTACCAGCGTCGTTCAAAGCGGCGACGCAACAGGATCGCCACAGCGTTCATGATCAGCAGGAACACCATCAGCACAATAATTGCCCCTGAAGCGCGTTCGACAAAAGCCGGATCAGCGCGCTGTGTCCAGTTATAGACCTGTACAGGCAAGGCTGCGGCAGGGTCAAAGAAACCTTCCGGCGGGCTGCCTGGGAAGTCGCGCACAAAGGCCACCATGCCAATCAGTAGCAACGGGGCGGTCTCTCCCAAGGCCTGTGCAAGACCGATGATGGTCCCGGTCAAGATGCCTGGCATTGCCAAAGGCAGCACATGGTGGAACACCGACTGCATTTTTGACGCCCCGACCCCAAGAGCCGCATCGCGGATTGACGGCGGCACCGCCTTGAGCGAGGCTCGGGTGGCGATGATGATGGTGGGTAGTGTCATCAGGGTCAGCACAAGGCCGCCGACAATCGGTGCCGATTGAGGCAAGCCAGCAAAATTGATGAAGATCGCAAGCCCCAAGATACCAAAGACAATGGATGGCACTGCCGCGAGGTTTGAAATGTTCACTTCAATGATGTCGGTGATCCAGTTCTTTGGCGCAAATTCTTCGAGGTAGATCGAGGTCGCAACGCCGATCGGCAGCGCCAACACCAAGACCACGATCATCATGTAGAGCGATCCGATGATGGCGACCCCCAGTCCAGCGGCCTCGGGGCGGTTCTCAGACGCATCAGCCATGGTCAGGAAACCCCAGTTCCAATGGGTGGACAGCATCCCGGCCGCTTTTAATTGATCCGCCAGACGCAGTTGTTCGGGGCTGACATTGCTGTCGCGTTCGGCCGAAGCCATGGTAACGCGACCCTTGTAATAGCCATCAATCCGACCACTGGCGAGGAATTCGAAAGTCACCGTTTGACCAATTGCGCTGGGGTTTGCCAAGACATGGCGGCGCAGCTCGGCGGCCCCTTCTTTGGAAATCAGCTTGCCCGCTTCTTTGGGCGACACCCCTTCGATCCCGATCTGCGGGTCGGCAAATTTAGTCTCAAATGCCTTTGCAATCAGCGGCGCGTAGCCAAAGGTAGTGACCTTGGCGATGTCCTCGATATTGCCCGTGCCTTTCTTGTCCAGCTTTGCCGGGTCCAAAAAGACATCAAGCGAGATAAAGGTTTGCCGGAAGGCCGACGACCCGTTGTACAGGATCGACGTCAGCAGGCCGATCAGCGCCAGTATCGCGATGCCAATCGCCAGCTTTCCAAAAAAGCGAAAGCGGGCTTCGGATGCATTGCGCGCTTTTGTGCGTTTGTCTTGTTGCAGCAGCGACCCTTTGTAAGATCCGCGCGGGGTGCTTTGGGATTGGGCGGCGTCCGTCATTCGTACTGCTCCCGATATTTGCGCACGATAATAAGTGCGACGATATTCAGCCCCAGCGTGATGATGAACAGTGACAGGCCAAGGGCAAAGGCCACCAGCGTTTCAGGCGAGGCAAATTCGGTATCGCCGGTCAGTTGGCTGACGATTTTGACGGTGATGGTGGTCATCGCCTCAAAGGGGTTTAGGCTGAGCTTGGCAGCGGCCCCTGCCCCCAGCACCACAATCATGGTTTCACCAATGGCGCGGCTTGCGGCCAGCAGCACCGCGCCCATGATACCGGGCAGCGCTGCGGGGATGATCACCTGTCGCACGGTTTCAGATTGCGTGGCCCCTAAGCCATAAGAGCCATCGCGCATCGACTGTGGCACGGCGTTGATCACATCATCAGACAGCGAGGATACAAACGGGATCAGCATAATGCCCATGACCAGACCCGCCGTCATGACTGAAGATGACGAATTGCCCAAACCCAAGGGCGCGGCAAAGTAATCGCGCAGCATTGGGCCAATCACGATCAGGGCAAACAAACCGTATACAATGGTCGGGATACCCGCGAGGATTTCAATCGCGGGTTTTACCACGGAACGCACCCGCGGCGTAGCGTATTCAGACAGATAGATTGCCGCCATCAGGCCAATGGGCACGGCAAACAGCAGCGCTACAAAGGACACATAGAGTGTGCCCCACAGCAGTGGCAGAATGCCAAGGTCGGACCCCCCGCGGAACTGTGGGTTCCAAGTGAAGTTGAAAAGAAAGGATTGAGCCGGATACATTCGGAAAAAGTTAATTGTCTCGAAAGTCAACGACAGGACGATACCAACGGTGGTCAGGATCGCCACCAGTGAACTGAGGATCAACAGTGCTTTGATCGCGCTTTCCGCCACGTTTCTGGCGCGGAAATCCGGGTGGATGCGCAGATAGGCATAGATCAACCCAATCAGCGCCAAGGCGATTGCGACGGCAGCCATAGCAAGGCGAAGGGTTGCAGAGAGATCGCGGTAGGCCTTGGCCGCCTGAAAAACATCCGGTGCGACATCCGCACCTAGGGCCACGCCCACTTTGGCCAGGCTGTCGCGGACGTTGGTGGTGTCTGCACGCATGGTTTTGATGTTGTCATTGGTCATCGTCCCTTGAGCGACGCCAATATCCAGACCCGTTGCAATGCGGCGCACATCGGCCATCACCAAACTGCGGCTGCTGCCATCCGCGATGCTGGCGGGATTGATCATATTGGCAACGCTGTTTTCAACATAAAGCGGCTGCGCCAACAGCCAAACGATAAGAACCAGCAAAGACGGTACAGCGGAAAATAGAAAAACCGTTTGTCCATAATATCCGGGCAGCGAGTGCAGTTTGCGGATGTCACCGCCGGACACTGCCCTAGACCGATTGCGACCCAAGACATAGCCAGCAACCGCGATGGCAAGAACGATGATGATAACAATTCCGACGTTCATGACGGCCCCCGGCGTGCAAGTCGTGAAACGGGTGGCACCTTCACTGGGGCCACCCGCATTGATTAGGTCGCTTAGTTCAGCGGTGCCATCGGCGTACCAGCAGCAACATCTGCCTGCGTTTGAGCCAACTCTGGATCGGATACCAGACCGTAGTCAGCCAAGGGGCCATCGGGACCAGCGATTTCATCAGATACAAAGAAATCGATGTATTCCTGCAAGCCGGGGATCACGCCCAAATGCGCAGCCTTCACATAGAAATACAGCGGACGCGACACCGGGTATTCACCGGTTGAGATGCTCTCGGTTGAGGGCACGATACCGCCCATCGTCGCAACACGCAGCTTGTCGGTGTTGTTTTCATAGAACGACAGACCAAAGACACCGATGGCTTCTGGGTTTGCGGCCAGACGTGACAGGGTTTCGGTGTAATCGCCATCAATATCAACCGATAGGCCGTCGGTACGCAGGGATGTGCAGCCCTTATCATCACCTGCCGCTTCAAATGCTGCCGCAGCGCCGGTTTCTTCACAGCCTGCTTCGATGACTTTTTCGTCAAAGACTTCGCGTGTACCGTGTTTTGTGCCCGGAATGAAGGCAAGAATGTTCTGTGCGGGCAGATCAGGGTTCACGTCGGCCCAAGTTTTGTGCGGGTTGGCGACCAATGCGCCCTCAACCATCACCTGTGCAGACAAGGCGTTGTACCAATCCGCAGGGGTAAAGGCGAATTCTTCACCATTGATTTCCGAGGCAAAGACGATGCCGTCATAGCCGATGCGAACTTCCATAATGTCCGTCACGCCATTGGAGGCGCACAGGTCAATATCGGACTGTTTGATGCGGCTGGATGAGTTTGCGATATCGATGGTGTTTTCACCAACGCCTTCACACATTTTCTTGCGGCCAGCGCCAGACCCGCCACCTTCAACAACAGGTGTTGGGAAATCAAAATTTTCGCCAAAGGCTTCGGCAACGATTGTTGCATAAGGCAGCACGGTCGAAGATCCGGCAATCTGCACTTGGTCACGTGCGATGGCGGCTGTTGCGGATACGGCGGCAATTGCCAGCGCGGATGTGGTCATTTTTGCGAAGGACATGATGTCTCCTGTCAGCAGTCTTAACAATCACCCCCATGGTGATCTTGTGGCCCGTTTAGGCGGCCCGTACTGCGCTTTTGTGACAGCTACATTACAGTTTTATGACAGCGCCCAAAAATGGCAAAAATTGATATAAGAAAGTCAGTGTTCCACAACATCTAGTGGTAAAATGACGGTAAATTCTGCGCCCTGCCCCAATGTGCTGGTGATTTTCAGTCGTCCGCGATGCCGGTTCAGGATGTGTTTTACAATTGCCAACCCCAACCCGGTGCCGCCCAATGCACGGCTGCGGTGGCTGTCTGCCCGGTAAAATCGTTCGGTAAGGCGTGGAATATGCAGCGGGTCAATGCCCGGACCATGATCGGCAACGGTGATCCGCAGCGCAGGCGCGCGCAAAGCCGCGTCGCGTTCATAGGTATGTGCGGTGATGTCCACGGTTTTACCCGAACCGCCATATTTGATCGCATTCTCGATCAGATTGGTGAAAACCTGCAAGAGCTGATCCGCGTCGCCCCGGATTAACAGCGGATCAGGTCCTAGATCAGGGTTCAATATAATATCGTTATCAACGGCAAGTGGACCCAGATTGCGCATGGTGGTTTGCAGCACGTCGCGCAGGTCAATCTGAGTGGTTGGGCGCACCCGTTCTTCGGCCTCCACCCGGCTGAGTGACAACAGATCACCCACCAACCGGTTCATCCGTTCAGCCTCGCCTGTCATGATGCCCAGAAAACGGTCACGTGCCGCCGGATCATCGCGTGCCGGACCGCTAAGCGTTTCGATAAAGCCCATCAGGGAGGTCAGCGGCGTGCGCAATTCATGGCTGACATTTGCCACAAAGTCGCGGCGCATTTCGCCGGCTTGGGTCAGGTGGGTCACATCCTGAAAGCTGAGGATAACGGCATCCTTTTGCGCAATGGCACCAAGCGACACATCATAGGTCACGCTGCTGCCCGCGTCCTCAATCAGAAATGAAGCGGTGCGCGGCCTTTGATCACTCAGCGACAATTCAACGGCTTCCACCAATTGCGGCTGGCGCAAGACGGTGATGAAATGACGGCCTTGGGCGTTTGATCCAATCAGGTTTTCCGCTAAGCGGTTGATTGCAATGATCCGTTCGCTTTTGTCGATCACCAGTGTTGGCAAGGGCAATGCCGCCAAAAGGTCGGGCAGGTTTGCGGCTAATGTCATGCGCTAGATCGGTTTAAGGTCACGCCGAAATCGTGCAGCGTTTTCGGCGTAATGCAGCGCGCTGGCAGTCAATGCCTGAATGGCGGCGTCATCCAATTGCCGAACCACCCTGCCAGGTGCGCCCATAACCAAGGACCCATCCGGGATCACCTTGTTTTCGGTGATCAGCGCGCCCGCCCCGATCAGGCAGTTTTTGCCAATCTTGGAACCGTTCAGCACGGTTGCCCCCATCCCGATCAAGGTGTTGTCGCCAATGGTACAGCCATGCAGCATCGCCTTGTGCCCGATGGTGCAATTGGCCCCAATGACCAAAGGAAACCCGATGTCAGTGTGACAGACACAGCTTTCCTGAATATTGCTGCCCTTGCCCAAATGGATGACTTCGTTGTCGCCACGCAAGCTGACGCCAAACCAGACCGAACTGCCTGCGTCCAGAACAACATTGCCAATCACATTGGCATCAGGGGCCACCCATGCGTCAGCGTCAACTATGGGGGTCACATCGCCCAAGGCGTAAACGGTCATGGCGTTTCCTCAAATTCATTTTGTAAAGCGCGCACATGTTCCACCAGCTTGGGTTGTTGTGACAGGCGCAACCGCTCTGCGGTGATGATGGCCTTGAGCCGCGCCTCGGTCTCAACCAGATCATCGTTGACCAGAACATAATCATAACCATCCCAATGGCTGATTTCATCCCAGCTTGCCTCCATCCGTTTGGCAATGGTCTCAGGCGTGTCCTGACCGCGGGTGACCAGACGGCGGCGCAGTTCGGTGATCGACGGTGGCAGGATAAAGATCGACAGCACGTGCTGTTTGAGCGCGGAATTAGCGATCTGCTGCGCACCTTGCCAATCCACGTCGAACAAAACATCACGGCCATTGTCGATGGCGCTTTGGACCGGTGCGCGGGGCGATCCGTAGTAGTTTCCAAACACCCGCGCGTGTTCCAACATTTCGCCATCATTCACCAGCGTGCGAAATGTCTCTTCTGAGACAAAAAAGTAATCTTGTTTATCCACTTCGCCGTCGCGTGGTTGCCGTGTGGTGGCAGAAACTGAAAACCGGATTGAGGCGTCCCAATCCCGCAGTTTTTTGGCCAGCGTGGATTTGCCCGCGCCCGACGGCGAGCTGAGGATGATCAAAAGGCCACGACGGTCGCTCATGTCTTACTCCACATTCTGTACTTGTTCGCGCATTTGGTCGATCACCGCCTTAAGCGCCAACCCCAAAGTGGTCAGCGCGGCATTTTGCGCCTTGGAACACAGCGTATTGGCCTCGCGGTTGAATTCCTGCATCAGGAAATCCAGCTTGCGCCCCACCGGGCCACCCTGCCGCAGCAGATCGCGCGCAGCAGTGACATGGGCACCAAGGCGATCAATTTCTTCGGTTATATCAGATTTCACCGCGATCAATGCCAATTCCTGTGCTATCCGTGCCTCATCTGCGCCATCGGTGTTTTCCAGCACCCGTGCCAGATTGCGGCGCAGCGTTGCGGCCATCTCATCTTTTCTGGTTTCGGCAAGTGCGGCGGCTTCGGCTGTCAGGGTCGCGACCTGCGATAGTTGATCATCCAGCACATTGGCCAACGCGGTGCCTTCGCTCTGGCGCATGGTATCAAAATCGTTCAGCACCGCGTCAAAATCTGCCAGTAGCGTTGCACAAAGGCCAGCAGTGTCTTGTTCAAGGGCCGCTTGTTCCAGAACGCCGCGCATGGTCACGATGTCGGTGGCTTTTGAGGGGGCCAGTGATACGCCCGCATCCATCGCATGTTGTTCAATCTGGTGCAGCGCGGTCAGGACGGTTTCCAGCTGCGTGGTGTTCACGGTCAGACTGTTGCCGCTGTCCTCTCGGTTCAGGCGTAGGTTGCAAGTTATGTTGCCCCGGGTCGCACAGGCCGAGAGTTTCTTGCGCAAGCTGACCTCAAGACCGTCAACCCAATCAGGCACCCGCAGGCGCAGATCAAGCCCCTTGCCGTTAACGGATCGGACCTCCCAACCCCAGCTAAACGGCGCATCAGCACCACTGGCAGAGGCAAAACCGGTCATTGATCTGATCATCGATGCGTCCCTTATGACGTAACCTGTTGCGCCCCAATATGGGCAAACGAGGGCAAGGGGCAAGCCCCGCCTGCGCGTCGTCCCTGCGTTAACCGATTAACCAGACCCGTGAAAAAGTCACCAATTGTATTAAAGGCGCGCTATTAATGAATTGGTAATAATTGCAAACCCGCCGCCCCGCTGCCCGTATTCATTGGTGCATCGAGTGTGAACACTGCGGACGGCTCTGAAACGAAAATAAAAGTAAGGTGAACGTTGATGGACAACCATGCCCAGAACGCGCAAAATGTGGTCTCAATGTCAGATTATCAACCAGAGTCCGGTTTTACGGCAATCGCCCAGGTCGAAGCCTATTGGGAAGCGTTGCGTGTTGGCCGCCTGTTGCCCAAACGATCGCAGATTGATCCGCGTGGGATCGAACAGGCGTTGGAATATGCGTTTATCTTGGAACGCATCGCACCGGGGATCGCGCGTTTGCGGATTGCGGGCAGCCACTTGAGCGACCTGATGGGCATGGAAGTGCGTGGTATGCCGTTAACTGCATTGTTTGCACCAAATTCACGCCGCCAAATTGCAGATTGCCTGGAAGACGTGTTTCAAACTCCCGCCACCGCGCATTTTCATATGACCTCGCCGGGAGGCGCGGGCCGTGCTGCGCTGGATGCACGCATGATCATGTTACCGCTGAAAAGCGATCTTGGTGATGTAAGCAGGGTGCTGGGATGTCTGGTCAGTCGTGGTGAATTGGGGCTGGCCCCGCGGCGGTTTGACGTGACCGACCAAAAGCTGCGCACCATCATTCCTGGGCAAACGCCGATTCCGCTGGATCGCCCTGCAACCCCTGCCCCCGTGCCCGCAGCGCGGCGTCAAGACGTGGAGCAAGACGGTTTCAATGCACCAATGACACCGTTTGATGGTAAAGGTAACAAAGCCAGACCGCCGTATCTGCGGCTGATCAAAACAGACGAGTGAACTCAGATATGTAATGAGTGCAACCGGTACCAGTCAAAACGCCGCTGAGCAGAATGCCAGCGGCGTCGTTGTTTTGTGATTGGCCAAGGGCCAGACCCGTTTTACCCGGCTGCTTTTGCCATCTGTGCATCGCGGCGCGCAGACAGCTCTTCTGCAACCAAGAATGCCAGTTCTAGCGATTGGCTGGCGTTCAAACGTGGGTCACAGGCTGTGTGATAGCGATCTGACAGGTCCTCATCACTGACTGCGCGCACGCCGCCTGTACATTCGGTCACATCCTGCCCGGTCATCTCAAAATGCACGCCGCCCGGTACAGTCCCTTCGGCGGCATGTATCGCAAAGAATTCGCGCACCTCACGCATCACAGAATCGAATGGCCGGGTTTTATACCCACTAGACGACTTGATCGTGTTGCCGTGCATCGCATCACAGGTCCATACGACCTTTGCGCCTTCTTCTTCGACGGCTTTGATCAGTTTTGGCAAGTGATCTCCAACTTTCCCCGCACCAAAGCGCGCGATCAGGGTCAACCGGCCTGCCTCGTTTTCCGGGTTCAGCGTTGACATCAGTTTTTTCAGATCGTCGACTTCCATGCTTGGCCCACATTTCAGGCCAATCGGGTTTTGAACGCCGCGGGCAAATTCTACATGCGCACCGTCTGGCTGGCGCGTACGGTCGCCGATCCAGATCATGTGACCCGATCCCGCCAACCATTTGCCCGATGTCGAATCAAGCCGCGTCAGCGCCTGTTCATATTCCAACAACAGCGATTCATGGCTGGTGTAGAATTCGACGGATGAAAATTCATGCGTGGTGCTGGAATCAATCCCAGCCGCCCGCATGAAGTCGAGCGTGTCTTGAATGCGCGTGGCGATCTCGCGGTATTTGGCCGCATCATCGGCGTCGGTGAACCCCAAGGTCCACGCGTGTACTTGGCTCATGTCTGCAAAGCCACCGGTTGAAAACGCACGCAACAGGTTCAGCGTGGCCGCTGACTGCGTATAAGCCTGCAACATCTTGTTTGGATCAGGAATGCGCGCTTCTGGCGTGAATTCCAGATTGTTAATGATGTCACCACGGTAACTTGGCAGTTCCACGCCATCAACGGTTTCCATGTTCGCACTGCGTGGTTTGGCAAATTGGCCAGCCATACGGCCCAGCTTGACCACAGGCACTTTCGCGCCATAAGTCAGCACCATCGCCATTTGTAGCATAACCTTGAATGTGTCGCGAATCGCATCTGAACTGAACTGTTCAAAGCTCTCTGCACAATCGCCACCCTGCAACAAAAACGCCTCGCCCCGGCTAACTGCACCAAGATGTTTTTTCAACTTACGGGCTTCGCCAGCAAAGACCAAAACCGGATATCGGGCCAATTGGGCCTCAACGGCATTCAAGGCCGCCTGATCAGGATAATCGGGCATCTGAATACGTGGTTTGTTGCGCCAGCTTGCTGTGCTCCAGTTGGTCATTTGTCATCTCTCCGGTCATTTGCGCAAATGTCAGCGCTATCGTGAACCATTCGTATACAAAAACAGGTGAGAAGTGACCAGAACCGAAATTCGACCTATTGACCTATGCGGGTCCGCGTGAGCAAGGTTTGCGCCAAGTCTTGTCGCCACTGGCACATCAGGGCCGATAAACGAACATAGAAAGACGTCGCGATGTCAAATGCGCGCCCGGCAACCCGTATTCCACCAACACCCGACAAGCCCCGTCGGTTTATATTTGTCCTATTGGATAATTTCACATTGCTGAGTTTTGCCTCAGCGGTGGAATGTTTGCGGATTGCAAATAGGATGGCAGGACGCACTGCCTATTCCTGGCGGATCGTGGGCGAAGGCGGTGAAACGATGACCTGCTCGTCGGGTGCTGTGTTTGCTTTGGATGCTGATCTTGAAGAATTGACACGTGATGACACGCTGATGATCTGCGGCGGCATCGACGTTCAGGCCGCCACGACCAAAAAACTGCTGGGATGGTTGCGCCGAGAGGCCCGCAAGGGGTTGATGGTGGGTGGGCTTTGTACCGCTGGCTTTACCTTGGCCAAAGCCGGGTTACTGGACGGTAAAAAGGCCACGATCCACTGGGAAAACCAAGATAGCTTTTCCGAAGAATTCCAAGAAGTGAAACTGACAAAATCGGTGTTTGTGGTGGATGGCAATCGGTTGACCACGGCGGGCGGTACATCTTCTATTGATCTGATGCTTAAACTGATCGCGGATGATCTGGGCGAGGAGATGGCCAATTCCGTTGCCGACCAGTTGATTTATTCGTCGATCCGCACCGATCAAGATACCCAACGGCTGAGCGTGCCGACACGCATCGGCGTGCGCCATCCAAAGTTGAGCCAAGTCATCCAGATGATGGAAAGCAACATCGAAGAACCGATCAGCCCGTCCGTGTTGGCACGTGACGTCGGCATGTCCACACGGCAGTTGGAGCGGTTGTTCCGGCGCTATCTAAATCGGTCGCCGAAACGGTATTATATGGAACTGCGCCTGCAAAAGGCGCGGAATCTGCTGATGCAAACGGATATGAGCGTGATCAACGTGGCACTGGCCTGTGGGTTTGCCTCGCCCTCGCATTTTTCCAAATGCTACCGGGCACATTATGACACAACACCCTACCGGGAACGCGGTGCCCATGCGGCGCGGCTGTCGATTTAAGGGGCGAGAATCGGTCCATTACCGACTGAATTCTTGAATTGAGCACCACCAGATCATTTGGCTTTGGTGTCATATGGTGCGGTAAAACGATCCCAGTCCGCTTAATCTGCTGGGGTCATTCGATACACCCTACCTTGGGATTCTGAAATAAACCATATTGCACCGTTTGGGCCTTCAACAATATCGCGCACTCGAATTGTTTGAGGCGTCTTGATTTGTTCGACCTCGCGCAAAGGATCACCAGACAGGCGGCTGATATAGTCGAACTTTAGAGACCCTACAAAGATATCACCTGTCCATTCCTCAACCAGCGCCCCGGAGTTAACCATTAAGCCTGACGGCGCGATCGACGGGTCCCAATAATGGGCGGGCTGTTCCATGCCGTCCTTTGCGCTGCCTTCGCCAATGGGTGCCCCGGAATAGTGCCGCCCATATGAAATGATTGGCCAACCGTAATTGGCCCCTTTGCGGATCAGGTTCACCTCGTCACCGCCCTTGGCTCCGTGTTCGGACACCCAAAGACGCCCCAGTGCATCAAGGTCCGCGCCTTGCGGGTTGCGATGGCCATAGGACCAGATTTCGGGCTGAACACCTGCCTGCCCAACAAACGGATTGTCAGCGGGAACCGATCCATCCCGGTTGACCCTGATCACTGTTCCGTTGTGATTGCCGCGGTCCTGGGCGGCGGGCCGATCACCACGTTCGCCGATGGTGACAAACAGCGTCCCATCGGGTGCTTCGACCACCCGCGATCCAAAATGCCTGCCGCCACTGCTGCCCGTGTTCATTTCAAAAAGCTCGGTCAGACCAACGAGCGTGGTGCCATCCTCTGACAGTTTTGCACTGGCCAATGCGGTGCCACTGCCACTGTTTGCCTGTGGTTTGGCATAGGTCAAAAACAACTGGCGCGATTGGGGAAAATCGCGCGCAAGGGTGATGTCCAACAACCCGCCCTGCCCTTGTTGCGCTATGGTTGGCACACCTGCAACTGTGGTCGTCTTGCCATTGCGATCCAAGATCAATTCACCGGTTTTTTGAGTGATCAAAACCCCACCACCCGGCATCGGTGCCACGGCCCACGGATCGGTTAGCCCGGTCACAATGGGTTCTATTTGCACGGATACCTCAGCGATCGCCGGGTTTGATGCGATCACTCGAACGGCACCCAGCAGCAGGAAAATGGATAATTTTCTCATCAAACGCATAATTTTTGTCCTGTTTTGGTTGGCTCTTTCAGGAAAAGTAGCCAGCTTGGCAAATAAATCCACCAAAGGCTTTGTGATGTGACGTCATCAGCGGTTGTGTGCTTCTAAAAACTCCTTTTCTTTTAAGATTTCACCGCCTAACGTCTGCGGCGAACATCATGTTCCAACAAGGGAGATACTCATGAAAAAGATGCTTATGGCCACAACGGCTGCAGCTCTGCTGGCGACGAACGCATATGCTGACGCCCACGCAAAAGAAGTTAAACTGGGCGTATTGTTTGGTTTCACAGGTCCAATTGAATCGCTGACCGGCCCCATGTCTGCGGGCGCTGAGATGGCGATGAAAGAAGTCACCGACAGCGGCTTGTTGCTGGATGGTGCGAAGGTAACATCGCTGCGCGCTGACGGCGGTTGTATTGACAACGGCATGGCGACAGCGGGCGCCGAGCGTCTGATCGCCGAAGGCATCAACGGTCTGGTCGGCTCAGATTGCTCTGGTGTGACGGGCGCGGTTTTGCAGAACGTCGCCATTCCAAACGGCATGGTGATGATTTCGCCCTCCGCGACATCGCCCGGCCTGACTACAATGGAAGACAAGGGTTTGTTCTTCCGTACCTCGCCGTCTGACGCCCGCGAAGGCGAAGTGATGGCGGAAATCCTGATGGAGCGTGGCGTTAAATCCATCGCGCTGACCTATACCAACAATGACTATGGCAAGGGTTTGGCGGATGCGATTGAAACATCCTTCAAGGCCGCTGGTGGTGAAGTGACCATCGTTGCAGCACACGAAGACGGCAAGGCAGACTATTCTGCGGAAGTTGGCGCACTGGCCTCTGCGGGTGGTGATCTGTTGGTTGTTGCGGGCTACCTTGACCAAGGTGGTGCAGGCATCATCAAATCTGCACTTGATGCGGGCGCATGGGAAACATTTGGTCTGCCCGGTGGTATGATCGGTGAAAACCTGCCCAAGACAATTGGTCCGGATCTTGATGGATCATACGGTCAGATCGCAGGTTCTGAAGGCCAAGGTATTGAGACATTCACCGCGATGGCAAAAGCCGAAGGTTTTGACGGCACATCACCGTATACACCCGAAGCCTATGACGCCGCAGCGCTGTTCTTGTTGGCAATGCAGGCCGCAAACTCTACTGATCCAGCGGTCTATCGTGACAAGATCACCGAAGTTGCAAACGCACCGGGCGAAAAAATCTATCCCGGTGAGCTGGCGAAAGCGCTTGAATTGATCAAAGCGGGCACAGACGTCGACTATGTTGGTGCGTCTGCGGTTGAGTTGATTGGACCGGGCGAATCTGCGGGCACTTACCGCATGATCGAAGTCAAAGACGGCAATAACGAAACCATCGGTTTCAAGTAATCGCTTATGTCACATGATGCAGCCCATAGTGATGTGGGCTGCATCATTTTATCTAACTACTAATCTACCAAAAATGATCGGCCGCTAATGGACCGACACGACAGGGATAGGCACATGAGTTTCGAAAACGAACACATGATTGTGGTCGACAATTTGCACAAGCATTTTGGCGGGTTCCACGCTGTTGATGGCGCGTCGTTGACGATTGATCGCGGGTCGATCACCGGGTTGATTGGGCCGAACGGTGCGGGAAAAACTACTCTTTTCAATGTGATCGCAGGGGTTCTTAAACCAACGTCTGGACGCGTGTTCATGGATGGCGAGGACATTTCAGGGCTGCCGCCGCATGAGTTGTTTCACAAAGGTCTGTTGCGTACTTTTCAGATTGCCCATGAATTTTCGTCGATGACCTGCCGGGAAAACCTGATGATGGTGCCGGGCAAACAATCGGGTGAAACCCTGTGGAACACATGGTTTGGCACCAAACGCATCGCCAACGAAGAACGCGCGCTGCGGGCCAAGGCTGATGAAGTGCTGGAGTTTCTAACGGTCGAGCATTTGGCCGAACAGAAGGCCGGGCAAATTTCCGGCGGGCAGAAAAAGCTGTTGGAACTGGGCCGTACGATGATGGTTGATGCCAAAATCGTGTTTCTGGATGAGGTGGGCGCGGGCGTAAACCGGACCCTTCTGAACACCATCGGGGATGCGATCATTCGCTTAAACAAAGAACGCGGATACACCTTTGTGGTGATCGAACATGACATGGAATTTATCGGACGCTTGTGTGATCCGGTGATCTGTATGGCTGAGGGTCACGTGCTGGCCGAAGGCACGCTGGACGAGATCAAGGCCAACGAACATGTGATTGAGGCCTATCTGGGCACCGGTCTGAAAAACAAAGCGAAAGTCGGCGCATGAAACTGCCACTATGTGCAATTTCGGGGTTTTTAATGCTCTGCCTGCCTGCAAACGCGACGAATGTGGTTGGTAGTGCCGTCATTGATGGAAAAGATGCTGCTCTTATGTCTGATGGCAGTTGGCATTATACACGCGACGCCGGGACTATCTGTCACGACTTAGGTGTGGGATTTGGTCTTTGTGTAAACGGTGCGGACTGGCATCCCATTCCGCCAGATCGGTTGGATCAAAGGGCCGTATTTCGTCACGATGATGCGTTCGAAACGCGCATTGCGGTTTGGCGCGTAGGATCATCAACTGAAATAACGCCTAAGCGTATCGATAGGGTGATTGAAAGTTGGTCGAAAGACGGCAACCTTCGTGCGCCTGTTTTAGAACGTTATGAGAGTAAAATATTCGATCAAACGGCCGAGACTGTTGTTACGGTCAATGGTGGCTTTGTTCGTGCTTTTACGAGTATGGTCTTTCCAGATAAAACCATTGTCGTCGAAACATCTAAATACGATGGCACCTTATACCACAATGATCATCGCGCGCTCCACGATCTTGTCTTGACGGGTCTAAGGAATAGCCCGTGACAAATAATTCTCACATGATTTTCAATATGCGGTGGCTTCGGGGCGCGAGGGTATTGTTTGCAACATTTGCTGCCCTCGCCCTGCCCCAAGCCGCAACAGCCTGTGCGCAGCTGTCTGAACATGTCTGGATGTGTGACCGAGGCACACCCTGGGAAGCTGCACAATGGGATGCGGCGGGCGATGGGTCCACGCGGATCTTGGGCGATGTAGTGCTCAACTTTACCGAAGAATGGCCGGGATTTGAAATTGCCGATGACCTTGCCACGCTTGAGGAACGGTATGCCACTTATGTGGCATGGGTCGCTGCGGATGGGATGAGCCCGCTTCAGGTCCTGCAATCGGACAACATTGCATTTCCATCAGCCTATGCCATACGCACGATCCAACGTGACGAGATTGAGGGCGAAGAATTCATGAGCGTCGTGATGCTGGCGCAAGTTGGTGAGGCCCGGATCATGCTCTATCTGGATGCACCCGAAAACACCGAGCTGACCGAGATGGATACCATGTCGCGCAGCGTTCTGGCGCTTTTGCAGGACAACTGTGCCGACGAGATTTCATGTGCAGAAGATTATCAATTGCCACCTGCGACAACCGACGAAAGAGGCTGAGAATGAGCGATCCTTACAGTGACCGCGGCAACAAGGACCTGTCGGTTGGCAATGCCAAGGGGCAAGGCAGCGTGATACCGAAATCCAGCGGTGCAAGCTTTGCCGCCCCCGGTGGTCCCTTCTTGATTGGTGAAGGGATGACCGCGGGTTACGGCAATGGGCCGGACATCCTGCACGATTGTACAATTGCAGTGGATCGCGGTGAGATTGCCGTGATTGTTGGTCCCAATGGGGCGGGTAAATCGACGGGTATGAAAGCGGTTTTTGGCATGCTCGACATGCGCAAGGGCCATGTGCGGTTGGACGGGGAGGATATTACCAACCTCAGCCCGCAGGATCGCGTGGCCAAGGGCATGGGCTTTGTCCCGCAGACCTCGAATATCTTTACCTCTATGACAGTTGAGGAAAACCTTGAAATGGGCGCGTTCATCCGGCGCGATGATTTTAAAGACACGATGGCGCAGGTCTATGATCTGTTTCCGATTTTGAAAGACAAACGCTATCAGGCGGCGGGCGAATTGTCGGGTGGTCAGCGCCAACAGGTCGCCGTGGGCCGGGCGTTGATGACGCAGCCCAAGGTTTTGATGTTGGATGAACCCACGGCGGGCGTGTCGCCCATCGTGATGGATGAACTTTTTGACCGGATTATTGAGGTCGCGCGTACCGGGATACCGATCTTGATGGTCGAACAAAACGCCCGCCAAGCACTTGAAATTGCAGATAAAGGCTATGTTCTGGTGCAAGGTGCCAATGGGTACACAGGCACGGGCAAGGAACTGTTGAACAACCCCGAAGTCCGCAAATCGTTTTTGGGGGGTTGAGGGGATGGGAAAAACATACTCCATTGCATTCGCCGTCTCCTTGATTTTTGCGACACTCGGGCATGCGGCTCCTGCAAGTCTTGCGATTTTCCGCTGTTCCGAAGTCAACACATGTGATGCGTCTAAAAATTGTGTGGCCAATGATACGCGGGTAATGATCGCCCAGATGACTGCACTTCCGACCGGGAGACTTCACTTCAACATGGGACCGATGGTCGCCGATGTGAGTGGTGGGCTTTTTCTTGAGCAAGATTGGGCATTTGCCGAGGGGAGCCTGCCCGAGCCATCCGGCGCATTGGGGCGTGCGAATCTATTGATGATAAAGGACGGCATTGAAATGACAGCGCATGTGTATAGACCGGGACGAGAAGTGTCGGGATTGAATCGCGCAGACTGGGTGCGCGCAGACTATGCCTGCAAACAGGTGATGTTCTAATGGACTTACTCAACGCAATCATCGCACTCGCGAATTACGTCCTGATCCCCGGCATTGCCTACGGATCACAACTCGCCCTCGGCGCTCTCGGCGTCACTCTCGTCTACGGTATCTTGCGGTTTTCCAACTTTGCCCATGGTGACACCATGGCGATGGGGGCGATGGCCACGGTGTTGATAACATGGCTCTTCCAATCTTGGGGGATCAGCCTTGGGCCACTGCCCACGGCCTTGCTCGCCCTGCCCTTCGGCATCCTATTTGCGATTGGCTTGGTGCTGGGCACCGACCGGGCGATCTATCGCTTTTACCGAGAGAAAAAGGCCAAACCAGTGATTTTGGTGATTGTCAGCCTTGGCATCACCTTCATCTACAACGGCATTACTCGTTTTATCATTGGCGCGGATGATCAGAATTTCCTTGATGGCGAACGCTTTATTATTTCTGCACGTGATTTCAAGACAATGACGGGCTTGGAGGAAGGGCTGTCGATCAAGACCACGCAGGCGATTACCGTGATCACCGCAATTGTGGTGGTGGCGGCGCTGTTCTGGTTTTTGAACAAAACCCGGTCTGGCAAGTCGATGCGCGCCTATTCGGATAACGAGGATCTGGCGCTGTTGTCGGGCATCAACCCTGAACGGGTGGTGATGATCACATGGATGATTGTGGCCACGCTCGCGACGATCGCCGGGGTGCTTTATGGGTTGGATAAATCGTTCAAACCTTTCACCTATTTCCAACTGCTGCTGCCGATCTTTGCTGCCGCTATTGTTGGCGGCCTTGGCAACCCCTTGGGTGCCATCGCGGGCGGTTTTGTGATCGCGTTTTCTGAGGTCACGATCACCTATGCATGGAAAAAAGTGCTGGTTTACGCGATGCCTGAAAGCTTGGAACCCAACAGTTTGGTGCAGCTTCTAAGCACTGATTACAAATTCGCGGTCAGTTTTGTCATTCTGCTGATCGTGCTGCTGATCAAGCCCACGGGCCTATTCAAGGGGCAGTCCACATGAGCCAAGTTCAAAAAAACGCAACATTGTTTTCGATCATTGCCCTTTTGATCCTTTATGTCGGGTTTTCAAGTAGTTGGAATTCTGCCCTGTTGATCATTGCGATGGGGCTGATCTCGTCGATCATGGCGTTGGGGGTGAACTTGCAATGGGGGTTTGCGGGCCTGTTTAACGTTGGCATCATGGGTTTTGTCGCCTTGGGGGGGCTGGCCGCTGTTTTGATCGGGATGGAACCGACCGAAGGTGCCTTTACCGCGGGTGGTTTTGGGATCATCGCGGCGTTGCTGTTGGGGGCAGGCACTGTCATTGCGGCGGTCTTTGCGATGAAGAAAATGCAGGCTGGCTGGCTGCGCAACCTGACGACAATTGCCATTCTGATTGGTGGTTTTTTTGCCTTTCGGGCGCTTCTTGATCCGTCGGTAGAAGCCATTGAGGCGATCAATCCGGCACAGACAGGTTATTTGGGCGGGTTGGGCTTGCCGGTGCTTGTGGCGTGGCCTGTTGGTGGGCTTTTTGCCGCCGGAGCGGCGTGGGTGATCGGCAAAACAGCCCTTGGTCTGCGGTCCGATTATCTGGCGATTGCGACACTGGGCATTGCGGAAATCATCATTGCCGTTTTGAAGAACGAAGACTGGCTGACACGCGGCGTGAAGAACGTGATCGGCATCCCGCGTCCCGTGCCCTATGAAGTTGATCTGCAAAATTCGACAAGCTTTGTTGAAACAGCAGCGCGCCTTGGGCTTGATCCGGTGGAAGGGTCAACGCTGTGGGTCAAGGTTTTGTACATCGCGTTGTTTGCAGCGGTTTTGGCGGTGCTGATGTGGATGAGCCAACGGGCGTTGCATTCACCATGGGGCCGCATGTTGCGCGCCATTCGCGACAATGAAGTCGCGGCGGAGGCGATGGGCAAAGACGTCACAGCGCGGCATTTGCAGGTGTTCATTCTGGGGTCTGCGGTTTGTGGTATTGCGGGTGCGATGATGACCACAATGGATGGGCAGTTAACACCGGGCACCTATCAGCCTTTGCGCTTTACCTTCCTGATTTGGGTGATGGTTATTGTTGGTGGTTCGGGCAATAACTTTGGTGCGGTGCTGGGTGGTTTTCTGATCTGGTTCCTGTGGGTTCAGGTTGAACCAATGGGTTTGTGGCTGATGAATGTGATCACCTATGGCATGGCGGATGGCTCAGCGCTCAAGGCGCATCTGATTGAGAGCGCGGCGCATATGCGATTGCTGACCATGGGGTTGGTGCTGCTGCTGGTGCTGCGGTTCAGCCCGCGCGGGTTGATTCCCGAGAAGTAGCGCATTCGGCACCTATTGCCGTGGTATTTTATTAGACAAAAGAAGGGGAAGGTTTGGTGATCAAACCTCCCCCTCTGTCTGTTCACCGCCCCTTGAACAAACCGCCCAAGATACCGCGCACGATGCGGCGGCCTGTGGTGCCTTTGAGTTCTTTGATCACCACCGATGCGATGGCACCGCCGAAGCCTTCGGTGGCTTTGCGTTTTGGCGCACGCGAAGTGGACCGCTCAACGCCCTTGCCCGCGTAACGCCGGGCACTGTTAAATTCGCGCAAGGACGGTGTTGCTTCTTCGGCTTCGGCCTTTTCCTCGGCGGCGGCGGCTTCTTTTGCGGCTTTGTCTGCACGCGCTTTCAGCATTTCAAAGGCGGATTCGCGGTCCAACCGGGTCTCGTATTTGTCACCCATCGCGGAACTCGCGATCAGGGCGGTACGTTCCGTGGTGGTGATGGGGCCAAGCTGTGAGGACGGTGGCCGGATCAGGGTCCGCTCAACAACCCCCGGCACGCCCTTTTTCTGCAAAAACGATGTCACCGCCTCGCCAACGCCGACTTCTCTGATCGCTTCTTCGGTGTCAAAGCGCGGGTTTTCGCGGTAGGTTTGCGCGGCCATGCGCAGTTCCTTGCGGTCCTTGGCGGTAAAGGCGCGCAGGGCATGTTGCACCCGGTTGCCAAGCTGTCCCAGAATATCATCCGGCACGTCCGCCGGGTTTTGGGTGATGAAATAAACCCCCACCCCTTTGGACCGGATCAGGCGCGCGACCTGTTCAACCTTGTCGACCAATGCCTTGGGCGCGTCCTCAAATAACAGGTGGGCTTCGTCAAAGAAAAACACCAACTTGGGTTTGTCGGGGTCGCCCACCTCGGGCAATTCCTCAAAGAGTTCTGACAAGAGCCAAAGTAAGAAAGTGGCATAGAGTTTGGGGGCCTGCATTAGCTGATCTGCGGCTAGAATATTGATGAAGCCACGCCCGTCCGTGTCGGTACGCATCAGATCGCTAAGCGCCAATGCGGGTTCGCCAAACAGGTCCGCCGCCCCTTGGTTTTCCAACACCAGCAGACGGCGTTGGATGGTGCCCACCGATGCGGTGGATACATTGCCATAGCGCAGCGACAGGTCCTTGGCGTTCTCGCCGATCCAGACCAGTAGCGCTTGCAGATCCTTTAGATCAAGCAGCGGCAAGCCATCCTCATCCGCGACACGGAAGGCGATATTTAAAATACCTTCCTGGGCTTCGCTGAGCCCCAGCAATTGCCCCAGCAGCAGTGGTCCCATTTCAGAGACTGTGGTGCGCACCGGGTGGCCTTGTTGACCGAATAAATCCCAGAAAGTGACCGGGAATGCCTCATAGACATAATCCTCAAAACCGATCTTTTTTGCACGCTCGGTAAAGGGAGTGTGCAGCTTGTGATCGGCGCTGCCGGATTTGGCGAGGCCAGACAAATCGCCTTTGACATCAGACAAGAACACCGGCACCCCTTGGGCGGCGAACCCTTCGGCAAGGATTTGTAATGTCACGGTTTTCCCGGTGCCAGTGGCCCCGGCGATCAAACCATGCCGGTTCGCATATCCGATGCTCAGAAACTGCTGTGTTTCATAATCGGTGCCGCCACCGCCAATAAAGATGTCTTTTGTCACTGTTATTCCCCTCGTACCCACATGGCACTTGTCCGTTCCGGCAGAGCATACAAACTTAACCTTTGCACGCCATAGTCTATTTGTCCCTGCCCGGCATGTCCTCGCTTGGGTTTGGGACTTCCTCCCTGTCAGACTGGCCGTGCCTTCGGGTACGGCCCTTTTTATTTCTTGAGGGCGTTTTCTGACAGATCGCAATGGTTAAATTTTTATGTTGACCGATGGCCCGGGCTTTCGTAACCTTCGCGCAATAAGTCGGCCCAGTCCGACGGGGAGAACGACAAGAACGTGAAAGAGGATGCTTTGCATCCTCTTTTTCTTTGGGCAATCCTTTGCCGATCAAAGCCGTTTCTGGCCCAAGAATTTTATACATTTGTGCAATAATCAGTGATCGCCGCTGACATTGCTTTACGGGCATGGTAAATGACCCAAAAGTAACAATACTGGAACGGATATGAGCAAGTTTTTGACCACCCTGCCGCTTTGTGCTGTCCTTGCGCTGATGGCCCCTATTGCGTCGTTTGCCCAAACAGCGACGGACACGACAACAGCAACGGATACAACAACCGAAGCACCCGCCTCTGAAGAAGCCACCGCACCCGCTGGTGCTAGTGGCACAGCAGCAGAGATTGAAGAACAGTTGAGCCTTGGTGAAGATGCTGACAAAGATCCTGAACTTGGCAAACCCTATACAAAAGAAGTGATTGGTGCGTGGGAAATGCGCTGTATCAAGACCGAAGAAGAGGTTGATCCCTGCCAGATGTACCAGCTTTTGGATGATGGCGAAGGGGCCCCGGTTGCTGAGGTTTCACTGTTCCGGTTGCCTAATGGCGGCAAAGTAGAGGCCGGCGCAACAGTTGTTGTGCCGCTTGAAACTTCCCTACCCCAACAAATGCTGGTGTCGGTTGATGGGGCCAAGGCGCGTCGGTATCCTTATGCCTTTTGCAACCCGGTTGGGTGTTACGTGCGGCTTGGTCTGACCAAGGAAGATGTGGCGTCTTTCAAACGGGGTAACGCGGCTGTTATCACCATCGTACCTGCGCTGGCACCTGAGCAAAAAGTTGAATTGAACCTGTCCTTAGAAGGGTTCACAGCCAGCTTTGACAAAGTGTCGGTGCTTGAGCAGTAAAATCAACTGGCTTGGATTGAATGCAAATGGGCCGCCCTTTAGGGCGGCCTTTTTGTTTTGGATTAACTGAATTTGCGCAGGGCCATGACCGCGTTCATTCCGCCAAATGCAAAGGCGTTGCTGAGCACGACATCGACATTTGCATCACGCGCTTCATTTGGCACCACATCCAATGCACATTCAGGGTCGGGTTCCTGATAGCCAATCGTGGGTGCAATCACCCCATCGCGCAGCGCCATGATGCAGGCCAGCAGTTCCACCGCCCCTGTGCCGCCAATCAGATGGCCGTGCATGGATTTGGTTGAACTGATCATTAATTGATCCGCATGGGGACCAAAAACATCCGCAACAGCGGCGCATTCGGTTTTGTCATTTGCAGCGGTGCCCGTGCCATGGGCATTGATATAGCCTACCTCGTCCCGATTGATCTGCGCATCCTCAAGGGCCCCAATCATCGCCCTTGCTGCCCCGGCCTTGGATGGCATTACGATGTCACTGGCGTCAGAGGTCATGGCAAAGCCAGCAACCTCGCAAAGTATATCGGCACCGCGTTTCTTGGCGTGCTCAAATTCTTCAAACACAAAGACGCCTGCGCCTTCGCCCTGCACCATACCGTTCCGATTGGCTGAAAAAGGACGACAGGCATCGCGCGACATCACCCGCAGCCCCTCCCAGGCTTTGACACCACCAAAACACAACATCGATTCAGACCCGCCTGTGACCATCGCCGGGGCCATGCCAGAACGGACCATTGAAAACGCCTGTGCCATCGCATGATTTGAGGATGCACAGGCGGTAGAGACAGTGAAGGACGGCCCCTTGAGGTTCCATTCCATGCTGACATGGCTGGCGGCGGCATTGTTCATCAGTTTTGGCACCACAAAGGGATGCACCCGGTTTTTGCCCTCTTCGTACACCGCGCGGTAATTGTCATCCCATGTGGAAACGCCACCGCCCGCCGTGCCCAGAACCACGCCGGATTTGGCAGCCAAGGCACCTGTAAAAACCAGCCCGGACTGTTCAATCGCTTCCTTGGCGGCGGCCAGCGTAAATTGGGTAAAGCGGTCATAAAGTGATATCTGTTGGCGGTTATAGCGACCTTCGGCTTCAAAACCGCGCACCTGCCCGCCGATTTGAATTGCCAGACGGTCGACATCGCGAAACTCCAGCGGGCCAATGCCACAGGCGCCGTTTTTCATCGCGGTGAGGGTATCAGCAACACTATGACCCAGAGCGTTGATCGTGCCTGCCCCGGTGATCACAACGCGGTTCATTTGGCTATCCTTGTTCGGCCTTCAACCGCTTTATGCCAGCAATAATGCTGGCCACAGTTGAGATGTCAAAATCAGATTCAGTCGGGTTGTTGGCGTTGAACGGCACCGAAATATCAAACGCCTCTTCAATCGCAAAAATGCTTTCGACCAATCCCATGCTATCAATGCCAAGGCTTTCCAAAGTACTGTCCAGCGAAACGTCCTCGGGTTCAAGAACGGCCTGTTCTGCGATGATCGCAATCACCTGATCTGTGATGTTCATAGCGGACTTCTCCCAGATTGATGCCCTTGTGATCTAGTCATCCTTACCTGATTTGAAAACTGCCTTTTTCAAGGCTGCGACATCAAGCAGCATACGGGGCAATCGCCGCATTGCCTTGTAGCTTTCAACCTGTCTGTCCATTTGGATCGCCGGATAGCCCAGCATGACCCGACCCGCCGGAACCGTGGACATCAATTTGGTGCCACCCCCTGCGATGACCCCATCGCCAACCTTGATGTTGTCGCTGACGCCTGACTGGCCGCCCAGAACGATATTATCACCCAGCACAGATGACCCGGCCACGCCAGCCTGCCCGCAGAGCAGGCAGTTGCGGCCAATGACGACGTTGTGGCCAATCTGGACCTGATTGTCGAACTTGGTGCCATCGCCAATCCGGGTGTCGCGAATGGTGCCATTGTCGATGGTGCAGCCCATACCGATCTCAACATCATCGCCGATGCTGACCGCCCCAACAGAATGGATGCGCGTCCAGGGCTGCGCCTTGGCGTCGCCTTGGTCCCCTAAGGTATTGCGCACGTTTTCCACGGCACTTGGTTCAGCGGTCACAAAAGAAAACCCATCGCCGCCAATGCGCGCGCCGGGCTGCGCGATGAGGTTTTTACCAATGGTCACTCTGGCACCGATACTGACCTGTTCGCGCAGAAACGCATTTTCGCCAATCGCCGTATCGACACCGATAAAACAATGCGGGCCGATCATGCTGTTCGCCCCGATCCGGGCACCTGCCGAAATGATCGCCAGCGGTCCGATACTAACGTTTGCACCCAATTGGGCGGTTTCATCAATCACTGCGGTGGAGTGAATGCCGGGGGCAAAGCCCTGACCTTGATCCAGCATCCGTGTCAGGCTGGCCATCGCATAGCGCGGTCGTGGGGCAAAAACCGCCGCCTTTAACCCAAGCGATTGCCAATCGGCACCGGGCCAAAGCATCGCAACCAGCGCATTGCCCTTGGCGAGGCCGCTTTCATACTTTTCATCCATTGCCAGCGCCAGATCCTGGGGGCCTGCGTCCTGCGGCTCTGCCGCGCGGGCAACGATCAGGTTGGTATCACCAAATGCTTCGGCCCCAAGGGCCGTAGCGATTTCTTTGACAGTATAGGTCATCTTGGCATTCCCGGTGGTTCCGGTTGCAGAATTAACCCTGAACGCCGCCCAATGCCACCCCTGCCTTTGACAGAGCGTTCCATATCCGCGCATCCCGACCATAGACGTCCGCACGGTATTCAGTGTGGCCACGCGCGTTTGTGACGGCAGTGCGGTAAATGATGTGAACCGGTACGGGTTCCAACAGATTGATGCGTTGTTCACGGCCCGTATTCAAAGCGGTTTTAAAGACGCCCTGCGGGTCATCTGATTGTTTGGCCAAAAGCGCGTAGGCAAAATCAAACGGATCGGCCAGACGAACACAGCCATGGCTGAAGGCCCGCACATCACGGGCAAACAGGCTCTTTGAGGGGGTGTCATGCAGATAGATGTTGTGTTTGTTCGGGAACATGAACTTGACCAGCCCCAAAGCGTTGCCCTTGCTGGGGGGCTGGCGCATGGAGAATGGGAAGGTGCGTGCAGTATATTTGCTGAAATTCACCGCACCGCGGTTGACCTTGCGCCCCCGGCTGTCCGTGATTTCAATATGGCTTACCGCATTGCTGTTGCGCTTGAGCGCGGGTAGATATTCTTTTGTGGCGATGGAACGTGGAACGTACCAGCTGGGATTTATGACCATGAATTCCATTACATCAGAAAACTCTGGTGTCGGACGGTCGCTTGAGTTGGCCCCAACGACTGAACGAGTACGGAATGTCACGATACCGTCGTCCACGATCTTGGCGGTGAAGTCTGGAATGTTCACAAGAATATGGCGTTTGCCCCGCTCGGTGTTGAACCAACGCTCACGTTCCAATGCCACCATCACCGATTGCAACCGCTGCTCAACGCCGATGTTGATCTGTTTCATGGTTTCTGCCCCGGCTTTGCCGTCAGGGTTCAAGCCATGGGCAATCTGGAACTGTTGGACTGCATCTGTCAGCGCGGCATCATAATCCATGCTGTTGGAACGGTCCATATAGTCCATTCTAATCAGACGGTTGCGCAAGGCCACAACGCCATTACCCTTGTCACCTGCTTCGAGCGCGGATGCAGGCACAGTTGGCCCCCACCCGCCAATGGTCAGCAAGTGCTCCATCGCCATTTTTTCTTTGAGCAGCGCGTTATATTCTAGGCTGCGTGGGGGCAAAGACCGGAAAAACGACGCAGGTTTGGCGGCAACCAATCCGGTCAAATACGCACCACGATCGCGGTATGGAATCTCACGGACAATTCGGGGATCAACACGTTTGGCAATCAGGACACCAGTTTGAATGTCACGGGCATATTGCAAGAATACCCGGCTCATTTCGACTTCGGCCAAACCACGATCACGCGGGGAACGCACGTTTTTCAATGTTTCCAACAATCCAACGGGGTCATACCGTGCCACTGGCAGACCATGTGATGCCGCACCTTCGATGGCGCGCAGCAGTTCGGCCCGCCGATTGCGATCCGCCTCGCCAGAGCCTGTCCAGACTGGTTGATATCCATTTGCCTGATAAAATGCGGCAATATCGGTGTCGCGGGATGCGGCCTCTGACACCGCTTGCTTAAATGCAGTTACCTGAGCAACCACAGGTGCTGGCGCAAAAAACGCCGCTACCGATAACACTAATACTGATAAAAACGCACCGCTGCGGATTGCCTTGGATTCGCGTGTCACATCTTCCCCCATGAATAAATGACCCCTGTTTGTTCTAATGGTTGTCCGGAATGTGTTGGCGCAAGTCCACTCACATTTACTTTAGACCCATAAAAAGACCGGGACGTGGTGCGAAAAAGGCACCGATTTTCAATGGGGGCGTAAAAATTGGGTCAAGATTTGCGCAAAAATTCGCCTAAATTTGCTGATAGATGGGGGTATCCAGATTCAGCACTTGGTTCAAGAATCACGCTATGCAATAACCATGTTGCATCTGGGGACGAGATGAAGTGCCCGTGTAACATCACGGGTATGTTTAGGCAGACGGGACAGAGACACATGACAGGCAATAGCTCTTCGGGTATGACCCGGCGCGCCGTTCTCGGCGCTTTTGCGGCAACCGCAGTGGCCGCGGCACCTACCTATAGCAATGCAGCAGGTTTTCTACGTGGTGGTGGTGATATTCGCCGCATTCGGATGTATTCTGGCCGCACCGGTGAACGTATCGACATGATCTATTGGATTGAAGGTCAGTACATTAAAGATGCAGTTAAAGAAGTGAACTACTTCATGCGCGACTGGCGTACTGACGGCGTCAAGTCGATTGATCTGCGCACCGTTGATATCATGGCCGCGGCGCATAACTTGTTGGATGTACACGAACCTTATATGCTGCTCAGCGGCTACCGCAGCCCTAAAACCAATGCGATGTTGCGGTCTCGGTCGCGTGGTGTTGCTAAGAATTCCCTACACATGCGCGGTCAGGCCGCCGATCTGCGCCTGTCTTCACGGTCGACCAGCCAGATGGCGCGTGCCGCCGTTGCATGCCACGGTGGCGGCGTTGGCCGTTACTCCGGTTCAAACTTCGTCCACATGGATTGCGGCGTTGTGCGGTCTTGGGGCGGCTAAACTGTCCGAAAACCGCCTGTCCGAAAATAAAGCGCCTTCGGGCGCTTTTTTCTTTCCAACACTCAATCATATTCTGAAAAGTGGTGAACCCAGCTGGATTCGAACCAGCGACCTCTGCCTTCGGAGGGCAGCGCTCTATCCAGCTGAGCTATGGGTCCACTAAAGGCGGTATAGCCAGCCTGCCCTGCCCCTGCAATCCCGAATTCGGGGTTCAGGCAAACAGATCATGCGCCAATTCAAGTGCATCAACCAACACGTCAACCTCGGCCTTGGTGTTATACAGCCCAAAGGACGCACGGCATGTTGCGGTCACGCCTAAATGGTCCATCAAAGGTCCGGCACAATGATGACCCGCCCGCACAGCCACGCCCTTTTTGTCTAAGATTGTCGATATATCATGGGCATGCGCCGCCCCGTCCAAGGTAAAGCTAAAGATCGCCGCTTTGTCGGGTGTCGTGCCTTGGATTTGCAGCCAGTTGAGGCCACCAAGTTTTGACACCGCATAGTCGCGCAGCATGTCTTCATGTGCTGCGATATTGTCCATGCCAAGATCCATCATGTACTCAAGCGCCGCACCTAACCCGATGGTTTGCACAATGCCGGGGGTTCCGGCCTCAAACATCATGGGGGGATCGTTATAAGACACAGCCTCTTTGCTGACCTCGCGGATCATATCACCGCCCCCCATAAACGGACGCATTTCTGCCATCCGCTCAGATTTGACATAAATCGCACCAGACCCAGAGGGACCATAGAGCTTGTGACCGGTGACGGCATAAAAATCACAGTCAAGGTCTTGGACATCCACAGGCATGTGCACCGCACCTTGAGAGCCATCCACCAGCACTGGCACGCCTTTCGCATGCGCGGCAGCAGCAATGGTTTTCACATCAACTTTGCTGCCTAACACATTGGAAAGTTGTGTAATTGCAATCAGTTTCGTCTTGGGGGTGATGGCGTCAATCACGGCCTGAGGGTCCAAGGCTCCGGTGTTGTCGACATCCACCCATTTCAAAACAACGCCCTGCCGTTCGCGCAGGAAGTGCCAAGGCACAATATTGGCGTGGTGTTCCATCACACTCAGAATGATCTCATCTCCTGCCTGCATCCGTGGCATGGCCCAGCCATAGGCGATGGTGTTGATGCCTTCGGTGGTGCCGGAATTCAGAATGATCTCATCTTCCGATTTGGTATTCAGGAACTTGGCAACGATGCCACGCACGGCCTCATATTTGTCGGTCGCCACATTAGAAAGATAGTGTAAGCCACGGTGAACATTAGCATATTCATTTGAATAGGCATTGCTGATTGCGTCAATGACCACCTGCGGCTTTTGCGCCGACGCCCCATTGTCGAGATAGGTTAAAGGCTTGCCATTCACCTGACGGGACAGGATTGGAAATTGGCTGCGCACCAGATCTATATCATACATTGCTCAATACTCCTTGGGCGGCCAAATTGATCAGCGTCAGTAAAAATCCTAATCCAACCACCAGACCCACGGCCCCAATGATTAAAACAGCGATCGCGTGACCCAGGCTGGGCAGGTTTAGGGAAGTGCTGATAAAGCTTAGCAATATCCACAAACCCCAAAACGCAATGATCAGCGATAACAAAAGAGCCAGTTGCGGCACCAAAATTGTCAGCACAAGCACGCCAACCTGTGCCAGCGCGCGCAGTATCTGAAGCCAGACCACCAGCGCCAGAACATCTGCCAGCGCGCCCTGCCCGCCAATCGCCAGCCCTGCCCAATAAATCGCATGGACATAGACAACCAAGAGACCCGCCAACAGAACATATAGCGCCAAGGGCGCGTTGAAATAGCTTGGCATCGGCATGTCCGGCTGCGTCACCTGGATCAGCAGAATGATGACAAAGGTGTTCAACACCGCTACCAGCGCCAATGCCGTCCACAGGACATCACGGCCCAACTGCCAATTGATGATCTGCGCTGCGGCATCACGCGGGGTGCGCAGGGTCATTTCCACCAAGGGGAAGAACGCGGTTCCGGTCATGATGATCTGCCTTGTGCGGTCAACAGGCCCGAAACCCAGAACCAGCCAAAGACACAAAGCCAAGCAATTCCAACCACTTGCAACTGTATACCCGGCCCAATCATGCCTGCGACCAAACCCAGCAACAACAGCACAGGCGTGGATGCCAGCAGTGACCAAAACAGTGTCAGCCGGATATCAAAGCCGGTGACCCCTGCCCGTGCGACCTTGGAAATCAGCCAAATCGCGGCTGCAAATGCGTACATCAGCAAGGGCATGATGAAGATCCACAAAAACGCGCTCCAATACAGCCGCACGGCAAGCGGGCCTTCGGGATCAAGCTGCGCTTCGCGGGCTTGAAACGGGCTGGCAGCGACAAAGATTAACAGACCCGAGATCAACAAAAACAACAGCGCCCGCACCTCGTTGCGGCCTTGATCAAGGAACTTTGCCATCACCCGTGATGGGCCACGATAGGTGGCGATGATGTCTTTGGTCAGCGCCATCAGTCGGTGCGACGGTCCAGCCAAGACGCAAGACGTCCATTGATTTCGTCGCGCAGTGCCTCAGTTGCAATTTCCTCAACCGCTTCGGCAAGGAATGACAAGGTCAGCAGGTTTGTGGCCTCGGCCTTGGTGATGCCCCGCGCGCGCAGGTAGAACAGCGCGTCCTCGTCAATCGCGCCCGAGGTAGACCCGTGCGAACAGGCCACATCATCGGCGTAAATCTCAAGCTCAGGCTTGGCGAGGAATTGGCTGTCTTCGTCCAAGAGCAGGGCTTGGCTGATCTGATAGCCATCGGTTTTCTGTGCGCCGGCTTTGACCAGAATTTTGCCTTGGAAAACCCCTGTCGCACTGTTACGCAGCACCTTTTTAAACACCTGACGGCTTTCACAGTCTACTGCATCATGGGTCACAAAAACGGTGTCGTCATGGTGAAAATCGCCATCGCCAACGCAGGCCCCGGCCACATGCGCAGACGCGTCATCGCCAGTCAATTCAATCACACATTCGTTGCGGGTCAGCACCCCGTTTGCGGTCAAGGTGAAGGATTTGAACAGGGAACGCGCGCCAAGACGAGCAAAGATATGGGTGGAGGCGCGGCGTTCATGGTCACGACCTTGGGCGCGGACGTGGTGGAACTGCGCGTCGTCGCCAACTTCAACCTCCATCACTTTGTTGAACCGTGCCGCAGCGGGGCCATTTTCCAACAAGGTCAGTTCGGTCCCGGCGTCCAGTTTGATCAGATGGTGCAGCACTGCGTCTGAAGTTTCAGAGGCATGAACATAGATCAGGCTGACCGGTTTGCTGGGTTTGCCCGTCACATGGATCAGAACGCCATCACTTGCAAACGCAGTGTTGAGTGCCGCCAATGGGCGTGCCACGGGCGTTTGACCGTTGGTTTCCAACGTGCCGTACAGATCGCGCGCCCAATGCAGGTCGCTGTCTGATGTCGACAGCCGTTCGATGCTCAGCCCTTCAAGCGCCAGATCATCAGAGGCTTGCGGATCAAAGACACCGTCGACAAAGACCACTTTCAAACGGTCCATTTCGCCAAACAACTGTGCTTCGTCATGCTCAAAAACCGCTGCGGGTTGCGCCGTGGCTTGGGTCAATGTGTCGGGGCGGGTGTATTTCCAATATTCATCGCGTCGCGTCGGCAGGCCCATATCGCGCAGACGCGTCAACGCATCTTCGCGGGCTGTGCGTGACCAGCCTTTACCGGGCATCGACAAGCCGTCAATCATCCCCGCGAGGGGCGTTTGTTTTTCAACTGCGGCTGTCATTACGCCACCTCGGCCAGAATATCGGCATAGCCGTTGTTTTCGACTTCAAGCGCCAAATCTGGCCCGCCGGTTTTGATGATCTTGCCGTCCGCCATGATGTGCACAACGTCAGGTTTGATATGGTCAAGCAGACGCTGATAGTGGGTGATCACCAGAAAACTGCGGCCTTCTGAGCGCAGTTTGTTGACGCCCTCGGCTACCAGTTTCATGGCGTCGACGTCCAACCCGGAATCGGTTTCGTCCAAGATACACATCTTGGGTTCCAGCATTGCCATCTGTAGGATTTCATTACGCTTTTTCTCGCCGCCCGAAAAACCCATGTTGACCGGACGCTTCAGCATATCGGCATCAATTTCCAATTCCTTGGCCTTGGCCCGAACGACTTTCAGGAACTCTGCGGCAGACATTTCGTCTTCGCCGCGCGCCTTGCGCTGTGCATTCACGGCGGTGCGCAAAAAGGTCATGTTGCCAACGCCGGGAATTTCAACAGGGTATTGGAACGCCAAAAACAGACCTGCCGCGGCGCGTTCTTCTGGTTCCATCTCCAGCAGATCAACCCCTTCAAGTGTCGCGGACCCATCGGTGACTTCATAGCCGCCCTTGCCGGACAACACATAGCTGAGCGTGGATTTACCAGAGCCGTTTGGCCCCATGATAGCATGCACCGTCCCGGGCTCAATCTCCAGATCAAGCCCTTTGAGGATCTGCTTGTCTTCTTCTTCGAGTTTCACGTTCAGGTTTTCGATCTTAAGCATGTGTGGCTCCTATGGACGCAACAAAGCGTCGGTATTACGTCTGGTGTATTCTAATGCTGCGTCTTGGGCGCTGTAGCGGCGCTTTCGGCCTGTTTGCGCACCAGATAATTGCGGTTGGTCGAATAGCGCTGGAATGTGTCCAACACTTCGTACCCCATCGCCACCACCCAAGCGTCAAAGGCGTCATAGTTCTCCTGATCCACTTCAATCAGGATCGTCGGCGTGCAACGGGTGATGGTTTCTTTCAATCCGTTAAGAACCATCATTTCCATGCCTTCGACGTCGATCTTGAGGAAATCTGGCTTTACTTTTTCCAAAGCCTCGTCCCCTGTAATGGTGGCAATATCGCCCTCGCCCGCCTGCATACGTGCGGCCCCCAGATTGGTATCGCGAGGGGTCATGGCAAAACCTGTCGCTTTGCTATCAGACAGGCCAAGCCCGACGAATTGCAGATCAAAAAGATCACCAAAACCATTCAAGGCAACGTTGGACAACAGCAGCCTATAGGCCACCGGGTTTGGTTCAAAAGGAATGATCCGGCTCGGCTGCAAAAAGGCGGCAACATACAGGCTATGGTTGCCAATGTTTGAGCCGATATCAACAAAGGTGCCGCCTTGGGGGAAGTGCGCTTTGATCAAGGCCAACTCAGGCTGTTCATAAAATTGCCCCTTGCGGTGGCTACGCTGAATTGGGTCCTTAACGCGGTCAGAGGCAAAGTTGAACTGCCGCCCGTGAATGGTACAGACGGAAATGTCGAGGTCAGACAATACCAATGGCTGGCCCTTGCGGATCGCTTTGCGGGTCGCGTCAAGGTCGATGGATTTGCGAGAGCGTGCCATGATTAACCAACAGACCCTTCAAGTGAGATTGCCACAAGGGCTTGTGCTTCCATAGCAAATTCCATCGGCAGCGCTTGCAGCACGTCCTTGCAGAACCCGTTGACCACCAGTGCCACGGCCTCTTCCTCGTCCATGCCACGCGACCGGCAATAGAACAGTTGATCGTCATCGACTTTTGATGTCGTTGCCTCGTGTTCCACCCGGCTGGAGTTATTTTTGACCTCAATATAAGGCACTGTATGCGCCCCACATTTGTCACCAATCAGCAGGCTATCGCATTGAGTATAATTGCGCGATTCCTTGGCCTTGGGGTGCATTGAGACCAGACCACGATAGGTGTTCTGCGCCTTGCCCGCCGAAATCCCCTTGGAGACGATCCGCGACTTTGTGCGCTTACCCAGGTGGACCATTTTGGTGCCGGTATCGGCCTGCTGCATGTTGTTGGCGATGGCGATAGAGTAGAATTCGCCTTGGCTGTCATCGCCGCGCAGGATGCAGCTTGGGTATTTCCATGTGACGGCTGATCCGGTTTCCACTTGCGTCCACATCACCTTGGCCCGGTCACCGCGGCAATCGGCACGTTTGGTGACAAAGTTATAAATCCCGCCCTTGCCGTTCTCATCACCGGGATACCAGTTTTGAACGGTGGAGTATTTCACTTCGGCGTCTTCTTCGATGATGATCTCAACCACGGCGGCGTGCAATTGCGACTCGTCACGTTGTGGTGCGGTACAGCCTTCGAGGTAGGACACATAAGACCCCTTGTCAGCGATGATCAAGGTGCGCTCAAACTGTCCGGTGTTCTCAGCATTGATGCGGAAATAAGTGCTGAGTTCCATCGGGCACCGTACGCCCGGTGGCACATAAACAAACGACCCGTCTGAGAATACAGCAGAGTTCAGTGTCGCATAAAAGTTGTCCGACACTGGCACAACCGAGCCTAGATATTTGCGCACCAATTCAGGGTGTTCGCGGATTGCTTCTGAAATTGAACAGAAGATAACCCCGGCCTTCATCAGCTCTTCTTGAAAGGTCGTTCCGACGGAAACGGAATCAAACACCGCATCTACAGCGACTTTGCGGCCTTCTGCTGGCACGTCCTCGGCCCCCTCAACACCTGCCAAAATCATCTGTTCTTTCAGTGGGATACCAAGCTTTTTATAGGTCTCAAGCAGTTTGGGGTCAACGTCATCCAGTGACTTGGGTTTGTCAATCATGCTGGTTGGGCGGGCGTAATAGTACTGATCCTGAAAGTTGATTTCAGGATAATCAACCATTGCCCAATCTGGTTCTGTTTTGGTCAACCAACGCTCATAAGCCGCCAAACGCCATTCCAGCATCCATTCCGGCTCACCGTTCTTTTCCGAGATCAGCTTGACGATATCAGGCGACAACCCTTTGGGGGCATATTCCATCTCAATATCGGTGGCCCAGCCGTATTTGTACTTGCCGCCCACTTCACGTACGGCATCAACGGTATCCTGATCAACGCCGTCTTTGACGCTATCGTTCTGGTCTGTGATCACAGTATCCAAGGTCTTGTTCCCTTTTCCCGCTGGGGCGCTTTACGCGGCCCGCTGCTGGTGTTTCCTTAGTTTCGCGGCCCAAGTATCGGCAAACCGCAGTACATCATCGCGTTTCGTGGTCAGCCCCAGTGATACGCGGATCGCGCTTGCGGCCTCAATCTCATCGTATCCCATCGCCCGCAAGACAGCACTTGCCTTGACCTTGCCGGACGAACATGCGGACCCTGCCGAAATGGCGAAACCGGACAGGTCCATCTGCATCACTTGCGTTTCACCCTTCCAACCGGGTGTCAGCACACAAGCAGTGTTTGGCAGGCGTTGTGCGTCTTTTCCAACTGAAATAGTCAGCTTTGACGCGGCCTCAAGGGCCTCTTCCATCAAATCACGCATTTGCGCAACCTCTTCCCAGCGACCTGACGTCACATCACGCGCTGCGGCCTCTGCTGCTGCGCCAAAACCGGCAATGCCGATGATGTTCTCGGTGCCAGAGCGACGGCCCATTTCCTGACCTCCGCCTTTGATCTGTACCGGCACGTCCTGCCCACGCTGCAACACCAATGCGCCAATGCCCTTTGGCCCGCCCAGTTTATGCGCCGAAACCTGCGCCATACGTACGCCCGAACCGATAAAATCGACAGGCAGCTTGCCAAACCCTTGGGTCATATCACTGACGGCCAGTCCGGCAGGTAAATTTTGGATTACACCCGTTTCAGAGTTGGCCCATTGTAGCGTCGCCTGCGCTGGGTCCGTCACGTCAACATGGCCTTGTATATCAACGTTCAAATCTTCGACTGTCCATGCCCGCACCGCGTCATGCTCTATTGCGGCACCACGCAGATTGCGGCCTGCAAGCGCCAAACCTGCCGCTTCTGTCGCACCCGAGGTAAAGACGATGTCCGCCCCATCGGCCCCTAAAGCATCAGCAATTTGCGCCCGCGCGTTTTCAACAAGGGCCTTTGCCGCACGCCCTTCGGCATGGACAGAGGATGGGTTGCCCACCACATCCATCGCCGCGATCATCGCTGTTTGGGCCTCAACGCGCAGCGGCGTCGTGGCGTTATGATCCAGATAAACCCGGTTCATTCATCCACCACCGCAAACAGGTTTGGCACGGCAGGACAGGGCACCAGCCCGTTGGAAATCACGTCAGACAACCGGGTCTGGTGCAAAAACACATAAACATGTGCGCTTAACCCCTCCCACAGCCGGTTGGTCATGGATTGGGCGCGGCTGCCGGATGATCCACCCGATGCCCCTGCCCCTTTGTGCATGGCGTCCACGGTTTCATCCACCGCTGCCAGAATATCAACAACACGAATATCCGACGCGGGACGCCCCAAACGATATCCCCCGCCGGGTCCGCGTACCGAAATCACCAATTCGGCGCGGCGCAGTTTGACAAACAATTGTTCCAGATAGGGCAAGGAGATCGACTGCCGCTCTGCGATGTCGCCCAAAGACACCTGTGCCTCGCCGGGTTGCAAGGCAATATCGGCCAATGCGACCATGGCATAGCGGCCTTTGGTTGACAGCTTCATGTCCCGTTATCCCCATTTGCCGCGCGTTGATTGACGCGGGCGTGCGAAATGCCTAAGTGCTTGATCAAGCCCCGCACAGCGTGCGGACACCAGATTAGAACCGTTCTAAGGTGCCTTAGCGAATTAGTCAACTATTCGCCGCCGCCTAAGAACCCCCAAGCAGGAACGCATATGCCCGAGGTAATTTTTCCTGGACCAGAAGGCCGCCTCGAAGGCCGCTACCATCCGCAAAAAGAACGTGATGCACCAATTGCCATCGTGCTGCATCCGCACCCGCAGTTTGGCGGGACGATGAATCACAAGGTTGTCTATAACCTGCATTACGCCTTTTATAACATGGGCTTTACGGTGTTGCGGTTTAACTTCCGTGGTGTGGGCCGTTCGCAGGGCGAATACGATCAGGGCATTGGTGAACTTTCTGATGCCGCATCGGCGCTGGATTATTTGCAGTCGATGAACAACAATTCCAAACACTGCTGGGTTGCCGGGTTCAGCTTTGGCGCGTGGATCGGCATGCAGCTGTTGATGCGCAGGCCTGAAATCACCGGGTTCATCTCGGTGGCACCGCCTGCAAACATGTACGACTTTAGCTTCCTTGCGCCCTGCCCGGCCTCTGGTTTGGTGATCAATGGCACGGCTGACCGCGTGGCGCCGCCTGCGGACACCGTAAGTCTGGTCAACAAACTGCATGAACAAAAGGGTATCACGATCACCCATCAAGAAGTCGAAGGGGCTGGCCACTTCTTTGAAGAGCCGCATATGGACACTTTGATCGGGTCCACCACCGATTATGTCAAACGCCGCCTGACCGAGACAACGCGTTAATGGCTGATCCGGTTGTCATCGAAATGGCCAACAAATTGGCCGAGGATTGCCTTGCCGTGCAGGCCAAAACCGGCGATGACCGCTTGTTTATGAAGGTTGGCGACGTGCTTGGTGCGTCGTCACAAACCTTGGAAGAAGCATTTCTAACTGCGATCCGAACGCGGATGGCGGAATTGCAGGGCCGCGCCTTTCTCAAGAAAAAATTGCTTGAGCATCAAGCAGGTCAGACAAAACCCGAATGACAGCACGGCTTGAGCAGCAGATCGCCTTTTTGAATGAGGCAGACAAGCTTAAATCAACGGTCCGCGCGACCGAGCTTTGTGACAATTCGCGTTATGAAAATTCGGCGGAACATTCATGGCACCTCACGCTTTATGCGCTGGTTCTGGCGGATCAGGCAGGTCCCGGCGTGGACATCAATCTGGTGATCCGCATGCTGATCCTGCATGATCTGGTTGAGATTGACGCAGGTGATAACCCGATCTTTGGTGAATATGATGTGGCCGCGATGGAAGCGGAAGAACAGATTGCAGCGGATCGTATATTTGGATTACTTCCCAGCGATTTACGCGACGATCTGCGCGCGATTTGGGAAGAATTTGAAGCGGCTGAGACACCCTCTGCGCAGTTTGCCAAATCACTTGATCGCTTTCAGCCGCCTATGCAAAACCTACAATCTGGCGGCGGCAGTTGGACAGATTATAACGTGACGGAAGACCAAATTGCCCAAAAGGTAGGTCGTAAGATTGCCATTGGTGCCCCCGGCCTGTGGGCCTATGCGCAGCAAAAAATCGCTGTCTTTTTTAGCACAACCAAAAATATTAAGTAAGAATTTGATCCAACTGCGCCGTCGCGCCGTACTCCTTTTATGATCGCCCAAAATTGGTAGGTCCAAACAAGGAGAGTAATATGCGTATACTGACAGCAACATTTCTACTGAGCTTTTCCGCAACAGGTGCCTTTGCAGCCGCTCATGCGGCGCCGCCAAGCGTTGAAGCGTCAGATCAGGCCGTTGCAAACGGTATTGTATCCGCTGAAACCGTGATGGCTGGTGAAAATGGCTGGTTGGTCGTGCACCGCACGGATGAGACCGGCAAGCCCGGCCCTGTCGTGGGACACGCGCCTTTGCGTCACGGTATGAACACAGATGTCGCTGCGATCCTGACCGAAGCTGTCGCCCCCGGTGACATGTTGATGTTGATGGTTCACGCTGAAACCGGTGGCATGAAAACGGGCATTTTCGAATACACACTTGGTGCAAAAGAAGATGGCCCCATTAAAATTGATGACAAGCTGGTCATGAAGACCATCACGGTCAAAGCAGAATAATTCAGAAGAATTAAACACTTTTGATTCGATTTCGCCGCGCACTTCGGCTGAAGTGCGCGGCATTTTCGTTTTTCACGTGCAATTTACAGTATCTCGCTTCAAACATCCGAAACGCAGCCTTTCTGGTTCAAATTATATTCGGTATACATCTGTATACACTCTTTCAGGCATGCCATATCTGCGGTACACCGCACCAAAGCTGATTAATCGCTAATAAGGAGCGCCTCTATGTCAAAGATTAAGGTAGCGAACCCTATCGTCGAACTTGACGGTGATGAAATGACTCGGATTATCTGGGATTTTATCAAAAAGAAATTGATCCTGCCCTATCTCGATGTCGATCTTAAATACTATGATCTGGGCATTCAGGCGCGTGATGACACCGACGACCAGATCACCATTGATTCTGCCCATGCGATCAAAAAATACGGTGTTGGCGTCAAATGCGCGACGATCACACCAGACGAAGCACGGGTCGAAGAGTTTGGCCTGAAAAAGATGTGGCGTTCGCCAAATGGCACAATCCGTAACATCCTTGGTGGGGTGATTTTCCGTGAACCGATTATCTGCAAAAATGTACCACGTCTGGTGCCGGGGTGGACCAAGCCGATTGTCGTTGGCCGTCACGCTTTTGGCGACCAATACCGCGCAACTGATTTCAAATTTCCCGGTGCGGGCAAGCTGACGATCAAATTTGTCGGCGAAGATGGCACCGAGATTGAACATGAAGTGTTTGATGCACCGGATTCTGGCGTCGTGATGGCGATGTACAACCTTGATAAGTCGATCATCGACTTTGCACGTGCGTCAATGAACTATGGCCTCACCAAGGGGTGGCCAGTGTATTTGTCGACCAAGAACACGATCCTCAAGCAGTATGACGGCCGTTTCCTTGAACTGTTCCAGCATATCTTTGAGACTGAATTTGCCGATAAATTCAAAGAAGCTGGTATCACTTATGAACACCGCTTGATCGACGATATGGTGGCCTGCGCTATGAAATGGAATGGCGGCTACGTCTGGGCCTGTAAGAACTATGATGGCGATGTGCAGTCGGACACGGTTGCGCAAGGCTTTGGCTCTTTGGGCCTGATGACTTCGATCTTGATGACCCCAGATGGCCAGACGGTTGAGGCCGAGGCGGCACATGGTACTGTGACGCGTCACTACCGCCAGCACCAGAAGGGCGAGGAAACCTCAACCAACTCCATCGCGTCGATCTATGCGTGGACTGGGGGCCTCAAGCACCGCGGCAAACTGGACGAGAACACGGCTCTGATCAATTTCGCGGAGACACTGGAGAAAGTTGTCGTGGACACCGTGGAAAGTGGCGACATGACCAAGGACCTTGCGCTGCTGGTTGGGCCGGATCAAAAATGGCTGACCACAATGGGTTTCCTTGAGAAGGTGGACGAGAACCTGAACAAGGCGCTTAAGAGCTAAGCTCAGCCCCGACATTGACTGGCGAAAAGGACCGCACAACAGCGGTCCTTTTTTTCGAAAAATCCACGACGGAAACTGCGACGCCGCCCGTTGAATACGCATAGTATCATCCGGGGGGGTATTAAATGTATGTGCCACGCAACCTGACAGAGCGGTTTTTAAAAACTGCTGGCTGTCCAATGGTCTTTGTTCATACCCCCAAATGCGGTGGCAAATATGTATCTCAGGCGTTTGGGCGCAGGTTTGACGCATGTGTCACCATGACCGACCCGCAAATGCGCGGCCATCAGACATGGCGCAACTACCGCGTCGGCTTTAGTCGTCATGGTTTGGACATCCGCGATTTTTGCACTTTCGGATTGGTGCGCAACCCCTGGCGCTGGCACCAAAGTTGGTACAGCTACGTCAAAAAGGACAAAGGCGGCCGCCATTCCGGGATGCCAGTTGAACATGCATTGTTCCAAAACATCACGTTTCTGGACTACCTGCGTTGGCTCGATAATCCCGGGATCACCGGGTTACAGAACCGCTATTATCTACGGCAAATGTCAGATTGGCTTGTTGGTGGGGATGGTCAAATCTGTGTTGATCATGTCTTGCGCTGCGAAACCCTCGCCAGTGATATGACAACCCTCAGCGACACCTATGGACTGCGGCTGAGCCTGCCCAGAAAAAGGGTCAATCAATCGCACAGCGATGTGAACCCAGATGTCACGTATTGCGCAGAAGGTATTGAAATCGTACGCAGAAGGCATGCGCGCGATATTGAGTTGTTTGGCTATACCTTTGAAGATCAGGCAGCCAATGAAATGGCCGTGGGTTGAAACGGAACGATCTGGCAATCCGTCTTGGTGAAGCTGCAAAAGCTGCCCTTGGGCACTTCGACCCAATCGCCAAAAGCCGTGTCATAGGGTTCTGATACCACGGCCCAGCCCTGCCAAACAGCATTCCACTGATAAAACAGCGAGGGTGCCAGATCATCAGAGGCATAGCGCACCGCAAAAAGGGTTTCACCATCCGACAGCGCGGCGGTCATCCGCATATTGGGCCCGACCCCGGATTTTCTTGAGAGCGCCTCAAATTGCGCCACGGCGGATTCCAAAGCAGCCTTTGGAGTGCGGTCCAACCCCAACTCATGCGCCACCAGAAACAATGCCTCGCTGTCTGTCGCCCCTTTGCGATGGGCAAAAAGCGCATCACTGATCAAGGCTTCGGCGTGGCGGCGAAAGCCTTCAAAACCACCAACTTGGCCGTTGTGCATGAAAGACCAATTGTTTTGCACAAACGGGTGGCAGTTGTTGCGGCTGGTGGCAGTGCCTGTGGATGCGCGCACATGCGCCAAAAACAGCCGTGCCTGCACCTGTTCAGCCAATGATCTCAAGTTCGGATCAGACCACGCCGGATAGACATCGCGGTATTGACCGGGCATGCGCCGATCCCCGTACCACGCCAATCCAAAACCATCCGCATTAATTGCGGTTTTGCATTTACTGGCCTCGCGCGATTGGTGGATCAGCGAATGATCTGGGGCAGTCAGTATCTCACTCAAGTATAACGGTTGGCCATGCCATGCCGCCCATCGGCACATGTTTACTGGCCCCGGTTGTGGGTGCGCGCATACAGTTTCGCGATGATGCGGCTGGCGGTTTTTTCGAACAAACAAGGGATCAGTGCGTGGACCAATGCGGCACCCGCAGCGGCAAACAACAGGCCCGAGAATTTCATCGCAAAGGCCATGTGCTCAAGGAATGTTTCGTCGACTTTGGCAGGATGGTCTAAAAATACGCGGCTGATCATGTTTGCTCTCCTCACAGGGTGTTCGTGTTTGAGGCAATCTATGCCAAAGACTGGGTGAAATTTTCCCAAAGATATGGATATCTGACTTGATTGCGTGATAAATTCCCATGATAATATCAAACATGTTGAAATTTGATGACATAGACCGCCGCATCCTGAGAGAACTGCAACGTGATGCCGGGCAATCGCTGGATGCGTTGGGTGAAGTTGTCCATCTGTCGCGCAATGCCTGCTGGCGCCGGATACGGGCGCTTGAGGCCTCAGGCGTGATAAAAGGTCGGGTGACGCTGCTGGATGCTGCAAAGCTTGGCCTTGGGTTGACGGTGTTCATGCAAATCCGCACCAATGCCCATGCGCCTGATTGGTTGGCGACATTTTCCAAGGCAACACATGACATGCCAGAAATCTTAGGGGTTTACCGCATGACCGGCGATTTGGATTACCTGATCCGGGCGCGGGTTGCGGATATGGCTGGATATGATCAGTTGTATCAGGCCCTGATCCGCCGCGTGCCCCTGTCCGATGTCTCAGCCAGCTTTGTCATGGAAGAGATCAAGGAAACCACCCAATTGCCGTTATGAAAGTGACCTCATGCCGACTTATCTGATCCTTGCCATGGCCGTGTTGGCTGAAACAATTGGCACAACTGCGCTGCAAGCCTCGCAACAATTTACCCGGTTTTGGCCTTCGATATTGGTTATTGTCGCCTATGCGGTGTCGTTTTATCTGCTGTCCATCACGCTCAAGGTGATGCCGGTTGGGGTGGTATATGCGCTGTGGTCTGGCCTTGGGATCATCTTGATCGCGACCATCGGTTTTGCCGTTTTTGGTCAGCGGCTCGACCTGCCTGCTATACTGGGGTTGGCTCTTATCATTGCGGGCATTGCTGTTATACATTTGTTTTCATCCGCAACCCCGCATTAACGCTGAACCCGATGCAGATAAAAGGGTAGTATTCATATGTCAGATTTCTTTGGATCAATTTGGGCAACAATGCCCGATGCCCTGCGCAACCAACTTGAGGGGTATGCGACAGGGTTCTGGGGGCTGTTGCCGCAACTGATTCTTGCTGTGGTCTTTTTGATTGTTATTTGGCTGTCGATTAAAATAATCCATTGGATCCTGCCACGGTCTCTGCGTCGCGCGCATATGCGTCGTGCGTTGGTTGATGTCCTTATGATGCTGATCACGGTGGGACTTTGGTTATTTGGGGTGCTCATTGCCATTACCATCGCCTTTCCAACCATCACACCTGGCAAGGCTCTGACGGCCCTTGGGGTTGGTGGTGTGGCCATCGGTTTTGCCTTTAAAGACGTGTTTGAGAACTTTCTGGCGGGTATTCTTTTGCTACTTCGCGAACCATTTTCCATCGAAGACTACATTGACTGCGAAGATATCGAAGGACAGGTCGAAAAAATTACCATTCGCGACACGCACATACGGCAAACAGATGGTCAGCTTGTGGTTGCCCCCAACGCGATGTTTTTTAAAAATCCAGTGACCATTCGCACCGCCCGTGATGTGCGCCGTACCACCATCATCTGCGGTGTTGCCTACGGCGAAGATATTGACGCCGCCCGCGACGTGATCGCCAATGCAGTACGCGGGGTTGATGCTGTGCGCGACGATGTGCGGGATGTTGAGATTTTTGCACAGGAATTTGCCGACAGTTCGATAAATTTTGAAGTCACATGGTGGACAGGATCACGCCCCATCGACATCAGATCCAGCCGTGATCAGGTGGTTTCGGCCGTCAAGCGGGCACTGGATGAGGCAGGTATTGAAATTCCATTCCCTTACCGAACATTAACCTTCAAAGAGCCATTGCCCCTGACGCGTGCCAGCAACGATAGTGACAACGCGACGTAAGAGTCCTTTTTTCACTGGCCTTTGCTGCGCCTGCACGGTATGGGCGCGACAACTCCTGAAAAAGGCTGAACTCATGGACATGCGCAACATCGCAATTATCGCTCACGTTGACCACGGTAAAACAACGCTGGTGGATGAATTGCTGAAACAATCCGGGACCTACCGGGAAAACCAGGCGACAACCGAACGCGCCATGGACAGTAACGATCTGGAACGTGAACGCGGAATCACGATCTTTGCTAAACCCACGTCAGTGGAATGGAAAGGCGTGCGGATCAACATCGTTGACACGCCCGGACACGCTGACTTTGGCGGCGAAGTTGAACGTATCTTGTCGATGGTGGACGGTGTTGTTCTGCTGGTGGACGCCGCCGAAGGCCCGATGCCCCAGACCAAATTTGTGACCTCCAAGGCGCTTGCCCTTGGTCTGCGTCCGATTGTGGTGCTGAACAAGGTTGATAAAGGCGACGCTGAACCTGACCGTGCGTTGGATGAATGTTTTGATCTGTTTGCCAACCTTGGCGCAGATGATGATCAGCTTGATTTCCCTTCTATGTATGCCTCTGGCCGTAATGGCTGGGCGGATATGGAGCTTGACGGCCCGCGCAAGGATCTGTCCGCGCTGTTCGACCTGATTGTTGAACACGTCAAAGCACCAAAGCAATTGGTCGATATTGACAAGCCGTTTACCATGTTGGCCACCACTTTGGGCGCGGATGCGTTTATTGGGCGGATGCTGACGGGCCGCGTTGAGACGGGCCAGCTTAAGGCGGGTGAACAGGTCAAAGCGCTGTCGCGTGAAGGCGAATTGATCGAAAACTTCCGCGTGACTAAGATCATGGCGTTCCGTGGTCTCAGCCAGCAAGCTATTGATGTGGCCGAAGCGGGTGATATCGTGTCCATCGCGGGCATGTCCAAGGCAACGGTGGCCGACAGTATCGTGGCCCAATCGGTGAACACCGCCCTGCCCGCGCAACCAATTGATCCGCCCACCATCACTGTGACCTTTGGCATCAATGACAGCCCCTTGGCAGGTCGTGACGGCAAGAAAGTCCAGTCGCGGGTCATCCGTGAGCGCCTGATGAAAGAAGCCGAATCAAACGTCGCGATCAAGATCAGCGACACACCGGGTGGCGAAGCGTTCGAAGTCGCTGGCCGTGGCGAATTGCAGATGGGCGTTTTGATCGAAAACATGCGTCGCGAAGGGTTTGAACTGTCTATCTCTCGCCCCCAGGTGTTGTTCCGCGACATCGACGGTGTGCGTCATGAACCCATCGAAGAAGCCACCATCGACGTGGATGATGAATATTCAGGTGCGGTTATCGAAAAGATCACCGGCACTCGCAAAGGTGAACTGGTTGAGATGAAACCCGCCGGTGCTGGCAAAACCCGCATCGTGGCCTTGGTGCCATCGCGTGGATTGATCGGATATCACGGTGAATTTCTGACCGACACGCGCGGTACGGGCGTGTTGAACCGGGTGTTCCATGACTGGGCACCGCACAAAGGTCCAATTCCGGGCCGTCGTGCTGGGGTTTTGATTTCGATGGAGAATGGCACCGCCGTTTCCTATGCGCTGTGGAAGCTTGAAGACCGTGGCAAATTCTTTATCGGGGCGCAGACTGACGTCTACCAAGGCATGATCATTGGTGAACACAGCCGTGAAAACGATCTGGAAGTGAACCCGTTGAAGGGTAAGCAGCTGACCAACGTGCGTGCCTCCGGTACGGATGAAGCGGTGCGTTTGACCACACCTGTCACATTGTCGCTGGAACAGGCCATTGCCTATGTCGACGATGATGAATTGGTTGAAGTGACGCCAAATGCGATCCGCCTGCGTAAGCGCTATCTGGACCCGCATGAGCGTAAGCGGATGTCTAAGGCGAGCTGAGTTTAGCTGGTATATCAACAATAAGGCCGGTCGCTTACAGCGCCCGGCCTTTTTATTTCTAGAATGTTAGATCAAGTACTGGCGCGTTATTCGCTGGTCTCTATAATCATCAATTCCCGTTCGGATGCACCACGGGCGAAGTTTAATGCTGCTTGATAAGTCTCTGAATGATAACATTTTTCAGCTGTTTCCACATCGGGAAAACGCGCCACCACGTTGCGGGGGCGTTTCTTGCCTTCCAGCTGAACAAAACGGCCGCCACGGGCGATAAACTCGCCGCCGTGATCCGCAATCGCAACTGTCGCACCCGCTGCGTACTTCTTGTACGCCTCTTCGTCGGTCACCGTCACATGTGCAATCCAAAGTGCGCCCATGGGTCTTATCCTTTCAAGATATTCGCAGCAGCGGTGATCGCTGCATCTGCGTTTTCAATGCTCGGCCCGCCACCCTGCGCCATATCAGGACGGCCACCACCGCCTTTACCGCCCAGTTCAACAACCGCCGCCTTGAGCAGATCAACAGCCGAAATACGGTCCGTTAGATCAGATGTCACACCCGAAGCCACAGCCGCCTTGCCGCCTGCATCCGCAATCAGCAGCACAACACCAGAGCCAAGTTTGGCCTTATGTTCGTCGACCAATGCGGGCAGGTCTTTGCCTGTCACGCCTGTCAGCACTTGAGCGATGAATTTTACCCCATCCACATCACGTGGTTCAATTGCAGCAGCTCCGCCACCGGACATAGCCAGTTCACGACGCAGTTGCGCCGATTCATTTCGAGCCTCTTTTGTGTTGGCTATTTCCCCTTTAATTCGAGCAGTCAACCGATCAGGGGTCGTAGAAATAGCGTCGCATGCCGAGCGAACAATATCACGCTGTAGCGCGACGTAACCTAGTGCCTCTGCACCTGTTAGTGCCTCAATCCGTCGAACACCACTGCTGCTAGCGCTGTCACCGAGTAGTACGAAAAGGCCGATATCACCGGTCTGGCGCACATGCGTACCGCCGCACAGCTCAAGCGAATAGGTCGCCTTGTCGCTGCCCTTGCCGGATCCGGCTTGATGGCCCATCGACACCACCCGCACTTCGTCGCCGTATTTTTCACCAAAGAGCGCCTGTGCACCAATCGCGCGGGCATCATCCGGGGTCATGATCCGGGTCTCAACCGGGGCATTCTGTCGGATATAAGCGTTCACCTCACGCTCAACCTTGGTCAATTCTTCAGCACTGAGCGCTTTGGCATGGCTGAAATCAAAACGCAGCCGCTCTGCCGCATTCAACGACCCGCGTTGCGCCACGTGATTGCCCAAGGTGCCGCGCAATGCCTCGTGTAGCAAGTGGGTGGCAGAATGGTTGGCACGGATCGACGTGCGGCGGGTGTGATCAACAGTCAGCACCGCGTTTTGGCCGGGCTTCACCTCGCCCTCAATCACCTGTCCGATATGGGCAAAAACGCCAGCGGTCTTGCGGGTGTCCGTGACATTGATCGTGCCGGTATCGGTCTTGATCACGCCAGTATCCCCCACCTGCCCGCCGGATTCGGCATAGAACGGCGTTTGGTTCAGCGCGATTTGAACGCTGGTGCCCTTGGGTGCCGTTTCGGCAATAGCGCCGTCCACGATCACCGCAATGATTTGGCCTTCTGCGACCTCAGTATCGTAGCCCAGAAAATCAGTGGTGCCATGTTTATCCGCCACATCAAACCAGACGGTCGCATCCGCCGCTTCACCAGACCCGGACCAAGCGGCGCGGGCCTTGGCCTTTTGAGCTTCCATCGCCACTTCAAAGCCAGCCGTATCCACGCCGCGCCCCTGTTCGCGCAGCGCATCTTGAGTCAGATCAAGCGGGAATCCATAGGTGTCATACAGTTTGAACGCCGCATCGCCGGGCAGAACGGCATCTTCCGGCAGTGCGCTGACCTCATCTTCCAACAGTTTCAAACCGCGTTCCAAGGTCTGTTTGAACCGGGTTTCTTCTTGCTGGAGTGTCTCGGTGATCAACGCCTGTGCGCGGCCCAACTCTGGATAAGCTGATCCCATCTGCTGCACCAAAGCGGGCACCAATTTGAACATCAACGGGTCTTTGGCCCCCAGTAAATGCGCATGGCGCATGGCGCGGCGCATGATCCGGCGCAGCACATAGCCGCGGCCGTCATTCGCGGGCATCACACCGTCGGCAATCAGGAACGAAGTTGAGCGCAAATGGTCTGCAATCACCCGGTGATGTACATTGCCCGCGCCAAAGGGGTCAACGCTCAACGCATGACCGCTGGCTTCAATCAGGCTGCGGAATAGATCGGTGTCATAGTTGTCGTGTTTGCCTTGCAGCAGTGCACCAATCCGCTCCAACCCCATACCAGTATCAATCGACTGCATGTCGAGTGGACTCAGGGTGCCGTCAGCAAATTGTTCGTTCTGCATGAAAACGAGATTCCAGATTTCGATAAACCTGTCTCCATCTTCATCTGGGCTGCCCGGGGGGCCACCGGGGATATGATCGCCGTGGTCATAGAAAATTTCGGTACAGGGGCCGCAAGGCCCGGTTGGGCCCATGCGCCAGAAATTGTCGTCCGTCGCGATGCGGATGATCCGCTCGTCCGGCAGGTTTGCGACCTTTTTCCAGATGTCGGCGGCTTCCTCATCGGTGTGGTAAACGGTGACCAACAGTCGGGTTGGATCGATGCCAAAATCTTTCGTCAGCAATTCCCAAGCAAACGCAATCGCATCTGCCTTGAAGTAATCGCCAAAGCTAAAGTTGCCGAGCATTTCAAAAAACGTATGGTGGCGGGCGGTATAACCTACATTATCCAGATCGTTATGCTTGCCGCCGGCCCGCACGCATTTCTGTGCCGAGGTCGCGCGGTTATAGTCGCGGGTTTCAAGCCCGGTGAACAGGTTTTTGAACTGCACCATGCCCGAGTTGGCAAACATCAACGTCGGGTCATTGCGCGGCACCAAGGGGCCAGAGGCCTGAACGGAATGGCCTTGTTTGTCGAAATAGGACAAAAAGGTGGATCGAATATCGTTAAGCGTCTTCATGTCAGGGCCTTCCGGGGCAAATGTTAGGTTTCAAATACCCTTGGCACCCGGCGCTGTCCACAGGGGGACCACACGAAAAAGGCGTCCCCGGTCAGGGACGCCCTTTGATGTAAACACACAAATGTCTTTGCGCGCTGTTTCCCAGACCTATTAGGCCTCAAGAATGTCGATGTCATCCTTATCGGAGCCATTGAAATCAAGGCCATGTGCCGCACGAATTTTATCTTCGATCTCCATCGCCATCGTCGGATTATCCTTAAGGAATTGCTTGGCATTTTCACGGCCCTGCCCAATCCGTTCGTCGCCATAGCTGAACCATGATCCGGATTTATCGACCACTTCCATTTTGACGCCAATATCCAGCAGCTCACCCATCTTGGAGATGCCTTCGCCGTACATGATGTCGAATTCGACCTGTTTGAACGGTGCCGCAACTTTGTTCTTAACGACTTTGACGCGGGTGGCGTTGCCCACCACTTCGTCGCGGTCTTTAAGCGCGCCAATCCGGCGGATATCAAGACGGACGGAGGAGTAGAATTTCAACGCATTGCCGCCGGATGTTGTCTCAGGAGAGCCAAACATCACGCCGATTTTCATCCTGATCTGGTTGATGAAAATCACCATACAATTGGAACGGCTGATTGAGCCGGTCAATTTACGCATGGCTTGGCTCATCAAACGGGCCTGAACGCCAACGCTGCTGTCACCCATGTCACCTTCAAGCTCGGACTTGGGTGTCAGGGCGGCGACGGAATCGACCACAACCATGTTGACCGCACCGGACCGCACCAATGTATCGGTGATCTCAAGCGCCTGTTCACCAGTGTCGGGTTGCGAAATCAGCAATTCGTCAATGTCGATGCCCAGCTTGCGAGCATATTGAGGGTCAAGCGCGTGTTCCGCATCAACAAAGGCACAGACGCCGCCAGCCTTTTGCTGTTCTGCAATACAATGCAGCGTCAGCGTGGTCTTGCCCGATGATTCCGGGCCGTAAATCTCAATGATCCGGCCCATTGGCAACCCGCCAATGCCAAGCGCAATATCAAGGCCAAGCGACCCTGTTGAGCTTGCTCTGATGTCCTGAATAGCCCCTTCGGCGCCCAGCTTCATAATTGAGCCTTTGCCGAATTGACGTTCAATTTGCGCCAGCGCGCTGTCGAGCGCCTTTTGCTTTTCTGCGGTTTTTTTGCTGTCCATTGTCAAAAGATCTGCCGTTGCCATTTTGCCTATTCCCTTAGTGTCACAGTGGACCGCCCGCTACAATCGCTGATGGGTCCGCATATTTTTGTTCTTCTAATGTTCCATATGGGACCAAAAAGAGAACATTTCAATCAAATTATTTCATTCCCTATCTTTTTCCCATCTAGGTTAAGAAGTAGTTTACGCTGAATGATATTCAGAATGTGATGCGGGAGTTTTATGTAGGTGCTTGTTTTTTATAAAGAACGTCTTGTGTTTCTCTCTGTGCCGAAAACCGGAACCACCGCTTATGAGGCAGCACTTGCCCCGCGAGCGGATATGGTGATCTCTGAACCACCGATGCTGAAACATGCGCCTGTCTACCGATATAATCGGTTTATCCGGCCGATGTTCCTTAAGGTCTGCGATGTCGAACTGGAACTGATGGCAGTGATGCGCGAGCCGGTGTCGTGGTTGGGCAGTTGGTATCGCTATCGGCAGCGGCCCTTTATGCAGGGCAAACCTAACAACACCTTCGGGATCAGCTTTGATGAATTTGTACTGGCCTATATGAAGGGCGACAAACCGGGGTTTGCAGATGTGGGCAGTCAGCTCAATTTTATGAAAAGTCAGCCAAACGGCACTGGGATCAGCCATTATTTCCGGTACGAAGATCAGCCAAAGTTGCAGGCGTTTCTAAAAGAGCGGTTGGGTGTTGATCTGACCCTCACCCGTGAAAATGTATCGCCCTCAATACCTTTGGAACTGTCACGTGATGTTGAAATGCGTTTTAGACGCAAGTTTGCGGATGAATTCGCGCTTTATGACAGCATCGATTAGCTCTTAGTGCAGTTGGCGGTGCACCGTGTCCGTCAGATCATTGAGTGAAAACGGTTTTGGCAAGAAAACCGAATTTGGTATTTTGGTTTGCTCTTCTCCGAAACTATCCTCGGCATAGCCTGAGACAAAAACGATCCTGACATCTGGCCTGTTCTTAAGCGCTTCTCGGACCCAACTGGGGCCATCCATACCGGGCATCACCACATCGGTAACAAAAACGTCGATGTTCAGGCTCTCATCCTCAAGTGTTTTCAAGGCGGCCTCAGCCGAGTCAGCCTCTAACACCGTATAGCCACGCAGGCGCAAGGCACGGCTGGCAAAGGCCCGCACGGGCGCTTCGTCTTCTACCAATAGAATAACACCATCAGCATGTTTTGGGGTGCTTTGCACAGGTTTTGCAGATTTTTGCGCGACCTGAGCAGGCTGCACGTCAAGCACCTGAAAATACAACGTAAAGGATGTCCCAAGACCCACGGTGGAATCGGCAAAGATAAAGCCGCCGGTCTGTTTTACGATGCCATATGCGGTGGACAGGCCCAGCCCGGTTCCCTCGCCCGTACGTTTGGTGGTGAAAAACGGCTCAAAAACTTTTTGCAATTTATCCGGTGGAATACCAACACCGTCATCGCTGACCTGAACGGTTACATATTCCCCCGCTGGCACGCTGACGCGGTCGCGCACCAGCGGTTCGGTCAAGGTCGTACATTCCGTTACAATCCTAATTTCACCCCCCGCAGGCATCGCATCACGGGCATTCACAACAAGGTTCATCAATACCTGTTCTAACTGCCGTTTGTCGGCGCGGATCGGCTTTAGAATCGGATCATGGCTGAGCGTCAGGGTCACCTTTTCGCCAACCAACCGGTTTAACAAATGGGTGAGATCCGCAAGCGTATCGCGCATGTCAAGCGTTTCAGGGCGCAGTGTTTGTTTGCGTGAGAACGCCAAAAGCTGCCCGACAAGTGCCGCAGCACGGTTAGCGTTTTGGTTGATCTGAACCAGATCAGCATAGTCTGGGTCGCCTTGATCATGACGCAGCAGCAAAAGGTCACAGTGGCCGGCAATCGCGGTCAGAAGGTTGTTAAAGTCATGCGCAACGCCACCTGCCAACTGACCGATGGCTTGCATTTTCTGGCTTTGGACAAACTGTGCTTCCAGCGACTTTAATTCTGTTGCATCATGCATCACGGCGATTAATGCTGGTGCCCCATCTTCGGTAATCCGGTTGAGGGTGACTTGCACAAAGACCTCGCGGTCGGTGCGGGTAAGGCGCAAAAATTCGGACTTTTGCACAGAACGCCCGCCCAATGTATCGCCCAACCAATCAGAGATGGACCGCCCTAACCCCTCCATGAGGTTCGACAAGACAGCGTCCTTGGTCAATGAAACACCGATAAGCTGTGCCGCCATGCGGTTGAAAGACAGTACCGTGCCGTCCGGGGCGACTTTGATCATCGGAACAGGTAATTCCTGAAAGACTTGCCAGCCTTTTCCGGCCGTTTGGCCATCTGGTGCCGGCAGCAAATAAAGCGCCCTGCGTCCTGCGCCTGCGGGAACATCTGCCACCATGGTCATTTTCGGGCCATTGGCTGTGCTGATCTCGGCAGGCACGCCCGGCACTACGGGTAAGCTGGTAAAGACCCGGTCCAAGGATTTGACCCGTGCGCCCGTTAACTGTCGCGCAGCATCGTTCATAAACAAAATTGCATCGCCGCGCCCGACCATCAGCATGGGCAGTTGAACGCTATCACCTGAGTTGCGCGGCGCGGCACGCTCAGCGATCTGCTCAACCCGCCAGATATAGCTGTCAGGGTGCATTTCATGAACTGACAACCGGATATGACCGCTGCGGGTGACGATGTCTTCTTGGGCGGCACCAGTGGCATTTACCTGCGACTGTAACCGGAACAAAATTCCACTGGGGTTGGCAAATTGAGTGTTTAGGATTTCAGCAAGTGTTTCACTTTGCGGGGTATTAAACTGAGATTTGGCCGCGGCGTTTTGGGAAATGACTTTGCCATCACCTGTGGCGATAATGCCGGGGGCCGTGTCATTCTCAATGAATGTGGCAACGACATCCAAGACGTTGATTTGTTTGCGCGATCGAAAGCTGGCGATAAGGGTTGAGAAAACCGCCGCACTGAAAATCCCGATGGCGCTTGCGATGAGGCCCAGTGTCATACCTTTGTGCGGCACCAATATCGCCAACACGACAAGGACAAATGCCAGCAGAAACAATACCTTGCCACGGCCAGACGGCCGAAGCGTATTTTTGGGTGTTTCATCAATGGTGGAGGTAACTTTTTGCAATGCCGTCCCCGAAATCCGCGAATCGTACCAACAGTTACGCGCATCAAGAGTTAACCAGCCTTTAACCAAACTGATTTTGCCCGCATAAGTTGAGTATGCGAACTGTTACGCTCGGGTCAAGTGTGCTGTGAAAAAGCCATCGCCATGTTCATCAACCGCATAGCGCTGCGAAAACGTGCAGCGCCAGTCGGCATTGCGCGCGAGGAAGGCGTTAACGCGGTCTTCGTTCTCAGGTTTGAAAACGGAACAGGTGGCATAGGCCAGTATGCCCGTAGGGCCGGTCAACGCCGCGGCTTTATCAAGGATGTCGTCCTGAATGTCGGTCAATGCGACCAAGCGATCTGGTGTCAGCGTCCATTTGCCCTCGGCGGCACGGCGCCACGCCCCCGAGCCTGAACAAGGTGCATCACAAAGCACAACGTCAAAAGGCGCATGTGCGGCCAGATCATCCGTTTCAAGCTGAACAACACCCGCTGCCGCCCGTTCGGTCCGGGTTGGCAGGTCAGCCATGCGGCCCGTGTCGATGTCATGGGCAAATACCTTGCGGGTGGTATCCATCGCCAAGGCCAGTGCTTTGCCGCCACCGCCTGTGCAGTAGTCTAGCACCTTGCCGTCTTTTGGCAGGGTGGCCACCACCGCTTGGCTGGCGGCGTCCTGAAGTTCGACATAGCCCTCTGAAAAAGCAGCAGAATTCCGTATTTTGCGTGCACCTTCGGTGACGGTAAGTGCGGAGCTTGCCAAGGGGTTTGTGTCTGTCTCTATGCCTTGCTCGTGCAACATTTTTTGCGCGGCGTCCCGGGTGGTTTTGGCCAAATTGACCCGCAATGTGATCGGTGCGCGGTTTTGCAGGGCAAGGGCTGTGGCCTCGGCCTGATCGCCAAGGGATGCCTCAAAGATCGGCACGACCCAATCGGGCAAATTCCATGTGATCTGTGGGTCTGTTGGTGTGTCCACAAAGTCTGCTTCTGCGTTGCTTAGCGGTGCGGGCGCATGTCCTTGTGCGTTAAAAAGCCCATCAATATCAGCGCCTTGGTGGTGCAGCAGGCCAATCATTAGCGCCCGCGCGTTGTCTGATCCACCGTAATAGGCCGCCACTTTGCGTGACCGTAGGACATCAAAGACATGATCACGGATTGCAGCGCGGTCTTTTGATCCGGCATAACGGCTGCGGCGTGCCCAACGGGTCAGCGCCTGTTCGGCGGCAAGTCCCCCGGCCATATCATCCAGAATTTCGATGGCCGCAGCCACGCGTGCGCCGGGTGTCATAACAGCTCCAGTACTTTAAATATGGTTCGTACTGCGTTGAAAATATTAGCTATCCAGCGCGATAGTTTGGTGATTCCCGAGTGATCTGTACGTCATGCACATGGCTTTCTTTCAGACCCGCACCGGTGATTTTCACAAAAGTGCAGTTCTTGCGCATCTCCGCAACTGTCGCACATCCGGTATAGCCCATCGCAGCACGCAGGCCGCCAACCATCTGGTGCACAACGGCAGCGGCGCTGCCTTTATAGGCCACCTGCCCCTCGATGCCTTCGGGCACCAATTTGTCACTGGCCGCGTCCTTTTGGAAATACCGATCCGCAGACCCGCTGGCCATTGCGCCAAGGCTGCCCATGCCACGGAAGCTTTTGAAGCTGCGGCCCTGATACAAAATCACATCGCCGGGGCTTTCGTCGGTGCCTGCGATCATCGACCCAACCATGGCGCAGGACGCGCCAGCGGCGATGGCTTTGGCAAAATCGCCGGAAAACTTGATACCCCCGTCGGCGATCACCGGAATGTCGCCTGCTGCTGCAACGCAATCCATGATCGCGGTCAATTGTGGCACGCCCACCCCAGCAACCATACGGGTTGTGCAGATCGAACCGGGGCCAATGCCAACTTTGATCGCGTCTGCACCTGCATCAATCAGGGCGCGTGTTGCGGCACCTGTGGCCACATTGCCCGCGACAACCTGCACTTCATTGCTCAGCGCCTTGGCCCGCTCAACCGCGCGTGCCACGCCTTCAGAATGGCCATGCGCAGTGTCGATCACGATCATATCAACGCCCGCGTCGACCAAGGCTTGTGAGCGCTCATATCCGGCGTCGCCTACGGTTGTGGCGGCAGCAACGCGCAGACGGCCCAAGTCGTCTTTGCAGGCCGTGGGGTTCAAGACCGCCTGTTCGGTGTCTTTGAGGGTCAGCAGGCCCGTCAATTTACCGCTTTTATCAGTGATCAACAGCTTTTCGATGCGGCGCGCCTTCATCAGGCTGATCGCTTCGTCCCGGTCCGCAGGTTCATGCAAAATCGCAAGGTTATCTGTCGACATCATCGCCTTGACGGGCGTGCGGTCATCAGAGGCAAAGCGCATGTCGCGGTTGGTGACGATGCCCACAACCCGGCCAGAGCCATCCACAACCGGAAAACCAGTGACGTTATAGCGGCTTTGCAGTTCTTTGGCGTCCGCCAGTGTCTGATCGGCGGTCAGGGTAATCGGGCTATAGACAATGCCGCTCTCAAACCGTTTGACGCGGCGCACTTCGCGGGCCTGTTCTTCAATGTTCAGGTTGCGGTGGATCACACCCATACCGCCCGCCTGTGCCATGGCAATGGCCATACGCCCCTCGGTCACGGTGTCCATGGCTGAGCTCAGCAGCGGAATGTTCAACGCAATGGATTTGGTGACAAATGTGCGGGTATCGGCCGTGGACGGCAGCACCGAGGACGCGCCCGGAACCAGCAATACATCATCAAAGGTCAGTGCCTCACGAATCTCCATAATACACCTCTGGGTCATGGTTATTTTTTGGGTTCATTTGGCGGTTTGCTATTTCACGGATGTGCAGGGATGCCAAGGGCTGATGGCGGGAATTAAAATACAACCATTCCAATCGGCCAAAGATGGCGCGACAGGCCCTTTTTTTGCCGCTCACTGCCTTTCGTCCGTCGTGCTTAACGCTATGGTGTGAAAAAGCGTTTGAGGACAGCAGACTATGAGCAACGATCCACTGGTGATTTTCACGCCGTCAGGCAAGCGCGGGCATTTTGCCATGGGCACCCCAATCTTAACCGCCGCGCGCCAACTTGGCGTCGATTTGGATTCGGTTTGTGGCGGGCGTGGGATTTGCTCCAAATGTCAGATCACCCCAAGCTATGGTGAATTTTCCAAACATAAGGTCACGGTGCGTGATGATGCCCTGTCGGAATGGAATTCGGTTGAGCAGCGTTACAAGGACAAGCGCGGGTTGATTGATGGCCGTCGCTTGGGCTGTCAGGCGGCGGTTCAGGGGGATGTTGTCATCGACGTGCCACCGGAAAGCCAAGTGCACAAACAGGTGGTGCGCAAACGCGCCGAGGCGCGCGATATTGTGCTGAACCCATCCACCAAGCTCTATTATGTCGAAGTGACTGAACCTGACATGCACGACCCGTCCGGGGACTTGGAACGCTTGCGTGATGCCCTTCGCGATCAATGGGAACTGGAAAAGGTCAACGCCGATCTGCATATTTTGCAATTGATGCAGCCGGTGCTGCGCAAGGGCAATTGGAAAGTCACGGTTGCATTGCATCTTGGCGATGCAGAGAACCCACCGCGGATCATGCACATCTGGCCGGGGTATTACGAAGGCACAGTTTACGGTCTGGCGGTTGATCTGGGGTCCACCACCATTGCCGCGCATCTGTGTGATTTGCAAACCGGCGAAGTTGTTGCGTCCTCGGGCGTGATGAACCCGCAAATCCGCTTTGGCGAAGATTTGATGAGCCGTGTCAGCTATTCGATGATGAATGCTTCCGGTGCCGAAGAAATGACCCGCGCTGTGCGCGAAGGTATGAACGGCCTCTTTACCCAAATCGCAACCGAGGCCCATGTTGACAAGGACCTTATTGTCGATGCGGTCTTTGTGTGTAACCCGGTGATGCACCATTTGTTTCTAGGCATTGATCCGTTTGAGTTGGGTCAGGCTCCCTTTGCCTTGGCAACTTCCAACGCGATCCGCTTGCGGGCCAAGGATCTGGAATTGAACATACACCCTTCAGCGCGGGTTTATTTGCTGCCCTGCATCGCTGGGCATGTCGGTGCGGATGCGGCTGCGGTGGCGCTGAGCGAAGCACCGGACAAGTCTGAGGATTTGGTTCTGGTTGTTGATGTCGGCACTAACGCTGAAATCCTGCTGGGCAACAAGGAAAAAGTATTGGCCTGTTCGTCCCCCACGGGGCCCGCGTTTGAAGGCGCGCAAATCTCGTCCGGGCAGCGTGCCGCACCGGGGGCGATTGAGCGGGTAGAGATTGATCCGGTGACCAAGGTTGCCCGGTTCAAGGTGATTGGATCAGACCTGTGGTCAGATGATGATGCCTTTGCAGATGCCATCGCCACCACGGGTGTGACTGGCATCTGCGGGTCGGGCATTATCGAAATGGTCGCCGAAATGCGGGTGCACGGCATTGTTGATGCGCCGGGTTTGATCGGGACAGCGGAACAAACCGGATCGCCATCAGTGTTTGAGGACGGGCGCACCAATTCCTATCTGGTGTATGATGGCACAGCGGTCGGCGGCCCCAGGATCACCGTGACCAACCGCGACATTCGCGAAATTCAAATGGCCAAGGCCGCACTGTATTCCGGTGCGCGCCTGTTGATGGACAAATTCGGCGTCGACAAGGTGGACCGGGTGGTGCTTGCGGGTGCCTTTGGTGCGCATATTTCACCCAAACACGCGATGATCTTGGGGATGATCCCGGATGCGACGTTGGACAAAGTAACATCGGCGGGCAATGCCGCGGGGACCGGCGCGCGGATTGCCCTGCTCAATACCGATGCGCGGGCCGAAATTGAGGCCACGGTGCGTGCAATCCACAAGGTTGAAACAGCGATTGAACCGCGTTTCCAGGAGCATTTTGTGAACGCCTCTGCCATCCCGAATGCGGTTGAACCGTTCCCGATCCTGAACAGCATTGTCACTCTGCCCACTGCGACCTTTAACACTGGTGGCAGTGGCGATAACGCTGGAGGTGGCCGTCGCCGTCGCCGGGGGTAACATAAAAGGAAACAGCCAGATGACTGACGCTTCCAACAGCGACCAGCGCGATTTCTGGAGCACGGCCGCCGGGCCAAAATGGCTGCGGTTTGAAGCAGCGTTGGACCATCACATGCAACCGGTGTTGGACGGCGTTTTGGCCCGTGCTGCCGTGCAATCAGGTGAAGCGGTGCTCGACATCGGTTGTGGCACCGGGGCAAGCAGCATGCAACTGGGCGCAGTGGTTGGGCCGGATGGTCGTGTGGTTGGGGCAGATATCTCAGCGCCGATGCTGGCGCGCGCTGATGAACGTGCGCAGGATTTGCCACAGGTCAGTTTCATTGAAGCGGATGCGCAGGTTCATTCCTTTGAGCAAACCGAATTTGACCACTTACTATCCCGTTTCGGGGTGATGTTTTTTGCCGACCCAGTGGCGGCATTTGCCAATATGTCGCGTGCCCTGAAACCTAGCGGCAAAGTCACCTTTGCAGCGTGGGGGCAAATCCCTGATAATCCGTTTTTCACCTTTCCAGCCCAAGCCGCGCGCAGCATTATCGGATCACCGCCCAAAATCGATCCCGACCTGCCCGGCCCTTTTGCCTTTCGGGACCCGACCCGTGTTTTGAATGTTTTGCGCCAAGCCGGGTTGCAAAATCCGCACTGCGACACCGCGGAAATCATGCTGACCCCTCAAAGTAGCTTGGCCGATTTTGCCAGCATGGTCCTGAGCATTGGACCCGCCGATGTTGCGATCAAACACTTTGACGCCACTACTGATCAAATCACCGCCCTGCACGATATGGTGCAAGACCTGTTTGCACCCTTTGATGGACGCGAAGGGCTGCGCATTCCGGCGCAGATCAACTTCTTTACCGCGCAAGCAGCGTAGTTTGATCTCTTGACCTCCTACGTCCTGCATCATATTTGATCAATGGCACGCGGGTATGGTGAAAAGGTATCACGGCAGCTTCCCAAGCTTTAGTTACGAGTTCGATTCTCGTTACCCGCTCCATTCCTTCCCTTTCTAAGCACATATCAATTTCCATCAAATCGTGCTATGCTGTGCTGATGGTTGTAGAGGAGCATATCCATGGCTAAGTTTTGCCAAAGCTGCGGCATGCCCATCAACAAAGATCCGCTTGGCGGCGGAACTGAAAAGGACGGCACCCGCAGCGACACCTATTGTTCATACTGCTACGATGACGGCGCGTTTCTGCATCCAGGCGCGACGGTGAAGGAGTTTCAGGCCGAGTGTGTCGCCGCGATGCGCCGTGATGGTATGCCAAAGATATTGGCATGGCTGTTCACCCGGGGCATCCCGCGATTGGGACGTTGGAAAACCTAAAGCAACACGTCGCCAAACTGGTCCCGCAAGGTCCGCTTGAGCACTTTGCCCGTGGCATTGCGCGGCAAGACATCGGTGAACACAACCTTGTCCGGCAACTGCCATTTGGCGATCTTGCCCTCGAATATCGCCAAAACCTCAGCTTCGGTTGGGTCTTCGCCTTCTGCTTTGACTGCGATCAGCACCGGGCGTTCATCCCATTTGGGATGCGCTGCACCAATCACTGCGGCGTCGGCCAATTTCGGATGGGCGATGGCGATGTTATCCAATTCAACTGAGCTGATCCATTCGCCCCCTGATTTGATGATGTCCTTTGATCGGTCTTTGATGGTGACATAACCGTCCGCATCCATCGTGGCCACATCACCGGTATCAAACCAGCCGTTGGTCAGGGTTTCCTCAGCGGTTGAGCGGAAATAGGCGTCCAAAATCCAATGGCCGCGGGTCATCAGATCGCCTTGGGTCTTGCCATCTTGCGGCAAGGGATTGCCGTTCTCGTCCCAAATCTCAAGCTCAACCCCGTAAACCGCCCTGCCCTGATTTTCGCGCAGTTTGCGCAGGTCTTCGGTTGGCAGATCGCGATGCTTGGCCAGCGGTTGATTGACAGTGCCTAAGGGCGACATTTCCGTCATGCCCCAAGCATGAATAACCTCAACGTCATAGGTATCGCGGAAACTGGCGATCATCGACGGCGGACAGGCAGAACCACCCACAACCGTGCGGTTCAGACTTGTTAAGGGCGACCCCGCCGCCTTGGCTGCGCCCAAAAGGCCCAGCCAGATTGTCGGTACGCCCAAAGCCACAGTCACCCGATGGGCGTCGATTAGCCCAACCAAGGACGCTCCATCCAAGCCCGGCCCCGGCAAGACCAGTCGCGCACCGACCATGGCGCAGGCATAGGGTGACCCCCATGCGTTCACATGGAACATCGGCACCACCATCAAGGTGACATCCATCGCTGAAAACCCGATGCTGTCAGCAAGGTTCGATCCAAAACTATGCAAGACAGTGGAGCGATGCGAATACAGAACGCCCTTTGGGTTTCCCGTGGTTCCTGATGTATAACAAAGGCTTGAAGCAGTATTCTCATCCAGATTTGGCCATTGATATCCGGCATCACCTGTGGCCAAAAGATCATCATAGGCGATGATCCCCGGCAGGGTGTCTGCCGCATTACCAACCTTTGATTCCAACAGAATGATATGCTCCAGATGCTCCAACTTATCGCGGATCGCGGCAACCAGCGGGACAAAAGTTTTGTCGATGAACAACACCTTATCCTCGGCGTGGTTCAGGATATAGACCAGCTGTTCGGGGAACAGCCGTGGGTTGATCGTGTGACAGACAAATCCGCCCCCCGATGCGCCGAAATAAATCTCAAGGTGGCGGCGGTTGTTCCACGCAATGGTGCCGCATCGCGCTTGTGGGGCCAAGCCAAGCGTGGTCAAAGCGCTGGCCAATTGTCTGGAGTTTTGGCCGACCTGCCCCCATGTGGTGTTCTCGACCCCGCCACTTGTATTGACAGAAACGATCCCGCCCTCACTGTGATAGCGTTCTGCATGGGCAATCAGGCTGGAAATCAACAGCGGTTGCGTCATCATTTGGCCAAGCATCACCTGGGTCCTCCCTTGGGCTTTTTGTCAGAGTGGACAATGACCCACACTCTTGCAAGCGCGACCTGTGCGGCCTACTCATCTGATATGACATTGCTTTACCACACCCCGCTGACAGCTGATCAACAATCCACACTTGGCATTCCCACACCGCAACCGCTTGCGATGGCGGATCAGGTGCGGTTTTCGGAACTTGACGTGCTGAACCATGTGAACAATGCGGTTTATATGGAGTGGTTTGAGCGGTTGCGTATCCGTTATGTACAGGAATGGGGGCTGTCGGGAAATGACGCTAAATCCGATCCACGCATCGTGATCCGGTCTGGGACAATCCATTACCGCCAAGAGATGCGGATGGACGAAAACTATGTGACCACCTGTGGCTGCACCGCCTTTCGCAATACCTCGATATCGTTGGCGCAACAATTGTGGTCCGGCGGGACGCTGCGCGCGTCGTTTGACTGCGTGATTGTGTTGTTGCAGCCTGATGGGTCGGGGCGCTATCCGATCCCGCAGCCCGTGCGGACACGATTTGGGGTGGTCGACGGTGCCATTCAAGAAAGCTAATGAACTCAAGGAGATCGACATGGACGTATCCATCAGACCTGTGACAGCGCAGGACCGCGCCGCTTGGGATGTCTTGTATCAAGGCTATGCGACATTTTACAAAGTCGAACAGACCGCTGAAATGCGCGACCGGGTCTTTGGCTGGTTGATGGATGATGCCCACAGCACGGGCGGTTTGGTGGCGCAAGATGATCAGGGCAAGCTGATTGGCCTGACCCATTATCGGTCATTTTTCAGCCCGCTGCGGGCCGCAGAGATGTGTTTTCTTGATGACCTCTTTGTTGATCCGAATGCCCGTGGCAGTGGCGCTGCCGATGGGCTGATCCATGGTGTGGCGGCGATTGCCCGGGAAAAAGGTTGGCCCATGGTGCGTTGGATCACGGCGGATGACAATTACCGTGGGCGCGGTGTTTATGACAAACTTGCCACCCGCACCATGTGGGTCACCTATGACATGAAGCCCTAATTAGAGGTGCAGCATGCCTGCACCTTACGCAATCATGCGGTAAGGTGGGCGCATCGCCCACCCCTGTTTATAAAGGCTTTAAATGAATTTCCTACAAATCACCTCGCTTTTGATTGTCCTTGCGGGCGGCTTTGGGGCCATCAACTATCTTTATCTCAAATTGCCGTCTGCCATCGGTATTTTGGTGGTGTCCTTGCTGGCGTCCTTTGGCCTTCTGGCGCTTGATCTGCTTTGGCCCGCGCTCAACATAGCGGACACCGTGCGCGGCATCGTTCAGGGCATCGACTTTTCCGAAGCCTTGCTGGAAGGCATGCTGGGCCTGCTGCTGTTTGCCGGGGCGCTTCATGTCAAATTGAGCGATCTACGGTCCGAATGGATCCCGGTGTTTTTGATGGCGACCTTGGGCATCGCTTTGTCGACGGTTATTGTTGGTTTTGCGTTTTCATGGCTGACTGGCATGCCGTTGCTGATGGCGCTGATCTTTGGTGCGTTGATATCGCCAACGGATCCAGTGGCGGTCTTGGGCGTGCTGCGCGAGGCTGATCTGCCCAAAGCGCTGGAAACCAAGATTGCTGGCGAAAGCCTATTTAATGATGGCGTGGGCTATGTCGTGTTTTTGGTCTTGGTGGGGCTGGCCTTCCCTAGTGATAGCCATGGCGCGGATCACAACAGCCCCTTGGTTGGCGCGGCTATGCTGTTTGTCCAAGAAGCGCTTGGCGGCGCGGTGCTTGGCCTTGTGCTGGGCTGGCTGACATTCCGGGTGATGCGCCGCATTGATGATTATTCGCTTGAGGTTTTATTGACGCTGGGTCTGGCCTTTGGGGGATATGAACTGGCGGTTTGGCTGCATGTGTCGGCACCCATCATGGCGGTTTGCGCGGGCCTGTTGATTGGTGACGTGGGGGCGGCCAAGGGAATGTCTGAACTCACCCGTCGCTATGTTGACGGCTTTTGGAAGCTCATTGATGAAATTCTGAACGCGGTGCTGTTTTTGCTGATCGGGTTCGAAGTGTTTGCCATCGCGTTTTCCGGCGACTTGTTTCTGACGGGCATGGCAACCATCATCATCGCGTTGTTTGCGCGGCTGATCGCGGTGGTGGTGCCCATCACCTTGTTGCGCCCATTTCGGACCTTCAGTGAAGGTGTTACCCCGATCATGACATGGGGTGGGTTAAAGGGCGGCATATCTGTTGCCCTTGCCCTGTCGTTGCCAGAAGGCGAATGGAAACCGCTGATCTTGGCCTGCACCTATATCGTGGTGATTTTTTCGATCATTGTTCAGGGGCTTACGGTGGCCAAGCTGGCCAACCGTGTGGGCCGTGCGCCGGACCTGATGTGATATCCTAGAGGCCACGGCCATGTGTAAATGAAGAAGATTTGCCCCCTCACACTCGCCCAGTGGTTATTTGAAACGGCGGATCAACTGCGGTGCTTGAGGATATAATCAACCAGCGTTGCTGTTGAGCCGTCTTTGCCGTCTGTTGGTGCCATGCCTTTGACAACAGGTTGCAGCGATGTCGCCAGTTCCTTGCCCAACTCCACGCCCCATTGGTCGTAAGAATTGATGCCCAGAATGACGCCTTCGACAAACACACGGTGTTCATAAAGCGCAACGATCTGACCCAGCTTATAGGGATCAAGCAGCGGGTAGACCAAAGTGGTTGACGGACGATTGCCCGGAAACACCCGGTGGCGGGCTTGGCGGTCAAGCTCGGCCCCGGTCAGACCCTTTGTTGCCATGATCTTGTTCGCCTCGGTCAAAGAACGCCCCCGCATCAGCGCTTCGGATTGGGCTAGACAATTTGCTACCAGCAATTGGTGATGATGTTTGAGGTCGTCCTCGTGGCCGTTGGCGGCCACCATAAATTCGCAAGGAATGACGCGGGTGCCTTGGTGGATCAACTGGTAAAATGCGTGTTGGCCATTGGTGCCCGCCGCCCCCCAGACCACTGGCCCGGTGTGGTGGGTAACGTCACTTCCGTCGATCTGGACAGACTTGCCGTTGGATTCCATTTCAAGCTGTTGCAAATACGCGGGCAAAAGCGCCAGCCGTTGATCATAGGGCAGCACGGCGCGGGTGGCATAGCCGCAGATTTGATTGTGCCAAATCCCCACCAACGCCAGCATCATCGGCATGTTTTTCAGCGGTTCTGCCGCGCGGAAATGGCTGTCCATCGCCTGCGCACCGCGTAAAAATGCATCAAAGCCCTTTGGGCCAATCGCGATCATCAACGACAGGCCAATCGGCCCCCACATCGAATAGCGCCCGCCAACCCAGTCTTCAAAACCAAAGACCTGTGCCGGATCAATGCCAAAATCGGTGGTCTTGTCCTCGGCGGTGCTGAGGGCTGCAAATTGGGTTTTCGGATCGCCCCCATGGTCCAGCATCCAAGCGCGCGCGGTGCGGGCGTTGGTCATGGTTTCAATGGTGGTAAATGTTTTTGAGGCGACAATCACCAGCGTTGTTTTTGCATCCAAGCCGCGCAGCGTATCTGCGATATGCGCGCCATCAACGTTAGAGACAAAATGGCAACGTGGGCCGTCGTGATAGGGGCTGAGCGCGGTGGCGGCCATCGCAGGCCCAAGATCAGAGCCGCCGATGCCGATGTTGACCACATCGGTGATATCACTGTCGCGGACCTTGTCGGCATAGGTGCGCATTGCGCTCAGCGTATCCAGCACGCCAGGCATCACATCCTTGCCATCGACCATCACCATGCCACCATCAAGGTTGCGCAAGGCGGTGTGCAGCACAGCGCGGCCTTCGGTTTCGTTGATTTCTGCACCGGCAAACATCGCGTCGCGTTTGGCCGCAACACCAGCATTTTCCGCCAGCTTGATCAGGTCAGCACGGGTGTCACGGTCAATGTTGGTTTTGGCATAGTCAAACCGCATGTCTGCGATTTCAACCACGAAATCGGCGGCGCGGGCTTCTTCCTCAAAGAGCGCCAGCAAGGGCCGATCCGCGACAGCATTTTGACGGCTTTTCAAGCTTTTCCAGATTTCCATTTTCTCACTCCGCCCAGTGTATTTGTGCGCCATCAAGCACCGCCGCGATGGGGGCTTGCTCTGGCGGCAGGGATTGCGCGCGTTCCAAGGCTTCACGCTTGTCATTGCCAAAGATCACCAGATGTTTAGCCATCGCGCCCTGCAACACATGCGCAGGCAAGGTCACGCGGGCAATGTCGTGGCCTTGCGGCATGATTGGCAACAGCAACGGCGCATCACTGGCCAATGCGGCCTCAAGACCGTCGGACCCCGGGAACAGCGATGCGGTGTGCATGTCAGCCCCCATGCCCAGCATCAAAACGGACAAGGGAAACGCATGTGCCAACCCCTGCGCGGCCTGTGTACTGCCTTGGGCGGCATCAAAGCCCTCTTGATAAAACGGGATGAACTGTGCTGCGGCGGCTTTGCCAACCAACAGGCGGTTGCGGATCAAACCCGCGTTCGATTGCGCGTGGTCTTGTGGCACCCAGCGTTCATCCGTCAGCATCACCTGCACCCGATCCCACGCCAGATCAACCGCGCTGAGAAGGTCAAATATCGGACCCGGCGTTGTGCCCCCGGGCACTGCAAGAGAAACCTTATCTTGCGCGAGCAGCGCATTTTCCAAGTCACTTGCCAAAATATCAGCAATGCCCATCGCCAGCATTTCGCGGTCTGCGTATTCAGTGATTTTCATAGGGATACCTTTCGCCACTGACGGCCATCCCGGCGCATCAATTCGGTTGCAACTGTTGGCCCGTCAGATCCGCTTTCGTAGGGTTTGGGCACGTCATTGCGCGCTTCCCAGCCTTGGATCAAGGGATCGGTCCAAGCCCATGCGGCCTCAACTTCATCGCCGCGCATGAACAGCGTCTGGTTGCCGCGGATCACATCCATGATCAGTCGTTCGTAGGCATCAACATGATCTGCGTCCTGATCGCCCAAGGCATCGGCAAAGGTCATGTCCAGCGGCACGTCAATCAATCGCATCCCGCCGGGACCCGGTTCTTTGATGGTCACGCCTAGGGTGATGCCCTCATTCGGTTGCAAGCGGATGGACAGCACATTGCGGTGTCGCCCCGCGTCCTCGGCAAAGATCGAATGCGGGGTCTCCTTGAACACCACGGTGATTTCAGAACTGCGCGCTGACATGCGTTTACCGGTGCGCAGATAAAACGGCGTGCCTGCCCACCGCCAGTTGCTGATCTGGGTTTTCAGCGCAACAAAGCTTTCTGTGCGGCTGCGGGGATCATTCACAGCGGTGCGGTAATCTGGGTTTTCTTCTTCATCGCCGACTTCGGCCATGTATTGGCCGCGTGCGATATGATGCGGTGCCACCGGATCAAGCGCCCGGATGACTTTCAGCTTTTCGTCGCGCACTGCATCAGGATCAAACCGCGCGGGCGGTTCCATTGCGATCAGGCACAAGAGCTGCATCAGGTGGTTCTGCACCATGTCCCGCATGGCACCGGATTTATCGTAATATTCACCCCTGCCCCCGACGCCCACGGTTTCGGCCACCGTGATTTGAATATGGTCGACATATTGCGCGTTCCACAACGGTTCGAACAGCATGTTACCAAACCGTACGGCCATCAGATTTTGCACAGTCTCTTTGCCCAAATAATGGTCAATCCGGTAAATCTGGCTTTCTGAGAAATAGGCGGCCAAGGTTTTGTTCAGCGCGCGGGCGGTTTCAAGGTCACGGCCAAAGGGTTTTTCAACCACGATGCGGCTGTCATGATCTGCCATGCCCCATTTTTGCAGCCGTTCCGCAATGTCGCCAAACAAGGACGGTGAGACCGAGAAATAATAGGCCTCTACCTTGCCCGTGCCGGACATCAACTGTTGCAATTCAGCCCAGCCTTTTTCGCCGCGTGCGTCAATTGAGATGTATTCGATCTGCCCGAGGAAGCTCTCAAGCTTGGTCTGTTCGAATTTGAAATCGCCGCCGAATTCACCAATCGCATCCGACACCATCACCCGGTATTCTGCCGTATCCATATCCCCACGTGCGGCACCAACGATCCGGGCATCGGCAGGCATTTGCCCGGCACAGAACCTGCGAAACAGACCCGGCAGGATTTTACGCCGCGCCAGATCGCCGCTGCCGCCAAAAATGACCAGATCAAATGGATCAACTGGAATGACGCGAGAGACCATGTGGGAAACCTTTTTTGAGCCAAAGTTGGCGATTGTTAGCGCAAACATAACCTATTTTCGGCGGTTCACAAGTCTGTGCGTCGCGCCGCATGGTCTTTTATTAGCCAGAGTTCTAGCGTAGCACATTCGACAATAACACATGGTACGAGACAAGGACCACCAATGAAAGATTTGCAGACCGCTGAACCACAGGCAAACTCTGGCAAGTTTCAGGACCCCAATGTGACCGCTAAGGGAGAAGCCCGGGCGGTTGTGTCGCTTAAGGCCCCCCAAACGCTTTGGTTCAATACCGGGACGTTGTGCAATATCGAATGTGTGAATTGTTACATCGAAAGCAGCCCGACCAACGATGCGCTGGTCTATATCACCGCGACTGAGGTTGCAGATTATCTGAACCAAATCGAAGACCGTAAGTGGCCGGTCAATGAAATCGCCTTTACCGGTGGTGAACCGTTTATGAACCCGCAGATGATAGAGATTTCCGAAGCCGCGTTGTCGCGCGGGTTTGAGGTGCTGATCCTGACCAATGCGATGCGACCAATGATGCGTAAAACCATGCAGAATGGGTTGATGCGGTTGAATGCCGCCTACCCCGGCAAGATCACCCTGCGCATATCAGTTGATCATTTCCGGGCCGATCTGCATGATGCGGAACGCGGCGCGGGTGCGTTTGAAAAAACCCTGACTGGTATGAAATGGCTGCGCGACAACGGCTTTACCATGGCTGTCGCGGGGCGGTCTGTCTTTGGCGACAGTGATGCATCCAGCCGTGCCGGATATGCGGCGTTTTACGCGGAACATGGCTTTGATATTGATGCCCACAACCTCGGCATGACGGTGCTGTTCCCCGAAATGGATGAAAGCGTCGAAGTCCCGGAAATCACCACCGCCTGTTGGGGCATTTTGGACGTGTCGCCCGATGCGATCATGTGCGCGTCGTCGCGCATGGTGGTCAAACGCAAAGGTGCTGCAAAACCTGCGGTTCTGGCCTGTACGCTGCTGCCCTACTCAGCCGAATTTGAACTGGGCGAGACATTGGAGCAGGCAGAGCGCGACGTGTCGCTGAACCATCCGCATTGTGCTAAGTTTTGCGTGCTGGGCGGGGCGAGTTGCTCGGCTTGATTGGGTGGATGGGAATGACTGGTTTTGAGCCCAATTTGACCGATGCTGCGAAGCGAACCAATGGCGACTTTCACAGCACACTTCGATCCCGAACGAAGCATTTGGTACTTGCTTCATGATACATTTAAAGTGAGCTTCATGAAGGATCGGCCCATGCTATTGAATTATCTCTATACAAATTTCTTTGAAGAAAGCCAGTTTGCGGACAATGTCGGCACCACTACAGAGCAGCTGAATGCCCTGATCCGCGCGCAGGTCTTTCCCTCGCCTTCGTATGTCTATGATAGCAAGGGACGGTCTGTGTCCTTCGTTGCAGATTTCCCAGATGAGCAAGCTTACAGGTTTCATCTGCGCGGACACACTGATTGGTATCGTGAAATTGTCCAACTTGGTCTGGAGTCAGAAGCGCGCACACGTTCGTATTTCTTCAGCCGTTATGACCAAGCAAAATCCATGTTTCTTTCCAGTTCTCTCGGAGCAGAGTTGCAGATGGAGGCACCGGATGTTGCTGGCCAGTTTGACGAAGATCACGCAAATTCAACATGGGGGCACTTCCTGAACGGTGTGTATGGCGTCTGTACGCGCGACGGTCGTCCCGAGTCTGTATTCCTCAAGCAGGCAGGCGTCATGTTCATTGAGCATATGATCGTAGATGGACCCGATAACCTATCCCAGTCACAATCTGCTTTGCTGCGCCGCGCTGTCGCGTTTCTGGATAGTGTAGAATCCGATTTTGCGCCGCATGAGGCACCAAATGCATCGCGGCAGCGTTGCATCGTAGACGTCAACGCCCGTTTCTTTGATAAGAAGGCTGCATGAAAGAAGGGCCAGACATAGCCAAAGTTGCTGCACTAATAGGTGATCCGGCCCGCGCAAACATGCTCACGGCTTTGATGGGCGGAAAGACCCTGACGGAAACAGAGCTGGCGGCAGAAGCAAATATTACGCCTCAGACCGCAAGCGCGCATTTGAGCAAAATGACAGATGCCGTCATCCTGCGGCAGCGAAAGCAGGGGCGGCATCGCTATTCCGCGATCAACGATGAAAATGTGGCCGATTTCATCGCTGGACTGATGGGTCTCGCGGAGAAGGCGGGGCTGTCACGCACGCGGACAGGACCAAGAGATACCGCCCTTCGCACAGCGCGGAGCTGTTATAACCATCTTGCGGGTGACATGGGGGTGCGCTTGTTCGACGCCCTCGAACGACATAGCTATCTTATCAAGACCGAGGGTGGGATCACACTCACTGATGCAGGACGTACTTTCTTTGAAGACTTTGGCATCGACCTTCCTGCCCTTGACCGCAAGACATCTACACTGTGCCGAGAATGCTTGGATTGGAGCGCGCGCCGTTCCCATTTGTCTGGCAATCTTGGCCGTGCGATACTTGATAGGTTCATAGAATTGAACTGGGAAACGCGTGATATCAAAAGCCGGGCCATCCTATTCTCTGAAAGGGGCAAAGCTGAATTTGCCGACATGTTTGGCTAACCAGACATTCGCGCAGCCGCAGCGAAAGCTAACTCTGTCCGCATAGCCGACATTCCTAACCCTCAATGCAGCGTGAACTCCCCCACCTGATTTTGCCATTCACCGGACGACAACAGCTTACGATGGCTGAACCGCACTGAATGCAGCGGGCCTTCGATCTCTGACTGCCAAAATTCGACAAACTTGAACAGGCGCGGATGGTCTGGGGCCAGATCATAGTCCTGCCAGACAAAGCTGTTCAGCACATGGGTATAATCCGGCATATGATAATAGAATTCCGCCGTGGTCAGCCCATAGCCTTTGAGCATCAATTCAGTTTCTGAACGGGGCATTTTGCGCCTCCTTTTGCTGCCTCTATATGTGCAGCCTGACAGGCAATAATTACTTTTCAATAAAAACAATATGTTGGCACTCTGATGGCTTTGCTGCCAGTGCGTTTTGGCCACAGGCATTGCACCTGATGTGGCGCATCTGCTATAGAAAACCCCAAGATATAGAGCAGTGATAAAGCTAGGCTAAACACGTGAACGACACCCCCGAAGTCCCTGAAAACGATGATGAAAACACACCGGCACGTCCCGACTATGATGGGCCGTCTGTTAGTATCGAACATGAAATGCGCACGTCCTATCTGGACTACGCCATGTCGGTCATCGTCAGCCGTGCCATTCCTGACCTGCGCGATGGTCTGAAACCGGTGCATCGGCGCATTCTTTACGCCATGCACGAGACCAACAACACGCATGACAAGCCCTACCGTAAATCGTCGCGGCCAGTGGCCGAGGCGATGGGTAAATATCACCCGCACGGCGACTCAGCCATCTATGACGCATTGGTGCGCATGGCGCAGGATTTCTCGATGTCGCTGGTCTTGCTGGATGGTCAGGGCAACTTTGGCTCGATGGACGGTGACCGCGCGGCGGCCTATCGTTATACCGAAGTGCGAATGGAAAAGGCTGCGGCCTATCTGCTCGAAGACATCGACCGTGATACGGTTGATTTCCAAGATAACTATGACGGTAAGGATCAGGAACCAACGGTCCTACCTGCCCGTTTCCCGAACATGCTGGTCAATGGTGCGGGCGGTATTGCGGTTGGTATGGCGACAAATATTCCGCCGCATAACTTGGGTGAAGTGATTGATGCCACTTTGGCGCTGATTGACGAGCCTGACCTGACCACCGAACAGTTGATCGAATATGTGCCCGGACCTGATTTCCCGACGGGCGGCATTATGTTGGGCCGCACTGGCGCGCGCAAAGCCTACCTTGAGGGCCGTGGATCGGTGATTATCCGCGCCAAAACCCGCGTGGAAGAGATCCGTAAAGACCGCTGGGCGATTGTGATTGATGAAATTCCCTATCAGGTGAACAAATCTTCAATGATCGAAAAGATCGCCGAACAGGTGCGCGACAAAAAGATCGAAGGCATTGCCCATGTTCAGGACGAAAGCGACCGTAACGGCGTGCGGGTTGTGGTCGAGTTGAAACGTGATGCGACGGCTGAAGTCGTGATGAACCAATTGTTCCGCTTTACCCCGATGCAGACCTATTTTGGCTGTAACATGTTGGCCCTCAATGGTGGGCGCCCCGAAACGTTGACCCTGCGGCGGTTTCTGACATCGTTCATTGATTTCCGCGAAGATGTTGTGGCACGCCGCACCGCCTTCTTGTTGCGCAAGGCACGTGAACGCAGCCATATTTTGTGTGGCTTGGCCGTGGCTGTGACCAATATTGATGAAATCGTTGCGACCATTCGGTCCTCTGCCGATGCAGGCGAGGCGCGTGAAAAGCTGATGACCCGCCGCTGGCCCGCGCGTGACATCCTGCCCTATATCGCATTGATTGACGATCCTACCCATACGGCCAACGACGATGGCACTTATAACCTGTCCGAGGCGCAAGCGCGCGCCATTTTGGAATTGCGTTTGCAACGCCTAACCCAGATCGGTGTCAAAGAAGTCACAGATGAGCTGGAAGAACTGGCGGGTAAGATCAAGGAATACCTTGAGATTTTGGGCAGTCGCGAGCGGATCATGGGGATCATTGCCGATGAACTGCGTGAAGTCCGTGACCTTTTTGCTGTGCCGCGCCGCACCGAGATTGTCGACTGGTCGGGCGACATGGAAGACGAAGACCTAATCGCACGCGAAGACATGGTGGTGACGGTCACCTCTGGTGGCTACATTAAACGTACGCCATTGGCCGATTTCCGCAGCCAGCGCCGCGGTGGCAAAGGTGTGTCGGGGATGGCCACCAAAGAAGAAGACGTCGTGACGACCCTGTTTGTGGCCAATACCCATACGCAACTGTTGTTCTTTACGACCGATGGCATGTCTTACAAATTGAAAACATGGCGCCTGCCGCAAGGCAGCCGAACGTCCAAGGGCAAAGCGATTGTAAATATCCTGCCGATCCCCGCGGGTGTCTCCATTGCCGCGATTATGCCAGTGGACCGCGACGAGGACGAATGGGACGATTTGCAGGTTGTGTTCGCAACCTCAGCCGGCACCGTGCGTCGTAACAAGCTCAGTGACTTCACCAATGTCATGCGCAACGGCAAGATCGCGATGAAGTTTGAGGACGATCACGCAGAGACCACGCTGATCAACGCGCGGATTGCGTCACATGATGACGATGTGATGCTGACCACCAATTCTGGCCGCGCCATCCGGTTCCCGGCCACGGATGTGCGGGTGTTCAACTCTCGCGCTTCTGTTGGGGTTCGGGGTATCAAACTGAACGGCACGGACAAAGTTGTCTCCATGTCGATCATCCGGCATTTCGATGCCACTTCGGATGAACGTCAGGCCTATTTGAAAATGCGCCGTGCGGTTGCTGGGTTAGCGGATGATGCTGATGTTGCAGATGAAGAAGACGTGAACGCAAACGCGACCATTTCGCCTGAGAAATATGCCGAAATGTCCGCTGTTGAGAACCTGATCCTGACGATCAGTGCCAAAGGTGCGGGCAAGCTTAGCTCTAGCCATGATTACCCAGTGCGTGGTCGTGGTGGCCTTGGGGTCACGGCGATGGACAAGGCGATGCGCGGTGGCGATATTGTTGCGTCCTTCCCGGTTGAGTTGGACGATCAGATCATGTTGGCGACGTCAAAGGGCCAATCCATCCGAGTGCCTGTTGAGGGGATTTCGTTCCGCTCGCGCAGTGCCGGTGGGGTCAAAGTGTTTGATACGGGCAAGGGCGAAGTCGTCGTCAGCGTCGCGTGGATTGCGGATCAAGGTGACGCAGAAGTTCCCGATGAGGAACCCACTGAGTAGGACTTTTAGAACACTACCCTTAGAAAGGCTGCCAAATTTGGTGGCCTTTTTCTTTGCTGTTTTTATTTTACTTCAAACGGTTGCGGCGCAAACTTGATGTGTCGATCTTGTCGCGAGGCGCGATGACTTGTCTTGCGAAAAGCTGAACATGGTCACAGCTTTATGGCAATTGGCCCAGGCTTCAATTCCTTCCAATTATGGATGAACGATTCTCAATCTCAATCCGATAGACCATATGGTTCTCTTTTACGTTCAGACAAAAGAAAACGCCCCGAGATATGTTACCCGAGGCGTTTAAAATTTTTAGTTCAGAACTTAGATCTTGATGCGCTGCGCAGAAGCGAGCGCAATCAGATTAAGGAGAACCTGTTGTTGTTGTCGAGGATGAGTCATCATCCAGAACCAAAGCAAGGAACACAACACCAGCCAGAGCCGCGCCACCGATTGCAACGGCGTTACCCTGAGCGGCCAAACCGCCAGTTTTGCTACGGCAAGCACGTACGACAACACCGTCGCGTACTTCGGTGGAGTCTTTGCACGCGTATTCAACGCCGTTTGCGCCTTGAACGCTCAAAGGATACGCTGAATCGCCTGATGGGCCAGCGATTGAAGATTGTGTTGTTACCTGTGCTACAGAAGCGGTTGCAGAAAGTGCAACGGCAGCTGTGATAGCCAAAAGATTTTTCATAGTCGTATGCTCCTGAAACTCGATATATTCTTTCAGATTGTTATCTGGCAGATATTTTTCAGTTTTAAAAGCCTAATCATGGCCAGAATCGAAACAATCTTTGCCTGAATGATAATCTTGCACACTGTATAGGCAAATCAAGCGAAAATCCGCCAATTTTGCCTCATAATGCGTAAATCTCTGAAAATTTGGTCTTCAGATAATCAAGGAGCGGCAATTCTGACGGCGCGATACCCGATGCTTTGGCAATCACTTCGCGTGGTTCAAACAAACCTCCATGCGTTTGCACATTCTTTTGCAGCCAATCTGTCGCTGGTACAGTGTTTCCCTGCCCCAAATCATTATCCAGTGTTGGGACGGCGTCGCGTAGAGATTGGTACAGGCATCCGGCATACACGTTGCCAAGGCTGTAGGTTGGGAAATAACCAATTAGCCCGACGGACCAATGCACATCCTGCAACACACCATTTGAGGGCCGATCTACGGCATAGCCAAAGTCCGCCTTGAAGCGGTCATTCCACGCGGCCTCAAGGTCGTCTACTTGCAAATCATGGGTGACCAAAGCGCGTTCGAGGTCAAAGCGCATCAGCACATGCAGGTTATATTGCAGTTCGTCCGCTTCGGTACGGATAAACCCGTCCGAGACCCGGTTGGCTATCCGATAGAAGGTTTCAGCATCAGCCACCCCAAAATCGCCAAAGGCTTCTTTCATCTGACCAAACAACCAACCAGTAAAGGCGCGGCTACGGCCCAGCTGATTTTCATAGATCCGGCTTTGGCTTTCGTGAACACCCATCGACACGCCAACGCCCAACGGGGTCAACAGGTAATCTGGGTCTATCCCCTGCTCATAAGCGGCATGGCCGACTTCGTGGATTGTGGAATAAAAACAGTTAAAGGGGTCAATCGGGTTGGTCCGCGTGGTAATGCGCACATCAAGGCCAGATCCGGACGAGAAGGGATGCACCGCTTTGTCCACCCGACCCCTGCTCATGTCATAGCCAAAGGTCTTGGCCAGTTGCCGGGCCAATTTCATCTGGGCGCTTTCATCAAAAACCCCCTGTAGGACCGGGGGGGCCTCAGCATCGCGGACAGCCGCACGCAAATCGGTCAGTGCAGGGCGTAACGCGCCAAACATCGCGGCCAAATCAGCGCCAGTTGTGCCCGGCTCATAGTCGGCCAGCATCGCATCATAAACATCACCGCCAGCCGACAGCGCCTGCCCCTCTTCGCGTTTCAGGCCAATCACTTCCGTTAGGGTTGGCGCAAAGGCGGCAAAGTCGTCTGCGGCACGCGCTTCTGCCCAGATGCCCTGCGCCTCTGACGTGACCCGCGCGATACGGGCAGCCAATTGTCCGGGGACTTTGCTGGTCCGATCAAAGCTGCGTTGAATGTGGCGCAGATTGGCGCGGCCAACGTCATCTAGGCCAGATGGATCAATCGCGGCGAGCCAATCGCCAACACGCGGGTCCATGCGGCGGGCGTGCAAGATGCCTTCCACCGCGGCCATTTCTTCGGCCCGTTGCGGGGCGGCGCTGCGGGGCATCATGGTTTCCTGATCCCAGCCCAGACGCCCTGCCACTTGGCGCAGAGCTTCGGTATCGCGCTGGAACGCCATCAGATCGTCATAGGGGGTCATGGGTTAGTTTCCTCTCAGGGATGTGGCGATCGGATACGCGCTTAGGAAGCGGGCGCGCAAGATCAGCACCCATAGGACCACGGCAAGTGCCTGATGGCACAGCGCAATATGGACGGGTGCGGCGTAAAGAACTGTTGTGATGCCAACAGCGACCTGCAAAGCAAGTGCTGCCATCACCGCGTTAAAGGCAAAGCGGGTGTGCGGATGTGCTGATTTGCGGCCACGCAGCCAGACCACGATACCAAAGCACAGCAACAGATAGCCGATGATCCGGTGGATGAATTGCACCAACCCCGGATTTTCAAAGAAATTGCGCCAGCCGGGGGTGATGCTGAAGGCGTCAGGCGGAAAGAACTGTCCCTGCATCATCGGCCAATCAACAAAATACCGACCCGCATCAATGCCCGCCACCAGGGCTCCGATCAGGATTTGTAGGAAGGCGAAATGCAGCAGCCCGGTAGAAAGACCAAATTGCTTTGCCTCTTTGGCACGCCGGGCCTGCATAAGGTCGCGTTCAGTGCGGCCCAGCATCAACATGTACCAAGTGATAAACCCCAAGATCACAAAGGCCAGACCAAGATGTGTGGCCAATCGGTAGCTTGCCACATCGGTGGTCCCTGCCCCCGAGGTCACGCCGGACGCGACCATCCACCAGCCGATGGCCCCCTGTGCGCCACCCAAAGCCCCCAGTAACAGCAACCGCCCGGTCCATCCGGTGGGAATTTGTTTGCGCAGCAGGAACCAGAAAAAACCAATTGCCCAGACCAGACCAATCACCCGGCCCAACTGGCGGTGGCCCCATTCCCACCAATAGATGCGTTTGAAATCAGCCAGTTGCATCCAAGAGTTCTGCACCTTGAATTCGTCGATTTCCTGATATTTGGCAAATTCAGATTGCCAGTCGGCGTCATTCAATGGCGGCATCGCCCCAGTAAAGGGCTTCCATTCGGTGATCGACAGGCCAGAATCCGTTAACCGTGTTGCACCGCCGACAGCGATCATAATGAATACCAAGGCAAAGAGCATCATCAGCCAGATGCGAATGGCCCCGCGCGCGCCACCACGGCCACGGTCGATTGCACCGGTTTCAACCACCGGACGCGCCGCTTCAGGCGTACCGACTTCCTCAAATAGTTTGCGTTTTTCTGCCATTGGCCTGCCTCATGTCTGAGCTTGCTTCGATAGGTAGGGCACCACGGCGCGAAGGTCCAGTATCCGTAAGGTGGACGCACCGTCCACCCCGCTGCGGAGGGCGGACGGTGCGTCCACCTTACGCCACCCCTACCCCCTATCGCGCTCTTTCCAGCGCACCATTTGCCGCATCATCCCGTGAAACATCTGCACATCGGCACGGGTCAGCGGCATGCGCGACCACATGTTGCGCAGGTTCAGCTTCATCGACGTGGCCTTGTGTTCGGGGTAAAAGAACCCGGCATCGTTCAGCCGCTCTTCAAAATGCCCGCCCAGATGCTCAATCTCGCTGTTGTTTGCCCATTCTGTGCCCGCCATCTCGACAGCTTGCGCTGTTATGTCGTCCTGCGCCCGCATCCATTCATATCCCGTCAGCAACACACATTGCGCCAGGTTGAGTGAGGCAAAGGCCGGATTGACCGGCACCGAGATGATCGCATTGGCACGGGCAATATCGTCGTTTTCCAGACCGGCGCGTTCGGGGCCAAACAGCACCGCAATGCGCTGGCCCGCCGCAATGCGTGATGCGGCTTCAGCCATTGCCGCCTCGGGACTGAACACCGACTTGGTCAGATCCCGTGTGCGGGCCGTGGTCGCAAAAACATAATCGCAATCGGCCAAGGCCTCTGGCAAATCCTTGCACAGTTTTGCGGCGTCCAACAGCCGTCCAGCCCCCGATGCCATGGCATCTGCCGCCGGATTGGGCCAGCCGTCACGCGGGGCCACGATCCGCATGTGATCAAGGCCAAAGTTCCACATCGCCCGCGCCGCCGCACCGATGTTTTCACCCATCTGCGGGCGCACCAGAACAAAGGCCGGGATTGTGGGGGGCAGTGTCTTTTCAGTCATACCTGCCTCTTACGCCCGGCGCGGCGGTATCGCAAGAACCGCAGCCCCGCGCAGGATGCAAAAGCCGTTTTCTTTTTGCGCACCTTGAGCTAGGGACAAGGCAACAACCAAAGGACATTGAGCATGGACACGCCCGAGCAGCCGCAGATTTATCTGATCACTCCACCAGAAATTGAGCTCAGCAGCTTTCCAACCACTTTGGCCACGGTTTTGGACGCGCATCCGATTGCCTGCGTGCGATTGGCGCTGTCGACCAAAGACGAGGACCGCCTGTCGCGTGCCGCTGATGCGCTGCGCGAGGTGACCCATGCCCGGGACGTGGCGCTGGTGATCAATGATCATCTGTTGCTGGTTGAACGTCTGGGGCTGGACGGTGTTCACCTGAGTGATGCGGCAAAATCGGTGCGTTATACCCGCAAAGAACTGGGCGACGATGCCATTGTCGGCAGTTTTTGCGGCACCTCGCGTCATGACGGTATGGCGGCTGGTGAGGCAGGTGCCGATTACGTTAGCTTTGGCCCGGTACAGGCCAGCACGTTGGGCGACGGCAGCTTTGCCGAATTGGACCTGTTTCAGTGGTGGTCAGAAGTGATCGAAGTGCCCGTGGTGGCCGAAGGGGCGCTGGACGTCGACATGGTGCGCACCTTGGCGCCGTTCACTGACTTTTTTGGCTTTGAGGATGAAATTTGGCAGTCTGATGATCCGGTTGGAGCGCTTAAGGTTTTAATGGCCGTTATGGCCTGATGCCAGCTTGGTAAGGTGGGGTATACCCCACCTTACATTTTACAAAAACACCCGTTCGACAAACCAATAGGCACCTACAGCTGCAATGATGCAGGACGCGGGTATCGCAATCACCTCCCGATACCATCCACGCTTGATCGCCCATCCGACGGCGACAAAGGCGATGGCAATCACCGTCAATTGCCCCAATTCAACCCCGATATTGAACCCGATCAGCGCCGGCAGGAACTGCCCTTCTGGCAAACCAAATTCACCAAGCACCGAGGCAAAGCCAAGCCCGTGTAACAGCCCAAATCCAAAGATCACCAAGGGCCGCCAACGGCTGAGGCCTGAGGTGAAAATATTCTCAATCGCGACATAGGTGATTGAAGCGGCAATCAGCGGTTCCACAATAGACCCCGGCACAGAAACCCATCCCGCAGCGCCCAAGGCCAAGGTGACGGTATGGGCCAAAGTAAAGGCAGAGACCTGCCAGATCAGTGGGCGCAGATGGGTGGACAGAAAAAACAGGCCCAGCACAAACAGGATGTGATCCAGACCTTTTGGCAGGATGTGATCAAAACCAACCGGAATATAGCTGACAAAGGCTTGCCAGAGAGTTTGCTGACCGCCGCCGCCCAGATCAATCTCGGGGCTTGTGTCTCCCCCATTCAGATAGCCAGTAAAGGGTTCATCAACGCCCTGTTGACGCAGCACCATTGCGCCGGCCCCTTTCGGCCAGTTAACGGTGAGTTGGCTGGCATTGGCCGCCACGTCACCCGTCAATCGCCAAGTGGAGATACGGGGCAATTCAATATCGACATCTTGCGGCATGTCCAACGTCGCCGCACGCAACAAAATCGGTGCGCCATCCACCACAATCATCGGCACCGCATTCCAGCGGTTCAACACTTCTGGTGCGCGGGCCATGATCTCGTCTGCGGATAAGGCGCGCAGGGCATCATAATCATCAGCATTTGCAGCGTCATTGGTGTCATCCACGGCATCAAGATCAATCTGCGCCAGAAAGGCATCGATATTAAGCCGCAGATCAAGGGTCAGCGCGCCCTCATTGACTGTTAGATCACCAATGGTGGGCTGCACCTCGTGCGCTTGCACAGCGGTACTGCACCACATTAGGATGCTTGACAAAACCCCCAGCAGCGCCAGTTTTGCGGTATCCTTAATGAAAGTCTTTGCCATGTTCTTGTCTCGCTTGTTGTTCGCTGTCGCTTGCGCCGCGCCACTGACCCCGGCTGCTGCACATGAATACTGGATCGAACCTGAGGCGTATCAAGTGGCTATAGGTGATTCAATCCAAGGTCACTTCAAAAATGGCCAAAACTTTGACGGGATCAACCTGTCTTTTTTTGACCGCACCAGCACCCGGTTTGATCAGGTTTTTGACGGGGCTGTCACACCCGTTGAAGCGCGCGCAGGAGATTCTCCGGCGCTAAAGCTTGAACCACTGGGCAAAGATGGTCTTTTGGTGGTGGTGCATGAGACAGCGCCGTCCAGCCTAACCTATTCGGAATGGGCGAAGTTTCTGAAGTTTGCTGAGCATAAGGATTTTAAGACCGCTGCGGCGGATCACGTTGCCAACGGCTGGTCTCAGGATCGGTTCAAGGAAAGCTATACGCGGCATGTGAAAACACTCATCGGCGTTGGCACGGGTGCTGGCATGGATGGGGCGCAGGGTCTGGAAACGGAATTTGTGGCGCTGAGCAATCCTTATGCAGATGGGTTTGATGGCCAGATGTCCGTGGCCCTGACCTATCAGGGGGCACCGCGCGCCAATGCGCAGGTTGAGGTGTTTGATCGCGCAGCGGACAAGACGGTGACCATCACATTGCACCGCACCGATGATCAGGGCCATGCAACCATCCCGGTGACGCCCGGTCACAGCTATCTTTTTGATGCGGTGGTGTTGCGCCCTGCCCCCGACCCCGGTGACGACCCAAATGCACCTGTCTGGGAAACGCTTTGGGCGGCGCTGACCTTTGCGGTGCCACAATAAGCCTGCTTGCATGATCCCCGCTTGCGCGGCTAAATCCCGGATATGACTGACACACCTGATATTTTGTGCATCGGCTCTGTCCTTTGGGATGTGATTGGCCGCTCTGAAACCGCCATGCGCCAAGGCTCTGACATGCCGGGGCGGATTACCCGTTTGCCCGGCGGTGTTGCCCTGAACATCGGCATGGCACTGGCTCGGTTTGGCCTGACGCCTGCCTTGCTCAGCGCGGTGGGGCGTGACGCCGAAGGGGATGAACTGATCAATGCCTGTGCGGTGCGCGGGCTGATCACTGACTATGTATATCGCTCGGATGATTTGCCCACCGATCGTTATATGGCGGTTGAGGGATCGAATGGGTTGATTGCAGCCATCGCAGACGCCCATTCGCTCGAAGCCGCAGGTGACAAGATCTTGCGCCCGCTTTCCGATGGTTCCTTGCCCGTACCTTATACAGGTGCCATCGCGCTGGATGGCAATTTGACCCTTGATCTGCTTAGCCAGGTCGCCCGCAGCCCGTTGATGGCACAGGCGGATTTGCGGGTGGCCCCCGCATCCCCCGGCAAGGCGCTGCGGCTTAGCCCGTTTATGCAGGCCGGGCGTGGTACGCTTTATGTGAACCTCGAAGAGGCTGGATTGCTGTGTGAAACCGCATTTGATGATTCCGCTCAAGCCGCAGCCGGGCTGTTGGCGCGGGGTGCCGCGCGTGCGGTTGTGACGGATGGGGGCAACCCTGCCACCGTGGCGCAAGGCAATGATGTGATCACCCAAAGCCCGCCTGATGTGCATGTGGCCCGTGTCACCGGTGCAGGTGATACATTCATGGCGGCGCATATTGCCGCCGAACTCAAAAACAACAGTGCAGCGGCCGCCCTGCACAACGCGCTACAAGCCGCCGCCCTTTATGTATCTGGAGAGACCAAGATATGACCGATTTCCCAATGACGTTCAGCGCTGATGTGGCCAAGGCCCGCAAAGCAGGCACCCCGATTGTGGCGTTGGAAAGCACCATCATCACCCATGGCATGCCCTATCCGCAGAACCTAGAGGTCGCGCGGCAAGTCGAGGCGGATGTGCGTGATGCAGGTGCCACCCCTGCCACCATCGCAGTGATAGACGGCGCGCTGCACATCGGCTTGGACGGTGATCAGCTGGAGAAATTGGCCCAGGCCAAGGGCGTGGCAAAGCTAAGCCGTGCCGATATGGCGGTCTGTATCGCGGCGGGTCGCACCGGGGCCACAACCGTGGCGGCCACGATGATTGCGGCCCATATGGCGGGGATTGCGGTGTTTGCCACCGGTGGTATTGGCGGTGTGCACAAGGGGGCTGAAAACAGCTTTGATATCTCTGCGGACCTGATGGAGCTGGGCCAAACCCCGGTGAGCGTGGTTGCTGCGGGGGCCAAGGCGATTTTGGACGTGGCCAAGACGCTTGAGGTTTTGGAAACCCAAGGCGTGCCGGTGATTACTGTGGGACAAGACAGCTTTCCTGCGTTTTGGAGCGCGACATCGCCCCTGAAATCGCCGCTGCGCATGGATGACCCGGCCAATATCGCCCGCGCCCACCTGACCCGTGTGGCCATGGGGTTGCCCGGTGGACAGTTGATCGCGAACCCGATCCCAAAGGCAGATGAAATCCCGGCAGCCGACCTCTCCCCGGTGATTGCCAAAGCCCAAGCAGATGCAACGGCCCATGGCATCACTGGCAAAGCGGTAACGCCCTATCTGTTGCAACGCATATTTGAGCTGACCGAGGGCCGTTCCCTGACGGCGAATATTGCACTTGTGCGCCACAATGCCCGGTTGGCGGCACAGATTGCGGGGCATTTGACGGCTTCAACATCATAAAACACAGGCAGCGCAGCCAACCCATTGTAGCTGTTACACAAAGCACTTAGCTATAGCTCGATCTTTATGCGGATAGTAAACAAGCGATGAACACACCCTTTGACAATGAGACCCCACCGCAGCCCAAGCGCAGTGTGATTGGTCGCCTGCGGGCGTCGTTTCTGACAGGTCTGGTTGTGATTGCCCCTGTTGGCCTGACAATATGGCTGATCTGGACCGTCGTTGGGTGGATTGATGGTTGGGTGCTGCCACTGGTGCCCAAGGCCTATCACCCTGACCGGATGATCCAAGACTTCTTTGGTTTTGATCCGTCTTCACAGATCAACGTGCGCGGCTTGGGTGTGCTGATTTTCTTGATCTTTACGATCTTCGTGGGCTTTTTAGCCAAGGGGTTGATTGGCCGTTCCTTTATTAAATTTGGCGAAAGTCTGGTGCGGCGGACCCCGGTGGTGCGCACAATCTATTCTGGCATCAAACAGATATCAGAAACCATTTTTGCCCAGTCAGAGCGGAGCTTTGAGACCGCCTGTCTGATTGAATATCCGCGTCGCGGAATTTGGGCGTTGGGGTTCATATCAACCACGGCCAAAGGCGAAGTGGCCAAAAAAACCGATCCATCAGGTGAAATGGTATCGGTGTTTTTGCCCACCACCCCAAACCCGACATCCGGTTTTCTGCTGTTTGTGCCGAAAAAGGACGTGATTGAGTTGGATATGACCGTCGAAGATTCCGCCAAGTTGGTTATTTCGGCGGGGTTGGTCTATCCCGGCGGCACCACCGATGTGGACGGAGAGCCTGATCTGATCGAGTTGATGGACCGGGTTGAGGAAAAAGAAATACGCGACCAGAGTGACAAGGTCAGCTGAACATCGCAGGCAGATCAACTGAACTGCGTTTGCCTATGTCATCACGGTGTTTTTCCAAGAAACGATCCGCAGCATTGACTCCCGCCTCTTTCAAGCTGGCAATTACCGCCGGGTTCGGGGTCATCTTGGTGGCAACGGAAAGCTTTTCCATCATGTCATCATCAGCAATCATGTGAATATTGACGTTCGCCATCTTACCCTCGGGCAGCGTGCCATCCTGCAATAGGCGTTGTACAAATTCGATCGCCCGCATTTCGCGTAACAAGCTTGAGTTGAAGCTGATCTCGTTGATGCGGTTCTGTATTGCCTGTGGCGTTTTGGGGATCTCGTCGCGTTCCAGAGGATTGATGTTTACCACAACAATGTCGTCCGGTAAGTCATTGCTAAAAAATGGGAAAAGCGCGGGGTTGCCGGTATAGCCACCATCCCAGAATGCTTCCCGCCGCCCGGTGCTCGGGTCGTTAATCTCTACCGCTTGGAATACTGTTGGCAAACACGCTGATGCCATCAACGCATCGGGGCCAATCTCATCCCCGGCAAAGACTTTGATCTTGCCGTTGCGCACCCGTGTGGCACAGATGAACAGAAACGGTGCCTTGGTGTTGCAGACATTGTCATAGTCGAACCGCGCCACGATTTCTTGCAGCGGATTTTTGTAGAGCGGTCCATAATGATAGGGCGATATCATGCTGGTCATGGTGTTGGAGATCGCAGCCATCGGCGAAAACTCCATCATCTGGCTGATGGCTCCGACGCCAAAGGGCGCCATCCAATGGGTCATACGCAGATCACTGACGCCTGACACCTGCGTCCAGAGCCACGCCAGATTGGCGCGCGCGCCTTCGCGGCCATTCTCGACCATGCCAGCCTTAAGGGCAGCCCCATTAAGCGCGCCTGCCGAGGTGCCCGATATCCCGCTGATTTCAATGTCATTATCTTGAAGCAGTCGATCAAGGACGCCCCAGGTAAAGGCACCATGCGCGCCGCCGCCCTGAAGCGCCAGATTGATACGTTTTTTGGCCATCAAAGCGCCGTCCAGCCGCCATCGACGCTTATTGTGGTGCCAGTGATTTGTGCAGCAGCATCTGAACACAGGAAAATCGCCGTGCCGCCCATCTCTTCAACCGTCGCAAATTCCTTGCTGGGTTGGCGTTTCAGCATCACGTTTTTGATGACCTCTTCGCGGGTCATATCGTATTCTTTCATGGTGTCGGGGATTTGCGATTCGACCAGCGGGGTCAGGACGTAGCCCGGGCAAATTGCATTGGCGGTAATCGGTTCTTCTGCGGTTTCAAGGGCTGTGGTCTTGGTCAGGCCAACAACGCCATGTTTCGCTGCGATATAGGCCGCTTTGAACGGGGATGCGGTCAGGCCGTGGGCGGACGCGATGTTGATCACCCTGCCCCAACCTGCGGCGCGCATCATCGGCAAGGCAACAGCGGTGGTGTGAAACGCTGATGACATGTTGATCGCAATGATTGCATCCCATTTCTCAACCGGGAAATCCGGGATTGGGGCCACATGTTGAATACCGGCGTTGTTGATCAAGATATCGCAGGCCCCCGCATCCTGGATCAACTGACGGCATTGATCGCCCTTTGACATGTCCGCCTGAATATAGCGTGCCTTCACACCTGTCTCATCTGCGATCTTTTTGGCCAATGCGTGATCTTCGTCGTTATCGGTGTAGGAATTCAGCACGATGTCAGCACCCGCGCGCGCCAGTTCCCATGCAATGCCAAGGCCAATGCCAGAGTTTGATCCAGTGATCACGGCGGTTTTGCTGGAAAGGTCGATCGTAAAAGCCATGGGGATTCTCCTTGGGTTTGCTGCAAGTGCACCATGCCGTGCTGCACCTGCAAAGGAAACGCACAATTGCGTGGTTTGTTCAGTAATGCTTATCATACAGCCAAAAAAAAACGCCAGCACGAAGCTGGCGTTAAGTTATTGAGGCAGGTTTCATACAGGCAAGAAACCTATCGAGCAGTGGGTTCTTTATAAGCGTTCCCTTGCCGCGCGCCAAGTTAAAAGTTTGTATACCTCAGAATCCCCCTTTAAGGATTGAACCAATAAAACAAGGGTTGAGCGGGATTGTTGCGAAAATGGCAAAAGATATTTTCCAAAAGCTGCGGTGCGTTGCGGGTGTTTCTTCACTGATTCTCTGGGGGGCTGTGGCAATCGCAGAACCGCAACATGGGATATCTATGTATGGGGACCCCGCGTTACCACCTGATTTTGTGTCCTTGCCTTATGTAAACGTGAACGCGCCCAAGGGGGGTAAGATCACGCTTGGCAACACGGGTGGCTTTGACAGCCTTAACCCTTTTGTGCGCAAAGGCACCTCGCCTTGGCAGCTATCTTTCTTCACCCACGAGAGCCTGATGGGCCGGTCTTGGGACGAGCCTTTCGCGTTATACGGGTTATTGGCCGAATCAATTGAGACCCCAGATGACCGTTCTTGGGTTGAATTTACCCTGCGCCCCGCTGCGCGATTCTCTGATGGAACACCCGTTACGGTTGAAGATGTGATTTTCTCCTACGATACGCTGGGTACAGTTGGGCATCCAAAATACCATGGGCTGCGGTCTCAGATTGAAAAGATTGAGCAAACAGGCCCCCGCAAGGTTCGCTTTACCTTTAACACAGACAACCGCGAACTGGCGCTGTTGGCGGGTATGCGCCCGATCTTGTCCAAGGCGCAGTGGGAGGGCAAAGATTTTGCCAATGCGCCATTGGATGATGTGCCGCTGGGGTCTGGTCCTTATGTGATCAGCAAATATCAGGCGGGCCGACAGGTGGTTCTGGATCGGAACCCCGAGTATTGGGGCGCTGATGTGCCGTTTCGCCAAGGCAGCAATAACTTTGATCAGATCGTGATTGATTTTTACGGCGATGCGTCGGTGTTGTTTGAGGCGTTTAAGGCGGGTGAGATTTCAGCCGTACGTGAATTCAACGCGGAGACATGGGCCAGCCAATATACATTCCCGGCGATTGAACGGGGCGATGTGGTGAAATCCACCTTTGCCCATCAAAAACCATCCGGCATGACGGGTTTTGTGATGAACACCCGCCGCGCGCCCTTTGATGATTGGCGGGTGCGGGATGCGCTGATCCATGCGTTCAACTTTGAATATATCAATGAAACATTGACCGGTGGGGCGCTGCCGCGGATATCGTCGTATTATTCCAATTCGCAACTGGCGATGCAGCCCGGTGCGGCCTCTGCCGAGGTTGCCGATCTGTTGGCTCCTTTCGCGGCTGATCTGCTGCCCGGTACGCTTGACGGCTATGCCCTACCCGTCGCGGACGGATCAGTGCGCAACCGTGCGGGTATTCGGACTGCGTTGAAACAGTTGGAGGCGGCAGGATATTCGGCAAAAGGCGGCACCATGCGCGGGCCGGATGGCAAAGCGCTGTCGTTCCGTATTCTTATGGACAAGGGCAGCAGTCAGGATTTGGCGATAGCGGAGCTCTACCTACAGGCGCTCAAACGTCTTGGCATCGCAGCAGAGCTTGAAACCGTGGATGATGCGCAATTGGTCGCGCGCACCAATGAGTTTGATTTTGACATGACCACCTTCCGCCGCGCGCTGTCGTTGTCACCGGGCACTGAACAAAAGTTCTATTGGGGGTCTGAAGCGGCAGATCAGCCCGGGTCACGTAACCTGATGGGGGTCAAATCACCTGCCATTGATGCGTTGATCGACCAGATGTTGTCAGCACGCGATGCATCTGATTTCACCTCAACCGTGCGGGCCTTGGACCGGGTGTTGACCACGGGCCGCTATGTCATCCCGTTTTGGCAATATAATGAGGGGCTGATCGCCCATGATGCGCAGATGAAATACCCTGACGTTTTGCCGATCTACGGTGATGGTCCGAATTTCATGCCGGAAGTCTGGTGGTGGGAACCAAAAGGCTGACTGTCATAAATTTGTAATGTGCAGCAGCTAAGCGATGGCCAAATTGCTGCATTATGAAAGCGTTGTTACCCATGAATATTCTTGTCCTGTGCACAGGCAATTCCGCCCGCTCTATTTTGTTGGAATCCTTGCTGAACCATCATGGCGATGGCCAGATCACGGCATTTTCTGCCGGAAGCCAGCCTGCGGGGCAGGTCAATCCTCATGCGGTAAATCTGCTTAAAAAGATGGGCCATGAGACAGGTACGTTTCGGTCCAAAAGCTGGGATGAGTTTGGCGCAACAGATGCGCCCAAAATGGACATCGTCATTACCGTTTGCGGATCAGCAGCGGCTGAAACATGCCCGATCTGGCCCGGCACCCCGCTCCGCGCTCATTGGGGTGTGGAAGATCCGGCAGCGGCACCTGCTGAGACGGTCGAGGCCGCTTTTGCGCAGGCATACGCAACTTTGAAACGGCGTGCAGATTCATTTCTGGCGGCGTCAGTGACAACAATGGACCGTGCCGCCCTTGCTGCGCATCTAACCCACTGCGGGACCATCGCATGATCCGCCGGGTGGTTGCTGAGGGGCTTGGCACCGCATTGTTGCTGATTTCGGTGATCGGCTCTGGCGTGATGGGACAAGCCTTGGCGCAAGGCAATGTGGCGATCACCCTGTTGGCAAATGCCATTGCGACGGGCTGTATGCTTTATGTAATTATCATGGTGCTGGGGCCGATTTCTGGCGCGCATTTCAATCCGGCCGTCAGCCTGGCCTTTGCCTTGCGGGGCCAAATGCCGATGCGTGATTTATTGGGCTATGTCCCGGCGCAAATTGCAGGTGGCATCATCGGGGTCTGGGTCACGCATCTGATGTTTAACCTGCCCGTGTTGCAATGGTCGATGACGATGCACCGGACCGGCGGGGCGCAGTGGTTTTCCGAATTTATCGCAACCTTAGGGCTGTTGTTTGTCATCTTTGGCGGGCTCAAAGCGCGCTCAGAGGTGGTGCCAAATCTGGTCGCGCTTTACATCACCGGGGCATATTGGTTCACGTCCTCCACCAGCTTTGCCAACCCTGCAGTGACCATCGCACGTGGGTTTTCCGACACCTTTGCCGGGATCAATCCGGCGCACATCTTGATGTTCATTCTGGCGCAATTGGTAGCTGTTGCGATAGGCCACTTTGCCCTTAAGGCGCTGTTCGACGAACAGTGATCAGACCAGCGATGTGACCCAAAGGATGGTCGCATCCTCGTCGCTGATCGAAATCACATTATGGCCCATCGTCGCATCATAATAGGCGCTGTCGCCCCGGCGCATGTCGACGGGTTCGTAAAATTCTGTGAATAGCCGCACAACGCCGGTCAGAACATATAAAAATTCCTCACCGTCATGGCGAACCCAGCCGTCAAATTCTTCCATGGTGCGGGCGCGGATACGGGCACGGTAGGGCAACATCTGTTTCTTGCGCAGCGTGTCGGCCAGCAGTTCATGTTCATAGGTTGTGGTGGCCTTGGCGGCCCCTGTGCCTGATTTGGTCACCGCCATCCGCCCGGTGATTTGATCAGCGGCGGGTGGTGTAAACAATTGCGGTACAGAGATTTCCAAACCCACGGCCAGCTTCTTTAACGCGTCATAGGTTGGTGACATCTGGCCATTTTCGATCTTTGACAGGGTTGATCGCGCCAGCCCTGCCTGTTTTGCGGCCTGTTCCAATGTCCAGTGGCGCGCCTTGCGCAATTCACGGACCCGCGCCCCCAGATCGACAGGCGGGACCACATCGTTTTCGCCGGACTGCCGGGCGATTTGGATTAGGGATTTTGGCTCTTCTGCACTCATGGGGTCGGCTATAGCGGGCCGCACGGCACCTTGCAACGCGCGCCCTGCTGCGCTAGCGCGGGGCATGATTTCTGCTGTGTCCCCATCCCCGTTTGATCCCTGCCCCAGCCTGTTCAATCTGGCGGCGCATGTGCTGGCATTGGCGGATAAGGTGCCAGACAAAGTGGCGCTGTCGCTTCTGACTTCTGATGAACGCATTGATTGGACTTATGCCGATATTCAGGCTGCCGTGCGGGGCATCGCAACCGGATTGCGGCACAAGGGGTTTATCCCCGGTGACATCCTGCTGATGCGGCTTGGGAACACGGTGGACTTCCCCCTATGTTATCTTGGTGCGCTGGCCGCTGGCGTGGTGCCTGTACCAACGTCCGCTGGATTGACCGAAGGTGAGGTTGCCAAGATCATCACCGATCTGTGCCCACGTGCCATTTTGCATGATCCCGATGTGACCTGCCCCGCATTCCAGATGGTAATTGGTGTACCCGAATTGCAATCCATGTGGGCCCTGCCACCCGCCGATTGGCACATGGGGGATGCGGACCGCTTGGGCTATATCATCTATACTTCCGGCACCTCGGGCAGGCCTGCGGCGGTGATGCATGCGCACCGCGCGATCTGGGCGCGGCAAATGATGTTTGACGGTTGGTACGGTCTGCGCCAGTCAGACCGGGTGCTGCATGCAGGCGCGTTTAATTGGACCTTTACGCTGGGCACCGGGCTGATGGACCCTTGGACCAAGGGGGCCACCGCGCTGATCCCGGCCCCAGGCACCGCTGCGGCTGATCTGCCTGCCTTTTTGGCACAGCACAGCGCCACGATTTTTGCAGCGGCACCGGGTGTGTACCGGCAAATCCTAAAGGCCGGAACATTGCCCGCGATGCCATCCCTGCGCCACGGGCTGAGCGCGGGCGAGAAAATGGCAACTGCGGTAAAGGGCGATTGGCAAAAGACTACAGGCACACCCGTGTTTGAGGCGTTTGGCATGTCGGAATGTTCGACGTTTATTTCCGCAAGCCCCGACACGCCCGCCACGGGCGACGCCATTGGCCAGCCACAGCCGGGCCGTCGCGTCGCGATCTTGGGCGAGCACGGACCACAGCCCATAAACACCCCCGGCACCATCGCCATTCACCGCGATGATCCCGGCCTTATGTTGGGCTATTTGGGCGCACCCGACCAGACTGCGGCACGGTTTCAGGGCGATTGGTTTCTGACCGGGGATCAAGGCGTGATAGATGATGCGGGCCAGGTGACCTATCTTGGCCGCAATGACGATATGATGAACGCAGGTGGCTTCCGGGTCTCGCCGCTTGAGGTTGAAGCGGTCCTTGCCCATGCGCCCGGCGTTGATTCCATTGGCGTTTGCCAAATTCAGATCAAACCGGATGTATTTGTGATTGCGGGGTTTTACACCGCCGCCGCCCCTCTGGACGAAGCGGCCCTTGCGCGTTATGCCGAAGCCAAGCTGGCGCGTTACAAACAACCGCGCCTTTACGTTCATCTGCCCAGCCTTCCGATGGGGGCAAACGGCAAATTGCTGCGACGGTCACTTAGGGCCGCATTTGAGGCTCAAAATCATGCGTGACCCGATCAAACTCGATATTATGTCAGACCCGATTTGCCCGTGGTGCTATATTGGCAAGGCGCATCTGGACAAGGCACTGGCCAATCATCCCGACCACCCCTTTTTGATTGAATGGCATCCCTTTCAGTTGAACCCCGATATGCCCGCCGAAGGCATGGACCGACGGGCCTATCTGGAAGGTAAATTTGGCGGCAAAGAAGGGGCCGTGCGGGCCTATGCGCCAGTGGTTGAACACGCCAAGGCCGCCGGGCTGGCGATCAATTTTGAGGCGATGAAGCGCACGCCGAACACGTTGAATGCGCACCGCTTGATCCATTGGGCGGGGATTGAGGGACGTCAGACCGCGGCCGTCTCAGCATTGTTTCAGGCGTATTTTGTTGATGCACGCGACATAGGCGATGCAGAGGTTTTGGCAGACATCGCTGACAGCATCGAAATGGACGCGGCAGTGATGGCGCGGTTGTTGCAATCGGATGTGGATGCGCAGGATATCCGTGACCGCGATGCCCATAGCCGCAGCATGGGCATCAGTTCGGTACCGACCTTCATCGTGGGCGGCAAACACGCTGTGCCGGGGGCACAGCCGCCCGAACTTTGGGCGCAGGTGATTGCAGAATTGTCGGCGCAAGCCGAATAAACAAACATGCCCGTTGTCGTGAAAGTCACATGCTGCACCGCACGCATGATTTTCCTTTTGCGTCTCAGCGGTGGTTGACCTAAACTTGAGTTAATGAGGGGCAAAAGCCCCCATCCAAAAAATGATATTGAGCGGGTAAAATGGCAGATAAACAGGCAACACCGGACGCGGTGGTGACGATACGTGCATCAGAATATCAACGATCTGTAGCGGTGGGGGCCTTTGGGCGTTCCTTTGAAAACATTATTAACGATGGGGCAGTTACAAGCGGCATAAAAGCCATTTGGCACAACGAAACGGGACCCTCTGCCAGTGCGGATGTCGATGTGGCCTTGCCATGATACCGGTTTCACCACGGCACCGGGTTGTGCTGTCTTATGGTCGTTTTGACCAATTCAACCAATTTCATGTTAGCCTTTTGCGGCAATTGTGCGCCCTAGGGGACGAATTAATCATCGGCTGCGCCACGGATGATTTTGCTTTGTTTGAGGGGCGTCCTTGTGCGCAAAACTATGACCAACGCCGCGCTACCCTTGAACGATGCAGGTTTGTGTCACGGGTCATACCCGAGGATACATGGGAACAAAAACACACAGATATTGTGAATTACAATGTGTCGGTTTTTGCCATGGGCGCACAATGGTCTGGTCAGTTTGATAATTTACGCGACATCACGAAAGTTTGTTATCTTAATATTGATGAGACCGCGCCGGAAAATACGGGCAAACGACAGCGCACCTTTGCGTAAAACGGTGTAAAACAGCGCACATACAGTGGTTTTACCTGCGAAGGTTGTCATAAGATATTCCGTCGATCTAAGTTTACCCCCAAGTGCTGTGGGGTGCGTTTGGCGGTTGTGCTGGGCGCAACCCTAGGTTAATTTGACGCCAAGTCGCGTCATATTGGATACGGCTGACCAGCCGGAGCATTGTGTGTCGTCCAAAGATCCTGATTTCAAATTAGGCCGTATTGAATTTGTTGCGATGATCGCAATGATGTTTGCGACAATTGCGTTTTCGATGGACGCGATGCTGCCTGCCCTGCCCGAAATCGCTGCGGAACTGACCCCGGAATTGGCCCATCGCGCACCTTTGATCCTTACTGCATTTTTTCTGGGCATGGGGTTGGGAACGTTTTTGGCGGGCCCTCTTTCAGATGCTTTTGGACGGCGCAAGGTCGTATTTTGCGGCATCGCTATTTATATTGTGTCCGCTGCTGTGGCGTGGGCCAGTTCAACGCTTGAACTGATGTTGATTGCGCGGGTGTTTCAGGGCTTGGGTGCCTCTGGGCCACGGGTGGTTTCAGCGGCCATTATTCGCGATCTGTTTAAAGGTCGCGAAATGGCCCGGATTATTTCGTTTGTGATGCTGGTCTTTACACTTGTTCCGGTATTGGCCCCGGCCCTTGGCGTGCTGATCATCGCAGTGACGGGCTGGCGCGGTATCTTTGTGGCGTTCATTCTTTTTGCTGTGACGGCCGCCGTATGGATGTGGTTGCGCCTGCCCGAAACCTTGCCGCCCGAACGCCGCCGCCCTTTGCGGTTAAATCTGATGGGCGCTGCTGTGGTTGAAATGTTCAGCCACCCAACCGTGCGCGTTTCGATTTTTGTACAGACCCTTGCGATGGGCATGCTGATCATCACCTTGATGCTGGTTCAACCGATCTATTCTGAGGTGTTTGACCGCGCAGACAGTTTCCCCTTTTGGTTTGGCGGCATTGCATTGGCGGCGGGCAGTGCAAGTATCCTTAATGCAATGCTTGTGGTGCGCTACGGAATGCGCCGATTGGTGACCATTACACTTGGCATTCAAATCATCCTGTCCGGGGCGATGCTTATCCTTGATCTGGGCAACATGGCAGAGCCTTACGGTTTTGCGGCCTTTGTAATTTGGCAGACCTGTCTGTTCTTTCAAGCCGGGTTGACCCTTGGCAACCTGAACGCCATCGCGATGGAGCCTATGGGCCATATCGCGGGCATGGCGGCGTCCGTGACCGGTGCGTTTTCAACCGTGATTGCAGCACTGATTGTGGCACCGATTGGGGCGATGTTTGACGGGACAATTCAGCCGCTTGTTTCTGCGATATTGGTGATGGCAACCGCCGGTTTTATGCTGATGGTCCATATGGGCAGGATCGAGAGGAGCCAAGCCTCTGAGGGTCCAGAATAGTTCATCAAACCTGCACAAAGTTTGATCACAACTCTGCGGTTCCTTGCCAAATTAACCGATGATTCACTTTTAAGTTGATACAAATCAAGGACAGCTGGCAGGGTGAGCCTGTAATTCTGCCTGCGTCAGGGTGATGTTTTGCCATAGGCACCTGACCAAATGTCCGATCTTAACCTGCATCATAAGGGAGACTGCCATGACCCAGAAAACCCTCGATGAAACCATCGCGCAATTGGAACGCGAAATGTCTGAGACAAGCGGCCAGCAAAGGGCCGAGGCCGCTGAACGGCTGCGCAAGCTATTATTGCCCAAGACCCCTGCAAAATCCGAGGCGACCGACAGCGAAGAAGACCTGTTCGACAATATGCCGATCTGATCCTCGTCCAGGCTCGCAGTCGCAGCGCGATTAACCGCGTTTTGCCGCCGCTTTTTCCTTGGCAATCACATGTTCAGCCAGATCACGGGCGATGGCAAATGCGCCTTTGATCTTGTCGGTGTCGCTTTTCCAATCGCGGCGCACCACGATTTTGTTGTCTTTAACTTTGGCCAAGCCGCGTTGGTCTTGAATGAACGACACCAGCCCCTCGGGGGACGCGAATTTATCATTGTGAAACTGGATCGTGGCCCCCCTTGGCCCACCGTCCAACTTGGCGATACCTGCGCGTTTGCACATGGCTTTGATCCGCACCACTAACATCAATGTGTTCACTTCACGCGGCAGTTTGCCAAAGCGGTCAATCAGTTCAGCGGCAAAGCCTTCCAATTCAACCTTGGTGCTCAGGCTGCTGAGGCGACGATACAGCCCCAAACGCACATCCAGATCTGGCACGTAAACCTCTGGGATCAACACTGGCACACCCAGATTGATCTGCGGTGCCCATTGGCCGTCATCGTCCAACATGCCTTCCATTTCACCGGCTTTGATCTTGCTGATCGCCTCTTCCAGCATGCTTTGATACATCTCAAAGCCGACATCGCGCATCTGGCCGGATTGTTCTTCGCCCAACAGGTTGCCCGCCCCGCGAATGTCCATGTCTTGGCTGGCAATGGTGAACCCGGCGCCAAGCGTGTCAAGCGACCCCAGCACCCGCAGACGTTTTTCAGCCGTGGCGGTCAGTTTGGCGCGTGGTTTGGTGGTCAGATAGGCATAGGCGCGGGTTTTGGAGCGCCCTACCCGGCCCCGGATTTGATAAAGCTGCGCCAGACCAAACATATCGGCCCGGTGCACAATCATCGTGTTGGCGGTGGGAATATCAAGGCCGCTTTCGACAATCGTGGTGGCCAACAGGATGTCATATTTGCCATCGTAAAAGGCGTTCATCCGGTCGTCCAACTCACCCGCCGCCATCTGTCCGTGCGCGACCATATAGGTCAGTTCCGGCAGTTGCGCTTTGAGGAACTCTTCGATCTCTGGCAGGTCGGAAATGCGCGGCACCACATAGAAGGATTGCCCGCCGCGATAATGTTCGCGCAACAGCGCCTCGCGCAGGGTCACTGCGTCAAATTCGCTGACATAGGTGCGGATTGCCAACCGGTCGACGGGCGGCGTGCCGATGATGGAAAGGTCACGCACACCTGTGAGTGAAAGCTGCAAGGTGCGCGGGATCGGCGTTGCGGTCAGGGTCAAAACATGAATATCCGTACGCAGTGCCTTTAGCCGTTCCTTGTGCCCGACGCCAAAGTGCTGTTCTTCGTCAATGACCAGCAGGCCAAGGGTGTTGAACCGAATACCCTTGGCTAGCAACGCATGGGTGCCAATGACAATGTCCACCGTACCGCGCGCCATGCCATCACGGGTAGCGGCCGCATCCTTGGCACTGACAAAACGGCTGAGCTGGCGCACTTCAATCGGAAAGCCGCGAAACCGTTCGGCAAAGCTTTTATAATGCTGCCGCGCCAGCAAGGTTGTGGGCGCAATCACCGCCACCTGCACGCCCGACATTGCCGCCACAAAGGCCGCACGCATCGCAACTTCGGTTTTGCCAAAGCCGACATCGCCACAGATCAGCCGATCCATCGGATTGCCGCTGGTCAGGTCATCAATCACATCGCCAATGGCGCGCAGTTGATCATCAGTTTCGGTGTAAGGGAAACGCGCGGAAAACGCGTCCCACATGCCCGGCGGTGGTTCTAGCACAGGCGCGCGGCGCAAGGCCCGTTCTGCCGCGATGCGGATCAGTTTATCCGCCATCTCGCGGATACGTTCCTTGAGCTTGGCTTTCTTCGACTGCCATGCCCCGCCGCCAAGCTTGTCCAACAGCCCTTCTTCGTGGCCATAGCGCGACAGCAGTTCAATGTTTTCAACCGGCAGATACAGTTTGGAAGTTTCCGCGTATTCCAGCACCAGGCACTCATGCGCTGCCCCGGCGGCGGTGATCACCTCCATGCCGTGATAACGCCCGATGCCGTGGTCCACATGCACCACCAGATCACCGGGTGACAGGCTTTGCGCTTCGGTCAGGAAGTTTTCAGCACGGCGTTTGCGCCTTGGCCCCCGGATCAACCGATCACCCAGCACGTCCTGTTCAGAAATGACTGTGAGGCGGCCTTCGCCATGCGGTGCCTCAAAGCCATTTTCTAGTGCCCAAACCGCCAGATGCAACCCGCGTTTGCCAATGCGTTTGGCATTGGGGATGGGGATCGCCTCGGCCAGACCTTCATCTTCGATCAGCCCAGTCAGACGTTCGCGCGCGCCCTCAGAATAGCTGGCGATCAGCACCGGGCCGTTTTCGAGTTTGACTTTAATATGATCGGCCAAAGCCCCAAAAAGGCTTAAGGATTCCTGTTGCCGCTCCGGTGCAAAGTTACGTCCAATCCGTGCGCCGGCATCCAGCACACCCGGCCCGGTGGGTTGGGGCAGCGGGTTGAATTGGATCACGCGGTGATCAGCGGTGGCCAACAGCCATGCCTCATCGTTCAGGTACAGCCCTTCCGGCGGGCTGGGCTTGTACACGCTGTCCATCTTGGACCGGTTCGCCATTGCCAGCCGCCGCGTTTCATATTGGTCCGCAATACTGTCCCAGCGGGCCAGACGTGTCGGGGTGACCTGATCATCCAAGGTAATTGTGGCCTGTGGCACATAATCAAACAGGGTTTCCAGATCATCGTAATAGAACGGCAACCAATGTTCCGCGCCTTGATGTTTGCGCCCCGCCGAGATCGCCTCGTAAAGCGGATCATCGGTGCCCGCCGCGCCAAATTCGATGCGGTAATTTTGCCGGAACCGGGTGATTGCAGGATCATCCAGAATGACCTCGCTGACCGGGGCCAGTTCAATCATGTCCAGTTTTTCGGTGGTGCGCTGGGTGGCGGGGTCAAACCGCCGTGCGCCGTCCATTGTGTCCCCAAACAGATCGAGCCGCACCGGACCCAGATCACCGGGTGGATAGATGTCGATAATCCCACCACGAATCGCATAATCGCCGGGTTCCATCACCGTGGGGCTTTGCACAAATCCCATACGGACCAAGAAAGCGCGCAAGGCGCCCTCGTCAATGCGGCTGCCCACCTGGGCGCTAAACGCCGCATCGCGCAAGATTGACCGCGCGGGCACACGTTGGGTGGCGGCATTCAGCGTGGTCAGCAGGATAAAGGTGTCTGGCATCCCATGCACCAGCGCCGCCAAAGTCGCCATACGGGCGGCGGAAATGTCGGCGTTCGGGGACACCCGGTCATAGGGCAAACAGTCCCAACCGGGAAAGGTGACCACGGGCATATCTGGGGCAAAGAACCGCAAGGCGGCCTGCATCGCCGCCATACGTTTATCGTCGCGGGCCACGTGCACAACTGGCACGCCCTTCTTGGCGACCTCGGCCAGAATGGCTTGGGCGTCATATCCTTCGGGGACGCCCGACAGGGTTATTTTTGTAGGTTCTACCATGGGACCTCAGGTGGTGCGGTGGGTTGCGACGTCAACCACCCAGCGGCCCCAGTGTCATATTTTGATACATGCCCCAAAGGGCGGTCACAAAAATCGCAACCATGCCAATTATTTGCGTATACAGGCGATGTCGCATCAAGCGTTTGTGCAGACGCTCGCCTGTTGCATCCTCAAGCTGGATCAACCGGGCGGTGGACAGGCTGAGCATGCCAACAAGTGTCAGCGGAAAGGCCAGCAGCAACACCGCTTGGGCAAATTCCATATGGTAATAAAATCCCAGCAAGGTCAGCATGGTCAGGCCAAAACAGCCAAACCCCAGCAGCCAAAGACCCGACACCTGACCGATATACATCAACCGGTTCACCATGATCCGCACCATGTCTTCCAGATCAACCTGCGCCTGTTCGCCCTGCCTGCGCGCCCGCAAAACCATATCATAGGGCACACCGATCACCCAATGGCTGGCCGTGGACCACACAACCGCCAGCACGATCCAGAACCACAGGTTCGAGAAGGATCGCATGTCGATCAGTTCAAAAAGTGTTTGATACCAGTCCAAGGTTGGCGTCCATCATCGGTAAAGTCTGCACCTCATAACGAGGGATTGCGACAATTCCTACCCTTGAGGCGTGCGATTTTTCGTGGCAAGCCAAGGAGGCCGTATATTGAGGTATTTTTGCATGCACCCTGTCCACGCTCCGTTCCCCGCCACCCGCCTGCGCCGCACCCGGGCCACCCCGGCAGTTCGTGCACTTGTGCGTGAAAATGCGCTGTCGGTTGGCGACCTGATTTGGCCGGTGTTTGTACGCAAAGGCGATGGCATCGAAGAACCGGTGCCCTCCATGCCGGGGGTGATGCGCCGGTCTGTGGATAAGGTGGTGGAAGCCGCGAAAATGGCTGCTGATCTTGGCATCGGGGCGATGTGCGTGTTCCCCTATACTGGCACCGAAGACCGCACCAAAGATTGCGCGGGCGCATGGGCCCCCGAAAACCCCGCCAACCGTGCGATTGCCGCGATCAAGGCCGCCGTGCCGCAAATGGCGGTGATGAGCGATGTCGCCTTGGATACCTATAACATCAATGGCCACGATGGCTTTGTCGAGGACGGCACGATCGTAAATGACCGCACGGTTGAGGCATTGGTCAAGATGGCGCTGGCGCAAGCTAATGCTGGCGCAGATATTATTGGGCCGTCAGACATGATGGATGGCCGGATCGGGGCAATCCGCACCGCGTTGGAGGCCCATGACCATTCAAACGTGATGATCATGAGTTATGCCGCCAAATATGCGTCGGCCTTTTATGGCCCGTTCCGCGATGCGGTGGGGGCGTCCGCTGCGCTGACCGGGGACAAGAAAACCTATCAGATGGACCCGGCGAATGGCGACGAGGCGTTGCGTCTGGTGGCACGCGACCTGTCTGAAGGGGCCGACATGGTCATGGTCAAACCCGGCCTGCCCTATCTGGATATCTGCTGGCGGGTGAAAGACGCCTTTGGCGCGCCGACTTTTGCCTATCAGGTGTCAGGTGAATACGCGATGATCAAGGCGGCGGCAGGCAACGGTTGGATTGATGAAGAACGGGTGATGATGGAAAGCCTGATGGCGTTTAAACGTGCGGGCTGTGACGGGGTGTTGACCTATTTTGCACCGGATGCGGCACGGCTGTTGGCGCGGTAATTCCTATCGTTTGTATTTTACAAAGGGTGTCATGGTTGCAACGCGATCATAAAGCTTCTGTGCGGTTTTATTGGACGTGGTCGTCAGCCAGAAAGTTTGCGCCGCATCGTTCTTATCAGCATCGGCATAGACCGCTTCAATAAGTGCGTGCCCGATGCCCTTGCCCCTTACATTCGGGTCCGCAAATAGGTCTTGCATATAGCAGCGCGGCCCCCAATCGGACGTCGATCGAAGGTAAAAGTAATGTGTGAAACCAACAAGTTTGCCATCAAGTTCCGCGCCAAACCCGAACGGCTCACCTGTTTCGCCTCTTAAGGCATTCCAAACCCGATTAGTGGTTCTGTCTTCCACGTCGCGCTCGTAAAATGCGTTATATCCGCGCCAAAGGCCTTGCCATTCATCTTTGTCAGTTTGTTTCATGCGGCGGATTATTGTTGTCATGTGATCTACCTCGCAGCGACTGACACCACCAAAGCCCATCGCTAACAAAACCTCAATATCTCAAAATTCCGGGCCTCTGAGGTATTCAGCCTCCCCCAAAAAGGCGATAACCTGCCCACTTTTTCGCGATTTGCCGCAAAACGCATGACAACCAGCGCGAATTTGCCTAGAGTCTGCCTCAAGTCGGGCAAACCGGCATCAGGCAATTATTACAGGCAGTTTCAGATGAAAAATCCGATCTATTCGCGGCGCGTGTTCACTTTTGGCGCACTGGCAAGTGTGGGCGCGGTTGCCGCATGTGGCAATGGCGTGGGCAGCAGAGGCTCCGCCACTATCGATGCGCGCGTCGATGCAACCTTGGCAGAGATGTACCGCAGCTATCCCAACACCCGGAATTTGGCGGACAAAGCCAATGGCATCTTGGTCATGCCGCTGGTGACCGAAGCAGGCCTTGGGTTTGGCGGTGCCTATGGGCGTGGTGCCTTGCGGGTCAATAACACTACGGTTGATTATTATTCAGTGACCAAAGCGTCGGGTGGTTTGCAAATTGGTGCCCAGCAATATGCGCATGTGCTGTTCTTCATGACAGAAGCCGCGCTGACCGATTTCCGTCGCTCACCCGGTTGGGCCGCTGGTGCGGATTTGGAATATGTGATTTCTGACAAAGGCGACAGTGTTGCCGCGGACACGACAACCGTTCTGGCACCTGTTCTGGCGGCGGTGTTTGGCCGGGCCGGACTGCGCATCGGTGCCACGCTTGAAGGCACGAAATACTCACGGATCATTCCGTAACTACGACACGATGCCCTAATAATGGCGGGTTAAAGCACGCATGGTGCCGATTTTTTGGTCGGCCCATGCTTTTAGCGTGTTTGAAAATTGAGGAGGCCACAAATGAAACCTGATTTTCGCCCATGGCAGAATTATGCAGATTTGAGCATTGTGGCGGCCCTTGTAACGGCAGCCTTGTTTTTGTGTCTGCTCTTGCAGCCCGGCATCATTCACTGGCTTTTCGATATCACCTCAGAGCAAGCAACAGATTTGATGTCCCGCCGTGCCGGGGTGTTGTTTCTGGGATTAGCCATCATCATCTTTCAGGCACGCCGTGCCCCACAAAGCCCACTGCGGCGTGGCATCACCTTGGGGATTGCGGTGATGATGACCGGGCTGGCCCTGTTGGGTATGGCCGAATACTTTCGGGGTGCCGCGGGGATGGGCATCTGGCTCGCGATCTGCGTCGAAGTGATCTTTGCGGTGCTGTACGGACGGTTCTTGTTTGGAAAATCCTAAAAGATTTACCCCAACGCCCGTAATCGTTTGATCAGGCTCGACGTATCCCACCGTGCGCCGCCAAGGTTTTGTACATCTTTGTAAAACTGATCGACCAAGGCCGTGACCGGCAGGCTGGCCCCGGTTTCATCTGCTGTCTCCAGACAGATACCCAGATCCTTGCGCATCCAATCGACGGCAAACCCGTGATCAAATTTATCGTCCAGCATCGTTTCATAGCGGTTGGCCATTTGCCATGATCCGGCGGCCCCTTGGCTGATCACCTCAACCACCGCGCGGCCATCCAGCCCGGCTTTTTCAGCAAAGTGCAACGCCTCGGACAGCCCTTGAACCAGCCCGGCAATGGCAATCTGATTGCACATCTTGGTCATTTGACCGGCACCACTGTCGCCAATCCGGCGGCAGATTTTTGAATAGACTTCCATGATTGGCAATGCCCGATCAAAGGCACCTTGATCGCCGCCACACATGATCGACAATTGGCCGTTTTCCGCACCCGCCTGCCCGCCTGATATTGGCGCATCAACAAAGCTGATCTGCGCTGCATCTGCGGCCGCATATAATTCACGGGTGACCGCCGCAGAAACGGTGGTGTGATCCACAAACACAGCACCCGGCGTCATGCCGTTGAATGCCCCGTCATCGCCCAAACAAACAGATCGCAAATCATCGTCATTGCCCACACAGGCCATCACAAAATCAGCATCCTTGACAGCCTCACGCGGGGTTGGTGCCGCGGTGCCGCCCTGTTGCTTAGTCCAAGCCTCAGATTTGGCCGCAGTACGGTTGTAAACCGTCACGTCGTGACCTGCCTTTTGCAAGTGTCCTGCCATCGGGCCGCCCATCACCCCAAGTCCCAAAAATGCGAGCTTTGCCATCCTGTGTTCCCATCTGCTTTTACATGTCACTGAGTTGCGCTATTGCCTGTGCCAACACCTAACACCTCATGCGTCTTGGTCAATTGGCGCATGGCATTTACCCGGAGCATCCCATGGCCCTGATCTTTCGATGGCTTGTGCGTCTCGCTGCCCTTTTGATTGTGCTAAGTGTGGTGGGCACAGGTTTGGTGTATTGGCTCGCCTCGCGGTCTTTGCCTGATTACGATGACGAAGTTGCGGTTTATGGGCTGACTGCCCCGGTTGAGATCGTGCGCGATAATGCCAATGTGCCGCATATTTTTGGCGCAGCGGATGCGGATGTTTTCTTTGGTCTTGGCTATGCCCATGCCCAAGATCGCATGTGGCAAATGATCATGTTGCGGCGCACGGCACAGGGCCGGTTGAGCGAGGTTTTTGGTGGGGCCACGCTGAACATCGACAGGCTGCTGCGGCGCTATGATATTTATGGTCTTTCGGTCCGTTCCGTTGACGCGTTGGACGCTAAGACCCGCAGCGCCCTTGATGCCTATGCCGCTGGCGTGAACGCGCGGCTGGATCAGATCAACTCAGAAGCCTTGGGGCGTGGTGCGCCCGAAATGATGATATTCAACGCGCCGATGGCGCCGTGGCGGCCTGCTGATTCCGTGGCGATTGTGAAATTGCTGGCCCTACAGCTTTCTGGCCATCTGGAGGCGGAGGTGATCCGCGCCCGCACCTCGCTGGCGCTGCCTGACCAAAAACGCCTGATGGATATTTTGCCAGATGCGCCGGGGTCCGGGGTTGCCGCACTGCCTGAATACGCCACCCTTGCCCCGGGTGTGCAGCGGTTTGCCAACAACATCCCTCTTGATCCGCATCCGTTGTCGCCGTTTAAACATCTCGCCTTTGTGGGGGCGTCAAATGCATGGGCTGCGGCCCCGTCACGCTCGGCCTCCGGGGGCACGCTTTTGGCCAATGATCCGCATCTTGGGTTTACCGCCCCGTCGGTCTGGTATCTGGCGCGGCTGGAACTGGTCTCTGGTGGGGTGATTGGCGCGACAATTCCGGGTCTGCCCGTGGTGATGACCGGGCGCAGTGCCAATCTGGGCTGGGGCCTGACCAGCGCCTATGTCGATGATCAAGATATCTATATCGAAGAGGTTAACCCCGACAACGGCGAAGAATATCGCACGCCGGATGGGTTCAAAAAGTTTGTCACCCGGTCGTCGATCATCACCGTCAAGGATGCAGATCCCGTCACTGTCACCCTGCGTTGGACAGACAATGGCCCGGTCCTGCCGGGCAGCCATTACAATCTGGCCAGCATCACCCCGCCGGGTCACGTCACATCGGTGAATTGGACAGCACTCAGCGACAGTGACACATCGCTGTCCGCCGCCATGGCACTGATGGAGGCCAAAACTGTTGAGGAAGGCATCGCGGCTTCGGCGTCGTATATCGCACCTGCACAAAACCTGACATTGGTGGACCGCAGCCATATCGCCATGAAGACCATTGGTGCTGTGCCGCGTCGGGATGCGAGCCATCAAAGTCAGGGCCGCCTGCCCTCGCCCGGCTGGATCGCGACCAACCGTTGGGACGGTGTGATGCCTGTTGCCTCAAACCCCGAATTCATGAACCCGGTTGGCGGCATCCTTGGCAATACCAACAACAAGACCGTGGACCGTCCGTTTCCCAACCATGTGTCTTATCTGTGGGGCGACACACAGCGGGTGCAGCGGTGGCAGCGGTTGATGCAAAACCGTCAGGTCCATACCCGCGACAGTTTCATCGAAGCGCAGCTTGATACCGTCAGCTTTACCGCGCGGACGTTGTTGCCGCTGATTGGTGCAGAACTGTGGTTCACCGGCGAAGCGGCGGCGGATGGCACGGCAGAACGCCAGCGCCAGCGTGCCTTGACCCTGCTTGCCGGATGGTCCGGCGAGATGAACGAACACCTGCCAGAGCCATTGATCTATGCCGCTTGGATACGCGCCCTACAGGCCCGGTTGATCCAAGATGAACTGGGGCCGTTGGCCGATGAATTTGACCATGTGGAACCACTGTTCATTGAACGGGTGTTTCGTGACGTCAATGGCGCATCGGTCTGGTGCGATGTGCTGCAATCCGCTCCGGTTGAGAGCTGCCCGGAGATGGCAAAACTTGCACTGGATGATGCGCTGCTTTGGATCAATGAAACATGGGGCCAGCAGCTGGAATCCCTACGCTGGGGCGATGCGCACCAAGCGACCCATGATCATAAGGTTTTGGGCGATGTGCCGATCCTTCGGTATTTTGTGAACATTCGCCAATCCACATCCGGCGGCGACAATACACTGCAACGGGGACGTACCAAAGGCACTGATCCTGACCCTTTCTTTAATGTGCATGGGGCTGGATACCGGGGCGTTTACGATTTTGCTGACCCGGATTCATCGGTCTTTATCACCTCAACCGGGCAATCGGGGCATTTTCTGTCGCGCCACTATGACGACATGGCCCAGCTTTGGCGCCGCGGCGAATATATCCCAATGTCGCTTGACGAAGGCCTTGCGCGGGCGGCGGCGGTGGGTGTGACAACGCTAACCCCGGCGCAATAGATGAACCGGGTTATCTTGTTCAATAAACCGTTTGGGGTCCTGTCGCAGTTTACCGATAAAGGCACTGCTGGCACCTCGCGGCCCACCCTGTCAGGCTTTATTGACGAACCGGAGTTTTATCCGGCGGGACGGCTCGACAAGGACAGCGAGGGCCTGTTGGTCCTGACCGATAACGGCGCGTTGCAGGCCCGTATTGCCCACCCCAAATACAAACGGCCCAAGACGTATCTGGTGCAGGTCGAAGGCCGCCCCGATGCAACTGCGCTGGATGCGCTGCGCAAGGGGGTTGTTCTGAAAGACGGTAAAACCGCACCGGCAGAGATCACCCAAATTGATCCACCAGCGATGCTTTGGGACCGTAACCCGCCTGTCCGGTTTCGCAAATCTGTGCCGGATGCGTGGCTGCAAATCACCATTCGCGAGGGTCGCAACCGTCAGGTGCGCCGGATGACAGCCCATGTTGGCCTGCCGACACTTCGCCTGATCCGCAGCCAAATCGGCGACTGGCATTTGAATGATCTACGTCCCGGTGCGTGGCGGTGGTCATCGGAAACTGGCGCATGAAGCATGCGTTGGACCTTGCCTGATCGGGTCGGACCTGCGTATTCTCAGTGCCATAGATGGATCGAATTTTAGGCTAAACATTTGAAACGCATTGTCTTTCTGTTGGTGTGCCTCACCTGTATCGTGGCAGGTTTCTTTCTTAAAGCAGCGTTGGAAAACGACGATATCACTCGTTTTCTACGCGACTATGGTGTCTGGATCGCTGTTTGGCTCATCGCGGGGCTTGTTTTGCTCGGCTTGTTGCTGGTGGTTGGGTATCAAATCCTAAAGCGTCGGGCGTCCAGGTTACTTGGCGCAGGTGAACCGCTGTCAGAGTCGCAAATCGTTGAAGGCCTGTGGGACAGCATTTCCACGCCTGACGGGGTGACAAACCCCACGCCCCAAGACCGCAAACGTGCCGCGGTGGTGAACATCGGCACGTGGTTTATGCGCCGCGAGATCAGCCAATTCTATTTCAATGTCACCGTGACTGTCATGGGCGGTATTATAGGCGCCGCAACGCTATTCCTGCTCTATGAGCAAAACAAGAAGTTGGACGACCAGAATGTTCGCATAACCCTACAGACCGATGCAAACATCATTGAAAGTGTGCTTTTGGAGGGCGCGCGCCGGGCCTCTGCTGCTGCTGGAAATTTGGCGCTTATGGATGCCATTCGTGCAGCACCCACTCAGATTACCGACCAGTGCCCACGCGGGCTTGAAGTTGTTTCACTTAACTGTTGGAAATGGCTTGATCAGGACAAGGGTGTTAAAGTTTTTTATCCGGCAGAGATTTTATCTGCACGGATACAGGCCTTTGCCCAATCCAATTCGCCCTATTTCATCGCCGGACCTCGACAGAGCACAATTGATTTTGACGAACGCCTCGGCCCGCAAATTGAGCTACAATATGTCAGTTTAGAACGGGGACAGCTTGCGCAGACATTGGCCCGCAATGGTGTCTCACCGGGGTCATCAGATTTCAGTTATGCGGGCATGGAGCGGGCCAATCTGGCCAATACGCAGTTTCAGTACGCATGGATGCCAAATGCAAAATTAACTGGTGCAAATTTAAAGGGCGCGGACTTATCTTATTCCAACTTGCGAAACACCCAGGCAAGTGGCGCCGATCTTTCGGGAACATTTGCAGTTGGTGTATTTTTCAATGACGCAAACCTTGATCAGGCGAAGGTAATGAATGGCTTTTTCAATGAGGCTGATTTGAGAGGCGTCAGTTTGGTTGGGGCACGTGCAAACTTGGCATCATTTGCTGATGCCCTGATGTGGGGGGCAAACATGTCAGGTATCGACTTAAGAGGTGCCAATATGATGAACGCTGATTTGCGCGATGCCGATTTGACTGATGCGGCCCTAAGCCATGCCAATATCTCTGGCACAAATTTTACCGGCGCTGATGTCGCGGGCGCGACTTTCATCACGGCTTGGGCTTGGACTGACCGTGTTCCCAAAGGCTTGCCCGGGAACATTGAATTGACCCTATGTGTTTACGAAGGTGATACAACGCCGCGCAAATTCAAACCGTCCGACGGCAGATGCAGTCGATTTTTCACCCCTGATTAGGCCGGCGTTTAAGTCACTGCCCGCGTCACCCACACCCCGGCAGTGGCAGCAACAGCCGTCAAACAGATACCCCACGTCAGGTCGGTCGTCACCATTGTCCATGTCCAGTCTTTGAGCGTAGCCAGATTGGTAAACTCATACGTCCCATAGCCCAGTGCACCAATCAAGGCGGCGTTGCCCACCACCCAAAGCAGGCTTTTGTCTTGGGCAATTGCGGGCAAGGACACAAACCACAGCAGGACCCCAATATAGAACGCATAAAAGACAAATGCAGGCAAAACGCGGAATTGATCAATCAGAAGATGGCCAATGTCCTTTTGAAAGACCGGTTTGATCAGATAGGTCAGCCCCAGATAATCCAGCCCCATAAAGATCACAAAGGTTGCCATGTAGAGAATGATCAATGTCATAAATGCCCCGCAGTTTGATGCCTAAACCTTCATATGGCGCGGTCAACGGAAAATTCTAATTTTCCGGGTAAGAATTTTCAAAATTCTTTTGGGTCAAAGCCGCTGATACTGCGCTTCTTGTGCCGCAGACCAGCGCACGTTCAATTCAAACCCATCCTCGGTCTGACGCTCCGCCTCGACAACTTCTTGGGCGAACAGCCATGCGCGTTTTTTGCCTTCGGCAAAGCTCAGGCTTAGATCGGCTTCGCGTACCGCCCCTTGCAGGGCTTCGGCAATCACCGTTTGTAGCGCTTCAAGCCCCTCGCCGTTGATTGCAGAAATGGCCAAGACGTTGTCATCGCGTTCGGCGCGCGCGCGCACGGCTTCGGCAGCGTCTGCTGGCAACAGGTCCAGCTTGTTCCAAACTTCAAAGGTGCGGGTTTCTGGCGGCACCCCAAGCGACGCCAGAATGTCGCGCACATCGCGGGCTTGTTCTTCGGTCTCTGCGTGGGAAATATCGCGCACGTGGCAGATGATGTCAGCGGCCAGTACTTCTTCCAGCGTGGCACGGAAGGCGGCGACCAATTCGGTTGGTAGATCACTGATGAACCCAACCGTATCGCTGAGGATGATCTCTGGACCATCGGGCAGCACAAGGGACCGCATCGTAGGATCCAAGGTGGCAAATAGCATGTCCTTGGCCATCACATCCGCCCCGGTCAGACGGTTGAACAATGTCGATTTGCCAGCGTTGGTATAGCCTACAAGGGCCACAATCGGGTACGGCACTTTGGCGCGGGCGGCGCGGTGCAGCGCGCGGGTTTTTACCACTTTGTCCAACTGGCGGCGCAAGCGCACCAGTTGTTCGTCAATCGCACGCCTGTCCGATTCAATCTGGGTTTCCCCCGGGCCCCCGACAAACCCCAATCCGCCGCGCTGGCGTTCAAGGTGGGTCCAGGCCCGCACCAATCTTGTGCGTTGGTAATTCAGAGCAGCCATTTCAACCTGCAACACCCCTTCGCGGGTGGCGGCGCGGTCGCTGAAAATCTCCAAAATCAGCCCGGTGCGGTCAAGCAGCTTGACGCCCCATGCTTTTTCCAAGTTGCGCTGCTGAACCGGGCTGACATGGCCATCAACCAAGACCAGCTCAACCTCGGCTTCTTCCATCGCGTCATGCAGTTCTTTGACTTTGCCAGAGCCAAACAACATCCCGGCACTGACGGTGCGCAGCGGCACGACGTTTGACCCGACAACTTCCAACTGCGGTAAGGCATGAGCCAATGACACAGCCTCCGCCAGCGCAGGGATCGGCGCGCGGCGGTCATTGTCTGACTTTATTTCGGGATGCAGCACCCAAGCACGGGTAACGCGGGGGCCGTCCGTATCGTCAAGCTGAAACGGTGGACGGCTCAATTGGCGTCTTCGCCCTCGTAAAGCGAGATTGGCTGGCTTGGCATGATCGTCGAAATGGCGTGTTTGTACACCAGTTGCGACTGCCCATCACGGCGCAACAGCACACAAAAGTTGTCAAACCAAGTGATGACACCTTGCAGTTTGACACCGTTGATGAGGAAAATTGTGACCGGAACCTTGGTCTTGCGCACGTGGTTCAGGAATGCATCCTGAAGGTTCTGCCTGTCATTCGCCATAATATAAACTCGCTTTTATTCTTGCTGGTATCCGCGGACCGGAGACCCCTATTTAAGTGAGTATGTCCTGCGTTGCAGCGAGTTTCCAGCCCAAATATGCCGCGGCGCGGGCTGATTGACGCCTATGCGTGTCAGGCGCGCCACAAGTCGGGGGTTAAAAGTGCAATGATCGCCAGTGTTTCAAGGCGTCCCAGCACCATCGCCCCACACAGAACCGCCTTTGCCGTCAGGCTTAACTCAATCAGTTTGATCGGCGCATCTGCGGCATATTCCGCCAGTGGTCCGGTGGTGGCCAGACTGGATACGGATAAGACCAGAGCCTGTTCAAAACTGGTGCCTGCCAGTGTCAGCAACAAGGTGATACCGGCCAGCGACACAGCAAACAGCATGAAGAATATCCATGCGATAAAGGCTCCGTTGCTTTGCAAGCGACGTCCCGATGCCCCCGCCCCACTGACCGAACTGGGATGGACCAGACGCTCCATTTCGCGCGATCCGTTTTGATAAAGTGCAAAAACCCGCAGCAATTTGACGCCACCTGCCGTGGTTGCAACACCGCCACCAATCAATGCCAACCCCATCAGGATCAGCCCCGGCGTGGCAAGCCCAGACCAACTTTGTGCTTCGCTCCAGTGTTCAGACACAAACCCGGTGGTGGTGAGGAAAGACATAACCGTAAACAGGGCACCCCAAAACGCATAAGCCGCCTGACCGAAGTTCTGCATTGATTCGACATCATAGGCCCCCAGAAAGTGCCGTCCGAACAGCAACAACGGCACCCCAATGACAAGGACAATCCCGATCCGAAATTCCGGGTCTGTCAACAATCCGCCTTGGGTCGCTGTCACAGTGTCCTTGGAAAAGGTCAACCGCGACAGGGCGAACAGCATAAACAACATCATCACCGCCTCGCCCGGCACCCCAATGACAGAGGTTTGCACCCCGCCAATTGGTGAAATGCCGGATGTCGCCAGCACTGACATCGCATGGCACAGGGCAATCAGCGGTCTCTCGCCATTGGCCAACAGCAATAGCCACAACAACAGAGTAAGGCTCACATAAATCGGGGCCAGCGTTCGTAAAATGCGCACCAATCGGCGGCGTGGGTCCACCGGGGCCATCCGGTTGTTATCACCCCGGTCACGGCGCCCCGGTTCTGCCTGTGCAGTGACTTCAAAGCCGCCCAAATGCAGCGGGGCCAGAATGGCAGATGCTGCCACCCACATCAGCAGTCCACCCATCCATCCCACTTGGGCGCGCCACAGGTGCAAAGTGTCCGTCAATCGCTCAGGATCGCGAAACATAGTCGCCCCGGTTGTGGTGATGGCACTGACCATTTCAAAATAGGCATGCAAAAACCGGGTGGTAGGCAGTGCTTCAACAAACGGAAATGCCAACAGGATTGGCAAGAAAACAAAGGCCGCAAACAGCGACATCAACGGCCCAAGTGCCCCGTGGCGTGGTTTGCGCCCGGCATGGGCCGTGGCGATCATCGCAAAGGTAATCAGACCCAGCAACCCGGTGTAGAAAAACGCACGAGATGTATTCAGATCGCGGACCACCAGCCCATAGCCCGCAGGCACAATCATCGACGCAGAGGCGATGCCAAACAGCAGCAAGAACAGCGGTAATTGCTGAAATTCAAATTGAGGTGGGCGGGGGCGGCTCACGGCTGTTGGGTTTCCCTGCTGGGGTTAGAAAAAGTCGATGGAGACTTGCATCAATTGTTCAACTTTTGGCACATCCTCGGCCAGCGCAAAGAGGGCAATCACATCCCCCTCGTCAATCCGCATCGTGCCCGTGGGGCGCAAGACGGCATCGCCCTTGCGCACCATGCCAACCAACACGCCTTCGGGAAAGTCGATTTCGGAAACCTGCTTGCCGGCAATTGGCGAGGTGGACAGAACTTCGGCCTCGATCACTTCGGCCTCAGCATCGCCAATGGAATAGACCGCACGCACCCGGCCATGGCGAATATGGCGCAAGATTGAGCTGACAGTGGTGGCGCGTGGGTTGATATAGGCGTCAATGCCCAGCGGTGTCATCAGTGGCACCAAAGTCGGGTCATTGATCAGCGCAATCACATAAGGACATCCTTCGGCCTTGGCGCGCACACAGGCCAGCATGTTGGTTTTGTCATCATCCGTGACGGCCAGCATCGCATCGGCGCGGGCAATCCCCGCCTCGGCCAGCAACGCCGCGTCCAACCCATCGCCATTCAACACAATTGTACGTTCCAGTGCCTCTGCTGCGCGTTCCGCACAGACACGGCTTTTTTCAATCACTTTGGTGCGAATGCGGGTTGGTCCCGCCTCAAGATGCTGTGCCACGGTCAGACCAACATTGCCGCCCCCGACAAGTACCACACGTTCTTGTTTGCTGGTCTTCTTGCCGAAAATTTCCATCGTGCGGGTGATGTCGTCTTTGTGGCAAAAGATATAACAATCGTCGCCCACAAACAGCTGGTCTTTGGCTTCGGGCGCAAACAGCGACCCGTCGCGGCGTACCCCAACAACAACCGCGCGTAGGGTTGAGAAGAGGTCAGTCAACTGGCGCAATGGCGTGTTGATCACCGGGCATTCGCCATCAATGGTAATGCCCAACAAATGCGCTTTGCCGTCCATGAACACTTCGGTATCAAACGCAGCGGGTGCCGCCAGACGTTGCAAGGCCGCGGCGGCAACTTCTTTTTCGGGGCTGATCACCACGTCAATCGGCAGATGGTCGCGGCGGTACAGGTCCGCATAGATCGCATCCAGATAGGATTGGCTGCGCAGTCGGGCGATCTTGCGGTTGATGCCAAAAACCGAATGCGCCACCTGACAGGTCACCATGTTGACCTCGTCTGAATGGGTTGCCGCGATGATCATATCAGCATCGCGTGCCCCTGCCCGGTCCAGCACGTCTGGATAACTGGCAAAACCAGCAATGCCCTGCACGTCCAATGTATCCGTGGCCCGGCGCACCAGATCGGTGTTGTTATCCACCACCGTGACGTCGTTTTGTTCTCCGCTCAGGTGGCGCGCAATCTGCCAACCCACCTGACCTGCGCCACATATGATCACCTTCATGGATCTGTCCTTAGCCGTTATCGTGTGTCGCTTTAGCCCACCGCAAGGAACCATCGCCCCCACGCAATTACGATCGGTTAGAAGCCATGACGTACGCCAAGGCAAGGGGCAAGAGAATTGTATTTTGCCCGGATCAGGTGCAGTATCTGATTATGAAACACAAAATCTTATGGTCTGCCGTCGGCCTTTTGGCCCTCGCAGCCTGCGCACCGCTTACCACCTACTACAAACCCGGCGTGTCCGTACAGGCGCTGGACCGGCAGACGCTCGCCTGTCAGACACAGGCCCTGCGCGAAGTGCCATCCTCCACCCAAGTGCGCCGCACCCCGCCGCGGTTCATCCCGTCCCGGCAAAGATGTGATGCGTCCGGGGCCTGTGTGGTCATTCCCGCGCGGCACATTCCGGGTGATCTTGTGAGTTATGACCCCAACGACGGGCTGCGCAAACGGGTGGAACAACAATGTATGGCTGACAAAGGCTTTGCCCCGGTGTCCATTCCGCCCTGTCCCGATGGCATCGCGCGCGCCACGCCTGCGCGGGCAACCACCACGTTGCCTAGGCTCAACGAAAACTCCTGTGTCATTCGCAATTCGAACGGCAGTTTTCAAATCGTCACACGCGGTTAGGAATTCTTTAAAAACAGTGCAACTTTCACTGGTGCACACGTGTGCAAATGGCTAGGCTTGCGGGATCAAACAACCCAAAAGATCATTCCATGACCCAGTTCCAAGATGCAAAAACCCTCGTTCAGGCGCATTATACCGCCATCGCCAAAGCCACGCCCGCTACAATCGCAGATGTCTTAGCCGAGCGATGCAGCGCCGACTGCATATGGCGTGCTGTGCATCCCTTCAACATGCAATCCGGCCCCAAAGCCGCGGCAGAGGTGTTTTGGACCCCGTTCCTGACCAGCTTTTCATCTCTGCAACGGCGTGAAGACATCTTCTTTGCCGGGTTGAATGAGATCGACGGCTATGCGTCCACATGGACGGTCTCGATGGGTCACCTGATGGGGCTTTTCGACGCGCCGTTTCTAAACATCCCCGCCACTCGCAAAATTGCCATGCTGCGCTATGCCGAATTTAACCGAGTCGAAAATGGCCAAATCGTTGAAACCGCGCTGTTTTGCGATCTGTTGCATCTGATGACCCAAGCGGGCGTGAACCGGTTTCCAAACCAGACCGCCGCGCATCTGGTGCAGCCCGGCCCGCGCACCCACGACGGGATGTTGATGGGCGCAAGCGATCCAGAGGTTGGGGAAAAGACACTGAACCTGATTGACCGGATGATCGGGTCCATCTCAATCGCCAATGAAAATCCCAAAGAACGCAGCCCGCACGAGGAGTTGTCAGAAAATTGGACCGACGACATGATATGGTGGGGGCCCGAAGGAATCGGCGCGACCTATACGATTGATCGTTATATCGAACAGCATCAGGGGCCGTTTCGCAGGCTTTTAAACGACCGGGCGTTCAATGGACATATTTGCCGGATGGCCGAAGGCAACTTTGGCGGTTTCTTTGGCTGGCCCAACCTGACCCTGACCAATGCAAATGGATATATGGGCATTCCCGCGAATGATCAGCGCGCCGATATGCGGGTTGTCGACATGTACCGTCGCGAGGGGGATAAGCTGGCCGAGAACTGGATATTCATCGACATGCTACATTTTCTGAAAATGCAGGGTGTTGATGTTTTGGCAGACCTCAGCCCCCGCCCCTGATGTCGACAGGATACGGGGGCCGCTTAGGCGTCCGTATCCTCATCCACATGGGCAACGCGGACGCCGGACTTTGCCGATGTAACAACGCCCAATGATTTGAGCTTGCGGTGCAGCGCGCTGCGTTCCATGCCTACAAAGTTTGCTGTGCGGCTGATGTTGCCACCAAAGCGGTTGATCTGGGTCAGCAGATATTCGCGTTCAAACGCCTCGCGGGCTTCGCGCAGGGGTAAGGTTGCCAAGGCACCGGACAGAACAACCCGGCCTTCTTCATCGCCGTGGTCATCTTCACCGGGCAATTCGCGCGCCTCAATCGGGCCGCTGCCATCGCCCAAGATCAACACCCGCTCCACAAGATTTTTCAACTGGCGCACGTTGCCCGGCCAGATCATCGTTTGCAGTAGTGCCACCGCATCATCGCTTAAGCTGCGCAGCGTCAGGCCTTGGGATTTGTGCATTTCGCCGATGAAATGTTCGGCCAGCAGCGGAATATCCTCGCGGCGCTCTTCCAATGCGGGCACTGCGATTGGCACAACATTGAGGCGGTGAAACAGTTCTTCGCGGAATGTTTCTGCTTTAATTGCCGCGTCCAAGTCTTTGTTTGTGCTTGAGACAACCCGCAGATCAACACGCACTTTGTCACTGCCACCAACGCGGGTAAATTGTTGATCTACCAACACCCGCAAGATTTTGGATTGGGTGCCAAGCGGCATGTCTGCCACTTCGTCAAAATAGACCACGCCGCCGTGCGCCTGTTCCAACAACCCCGGCTCAATCCCGCGTTCGGCATTTTCGCGGCCAAACAGGACTTCTTCCATCCGGTCCGGTTCAACACCCGCACAATTGACTGTCACAAAGGGGGCTGACGCCCTTGCGGACTGCGCATGGATGTACCGTGCCGCCACTTCTTTGCCCGACCCGGCAGGCCCGGTCAGCATCACCCGGCCATTGGATTTAGTGACCTTGTCCAATTGTCCCAACAAGGTGCGAAAGGCCGCTGAGGTGCCGATCATTTCGGAACTGGTGACATCACCACGTTTAAGGCTCTGGTTTTCGCGACGCAGACGCGACGTTTCCATCGCGCGTCGGATTACCACCAGAAGCTGGTCAATATTAAACGGTTTTTCAATAAAGTCATAAGCACCCTGCTTGATCGCGGCGACAGCAATTTCAATATTGCCATGGCCTGAAATGATCACCACCGGGACGTCTGGATTGTCGCGTTTGACCGCCTTGAGAATATCAATCCCGTCCATCCGGCTGTCCTTGAGCCAGATATCAAGGATCATCAGCGCGGGCTGTTCAGCATTGATCGCGGCCATGGCATCATCAGAATTGCCAGCCAAGCGGGTCTCAAAACCTTCGTCCTTCAGAATATCCGAAATCAACTCGCGGATGTCGCGTTCGTCGTCTACGATCAGAATATCACTCATCTGGTTTCTCCACTCTCATCAGTCATTACAGGGAGGAGCAACGGCAGTGTGATTACCGCCATCGCCCCAAAATGGTTTTGCCCCTCAAACACAGGGGCATGGTCGAGGATAAGCGTGCCGCCATGTTCCTCGATAATCTTCTTCACAATCGGCAGCCCCAGCCCGGTGCCTTCGCTGCGGGTTGTGACGTAGGGTTCAAACAGCGCGGCCCGGTCTTCTGGCAGGCCAATCCCATTGTCGGCAATCATCAACACGGCGCTGTCATCATTGGTTGTCAGAGTGATCTTGATCTGCGGCACCAGCCCCTCTGGCGCGCCTTTTTCAGTCAGAGATTCAATGGCTTCGCCTGCGTTCTTAATCAGGTTCGTCAGTGCCTGCGAGATCATAGTGTTGTCAATCTGTGCCATCACAGGATCGTCAGGCAGTGTTGCACGTATTTTGACCCCGGGTTGTCCGGTCTGTTGTAACAGCACCGCGTCACGCACCAGTTGTTTGATGTCCTGTTCGCTGGTTTCGGGTTCCGGCATCCGGGCGAATTTGCTGAATTCATCAACGATACGGCGCAGATCGCCAGTCTGGCGGATGATCACCCCGGTCATCTGATCCAAGGCTTCGGCGTCTTCGCCTTCCATCTTGCGGCCAAATTTGCGTTTGATCCGCTCCGCGCTCAACTGGATCGGCGTCAGCGGATTCTTGATCTCATGGGCGATGCGGCGGGCCACGTCACCCCATGCCGCCATCCTCTGCGCACTGACCAGATCGGTGACATCATCAAAGGCCACAACATAGCCCTCCAACCGACCGTCCTCAGCCCGCCGGGTTGCCATGCGCACCAGTAGGTTTTCCATCGACCCTTGCCGCGATACTTTGACTTCGCTTTGCGCCACTTCGCCCGGCCCCGTGGTCACCGCCTCAAACAGTGGTCCGAATTCCGGTACGGCAACGCTCAGCGACAGTGATTGCTGATCTTCGTTCCAATCCAACAGACGCATCGCAGAACGGTTCACAAAGGTCACGCGGCCTTCGGGGTCAAGGCCCACAACGCCGGAGGTGACGGAACTGAGCACCGAGTCAAACAAGCGGCGGCGGCGTTCAATCTGGCGGGTGTTGTCGAGCAGTGTTTCGCGTTGACCCTTCAACTGTTTGGTCATTTGGTTGAAATAGCGGCCCAGCATCGCAATTTCATCATCGCCATCTTCTTCGCGCACCTGCACATTTAGATCCCCTGCCCCAACCTGTTGCGCGGCCCCGGTTAACCGCCCAACCGGACCAGACAGCCGTTCGGCAAACCACAGGCCCAGCCACACGGCAGCAAGGATCAAGATCACCGCAAATGCCAGATAGACCAATGCAAACTCAAACAGCAATTTGCCGCGCTCTGATTCCAGCTGCTGATACAGGCGTACGGTTTCTTTGGTTTCGTCCAACAAAGAAAGGATTTCGCCGTCCACATCGCGGCTCACGTATAAATAACGGTCCACAAAGGATGTCATCTGCACCAGCGCGCGAAATTCGTTGTTCGGCCAGTCCTCAATAACCATCACGTCGTCGGTATTAGCGGCTTGCATCTGCTCAGCCGTCGGTTTTTCAAAGTCAAACAGATAGGACCGATCGCCGCGCGCCCTGATTTGTGCCGTGCCGTCAATCAGATAGGCCTCGCGCAGCCCGCGTTGCACTTGCCGCTGACCTTCTCCCAGCAGGTCGCTGTCACTCAGCGCAATCCCCTGTCGACGGGCATTGTCGATGCTGCGGGCAAGCGCTGCGGCGTCCGCGATCAAATCTTCGCGCTGTTCGGCCTCATAGGCCTGCGCGGCGGCCAATGAGTTGCTGACCACCCCGCTTACCCGGTCCGAAAACCAGCCCTCAAGGCCGACATTCACCGTCAGACCGGCAAATACCGCAACCGTCACTGTGGGGATCAGCGCCATCAGGGCAAACACGCCCGTCAAGCGCAGGTGCAGCCGCGACCCCGCGGATTTGGCCCGACGTGCTGCAATCAGCCGTGCCACCTGAGACAACACAAGCGCCGCGATCAGCAGAACGTAAACAAGATCAAGCAACAAGATCAGCCGCAGCCCCGGCGTGTTGGCGCTTTGGCCTAGTGGACCAAGAATCAGATAGGTCGCCATGGCCAGCACCGGGCCCAGCATGACAAGGCCCAGCGTGAACGCACTGCGCACACGTTTGATCCGCCGCAAACGGCCAATACGTTCAAGTGTTAATATACGTGACCGGGTTGCCACCCGCTGCCCTCGCCGAATGATGTGGTGCGCACCCGCACCGACCGCCATATTTTGTGGTCCTGATCCGGCATGATACCAGATGGCCACGGTTATGTGGCTCTTTTACATCATTTTGCGACCGCGTGTCACCTCAATATCGAGTTCAGTGATCTTCTTGCGCAAAGTATTTCTGTTGATGCCAAGCAAATCGGCGCATTTCGCCTGATTTCCGGCTGTTGCCGCCAGTGCAATTTCGATCAGCGGCCCCTCAACCTCGCGCAATATGCGGCTATAGAGCCCCGGTGGTGGCAACATCGTGCCATGCAGATCGAAATATCGGCGCAAGTGTCGTTCAACCGAGGCCCCCAGCCGTTCGGTGCTGGCTGTTGCATGCAAGGGCTCTGGATCGGGTTGCGCCCCCAGAACATTTTCGGCCTCAGCCTGCGTGATGACAGCGGCGCGGCTGGTCAATGCCAATTGTCGCATGGCATGTTCCAATTGCCGTACATTGCCGGGCCATGAATAATTGGAAAACACCTTGATCGCCCCTTCGGACAACCGACGCGCGCCCAAGGTGCCTTCTTCGGCGCGGTCCAGAAAATGCATCGCCAGCAGATCAATATCTTCAACGCGGTCGCGCAGGTTTGGCACATGCAGCGTGGCCCCGGACAAGCGATAATACAGATCCCGCCGCAAGCTGCCGTTTTTCATCGCGGCGGCCATGTCAGTTTGGCTGGTGGCCAGAAACCGCGGCGCATATTCACCGGGCGCATCCATCATCCGGGCAATCCGCGCTTGCAGGTCTTGCGGGATGTCACCGATTTCGTCGATCAGCAGCGTGCCACCACGTACCCGCGCCAGCACCCGTGCCGGACCTTCGATGTCTTGTAAATCCGACGCTGTAACAGTGACAAACGGCAGGCTGCGGCGATCCGAAAAGTCATGGATTGCCCGACCAATCAGCGATTTACCAGTGCCGCTTTCACCCCAGATCAAGACCGGCAAATCGGTGTTCATCACCCGCGCGACCACCCGGTAAAGCGATTGCATCACAGGGGTGCGGCCCACCAAGGGCAGTTCATCCTGCGCGTCTTCGGTGGTTTTGGGGGACGTGCGCTTTGGCGTGCCATGCCTGTCCAATGCCCGGGCGGTGCGCTTCATCAGATCCGGCAGATCAAACGGTTTGGGCAGATAGTCAAAGGCATCCGCCTCGGCGGCCTTGATCGCGGTCATGATGGTGTTTTGGGCAGATATCACAATCACCGGCAAATCCGGGCGGTCCTGAGAAATCTTCGGCAGCATTTCCAACCCATTGCCATCGGGCATCGCCACATCGGTGATCACACAGTCGCCTTTGCCCTCCGCCACCCAGCGCATCAGCGTGGTCAGGCTTGAGGTTGCGTGCACCTTACATCCTGCCCGCGTCAGGGCCTGGGTCAAAACGGTGCGGATCGTGCGGTCATCATCTGCGACCAGAACGGTGCCATCCATTATGTTTTCTCCGATTCTAGGGGCGCGCGGGACAATGAAATGCGAAACACCGTGTTGCCGGGCACCGAGGTGACGGAAATCCAGCCGCCGTGTTCTGAAATGATCTTGCTGACCAAGGCGAGGCCCAGCCCCGTGCCGTTTTCGCGACCCGACACAAAGGGATCAAACACATCGCCTTTGATATGTTCCGGCAGGCCCGGACCGTCATCAATAATCTCAATCTGCAAGGGCAGCGATTGGCCTGTGCCATCGGCCCGGCGCAGCCTGAACGAATGTTCAAAAAAACTGTGCAACCGGATGGTGCCACCGCCCTCGCCCGCCGCTTCTGAGGCATTTTTGAGCAGGTTCAATATGACCTGCAACAATTGATCTTTGTCGCCCAAGGCCAAAGGCAGCGACGGATCGTAATCTTCGATGATTTTCATCTGCGCGCCAAACCCAAGCAGAGCAGACCGCCGGGCACGGTCCAGCACGTCGTGCAGATTTACCGGTTTGCGCTCCGGTTCGGTCAAATTGCCAAACTGTTCGACTTGTTCCAGCAATTTTACAATCCGGCGGCTTTCCGCGACAATCAGGTCGGTCAGTTCCAGTTCATCTGGGTCCAGACCCATCGACAATAACTGCGCCGCCCCGGTGATGCCCGCCAATGGGTTTTTGATCTCATGGGCCAGCATTTCGGCCATGCCGATGGCGGATTTGGCGGCAGATTTCACCGTGTGGTTCTGGGTCATCCGGCCTGCCAATTCGCGCGGGGTGATCATCATGATCATGTGACCCGGGGCATCGGCAAGTGGTGCAATCTGCAACCCGCATTGCAGCGGTGCCCGTTGACCCGACCCTACATCAACGTCATTTACGAACAATGGTGTGCCCTGCGCGCGCGCCCGTTCAAAGGCCATTTCAAGCGGATCGTCCACCGCAATGATGTCCCAGACTGGCACGCCCGCAACAGTCTTCATGGAGGCATTCAGGAACCCTTCGGCGGCTGGGTTGATGTCCACAATCCTATCATCGGGCGCGATGATCACCGCGGGTACAGGCAGTGAGGCCCATATGCGAAGATCAGATTTCATGCGGCGGCCTGTCCCTGCATGCCCTGAAGGGCCTCAGGGATCAGCCGCTGGGTGTCCTCCGCCGTTTTGGCTGTCAAAACCGCGCGGCGCAGATCATCAGGCGTGTCGCAGGTGTCCATATACCAGCCCAGATGTTTGCGCGCGACACGGTGACCGTGTTTGGCACCGTAAAAGGCAAGCATCGCCTCATAATGGTCCTGCACCATCGCGACAAATGCAGGACCGGTGGGGATTTTAGGGGCTTGCGTGCCGTATATGTCATGGCCGATCTGCGCCAACAGCCACGGTTTGCCCTGCGCACCGCGCCCAACCATCACGCCATCTGCGCTGGATTGATCAAGCGCGGTGCGTGCTGTGGCCGTGTCAATGATATCGCCATTGGCAATCACTGGAATATCGACCGCATCCTTAATGCCGCGGATCGCGCGCCAATCGGCGGTGCCTTTGTAAAACTGACAGCGGGTGCGGCCGTGAATGGTGATCATCTGAATGCCCGCCGCTTCAGCGCGCACGGCAATTGGGGCGGCGTTCAACATCGCGTCGTCCCAGCCCAGACGGGTTTTGAGCGTCACAGGAACATTCACCGCGCCAACGACAGCTTCGATCAACCGCAGCGCATGATCCGGGATTTTCATCAAAGCGGAGCCTGAGGCCCCCTGCGTCACTTTTTTGGCGGGGCAGCCCATGTTGATGTCGATGATCCGCGCGCCCTGCGCTTCGATCATTCGGGCGGCTTCGGCCATCGGTGCGGCCTCTCGACCCGCGATCTGAACGGCGGTGCCTGCAACGTCCAAGCCCAGTTCGGCCCTTTCACGGGTGCCGGGGCTGCGGCACAGCAATTCATGGCTTGCCACCATTTCGGACACTACCAACCCCGCCCCAAAGGACGCCACCAAATTGCGGTAGGGCAAATCAGTGATTCCAGCCATCGGTGCCAGAAACACCGGATGAATCGGGTCAAAGGGCAGCGGGTGCTGCGTCACATGCTTAATCCTTAATCCAAACAGATTTGGGTGTGGTGTAGCGTCAAGGTGCTGCAAGCTCAATGAAATAGGCGAAAATGACGCTATGTTAAACGGCGGTGTGCCTAAAGTTTAAGCAGATGCCTGGAATGATTGCGCGGGTGCTTGGCTTTGCCTAGACAGGCAGCATGCAAACACCTGACGCCCCCATCATCGTTACCGCCCTGATCGTTGCCGCTGGGCGCGGCACGCGTGCGGGGGGGGCAATGCCAAAACAATGGCAAAGGCTGGGGACAAAACGGGTGATTGACCACACGATTGCGGCCTTTCAAAACCATCCGAAAATTGACCACATTGCAGTGGTCCTGCACGCGGATGATATGGCTGAGGCTCCGGCGTTCGAGGCGCTGGGTATAACCGTGGTGATTGGCGGTGTGGATCGCGCGGCGTCAGTGCGCAATGGGTTGGCGGCGCTGGGGGACAGCACATATGTGCTGATCCACGATGCCGCACGGCCCTGTGTCTCAGCTGAGGTGATTTCAGCGGTCATTGACGCGCTAGCGCATGGCCCTGCGGTGGCACCGGGCTTGCCTGTGACGGATGCGCTTTGGCGCGGCGCAACGGGGCAAATTTCCGGCACAATGGACCGCAGCGGGCTTTTTGCTGCACAAACGCCACAAGGGTTTGATCTGGCACTGATCCGGGCCGCTCATGCTGCCTATGATGGTGTCGCTGCTGATGATGTAGAGGTCGCTCGGGCAGCGGGCATTGCCGTAACGATGACCGCTGGCGATGCGGATAACCTCAAAATTACAACGGCGGATGATTTTGCCCGCGCGGGCAGGATATTGGAGAATAAAGTGGATATTCGCACCGGAAACGGATTTGACGTACATGCCTTTGGTCCCGGTGATCATGTTATGCTTTGTGGCGTAAAAATACCTCATGATCAGGGGCTTGTGGGCCACTCTGATGCGGATGTTGGCCTGCACACGGTCACAGATGCAATCTATGGTGCGCTGGCGATGGGTGATATTGGCCACCATTTCCCGCCCTCTGATCCACAATGGAAAGGTGCCGCAAGCGCGGTGTTTTTACGCCACGCCGCTGGACTGGCAACAGAAATGGGATTTACCCTGACCCATGTGGATTGCACCTTGATCTGCGAATACCCAAAAATTGGGCCGCACTGCGCCCAAATGCGCAAGGTCATGGCGGACCTATTGACGATCGACATCAGCCGGGTGTCCGTCAAGGCCACAACATCCGAAGGCTTGGGCTTTACCGGGCGCGGCGAAGGCATTGCCTGTATGGCCACAGCAACATTGGTGAAATCATGAAAAAACTCCCACAGCTGATCGCGACCCTTTTGGGTGTTGGATATATCCGTCCGGCCCCCGGCACATTGGGATCACTGGTTGCCCTGCCCTGGGCGTGGCTGGTGCATGTGATCGGTGGTTTCCCCTTGTTGGTGATCGGTGTGATTGCCGCGTTTATCAAAGGCTGGTGGGCCACGGCGCAGATGACCAAGGACAGTGATGACCATGACCCGTCAGAGATTGTTGTCGATGAACTGGTAGGCCAATGGATTGCACTTTTGCCGCTCAGCTATGCCGCATGGTCGATGCAGATCAGCATTTTGGCAATGTGGCCGGGCTGGATTGCCGCCTTTGCGCTGTTCCGGCTGTTTGATATCTGGAAACCGTGGATCATCGGCTGGGCAGACCGGCGGGGTGATGCCTTGGGTGTGATGTTGGATGATGTGTTTGCGGGGGTGTTTGCCGCAATTGGGGTGATGGCGCTGGCCGCGCTTTATCACGGGATAGGGTGACATGAGCCTTGCTGTACAAATCCTGTCGCAGGCCACCCAAAAAGGCCTGATCATCACCTGCGCCGAGAGTTGCACAGGTGGTATGGTTGCCGCAGCACTGACCGACCTGCCGGGATCATCCGCGATGTTTGACCGCGGCTTTGTGACCTATACCAACGCCGCCAAGATCGAGATGCTTGGCGTGACAGAGGTGACATTGCGCGACCATGGTGCGGTGTCGGAACAGACTGCGTTGGAAATGGCGCAAGGCGCGCTTGCCCGTTCCGGTGCACAAATTGCAGTATCCATCACCGGGATTGCGGGCCCCGGCGGATCAGATCATAAACCAGAGGGACGTGTGTGTTTTGGGGTTGTGACAACGACCACACATGCCACCGAAATGCAGGATTTGGGGGCCTTGGGCCGCGATGCCGTACGCACCGCCGCGCGCGATCATGCACTGGCACTGATCCTTGCTGCCATTGGTGAAGTGCCACATAAATAGGCAATGTGCCGCTAAAGCAGCCTAAAAAATAAACAATTGCATTTTTGCCCAGTTAATCAGCGCTGCGATCCTTTCCTATGCACTGCGCCCGCGGCTTTGTGCCGTCTCAACGACATCAACCACCCGGAGAGACACCCATGAATGCCGCTGATTCCGCTTGGATCATGACCGCCACCGCCCTTGTTTTGTTCATGACATTGCCGGGACTGGCGCTGTTTTACGGCGGTTTGGTCCGCGCCCGTAATGTGCTGAGCGTGTTTATGCATTGCTATGCCATCGCCTGTCTGATGAGCGTGCTGTGGTTTTTTGTCGGCTATTCCATCGCCTTTGGCCCCGGTGACAGCGGGCTGTGGGGCGGTATGGCCAAGGCAGGCCTGAACGGCGTTACCGCAGACAGCCTCAGCGGCAGCTTGCCGGAAATCCTGTTTTTCGCGTTCCAGATGACCTTTGCGATCATCACCCCAGCCCTGATCGTCGGGGCCTATGTGGAGCGGATCAATTTTGGCTTTATGCTGTTGTTTTCGGGCCTGTGGATGCTGTTGTGTTATGCGCCGGTGGTGCATTGGGTCTGGGGTGGCGGAATGCTGGCCGATGGCGGAATTTTTGGCGAGGTGGGCGTGAAAGATTTTGCAGGCGGCATCGTGGTGCATGAAACTGCTGGGCTGGCCGCATTGATCCTCGCGGTCTTCCTTGGCCCGCGCAAGCACCAGACCACCCCGCCGCATAACCCCGGTTTTGTGATGATTGGGGCTGCGATGCTTTGGGTGGGCTGGTTTGGCTTTAATGGCGGGTCGCAATTGGCCGCTGACGGTGGTGCCGCGATGGCAATCACTGTCACCCATATCTCTGCGGCGACTGCGTCGCTGACATGGGCGCTGTGGGAACGGATCAAATTTGGCAAAGCGTCACTGGTTGGTATTGTCACGGGCACCATCGCGGGCCTTGCGTCGATCACGCCAGCCTCGGGTTTTGTTGGGCCGTGGGCGGCGCTGCTGATTGGTGCTGTCGCTGGTATCCTGTGTCAGGAAGCCGTGGTTCTGATCCGAAACAAATTCAAGATCGACGACACGCTGGATGTTTTTGCGGTGCACGGTGTGGGCGGGATATTTGGTACGATCATGATTGCCGTGTTGGGGGCCGGGACGTGGGTGGCGCAGCTTGGGTCTCTGGTCATCGTTGGAACCTTCACGGCTGTGGTCACTCTGGGTCTGATTTTTGTCTGCCGGGCGATCCTGCCAATCCGCGTTGATATTGAAACTGAAACCAACGGGTTGGACCTAAGCGTGCACGGCGAACGTGCTTATGATATGAGCAGTTGATCGGTCAGGTCGCGCAGGGTATCGCCCTGCGCGGCTTGCCACAGAGCATCAGCGCGCGCGTCACCCAACAATGCAACGCCCTTGGTGCCCAGCTTTTCAGCTCGCGCGTTCATCGATATTGGGGCCAGCAGGTCATGCCGGAACCGCCGCAAACCGCCATTGGCCATTGTCATGGTTATTTCGGATTGGGTCTCTGACAGTCGCTCGTCCTCACTCACCTTCACCTTCTCGCGCAGTGCTAACACATCGGCATCGGCGCATATTTCATCACTGAAACTGGCAATCGCCCCGGTGTCATGCCCGGCAAGCTTCATTGCGGCGGTCTGGGCAAAGCTGAACTTTGCGGCCAATCCGGTAGCGGGGTCGGCGATATTGCACACCGACATCCAGCGCGGATGGGTGCGGATGTGGATGCCCATCACCTCATCCGCTGTTGCCCGCGTCTCCCCCAGTGCCTCAAGCATCGCGTGCAACCCGTGACAACAGGCGTGGAATTTGTGGCTGATGGTGGTGATATGCCACGCACCTTTGCCAGGCTTAACCTCATGATCCTGACCATGATGGGTGTCGCCAAATCCCAGCGGTCCGGCCATGCCATCCTGTGCCGCCGTCATCCCTGCCTGCGCCCACAGCGTCGCCTCAACCCCGGTGCGCGCCGCCAATCCGGCGTTTAACGGTTTGCCCATGGTGCCAAACTGCGCCTTCAATCCCGATGCCATGGAGGCGCACAGGCCCAATGCATGGCGTATCTCTAATGGCTCCAGCCCCAGCAACCGTGCCGTGGCAAGCGTGGCACCAAACGCCCCAGCGGTTGCGGTCTGATGATAGCCGATCTGATAATGCGCACGACCCAGCCAAAGCCCGGTTAGAATTGATGCCTCAATGCCGATGGTGGCCGCCTCGATAACGTCCTGCATGGGCGCGTCTACCTCTTCGGCCAAGGCCAGCACCGCGGAGATCACCGCCACCGATGGATGGCCAATATGGGCAAAATGCGTGTCGTCATAATCAAGCGCATGGGACAGCGTGCCGTTGATCAATGCAGCGGTGGCCGCAGGTGCCGTTGTACCGCCAATGACCGTCGCTGGCCCCTGCCCGCGCGCCAGATGGCCAGCGACGAAATCATCAAAATCAGCCTCACCTGCACCTGCGATGCCACAGGTCGCCCAGTCAAACAGCGACAGACGCATCATAGCCGTCGCGTCTTCTGGCGGCGTTGCACCAGCGAATTTTATCAACTGATCGGTGATGCTCATGTTTTCACGGGATCATAAAGGTCGGCGGCGCGTTTTTCAAAGGCGCGCACCACGCGGGTCATCGCTTCATTAAACACCACACCGATGATCTTTTGCAGGATGGCGTTCTTGAATTCAAAATCCACGTCGAAATGCACGTTGCATCCCGTATCGGTATCTTCAAACGACCAGTTCGACAGCATGTGTTTAAACGGGCCGTCCAGATACTCAGTGTTGATTTTTCTGGTCTCTGGCCACAGCACCACGCGGCTGGTGAACCGCTCGCGAAACACTTTGAAACTGATCACCAGATCAGCGTCCATTACCCAATGATCGCCCCGTTGTTCGTTGGACCGAATGCGCGCGGCAGCGGTCCAGGGCAGGAATTCCGGGTATTTGCCCACGTCCGCCACCAGATCATACATCTGTTGCGCGGTATAGGGCAGCGGCTTGGTCTCTGAATGGGTAGGCATTGATTTCCGTCGCTGACAGCGTTAGCCCTATGTCACTGTTTCACCGCATAAATTCAAGGGCAAAGCCATGACTGACCGTGCCTATGTCATCGACGAGATGATCTCTGCCAAATCCATTGCTGCCCGAATTGAGGAATTATGCCGCGCCATCCATGATGAATTTGAAGATACCAATAAACTTGTGGTTGTAGGACTGCTGCGTGGCAGTTTCGTGTTTATCGCGGATCTGGTTCGAGAGCTGGACCTGCCAATTGAGGTCGATTTCCTAGAGGCCTCCAGTTATGGCGACGGCATGGAAAGCAGCCGGGAAGTGCGTATTCTCAAAGACTTACGCGGTGCAATTGAAGGGCGCGATGTGTTGCTGGTCGAAGATATTGTGGATACGGGTCACACCCTGCACCATGTCACCAACCTGCTGAAATCCCGCGAGCCAGCACGGTTGAAAACCATTGCGCTGCTCGACAAACCCAGCCGTCGTGAAGTGGACATGAAGGCCGACTGGACCGGCTTTGAAATCCCTGATGAATTTGTTGTGGGCTATGGCATCGACTTTGCCCAACGCAACCGCAACTTGCCGTTTATCGGCAAAGTTCGCTTTACATGAATCCCAATTGGCTTTTTCGGATGTCGCGGCTGGCGCGCAATCCGCCATCGCTTAAGCGGGTCAAATTGGTGTTTGGGGTGATTGCACTGGCAGCGCTGATCTGGGGTATTGAATGGATGGGCTGGTGGCCCGATTGGGCGACAGCAGAGCGGATTCCGCGTAAATTCTGAATCTATCACGGAATTGTTTTTCCGGTATTTTAGATGTCATGTTATCTTTTTAGTATCATCACGGAGGATCAGATGAAGAGTATTTTTAAGGGAAGTTTTGCGCTTGGTATGGGGGCTGCGATTGTGGCCACTGCGACTTTTGCAGCAGGTCATTCAGAAAAAGCCGCAAAAGATGCGGTTGCGGCGCGCCATGCGCAAATGCAGATCGTAAGCTATAGCACTGGCGTTTTGGGTGCGATGGCAAAAGGTGAGGTGGAGTTTGATGCCGCGATGGCCAATTCCGCTGCCGTCAACCTGAATGCCATGGCCAAGCTTGACCCCGCCAGCCTATGGGTGCCGGGAACAGAACAGGGTGCCGTTGAGGGATCACGTGCCAAGGCCGAGGTCTGGAGCGATGCAGCAGGGTTTGCCGACAAATTCGCCGCCTTGGAAAAAGCCAGCGCTGATATGATGGGCGCTGCTGATGTGGATGCGGTCAAGGCTGGCATGGGTGCCATTGGGGGGGCGTGCAAGGCCTGCCACGAGACATACCGCGGCCCCAGAAACTAATCTGTGATGCGCAGATTGCTTGTTCTCTTTGCGATTTGCGCAGTGCTCGGGTTGGCGGGCTTTGTCCTGCTGACCCGGCCCGCAGCGCTTGACCCTGAGTACGGTAAGACCCTGCAACCGGACCCGGCGGCGGGGCAACGTGTTTTTGCGGCAGGTGGCTGTGTATCATGCCATGCGGCAGAGGGTGCAGCGGCGGAGGCAAAACTGATGTTGTCAGGCGGGCTGCCGTTTGTCAGCGATTTTGGCACCTTCTATGCGCCCAACATTTCGCCGGACGTTCAACATGGCATTGGCGCTTGGACGCTGCCCGAATTTGCCCGTGCTGTCACACGCGGTGTGTCACCCAGCGGCAGTCACTACTATCCGGCGTTTCCCTATACGGCTTACGGCCACATTGCACAGCAGGACGTGGTCAATCTATTTGCCTATATGCAGACACTGCCCACCTCAAGCATCGCCAGTCAGCCCCATGATGTCGCATTTCCATTCAACATACGGCGCGGTCTGGGCCTGTGGAAACAGCTGTTTCGGTCAGATGATTATGTACTGGCAGACGAGGTTTCTGAAACCGTGGCGCGCGGGCGTTATCTGGCCGAGGGGTTGGCGCATTGTGGTGAGTGCCACACGCCGCGCAATGCGTTGGGTGGGTTAAAGCGTGACGCGTGGCTGTCAGGTGCGCCAAACCCCTCTGGCAAAGGCACCATTCCCAACATCACCCCGGCCAAGCTGGAGTGGTCAGAGGCCGATTTGGTGGAATATTTCACCTCCGGTTTTACCCCGGATTATGACAGCGCGGGCGGCGAGATGGCCGAAGTCGTCAGCAACCTTGCGCAACTGCCGGAAAGTGACCGTGCCGCTATTGCGGCCTATCTCAAGGCGGTGCCGCCTGTTGAATAACGCCGCGCCCTTGAGCTAGGTTGCGCGTGTCTACCCCAACATCGGGTTATTATGATTGAGCGGGTTTTGATTGTTGGTGCTGGCCCCACTGGGTTAACGGCCGCCGTGGAATTGGCCCGGCAAGGCATGATCCCACATGTCATTGAAAAACGCGCAGGCCCGTCCACCCTCAGCCGTGCCGTGGGGCTGTTGCAGCGGTCCTTGGATATTTTGACCCCCAGCGACGTAACCGCTGACATCCGGTCTGAAGCGATCGCCATCCAAGGAATCGCTTTTCACGTCGGTGCCGCACGCTGTGCTTCCTTCCCGCTCAATTTTGATGATGCGTCATGTCTGCTGGGCCTGCCGCAGGACCGAACCGAGTATTTTTTGGCAAAGGCGTTTCAGCGCTACGGCGGCACTGTGGCTTATGGTCAGACGCTTGAAGGGCTGGTGCAAAACCCACAGGGCGTGACCGCCACAATCAACGGCACCGCAGAACACTTTGATCTGGTGATTGGGGCTGACGGTGCCCATGGCGTTGTGCGCGATATAATTGGCGTGTCTTTTGATGGCTTTGATTTGCCAAGCCAATGGTCCATCGCTGATGTGGACAGTGATGATTGGCGTGACCCCGATCTGTTCCAAGGGTTCTTACTGCCAAAGGGGCATGTTTGCATTGTGGTGCCGCTGGAAAAGACCCGGTTTCGGGTGATTGCCAGTCTGCCTGACGCGCTGGCTGCCCTGCCCGTGCCGATGTCGGTCCGAAACATTAGGCGCAGTGGTGCCTTTATGATATCGGTGCGGCAGGTGGATCATTATGCGGTGGGCAACGTCTATCTTGCCGGGGACGCCGCGCATTACCATTCCCCAGTGGGCGGGCGTGGCATGAACCTTGGCATTGCAGATGCTGCTGATCTGGCCAAACGGATTGTCCACGGCGGGCTGGACGGATATCACGCCGCCCGCCATGCTGAGGGAAGGCGGATCATTGCGTTCAGCGAACGTGGCCGCCAGATTGTCCAATCGACCAACCCAATCACCCGCGCCGCCCTGCCCCATATCATGCGCGCGGTGAGTAGGATCACGCCGCTTGCTCGGGCTGTGATGCGCAACGCAGTCAGCGGTTAGGACATGCCTAGTATTTTATTTCGTGCCGCGCGCAACTGGGCAAAATCGTCGCCCGCGTGATAGCTGGACCGGGTCAGAGGCGTGGCTGACACCATCAAAAAGCCCTTGCCATACGCGGCCTTTTCATAGGCGGCAAATTCATCAGGATGCACAAAGCGGTCAACCCGGTGGTGTTTTGGGGTTGGCTGCAAATATTGCCCGATGGTCAGGAAATCAATGTCGGCGGCACGCATGTCTTCCATGACTTGCACAACCGATTGCCGGTCTTCACCTAAACCCACCATGATGCCGGATTTGGTGAACATGCTCGGGTCCAACTCTTTGACCCGCTGCAACAGGCGCAGTGAATGGAAATACCGCGCACCGGGGCGCACTTCGGGATACAAGCCCGGCACGGTTTCAAGATTGTGGTTAAACACATCCGGGCGCGCCTCTACCACGATCTCTAACACTGACGGATCGCAGCGGATGAAATCAGGTGTCAGAATCTCAATTGTTGTATTGGGTGAGCGTTTGCGGATCGCGCGAATTGTTTGGGCAAAATGCTCTGCCCCACCATCTTTGATGTCATCTCGGTCAACGGAGGTGATGACCACATGGTTCAACCCCAGTTTTGCCACCGCATCAGCCACGCGGCCCGGCTCAAACACATCCAGATCTTCGGGTGGTTTGCCCGTTGCGATGTTACAGAAGGTACAGGCGCGGGTACAAACCTCGCCCATGATCATCATTGTGGCATGACCCTGCGACCAGCATTCACCGACATTCGGGCAGCCTGCCTCTTCGCAAACGGTCACCAGCTTATTGTCGCGCATGATCTTGGCGGTCTCGGCATAGCCCTTGCCACCCGGGGCCTTCACCCTGATCCAGCTTGGCTTTTTCGGCTGGGCATTGTCGGGCTTATTTGCCTTTTCGGGGTGGCGTTGTTCAGGGATTTTCAGATCACGCATGGCACTTACCTTTGGCTGATTTGCCTCTGTCTAACATATCCTATCGGTAAAAAAAGACCATGAAGCCGCAAGCCTGCCATGCAAAGCAGTCTCTACTGCCACCACCGCGGCCCCATCTTGCGGCGCAATTGGCCGCCGATGCTCCAATGATCGCGGGCAATCATCAGCAAAAGTGCTATAAACGCGGCCATAACCGCCAGATCAATCACTTGGTTGCGGTTGATTGGAAATCCTTTGCCATTGATTGCAAACGGGTCAAAGAAGCCCTCCCAACGCCGTGTCAGCGTGTAAAAATGCATCGCCGCCAAGGCCCCGTAACTGCCAAACCGGAAAATCCCCAGCACGGCCAGTATACAAAGTGCGATCTGCGCCCCGCCTGCCAGATAAATCTGGCCAAGTGAGAGATCGACACCGTCAAAGTGCTTGGCCAGATTTTGATATTGTCCGGGCGTGATGACCTTGTGCGCCGCCCATAAAAACATGAACCACGCCAATCCTAGACGAAGGATCAAAAGGGCGGCTGCATCGCGGCGGTCTTGGGCAGTCATCGGGAAACTCCTTGGTTGGAGTTTTCATAAATTGTCGTAAATCGCCTGCACATCGCTAAATGAACACCACACGCAAAGGTGAGCAGTGATGTCACCCCCCGTCTAGCCAATCATCGGCCCACCCGGCCCAATTGTTTCATCGTAATGCCGTTTCAGGCGGATCAGCGCGATGCGCAAAACAATCTTGCCAGACCGCGCAGACCAGCCCAGTTGTTTTTCCGCCGTTTCCAACCCCTCAAGGTAACAGCAGCACCGCAACACAACATCCGATAACCCCGGACCAAGATCGGCCAGTGCCGCTGCAACCCGGGCGCGTGCAGCTGAGGGCGCGTCAGACATGCCACCGCCACGTTTTGGGCTACTGCTTGCCCCCGCTGTCAGAAACCGATCCCAATCTTGGGTCACCCGCGCGCCCATCTGCGCCAGCTCAAAATCTTCGCGCAGTTGTTCGCCCGCATGCACCAGTTCATCACGCAAAAACGGTTTGCCCTTTTTGTCCCGACGTCTGGCAAGGGCTGCCAACGGGCTTTCTGCCAAGTTATATTTGACCCGGCGGCTTGGTTCGTCCTGACTGTCTTCATCAGCATCCCACGCGTTGCGCGCCCCTGCGAATGGGGTTTTGGCCTCGGCAAAGCCGGGCTGTGCAGATGTCGATTGCTCAGCCTTGGACAACATGTCGGTCAGGGCCGTGCGTCCGGCGGTGGTGATATGATAGCGGATGATTTTGCCGCTGTTTGTGGCGGCAATCCAGTTTTTCAAGGCCATCGCCTGTGCAACAGTTGCCGCAACAACGGCGGTACGGGTGCTGCCGCCGCCGGGCATATCACGTACCACAACGGCCTTGTCCATTTCAGACGCCACCGCCAATACCGCGCCGTTTTCGCAAAGACGTCGCAAAATCCGCAGTGCCTCACGGCTTAATGTCGCTTCGTCCGGTAGAGTATCGGTTGGCGTATCAGCCATGGGCGCGGGCTCCTTTTTTTGTGACGTTGTATGTGCAGGTACTGACGGGTGCTGTGCCGCCCCCAGTTTGCGCAGGGCGGCATCCACCAGCGGATCATCGCGCCGGGTTTCGATTTGCCGAATTTGCCGCATCACGGTTGAGGCATGACATCCGGCGGCCCGTGCCAATGCCCGAATGGACAACCCACATTCGGTATGCGCCAGATAATGCCCCGCCCCGGCGGGGACCCAAGCTGGCATTTTAAGAGAGTTAACAGCTGTCATTCCTTCGACTTTCTTCCCAAAAATGCGGTTTTATCCACAAAATTATCCACAAACCAACACAACCTAGGGAAGCATTCGTTACGCATTCGTTAAAATAACGCGGTTTGGTAATCATTGTTTCTAAAAGATAAACAGTTGTGAAAGCAGCGTGCGGGGCCAGAGCAGGGCACGCAACACCCGTTTGAGTTGTGCCAAAGTGACGGCAGATCGGCGATTCTGCTGCTACTTTTTCAAGACACAAAGGACCAACATGCAAGATTTGATTTCAATGCTCCACACATTGCACCGCCCTCGTTTACTGATGCGCGCGGCCCGCATAGGGGCAGAGCAATATTCGCGCGCCAACCACCTGCCCCGTCTGCTGGGATATGGGGTTTTGCCGCGCCACGGTCAGGCACTGCTTAAGCTGATGGAGATTGAGGCCGAACTGAACAGCCAACGCAAATTGTCGGACGCAGGCTATAGCCTGATCCGACATGTTGACGTTTTGATCGCGATGGTCGGCGAGGCCCGCGTGCTGAAGGCCTCACAATTGTCTGACACGCCAGGCTGAAACAACCGCGGCGGGGCGTCACTTACATAAAGCTGTCTGGCTCCGCCGCTTTTTTCTGTGCCACATAGGCGTCCAGTGCTTCGCGGATTGCCGGATCAAGGGCTGGTTGCTGATAGTCGGCCAGCATTTTTTCAACCCGGATCGACGCAAGCGCTTGGGTATCGCGGCCCCCTTCATCTTCCCATGTTTCAAAAGGCTTGTAATCTAACAGATCAGACTTCCAGAACGCAGCTTTGAAGTTCGCTTGGGTGTGTTCACAGCCAAGATAGTGACCGCCCGGCCCTACTTCGCGGATCGCACCCATCGCCTGTGCGTTCTCGTCAATCGGCACACCGCGCGCGATATGGTGTAATGCACCCAACTGGTCCGCATCCATCACGAATTTTTCAAACGAGCTGACCAATCCGCCCTCAAGCCACCCACAAGAGTGCAGCATAAAGTTAACGCCTGCGAGCAAACCCATGTTCAGGCTGTTGGCCGTTTCATAAGCCGCCTGCGCGTCAGGTAGTTTTGAGCCACAGAACGACCCGGCTGACCGGAACGGCAGGTTCATCCGCCGCGCCAACTGCCCCGCACCATAGGTGATATGCGCAGCCTCTGGCGTGCCAAAGGTCGGTGCCCCAGAGTTCATGTCGATCGAGGTCACAAAAGCCCCAAAGATCGCGGGCGCGCCTTTGCGGATCAACTGGCTATAAGCGATGCCCGCCATAACTTCGGCCAATACCTGCGTCAGCGTTCCCATCACTGATACCGGTGCCATGGCACCGCCAACGATAAACGGCGAAATGATGCAGGCTTGGTTGTTCTCGGCATAGACCTTCAGCGCGCCCATCATCACATCATCAAATGTCATCGGAGAGTTGATGTTGATCAGTGACGTCATCACGGTGTTTTGCTGTACGAACTCTTTGCCAAACAGGATGCCGCACATGTCGACACTGTCTTGTGCACGGCTGGGTTCAGTCACAGAGCCCATGAACGGCTTGTCGCTCAGCGTCATATGCGCATGCAGCATATCAAGGTGACGCTTATTCACCGGAATATCCGTAGGCTCACAAACCGTACCGCCCGAATGGTGCAGCCACTTAGACATATAGCCCAGTTTCACGAATTTGTTGAAATCGGCCATCGTGGCATAGCGACGTCCCCCCGCCACATCACGCACAAACGGCGGGCCATAGACCGGGGCCAGTACGAGGTTCTTGCCCCCCACCACGACATTACGCTCAGGGTTGCGGGCATGTTGGGTGTATTCAGAAGGGGCGGTTTTACACAGCTCGCGTGCCAGACCTTTTGGAATGCGGACCCGGTCACCATCAACAGAGGCACCCGCCGCGCGCCACAGCTCCAATGCTTCTGGGTTGTCGGGGAAATTCACACCAATCTCTTCAAGGATGATGTCAGCGTTGCGCTCAACGATCTCAAGCGCCTCGGTGGTCAGCACTTCGAAATTCGGGATGTTACGCTCAATATACTTTGCCGTTTCAAACGACACCGCGCTGCGCTCTGCGCGCCGTGCGGCACCGCCGCCGCCCCGTGCCCGCCGTGCTGATTCCGCCATGGTATTCCCCTCTCGTGCCAATTGTTGCCCCGTAGCTATCCCATTCACTGCACAGCCTTCGCGCGGATAACGGCTAGACAGGGAAAAAAGCGACATGGCAATGGTGTTAGAGGTCGTTTTAACGGTGTATTTGTGCGGTGCGGAAGGCTCTTACGTGCCACTCGGCTCTTGCCACCCTGCCCGCCCGCGCATAATCAAGCACCCATGACAGATATCATATCCCCCACCGACCACGACCGCCTGCTGATCATCGACTTTGGCAGCCAGGTTACGCAATTGATTGCCCGCCGCCTGCGCGAGTTGCATGTGTTTTGCGAAATCCATCCATTCAACGCGGTCACCGACGACTTTTTGGCTGATTTTGCCCCGAAGGCCGTGATCTTTTCCGGCGGGCCTTCATCCGTGTTTGCCGAGGGCGCACCGATGCCGCCCAAATCGGTATTTGATTTGGGTGTGCCGATCCTTGGCATTTGTTATGGCCAACAGGTGATGATGCATTGCCTAGGTGGCAAGGTTGAACGTGGCCATGGCACGGCCGAATTTGGCCGCGCTTATGTGACACCCGAGGTAAACCGTTTACCCTTGTTTGAGGGCTGGTTTGAAAATGACCGCGAACAGGTCTGGATGAGCCACGGCGACCACGTCAGCGAAATTGCACCGGGATTCGAGGTCTTTGGCACCTCTCCCAACGCACCTTTCGCGATCACCGGTGATGCGGACCGCAACTTTTACGCTGTGCAATTCCACCCAGAGGTCCATCACACCCCCAATGGGGCCAAGCTCTACGAAAATTTTGTGAAACTTGCGGGTTTCAAAGGCGATTGGACGATGAGCGCCTACCGTGAAGAGGCCATCGCCGCAATCCGCGCACAAGTTGGTGACCAAAAGGTGATCTGTGGCTTGTCGGGCGGTGTGGATTCCTCCGTTGCCGCCGTGTTGATCCACGAGGCAATCGGCGATCAACTCACCTGCGTGTTTGTTGATCACGGCTTGCTGCGCAAAGGTGAAGCCGAAGAAGTCGTGAAAATGTTCCGCGACAATTATAATATGCCGTTGATCCATGCCGATGAACAAGAGTTGTTCTTGGGCGAACTTGATGGCCAAAGTGATCCGGAAACCAAGCGTAAAATCATTGGCAAGCTGTTCATTGATGTATTCCAAAAACACGCCAAAGCGGTGGGTGATGCGACATTCCTTGCCCAAGGCACGCTGTATCCTGATGTGATCGAATCGGTGTCGTTTTCCGGTGGCCCGTCGGTCACCATCAAAAGCCACCACAATGTCGGCGGCTTGCCCGAAAAAATGGGCCTGAAACTGGTCGAGCCGCTGCGCGAGCTGTTCAAAGACGAAGTGCGCGCTCTGGGTCGCGAACTTGGCCTGCCCGCCAGCTTTATTGGCCGTCACCCGTTCCCCGGTCCGGGCCTTGCGATCCGCTGCCCCGGCGAAATCACCCGTCCGAAACTGGAAATCCTGCGCGAGGCGGATGCGGTCTATATCGACCAGATCCGCAAACACGGGCTTTATGATGAGATTTGGCAGGCGTTTGTTGCGATCCTGCCGGTGCGCACGGTTGGGGTGATGGGCGATGGCCGTACCTATGATTTTGCCTGTGCCTTGCGCGCGGTGACGTCCGTGGATGGGATGACCGCGGATTATTACCCGTTCAGCCACGAATTCCTTGGTGAAACCGCAACCCGGATCATCAATGAAGTACCCGGCATCAACCGGGTGACCTATGATATCACCTCAAAACCTCCGGGCACGATTGAGTGGGAATGACACAGTCAGAAAGTTTCATGCGTCCCACAAAGTTTAAAATCCATGTGGAATCCATCGGATGAACACTACTCTGCGCGCCGCCCTTTGGATGATTGGCGCAATTGCATCGTTTTCAGCGATGGCAATTGCCGGCCGCGAATTGGGCGCGCACTACGACACCTTTGAAATCATGATGTACCGCAGCGGCGTTGGGGTGCTGGTTGTTGTAACGCTGGCCTTAGCAACGGGTGCGTGGCGTCAGATCAACACCCGCAACATGGGCCAGCAGATTGCGCGCAACCTTGCGCATTTCACTGGGCAAAACCTTTGGTTCTATGCCGTGACGGTCATTCCGTTGGCACAGGTCTTTGCGCTTGAATTCACCTCGCCGCTTTGGGTAGTCGTGCTGTCACCACTGATTTTGGGCGAACGCCTGACCGTTATGCGCAGCATTGCGGCGATCATGGGGTTCATCGGTATCTTGATTGTTGCACGTCCCAGCATCGAAGGGATCAATGCGGGTGTCATCACTGCTGCAAGTTCGGCGGTTTTCTTTGCCCTGACGATTATGTTCACCAAACGCCTGACCCGCACCCAGACGATCACTGGCATCTTGTTCTACCTCACCACCCTGCAATTGATTTTTGGCGTCGTCGCTGCGGGATATGATGGAGACATCGTTTCGCCAAATGCCGCCAGCCTGCCGTTGCTGGTACTGATTGGCCTGTGTGGATTGCTGGCGCACTTCTGCCTAACCAATGCGCTGTCGATTGCACCCGCAACAGTTGTCGTGCCCATTGATTTTGTGCGCTTGCCGGTGATCGCGATCCTTGGGATGCTCTTGTATAAAGAGGCACTGGATATCTGGGTATTTGTCGGTGCGATGGTGATTTTTGCCGGAAATTACCTCAATATCTGGGTTGAGACCCGCAAAAGTGTTGCGAAAAGGCCGTAACGTAGGGTTACAATGCATACTTCCCTAGCGTCACTAATTGACCGATGGGGGTGGTTTTCATGTATATAGGCTCAACCCGCGCTCCACTAGAGATTGTAATTTGTGACGGGCCGCTTCTGGGGAGGAGTGACATGACAGTAAAATATCTAGCAGCAGCAGCCCTGTTGAGCAGCACGACTTTGGTACATGCTGGCGGCATTGATCGCTCTGGCCAGTCGATTTCGGCACTTTTTGAAAAAGGCCGTTATGTTGAATTCAGCTTTGCCAGCGTTTCGCCAAGCACATCGGGTACATCGACACCCGGTTTTGGCAGTCGCCCTTCTGGTGATCTGACACCAAGCTATCAGCAATACAGCTTTGCCTACAAAGCCGACATCAATGATCAGCTTTCTTATGCAATCATCTATGATCAGCCCTTTGGTGCCGATGTCGCCTATCCGGCAGGCACAGGCTATTTTGCGCAAGGGTCCACTGCCGAATTTGAAAGCCACGCGCTGACAGGTATTTTGCGGTATAAACTGGAAAATAACTTTAGCTTCCATGGTGGTATCCGGGTCCAAAGCGTTTCGGCTTCTGCAACGATCCCGTTTGTTGCAGGCTATAACGTTGTTGGTTCTTCTGACGTCAGCGTTGGTTATCTTGCGGGTGTCGCGTATGAACGCCCAGACATCGCGTTGCGCGTGTCACTGACCTATAACTCCAAGATCAAACATGACGTTGATACCGCCGAACGCTTTGGTTTGGGTCCTGTGATCAACTCGGTCACCCATATCGAAACGCCACAATCCCTGAACCTTGAGTTCCAAACCGGTATTGCCGCAGACACGCTGCTGTTTGGTGGGGTGCGCTGGACAGATTATTCTTCGTTTGACATCACGCCCGCAAACTACCCACCCGGTGCATTGCTCAGCTATGCTGACGATGTTTACACATGGTCATTGGGTGTCGGACGTCGTTTGAACGATACATGGGCCGTGTCCGCATCTGTTGACTATGAAAAGTCTAACGGTGGCTTTGCGTCAAACCTTGGACCGACAGACGGTAAAAAGAGCATAGCACTGGCAGCGATTTATACCCGTGACAACATGAAGATTACCACCGGTATACGCTATGTGAACATCGGCGATGCGCAAACCACCCTTGGTGGCGGCGTTGCTGCATCGAACTTTAACGACAACGATGCGATCGCGATTGGTGTAAAGATCGGATATTCGTTCTAAAACAATAGTTTATAACGCAAAATTAAGCCCGGTGTGAATCTGCACCGGGCTTTTTTGTGCCTTGCGCAACAATCGGGTCGTCGGGGCGCAGCGCTTGGGATAGTGCTGTGGGATGATTACACAAAAAACCATATCGTCGCGTGCTTGGGGTGAAATGTTGATGCTGGCCCTGCTTTGGGGGGCCTCATTTCTGGCCATTCGGGTGGCGTTGGATGAAATCGGGCCGCTGACTGCCGTGGCGCACCGGGTGGGGTGGGCGATGGTCGTACTTTGGGCGGCGGTCTTGGTTCTGCGCTTGCCCCTGCCCCGTGACCCGCGCGTCTGGTTTGCATTCTTAGGGATGGGGGTGCTGAATAACGTTATCCCCTTTGGCCTGATGGCATGGGGACAATTGCATATCGAAAGCGGTCTGACCTCAATCCTGAACGCATCAACTGCCATATTCGGGGTGCTGGCGGCGGCAATATTCTTTGCGGATGAACGGATATCTGGGCGCAAAGCGGTTGGGGTGATGTTGGGTTTTGCTGGTGTTGCCACAGCCATTGGCCTTGAAAATCTACGCAACTTTGACATCCGGTCCCTAGCACAACTGGCGGTGCTTGCGGGCACCGTATCTTATGCGCTTGCCGGGGTTTGGGCGCGCAAAATGTTGTCAGGTCAGCCGCCGCAGGTCGCTGCCGCGGGCATGGTCACCGGGGCCACTTTGATCATGCTGCCTGCCGCATGGGCCATTGAGGGGCCTATGACTTTGCACCTGCAAGCGCCAACATTGCTGGCCATTGGCTATTACGCGCTGGCGGCTACGGCATTGGCCTACCTGCTGTATTACCGGGTGTTGGCAATGGCGGGCAGCGGTAATCTGATGCTGGTCACCCTGCTTGTGGCACCGGTTGCCATTATCCTTGGCGCTTGGGCGCGCGACGAGGTGTTGCGCCCGGCGGCCTTTGGTGGATTTGCCTTGCTGGCACTTGGGTTGATCGTGCTGGATGGCCGCATCTGGCATCTGCTGCGCGGCTGGGGTAATCAGGGCAAACACTAGATAACGGAACCTGCCCCATGCTTTATTCCTCTGCCCAAGACTGGCGCAATGCACCGCGCCGCAAAGTGCTGGTATTTGGCATGTCTGGACTGGGAAAAACCCATCTTTCCGGTCTGTTACGCACATCCAGCCATTGGTTCCATTACTCCATCGACTACCGGATTGGCACCCGTTATCTGGGCGAAACCATCGCTGACAACGCCAAGGCCGAAGCGATGAAAGTACCATTCCTGCGCGACCTGTTGTTATCTGACAGCATCTACATCGGGTCAAACATCACCTTTGAAAACCTCAGCCCGGTTGCGACATGGCTTGGCAAACCCGGCAGCGCCGAAAAAGGCGGGTTGCCGATGGCTGAATATGCCAAGCGGCAAGAGGCCTTTCGCCAAGCTGAAATTTCTGCATTGCATGATACCGGTTATTTCGCAGACCGCGCCAAATCCCTTTATGGCTATGAGCATTTCATCTGCGACACAGGCGGGTCGATCTGCGAATGGGTTGATCCCAATGATCCTGACGATCCCTTGCTCAAGGTATTGTCAGAGGAATGCCTGTTGGTCTGGATCAAAGGCGATGCCGCCCATACCCAAGAGTTGATCCGCCGCTTTGACAAAGCCCCCAAACCGATGGCCTATCAGCCCGAATTTCTGGCGAAGGTTTGGGAAGAATATTTAAATGAAAACAACACCTCAGAAGATGAAGTTGACCCAAATTCATTCATCCGTTGGACCTATGCAAAAGCGCTCTCGCACCGTCAGCCGCGTTACGAGGCGATGGCAAAATGGGGTGTGACCATCACACCGGACCAGATTGGCAATCTGCGCAATGAGGCCGATTTTGCGGACCTGATTGCGACAACATTGCCAAGCTAACGTCAACTGACCCCTTTGTGATCCTGTCCCCCTTGGCAGCCCCCTGACCCCGACCTATCTAGAACATCCAAGAAAACGGAAAATATCCAATGCCTATCAAAATTCCATCTAACCTACCTGCCTTTGACGTGCTGACGCGCGAAGGCGTGATGGTGGTTGATGAAGAATTGGCCGCCCGGCAGGATATCCGCCCGCTGCGGTTGGCACTGTTGAACCTGATGCCCAAGAAAATCCAGACCGAGAACCAGTTTGCCCGGTTGATTGGCGCCACGCCGTTGCAGATTGAACTGACGCTGCTGCGGATGTCCGATCACCAGGCCCGCAACACCGCCGCCGAACATATGGAAAGCTTTTATCACCCCTTTGAAGAAATCAGTGACCAGAAATTTGACGGGTTAATCATCACGGGCGCGCCGATTGAACATATGCCGTTTGAGGACGTGACCTATTGGGCTGAATTGAGCCGGATCATGGACTGGACCCAAACCAATGTGCATTCGACATTTGGGGTATGTTGGGGCGGGATGGCGATGATCCACCATTTCCACGGGGTCAAAAAACACCTGTTGGATGCTAAGGCGTTTGGCTGTTTTCGGCATGTGAATCTTGCCCCGACCTCGCCCTTCCTGCGCGGGTTTTCTGACGAATGCGTCATGCCTGTCTCGCGCTGGACGGAAATGAAACAATCAGAGGTGGACACAAAACCCGGCCTTACCACACTGCTGGGCAGTGACGAGGTTGGCCCCTGTCTAATCGAAGATCCGGTGCACCGCGCACTTTATGTGTTTAATCACTTTGAATACGACCGTGACACGCTCAAGCAGGAATACGACCGTGACGTGGCCGAGGGCGTGCCGATCAATGTGCCGTGTAATTATTATCCATCTGACGATCCCAGCAAACTGCCGGTGAACCGTTGGCGCAGCCATGCCCATCTGCTTTATGGCAATTGGATCAATGAGATATACCAATCCACCCCCTATGATCTAAATGACATTGGCGTTTAAACTCACCCTTGTTTTTGGGCTATTGCTGGGGGCTGTGGCCCTTGTGCAATGGCGCGCGCATGTCCGCGAAACGGCGGCTGAGGCCCAATATCCACCGATTGGCGACATAATCATGGTCGACGGCATTCCGGTGCATGCCTATGTGCGCGGCACGGGCCCTGATTTGGTGTTGATCCACGGGGCAAGCGGCAATTTGCGTGATTTCAGCTTTGATTTTATCAATCACCTGACCGACCAGTACCGGGTCATAGCCTTTGATCGCCCCGGTCTAGGGTGGACGGGCCGTTTGCCCGGTAAAACGGGCGCGTGGAACACAAGTGCTGAAACGCCGCTTGAACAGGCCGCCTTGTTGCAAAAGGCCGCAGATATTATTGGCGTTAAAAATCCCATCGTTCTGGGCCATTCCTATGGCGGTGCCGTGACGCTGGCATGGGGGCTGGCCCGGCCAGATGAAACCGCTGCCTTGGTGCTGGTCTCTGCCGCATCTGAACCATGGCCCGGTGATCTGGGCTGGCTTTATCAAGTGTCGAGTTCTGCGCTCGGTGGCGCAGTGCTGATCCCTCTGGTGACGGCGTTTTTGCCGCGCTCCGCCGCTGATAGCAGCGTGACGGCGATCTTTGCCCCGCAAGAACAACCAAAAGGCTATACTGACTATATCGGCGCTGGCCTGACATTGCGTCGCACGTCAACCCGTGCCAATGCCCAGCAAGTGAACGGATTGCGCCCGCACATTGTTGAAATGCAAAAACAATATGGCAGTCTGACCCTACCTATCGAAGTCCTGCACGGCGATGCAGATACCATCGTTCCTGCTGTTGTTCACGCGCAGGTGTTGATCAAAGACATCCCAAACGGTGTGCTGACCACCCTGCCCGGTCTGGGTCATATGCCGCACCACAGCAACCCGGATGCAATTGTCTCTGCTATCAACCGTGCCGCAACACGTGCGGGTTTGCGTTAATCGCCTTAACATCCCATATATAACACCAGACACTGATTTTCAGGAGGCCACATGGACCTGCCCTTTGACGGCGCCATCAGCGCGTTTTTCGAAAATGACGCTCCAGCGGAGATCCGCAATGCGATCCGTCGCGCTGACAAAGGCGATATTTTGACGTCCTCCTATCCGCATGCCGAAAAGCTGGCGCGCAAGCCTTACGAAAAAAACTACAAAAAGCTGCAAATCGAACTGGTCAAATTGCAGTCTTGGGTCCGTGACAGTGGCACCCGCATTGCCATGGTGTTTGAAGGCCGCGATGCCGCTGGCAAAGGTGGCACAATTGGCCGCCTACGCGAGAACCTGAATCCGCGGGCCGCGCGGGTTGTGGCACTGTCCAAACCCACGGAAACCGAACAAGGCGAATGGTATTTCCAGCGCTATATCAAACACCTACCTTCCGCAGGCGAGATCGTATTTTATGACCGCAGCTGGTACAATCGCGGTGTTGTTGAACCTGTTTTTGGCTTTTGCACCGATGCCCAACGCGAACATTTTTTCAAACAGGTGAACCCGTTTGAGGCCAGCTTGGTCGAAGACGGCATTCACGTTTTTAAGTTCTGGTTGAATGTGTGTCGTGCCGAACAGCTTAGCCGGATGCTGGCGCGCGAAAGTGACCCGCTCAAGCAATGGAAACTCAGCAGCATCGACGTCAAAGGGTTGGCCAAATGGGATGAGTATAGCGCCGCAATCCGCGATACGCTCAGCCGCAGCCATACCGCAGCCGCCCCCTGGACGGTGATCAGATCAGATGACAAACGCCGCGCCCGGCTGAACGCCATGCGGGTGGTGCTGCACGCTTTTGACTATCCGCAAAAAGACGCCAAAGCGATTGGCCCGATTGACACGTCAATCTGTGGCGGCCCGGACATCTGGGATGTCTAAACGCGGCTATCATCACGGCAACCTGCGTCAAGCGCTGATTGACGCCGCCCTTGAACTGATTGAGCTGCGCGGCCCAACGGGCTTTACCTTGTCCGAGGCCGCCAAACAGGCGGGTGTGACACCTGCCGCAGTCTATCGCCATTTTGAGGGCCGCGAAGACTTGATTGCCGAAGGCGCGATGCAGGGGTACGAGGTTTTTGCGGACCTGATGGAATTTGCCTACAAGTCCGGTCAACCCTCAGCGCTTAAGGCGTTTGAGGCAACGGGCCGTGCCTATCTGGCCTTTGCCCGCAAGTACCCCGGCCATTATATCGCGATGTTTGAAAGCGGTATTTCGGTGAACCGCACCCCGGAACTGGCCGCTGTGGCAAACCGCGCCAATGGGGTGCTTGAAAAGGCGGCTGATGATCTCAGTCAACATATTCCGGCTGACAAACGCCCCCCCGCCTCGATGTTCTCGGCGCATATCTGGGCGCTTAGCCACGGGGTTGTTGAGCTTTTTGCACGCAATTCACCGGGCCGCGCCTCGCCGTTTTCACCTGATGATTTGCTGGAATCAGGGATTGGGATTTACCTGCGTGGGTTGGGGTTGGTGACGCCAGATGAATAGGCCCGGCAGACCTACGCCATGTCCTTACAAACCTGTGCTGCAATCTCAAAGGACCTGATCCGCGCCTGATGGTCATGGATTTGTCCGGTCAGGATCAACTCATCCGGCTGATATTTATCGACAAATCCGTTCAACTGCTTGCGCACGGCCTCTGGCGACCCTGTGGCTGACACGCGTAACATCTGATCAACACCCAGCCGCACGGCTCTGCCGATTTCTGCATCAATATCCTCAACAGGTTTGGGCAATTGCCCCCGTGTACCGGTGCGCATCCGTGCAAACGCCTGCTGCATCGAGGTCCGCAGATACGTCCCCTCTGCATCCGTATCCGCCGCAAACACATTGGCGGCCAACATAAAATACGGCTGTCCCCCCGGTGTGGCAGGCTTGAAATCCCGACGATACAGATACAGTGCTTCTTCCAAGGCGCTCGGTGCAAAATGCGAGGCAAAAGCATAGGGCAGCCCAAAATGCGCCGCCAACTGCGCCCCATAAAGCGATGATCCCAATATCCAAACTGGCACATGACTGCCCTCACCCGGAATTGCCCGTACGGGTGCTGATGTCTTAGGGTTCCCCAGATAACCAAGTAATTCTGCCACATCACCGGGAAAATCATCGCCACCGCGCCGCAGTGCCTGATAAACAGCCCCATCGCCGCCCGGTGCCCGGCCCAAGCCTAGGTCAATCCGGTCGCCATGAATCGCGGCCAAAGTGCCAAATTGCTCGGCGATCGCCAGTGGCGCGTGATTGGGCAACATAATGCCACCCGCACCGACGCGCATGGCCTGCGTATGCGCGGCGACATGGCCAATTAAAACTGATGTCGCAGCAGATGCGATGCCGGGCATATTGTGATGCTCGGCCATCCAATATCGATGATAGCCCCAGCTTTCGGTACGCGTTGCCAAATCAACTGTATTCTGAATGGCCTGCGCGGCCTCTGATCCTTCCGGGATCGGAGCCAAATCCAAAACTGAGTACTTCATCTGCGATTTCCCATACTGGTCACCAGTTCATATAATACGCGTGCGTCACCACAAAACCCCAGTCCATTCACCCTTTTGCAAATACCGCGGGGGTTTAGGGGCAGTGCCCCAAGCTGGTCGGCGCGCATCAGCGCGTCGAAACAAAAAAGGCCGCCCAAATCGGAGCGGCCTTTTCCTAAACTGTACTGTAAAACTTAACGCTTAGAGAACTGGAAGCTCTTACGCGCTTTGGCCTTACCGTATTTCTTACGTTCCACCACACGGCTGTCGCGTGTGAGGAAGCCTGCGGCTTTCAAAGCACCGCGCAATGCGGGTTCATAAAGCTGCAATGCTTTGGACACGCCATGCTTCACCGCACCAGCTTGACCTGACAAACCGCCGCCTTTGACCGTAGCAACAACGTCGAACTGGTCAACGCGGTCGGTGATCGAGAAAGGCTGTGCAAGGATCATCTGCAAAACGGGGCGCGCAAAATATTCGTTCTGCGGCTTGCCATTAACCGTTACTTTACCGGAACCCGGCTTGATCCAGACGCGGGCAACCGCATCTTTACGCTTGCCTGTGGCATAGGCACGGCCCAATTCGTCACGGACAGGCTCGCGTGGGGTCAATTCAACTTCGGGAGCTGCGGCAATGCCTGCAACTTCGGCCAAATCTTCGAGTGTGTTGATTTCGTCAGCCATGCTCATGCGCTCCGTGTGTTTTTAGGGTTCATGGATTTCACATCCAGAACTTCGGGGCTTTGGGCCTCGTGGCCATGCTCTGTGCCTGCATAAACGCGCAGGTTGGTCATGATCTGACGGCTCAAACGGTTGCCGGGCAACATGCGCTTGACGGCTTGGGTCACGATCCGCTCTGGGTGCGCGCCTTCAAGGATCATTGCCTTTGTGCGCTGCTTGATCCCGCCCGGATGGCCTGTGTGCCAATAGAAGTTTTCTTCGCGTTTCTTGCCGGTCATCTGGATTTTTTCAGCATTGATAACGATGACATTGTCGCCGCAATCCATGTGAGGGGTGAAGGATGGCTTGTGCTTGCCGCGCAGGCGCGTGGCAATGATCGAAGCAAGACGGCCCAAAACAACGCCTTCAGCGTCGATAATGATCCATTTCTTGTCGATGTCTGCCGGTGTTGCAGAAAAGGTTTTCATCGGAATTTCCCGTTTGGTGGTGAGGGCCGCGCCAAATGTGCGATGCCTTCATGTGATGGGCGGGTTATAAACATCGCCGCTGCCACGTCAAGCGACCTAAGGTGCATTAAATGAAGTAATAACAATAGCTTGTAAAATAGGTATAGTAATACCCCAAGTATTTACACCGATATCTGCTCCGGTGGATTGTCCAAAAGGTCGCGCAACCGTTGCAGGGCGGCACTAAAGCTGTCCAATGTTACGCCGGCGTTGATGGCAAGTCTGAATTTATGACGCACGCGCGCGTCACGCCCGGCAAATTCCTCGGCGGGGCGCACTGGCACATCGGCGGCCTCTGCTGCTTGGCAAAATGCACTGGCGCGCCAGCCATAAGGTAAGGTGACCCAGATAAATGGCACATCAATGCGCCAATTGACCTCATAGCCTTCAAACATCTTGGCCGCCTTGGTGATGTACTGCCCATAAATGGCACGTGCCTTGACCGTCAACTCATCTACCCTTGGATCCCCCAGCAGCAATGCCGCCAGATCAAGCATCGGCGTTGGCAATCCGAAAAACCCATGTTCTTTGGCACGACGCAGGCTGGATGCCTTGCCTTGAGGGGCCACGGCAAAGCCAAGGCGCACGGCGGGTGTCAGGGTTTTGGCGATCGACGAGACATACCAGCCCCGTTCGGGTGCCAACATCCGGTAACTGGCATCACGTGCGTCACCCATGCGGTAACAATCATCTTCCAAAATCTGAAAATCATGGGTCCGCGCCACGTCCAGCAGTTCTGTGCGCCGGGCAAGTGGTGTATTGATCACAGTTGGGTTGTGGACTTCTGGCGAGGTGCAAAACACCTGCGCGTCACATGCCCTTGCTGCGGCATCCAATGCCTCGGGGATCACGCCATGTTCGTCCATAGCAACAGGCACCACATCGGCACGCAACAGTTCCGCAGCACGGCGAAATCCGGGATAGGCAAGCTCTTCGACCAATACGGTTGGCCGCCTGCCGCTTAATACCGCTTGCAAGACAAGGTATATCCCGTGCTGGCCGCCCAAGGTCATCACAACATCGTCTGCCGTGATGGCGCCGAGCGGGGTGTCTGACATCCATTTCATCGCCGCCTGACGCGCCGGGATCGCAGATGTGCGGGTGGGGTAATGCATAACACCAGAAGGCGGGTTCTCAGCGACCTTTCCCAATAGTTCCTTGATCAGGTCCGCCTGTCCGATGCTGGGCAGCACGGGGGAAAATAAATTGACCCGGTACATGTCACGCGGCGTATTGTGCGCCACTGCGTCAATTTCAATCGGGACATAGGGCACGTCGGACATGGGTGTGGCAACAAAGGTGCCCCTCCCGACCTCGGCCATAAGCACGGCCTCGTCAGTCAAGACGGTATAAGCCCGCGCAACCGTGCCCGGCGTGATGCCCAATTTCCATGCCAAATCACGCACCGGCGGCAGCTTGTCCCCGACGGCAAGCTCCCCCTTGGTGATTGCCATACGGATCGCGGCCACCACGGCTTTGTACTTAGGGCTGATGCCAGATGAGAGCTCTGGCTGCCAAATTGTACCCATTACAATGTTTGCCTAGTCATTTTATATCAATATTTGTACCAATAAGCTGTAGCGATTTGCTGCATTGTGTCAATACAATTTGTAAAAAGGAGTTCCCCATGACACACGCATTGACCCTCTCGACAGAGATGATGACCACCCTGAACACCCGCGGCCTGCCCATTGCGGCGGTGATTGCGGTAAAGTTTGCGGTCTGCGTGACAAAATGGGGCCAAAACCGCCGCACTCGCCTGCATTTGGCAGAGTTGGACCCGCATCTTTTGAAAGATCTGGGACTTACACAAGAGCAAGCCAGAACGGAGGCTGCTCGGGTGTTCTGGAAATCGTAACATCCCTGTGGTGATTTCCAGACCTCTTCACTGGGCCGGGTACTCCCCGGCCCTTTTTTATATTTTACCCAATAGGTTTTGGCGGAATCGCATAGGTTAGACTTGCGCGTGCCACGGGCTTGTCCGACCCTTCAGAATAGATCAGCACATCCGTCACCGACAGCAGCTTACCCAACTTCAACAACCGCGCTTTGGCGATCAGATGCACGCCCGCCATCGGTTTGCGCATGAAATCAATCGAACAATTGGTGGTCACCGCCAACGCCTGCGGACCAATCATCGCCAGTGTCACCAGATAGGCGGCCACATCCGCCAGCGCGAACATGGACGGGCCAGAAATTGTACCACCCGGACGCAGATGCTTATGCCCGGTCAGCAACCGCATGGTGATCTCGCCCTCTGCCAGATCATCAATCGCAAAATCATCTGCAACCTGATCAAACACTTGCCCCATAAAGTTGGTCAGCGCCTCGGCGTCCATCATCAAAGCCATGCTTGTTCTCCCCTGCGCAATCGCCTTAGGATTGGCCCGAATTGGGGGTGGAGGGCAAGATGGCAATTCTTGAAATCGAAATACGAGGTGCTGTCGCGCATCTGACGATGAACGCGCCTGAGCGGCTAAATGCCTTGTCAGACGAGATGTTAGCAGCTTTGCAAACGACATTGGACGGGTTTGCAAATAATCTGCAAATCCGGGTCATCATCCTTGCAGGTGCGGGCAAAGCGTTCTGTGCGGGCCATGATTTGCGCCAGATGACTGAGATGCGGCAAAATCCTGACGGTGGGGTCGCCGCGTTCAAGGATCTGTTTGATCGATGTGCCGCCGTCATGGGGCGCATTCAATCAATGCCGCAGCCGGTCATCGCGCAGGTGCATGGTATTGCCACCGCCGCTGGTTGCCAATTGGTTGCCACCTGTGATCTGGCTGTTGCGGCAACGGGAACTCGGTTTGGCGTCAATGGCGTTAATATCGGGTTGTTTTGTTCCACACCGATGGTAGCGCTCAGCCGCAATATTCCGCGCAAAAAAGCATTTGAGATGCTGACCACCGGTGATTTTATCACTGCAGAGCGCGCCGAGGCGTTGGGCCTGATCAACCACGTGGTCGCGCCGGAGGATGTGCAGACAGAAACCTCGGCCCTCGCTGATCAAATTGCATCAAAATTGGGATCAGCGGTGAAATTAGGCAAAACTGCCTTTTATCAGCAAATCCAAATGCCGATCGACCAAGCCTATCACTACACTGGTGACGTTATGGTTGAAAATATGCAGTACAAAGACACCCAAGAGGGCATCGCCGCCTTTCTTGAGAAACGGGATCCCAATTGGTCCCAATGATTGTTTCCAAATTCAAGGTTAATTGTTCGCAATTTTCTTCTGGCAAATTGGGCGGAAATGAGGCATCAATAGGGCAAGGCCGAAACGCCTTGATGATTTTGGGTCGCCGAAAGCGGAAGGTCCCTCCAGGTCAGCCTCTCACTGATCGACCATTCCCGCTCCGGCGACCCCAAAAATCCCCACCAAAATCACCATCCGAACCCATTGATGCGGCACTGGACACATACACTGCCTGTTGCACAGGGGCGCACCCTGCCCTACATCGCGCAGTATGACAGATACACTCCACATCATCGGCGGCGGCATGGCCGGATCAGAGGCCGCTTGGCAAGCCGCCAACGCAGGACTTTCCGTGGTTATCCACGAAATGCGCCCACATGTCGGCACCTTTGCCCATCAAACCGGGCTTTTGGGCGAAATGGTTTGTTCCAATTCGTTCCGCTCCGATGACAGCGAACAAAACGCAGTTGGCCTGCTGCATTGGGAAATGCGTGCGGCAAATGGGTTGATTATGGCCACAGCTGATAAACATCGGCTGCCCGCAGGTGGCGCATTGGCGGTGGACCGCGATCCCTTTGCACAATCTGTAACGGATGCGTTGATGGCGCATCCGAATGTGACGGTTGAATATGGCGAAATCACTGAATTACCGACCGACGGTCATTGGATCATCGCCACTGGCCCTTTGACCTCCGGGGCCTTGGCCGAGGCGATTGCGGCACAAACTGGCGCTGAAGCCTTAGCCTTTTTTGATGCCATCGCGCCCATTGTCTATTTCGACAGCATCAACATGGAAAAAGCATGGATGCAGTCGCGCTATGACAAGGGTGAAACCGAAGAAGAACGCACCGCGTACCTAAATTGCCCAATGGGCAAGGACCAGTACGAGGCGTTTATCGACGCCCTGCTGGCGGCGGAAAAGACCGAATTTCGCGAGGGCGAAACAGCAGGTTATTTTGACGGCTGCCTGCCGATAGAAGTGATGGCAGAACGGGGCCGTGAAACTCTGCGGTTTGGCCCGATGAAACCCGTTGGTTTGACCAATGCGCACCAGCCCGATGTCAAAGCCTATGCCGTGGTGCAACTGCGCCGGGACAACAAGTTGGGCACGCTTTATAACATTGTTGGTTTTCAAACTAAGATGAAGTACGGTGCGCAAGCTGATGTATTTAAAATGATTCCGGGATTGGAAGACGCAAAGTTTGCCCGACTTGGCGGCATCCACCGCAACTCCTTTATCAACTCGCCCACATTGCTGGATGATCAGATGCGCCTGCGTTCGCAGCCCAACATCCGCTTTGCCGGACAAATCACTGGGGTTGAGGGCTATGTTGAAAGCGCCGCGATGGGCCTGCTTGCAGGGCGCATGGCGGTGGCCGAAATCAAGGGCGAAGCAATCAGCGCGCCCCCAAACACCACGGCGATGGGTGCATTGATCACCCACATCACCGGTGGTGCTGACGCCAAGACGTTCCAACCGATGAACGTTAATTTTGGCCTATTTCCCCCGGTTGAAGGCCTGAAATCAGGCCGTAGGGGCCGCAAAGACCGCTACAAGGCTTATACGGACCGCGCCAAAGAAGATTGGCAAAGCTGGCTCAAAACTTAAAGCTGGACGGACGGGCCTATCCTTCGTAGTTTTTGGTATGACTGAAAAATTTCTCGACAAGGCGTATGGCGCGCGCGATGCCGCCTCTACCCGCGAATTATATGACAATTGGGCTGCCAGTTATGAGGCCGAAGTGGGCGAAAATGGCTATGCCACGCCGGGACGTTGTGCAGAGGCGCTGAAAAAATACAGTGATGATATCACCAAACCCGTGTTGGATTTCGGCTGCGGCACTGGTTTGTCCGGGCTTGCCTTGAAACTCGCCGGATTTACCACAATTGACGGTGTGGATTTGTCTGCTGATATGTTGGCACAGGCTAATGACAAAGGGGTGTACCGGACCCTTCGGCATATTGAGGCGGGCGCACCATTGGCCCACATCCCCAGTGATTATGCCGCGATTTCTGCGATTGGCGTAATAGGTGCTGGTGCGGCCCCGATTTCAGTATTTGACACCCTGATGAAGGGCCTCGCTAAGGGTGGGTTGATGGTGTTCTCATTCAACGACCATGCGCTGGAAGACAGGGCAAACGAGGCGCGTGTGAATGAATGGACCGACTGCGGTGCGGCGCGGTTGCTGTTTCGTGAACATGGGGATCACCTGCCCGGCATTAACTTGAAGTCCAACGTATATGTGATTGAAAAGAATTGATCTTTCGTACACGTTTTGCGCCGTCGCCCACAGGTCCCTTGCACTTGGGGCATGCCTATTCGGCTATATTAGCCCATGATATGGCCATAGCCAAAGATGGTGATTTTCTGATCCGAATTGAAGACATCGACCAATCACGTGCCCGGCCCGAATGGGAGGCGCAGATATATGAGGATCTGACGTGGTTGGGCCTGTCGTGGCCTACCCCCGTGATGCGGCAATCTGACCGGCAAGCGGTCTATGACGATGCTCTTGATCAGCTATGGCAGCGGGGTTTGCTTTATCCTTGTCATTGTTCCCGTGCAGATATCGCCGCTGCCGCCTCCGCCCCGCAAGAAGGTGCGCCAGCATACGGACCGGATGGTTTGATTTATCCCGGAACCTGCCGCGATGATCATCCGCGCACAGGCAAGCGGCCAAAGGATTTTCCGCTACGTCTGGACATGAATAAAGCGGTAGAATTACTTGACTTCACTATGTTATTTATTGAAAATGAAGGTGCTAAGCGGAACGTTGAAATACGTGCCTCCACCCTGATCAATGACATCGGTGATATCGTGCTAGCGCGCCGGGACATGGGCACGTCCTATCATCTATCAGTGGTACTGGACGACGCTGCACAGGGCATCACCCATGTGGTGCGCGGTCAGGACCTGTTTGAAGCGACCAAAATCCATGTGGTGCTACAATGCCTTCTGGGCCTGCCGACCCCAATCTACCATCACCACCGCCTGATCCGCGACGATCAGGGCAAAAGGCTGGCCAAACGCGATGATGCGCGCGCGATTTCACTGTACAGAACAGAGGGCAAGACACCCGATGATATTCGTTTGATGGTAGGGCTTTAGCCGTCGACCTTAACCCGGCAAACTGCGCCAAGGTTTTGGCATAATTACCCAATGGCCATTCAGATAAATCAAGCCGTCAAACGCCAGCCCCAAAGTTTCGCCTGCGGTGATAAACTTGAATCGGACAATCGGCACGTCAATTTTGAAGTACTGCAAGATGTCCTTGTAGCCGCCGGGGAACTCTTGCAGCACTGGCTTTTGTTCAAAGAGCGCCCGGGTGGATGTGTAGACCACCAATATATCGTTGTGTTCCGCCTTGGGACCAAATGCCGTTCCCGGCCCCAAGTCTTTTTGGTAATTGGCCCACATGGCCGAGGCCAGAGGCTCTGCATAGACTGCCTTGATCTCTGCCTCGGTTGGCAAAAGCGCTTGGGTCAAAGCCCGCAAATCTGCACCCGGTTGCAAGAACTCAAGAAGCAGCGCGCGAACTTCGGCCTCACTACCCGGCGTGACTGGTGCAGCAGCGGGTTTTGCACCCTCGGGTCTGCTGCTGGCCTCTACCAGCGCCAAAAGGCTGGCATTGGGGTTTGCCTGACAGACTTTTGCAAGGTTCGCCAACAAGATCGCATTGTTGTTGGGGTCAACAGGCCGCACGTTTTCAGTATTTGCGGCGATATAGCCAAAGGTCCATGCGGCGATCATCACCTGATCTGCCTCGTTCGCACTGCCTAAAAGACTGCCGCAATTGCCGCGCGGGTCAAACCCGGCGCTTTGGGCCTCGGCGATGGATGCAATGCTTACTGCGCCTAAAAAAGCCACGACCCCAGTTGTTCGGTTATTCATTAACTCAATCCTCTTCCCAGCCTTTTAATCCCACAAGGCTAGCGTAAGGAGTGAGTCGTGGCAAAACAGTGTTTAAACTGGTTGTCAGAGCGGCTTTGACAGCTCCACCGCAATACCTTGTTGAACGCCTGTGTAAAAGCAGCTGCGACGTCCGGTGTGACAGGCGGGTCCGGTTTGGCGCAGCATGATCAGCAGGCAATCGCGGTCACAGTCAAAGCGTAGTTCGACCAAGGCTTGGGTATGGCCGCTGGTCTCGCCCTTAATCCAGAATGCCTGCCGCGAACGGCTCCAATAGGTGACGCGCTTGGTCTCAAGGGTCCGGGTGATGCTTTGCGCGTTCATCCACGCCAACATCAGCACTTCTTTGGTGTCGACGTCTTGTGCAATTGCCGGGATCAACCCCGCATCATTAAAAGTCAGGGTAGAGGGATCAAATGACACGGGCGGTTAACCTCTCAGAAAAGTTTTTTGCATCTTTGGTTTGGGGGGTTATGTAGACATTCAATGACAAAGGGAACCACCATGTCGGGCGAAACCGATCTGATCAAACTGTACTCGGCGCGGATATTGGCGTTGGCGGCGGACATCCCCCATCTGGGGCGGTTGGATGCACCGGATGCCACGGTGAAGCGCCGCTCGCCGCTGTGCGGGTCCACGGTAACGGTTGATGTGACGATCTCTGAGGGGCGGTTGTCAGAACTGGGCCAAGACGTAAAAGCCTGTGCCTTGGGGCAAGCATCAGCGGCAGTAGCAGCTGCGGCTGCCCCCGGTACAACATTGGAACAGGTGGAAAAGGCCCGCAATCAACTGCGTGCGATGCTGAAAGAAAAAGGTCCTGTACCAGATGCGCCCTTTGAGGGGTTTGAGGTCTTGACCCCAGCGGTTGATTATAAAAACCGCCACGCGTCGATCATGTTGAGCATCGAAGCCATGGCCGAGGCGATGAAACAGGCGATATCGGCCACAACTGTTAGCGAATTATAAGCCAATTCGTGACAAGGCTGCGGGGTCCCTATGTGATCCTGAGGCCGAAATGACCCTACACACACCCATTCACACGTCCAACCAACTTGACCAGCTTGCAAAGGCCGCAGCCGCCTTGGGGTTTGAGATTGTCGATATTGCGGGTTTTCTGGATCTGGTTGACGCGCAGGCAAAGGGGCAGCGTTCCGCCCTTACCGCCTTGGATGAAAGTACTGCAGAGATGGCGGCGACCAATGATGATGTCTCCAATCTGGTCAGTGCGATGGGGATCACGTCTGATCAGGCGCTGAAAGACGTCAAAAGTGCTGTGGTTTTAGTGCGAAGTGCGGGAGATAAAACCCGTGATGTGGCGGGATGGGTTACTTCTGTGCATGAACGGTCCACAACGGTTGCCACCACCCTGAATGCGGTGAAAGACAACAATATATCGATTGCGGCAATCGCAATGCAGGTCAACACATTGGCCATCAATGCCAAGATCGAAGCCGCCCGCGCGGGTGAGGCTGGACGTGGTTTTGCTGTGGTCGCCAATGCGATTAATGAGCTGTCACAAAAAACCCGCCTTGCCGCCAAGGAGATTTCGCAAAACATTGAGACCCTGACCGACTGGATCAATGAACTGCGCGACGAGGCGGAAACTGTGTCGGAGGACGCGCTTGTTGTCCTCAGCCAATCTGGTGAAACCGACACCGCCCTTAGCCAGATGGAAACCACGATCCAAGCGGAGAACACTCAGGCCAAACATATTGGCCTTCAGATGGATCGTAGCAAAGCGGCAATGACCCGGCTTGCCCCTGCTGTGCAGAAAATCAGCAAAGCGGTTCAGGAAACCTCTGGCGGGATTGAGGCCACACATGGGCGGATGCTGACGTTGATTGACGGATCGGAGGGCATTGTGCAAACCGTTGCCAGCCTTGGCGGGGTGTCTGGTGACGCGCATTTTATCAACCAGGTTCGCGAAACAGCGCATGCCATATCCACCGCCCTAGATGCTGCATTGGCCAAGGGTCAGATCAGCATGGCACATCTTTTTGATCGCAATTACACGCCCATTGCAGGCAGCAATCCGCAACAGGTGCTGACACAAGCCACCCGGTTTCTTGATCAGCTTTTGCCACATCATCAAGAACCGGTCTTGGAATTTGACAAAAAAGTGGTGTTTTGCGCAGCGGTTGATGCGAATGGCTATTTGCCCGTGCATAACAAGAAATTCTCGCAGGTGCAGGGGGATGACGTCGTTTGGAACACAGCCAACTGCCGCAATCGCAGGATGTTCAATGATCGCGTTGGCTTAAAGGCGGGCCGCAGCACAGCATCATTTCTATTGCAGGTCTATCGCCGCGACATGGGTGGTGGTGATTTTCGGGTGATGAAAGACCTCTCAGCCCCGATCAGTGCGGGTGGCAAGCATTGGGGTGGCCTCAGGATCGCCTACACCGTGTAAAAAAACGCCGCACATCCAAAGGGATGGCGGCGCAAGGAAAGCGTTTCTCATGTGGGACCCGGAATTACCCTTGGGGTAAAACCCTAAAGTTGACATCAGACAGGCAGGTGCCAGTCAACCGCATCAAGTTGGGACGGATGCATTAGGCAAGCGGCATGAGAGCGCAGGCAGAAATCAAACAAAAGCAGGAAGATGCAGGCCGACAACAAGCATCACAATCAAGGCGGCCGCGCCAACGGCGTCTTGCAACAACGTGTCTTGCGACCGGGTTACAATGGACTTGAGCGTTTTAAATGTTGTCATTCTATCTCTCCGTATTTGTTGCCTCTTTGTTCTCACTTTATTAACGCCCTGTAAAGAACTAAATAAGAACATTAGTGAACAAAATGTTCTGATGCAGGTTAACCTACTGAAATTAAAAGGATTGCTTCATCCTGCCGCATCAACCATAATAACAGTCGTATCGCCTGCCCGCGTTCTGTCGTCAGATCAGGGTCATCATGCAGTAGCTTTCGTGCATCAGATTGTGCGACGGCCATCAGCCCGGCCTGCCGCTCCAAATCCGCCACCCGAAACCGTGGCACCCCGGATTGCGCGGTGCCGATCAAATCCCCCGTCCCGCGCATTTTCAGATCGGTCTCAGCAATCACAAACCCATCTTCGGTCTCTCGCAACACTTCCAAACGCTGACGCCCGGTTTCGCTGAGCGGGGATTGATACATCAGCAAACAGGTTGACGCGCCCTGCCCGCGGCCAACCCTGCCGCGCAATTGGTGCAGTTGCGCTAGACCAAATGTCTCTGCCCGCTCTACCACCATGATCGTGGCATTGGGCACGTCTACGCCAACCTCAATCACCGTTGTGGCCACCAAAACTTGCGTTTCAGCGTTTTGAAACGCTGCCATCGCCGCATCTTTGTCACCCGGTGGCATTTGCCCATGTACCAGCCCCACAACACTCTCACCCAAAGTGGCGCGCAGGCGCTTGAATCGCTCCTCAGCCGCGATCAGGTCACTGACTTCGCTTTCCTCAACCAGCGGACACACCCAGTAACACTGTCGCCCCTCGGCAATCGCGGAGCGCAAGCGCCCCACGACCTCGTCAATCCGATCGGTACTGACCAATGCGGTTTTGATCGGCTGCCGTCCGGGCGGTTTTTCATCCAAGATCGACACATCCATGTCACCGTATTGCGCCAGCGCCAAAGACCGTGGAATCGGTGTGGCGGTCATCACCAACACATCTGCTTGGCGGCCCTTTTGCCCCAATTCATATCGTTGTCGGACCCCAAACCGATGTTGTTCATCCACCACCGCAAGTCGCAGATCATCAAACACCACCTCGGCCTGAAATACCGCGTGGGTGCCGACCAGTACTTGGATATCGCCACCTTCCAGTGCCGCTAGTTTGGCCCGTCGTTCTGCCCCCTTGTCGCGCCCGGTCAGGATTTCCAAAACCACGCCAGCCTGATCCGCCAAAGGCCGCAATCCCTGCGCATGTTGGCGCGCCAGAATTTCCGTCGGGGCCATCAACACGCCCTGCCCGCCTGCTTCAACCGCGCGCAACAAGGCCATGAAGGCGACAAGAGTTTTGCCCGCGCCCACATCACCTTGCAACAGGCGATTCATCCGCTGTCCAGTGGCCATATCAGCAGTAATTTCCGCAATCGCACGGGTTTGGGCCGTGGTCGGTTGATAGGGCAATGCCGCCATCACCCGGGCTTGCAAATGGCCATCACCGGTACTTGCGCGCCCTTTTTTGCGGCGTTCCTTTTGCCGGGCCAACGCCAAAGTCACTTGATGGGCAAAAAGTTCATCATAGGCCAACCGTTCTCGCGCCGGTGCCGTTGGGGTCAGATCGGCCAGCGATTTTGGGTCATGCGCGGCGGTGACAGCAGCGTTAAAATCAGGCCATTTGGCGTGGCTGACCTGGCCTGTGTCGATCCATTCAGGCAGGTCCGGCACCCGCGTCAGCGCCCCGCGCGTCGCCTTATACATCAATTTCTGGGTGATCCCCGAGGTCAGCGGATAGACCGGTTCAAATATCGGAATATTGCTTGCATCTGCCTCCGCCACCGCAAAATCCGGGTGCACCATCTGGGCAACCCCGTCAAACAGTTCAACCCGGCCCGACACTATACGCCGTGATCCTTCCGGCAGCTGTTTTTTCCAAAAATCGCCACGGGCGTGGAAATAGACCAGTTGAAAACTGGTCTCGGTATCTTCCACATGAATGCGATAGGCACCGCCCTTATTCTTGGCCGCGCGGTGGGTGCCGATGGTCACTGCAACTGTCAATGTGGCTGGTAAAACCGCATCTTTGACGGTCTTGGCCAGCCTGCGGTCTATACCGGAATAAGGCAGCGTAAACAACAGATCACGTGGGGCTTGAATGGCCAGATGTTCAAACAATTGCGCGGTTTTGGGGCCAACCCCGTCAAGGGTTTCAAGCCCGGCAAACAGCGGAAAAAGAGGTTCGGGACGACCCTTCATGCGGTGGCGATCAGGGCAAGCCAACCATCCTCGTCCATCATTTTGATGCCCAGTTCTGCTGCCTTTTTCGCCTTTGACCCTGCCCCCGGCCCGGCGACCAAAATGTCAGTCTTGGCGCTGACCGATCCAGACACCTTGGCACCCAATCGTTCGGCCCGGGCTTTGGCCTCGGCGCGTGACATTTTTTCCAACGTTCCGGTGAACACCACGGTTTTGCCTGCAACCGGGCTGCCTGTGGTGTCTGGGCGGCGGGCTGGTGTGATGGTCAATTGTGCGACCAAACGGTCAATGGATGCTTTTTCTGCCGGCTGCGCAAAAGCATTTACCACCGATCCTGCCATGACCGCGCCAACCCCATCAACGCCAATCAGATCATCCCAGGCGGCACCTTGGCGGGCACTTGCCTGAATCATCGCCGCCTCAAACGCATCCCAGGTGCCATAATGCAGCGCCAACAAGTTAGATGCCGCATCGCCAACATGGCGGATACCTAGCGCAAAAATTATTCTACCAAGGGCAATATTTCTTTTATCCTCAATGCCTTGAAAGAGATTGCTCGCAGACTTTTCGCCCCAGCCTTCGCGGTTCTTTAGCTGCTGCATGCCGTGGCCGTAGCGTTCCTTCAGCGTGAAAATATCTGCGGGTTCTTTGATCCAGCCATCGGTATAGAATTGCTCAACCTGTTTGGCCCCCAGACCTTCTATGTCAAAGGCCCCGCGCGCCACAAAGTGTTTGAGTTTTTCAACAGCCTGCGCCGGGCAAATCAGCCCGCCTGTACACCGCCGGACCGCATCACCCGGTTCACGGACCGCTTCACTGCCGCATTCGGGGCAGCGGGTAGGGAAATTAAACGCGGCTGCATGTGCAGGGCGTTTCGCAATATCCACATCTGCGATTTTCGGGATGACATCACCCGCGCGATAGACCTGCACCCAGTCGCCAATTCGAATGTCCTTGCCACCGCGAATTTCCTGCCCCTTGCTGTCAAGGCCAGTGATGTAGTCCTCGTTATGCAAAGTGGCGTTTGACACAACGACACCGCCCACGGTCACCGGCCGCAGACGTGCCACCGGGGACAATGCACCGGTGCGGCCCACCTGAATGTCGATGCCTTCCAGTTCGGTCCAGGCCAATTCCGCTGGGAATTTATGGGCAATCGCCCAGCGGGGGGTGGTGGAGCGAAAGCCAAGGCGATCTTGCAAAGCCAGATCATCGACTTTGTAGACCACACCATCAATATCGTAGCCCAATGTCGCGCGTTGTTCTTCGATTTTGGCGTAATGGGCGAGCATCGCCGTTGGCCCCTCGCAAAGTGCCGTCAGCGGGTTGGTCGAAAATCCAAAATCCGCAAGGCGCGTTATCGCGCCCATTTGAGTATCCGCAAGCGGATCAGACAGCGCCCCCCAAGCATAGGCAAAGAACCGTAAAGGGCGTGATTTTGTGATGGCCGCATCCAATTGGCGCAAAGATCCGGCAGCAGCATTACGCGGGTTGGCAAAGGTTTTGCCCCCCGTTGCTGTTTGCCGTTCGTTCAAATCGGCAAAATCGGCATGGCTCATGTATACTTCACCGCGCACCTCAAGAAAATCTGGCGCATTTTCGATTTTGTGGGGGATATCGGTAATTGTTCGGGCATTTGCCGTCACATTCTCGCCCACGGCACCGTCACCACGGGTTGCTGCGTGGATCAATTTCCCCTCTTCATACCGCAATGACAGCGACAACCCGTCAATTTTTGGCTCTGCGGTATAGGTCAGTTTGGTTTTTGCGTCTAAGCCCAAATATTTTCGGATACGCGCATCAAATTCTGTGACATCGCTTGTGTCAAAAGCATTTGAAAGCGACAGCATCGCCACGGTGTGGGTGATTTTGGTAAACCCCTCTGCGGGGGCTGCACCGACCTGATCACTTGGGCTGTCATTTCGTTTCAACGCTGGAAAACGCGCCTCGATAGCCGCATTGCGGCGTTTCAGCCTGTCATATTCGGCATCATCAATCTTGGGGGTGTCATCGGTATGATAAGCCGTATTCGCAGCCTTCAAAACCTCGGCAAGCCGCGCCAGTTCGCTTGCTGCCTCTGCTTTGGTCAATGCATCAATTGCACTCTTAGATGTCACAAGACCTGCCCCCGGAAGTGTCGCCTATGTTGTCTTAGATAGGCGGCGAAGGGAGGCAGGTCTAGCAGGTTTTGAAGGGTCGTTTCAGAAGGCCTGGCCTTAAGCGCTGGCAGCCAAGTTCATTGTGCCGGGTTCCGGATCGCGCAAGACATATCCACGCCCCCAGACCGTTTCGATATAATTCTCGCCACCGGTAGCCACGCTCAGTTTTTTGCGCAGTTTGCAGATGAACACGTCAATAATCTTGAGTTCTGGTTCGTCCATGCCGCCATAAAGGTGGTTCAGGAACATTTCCTTGGTCAGAGTTGTACCCTTGCGCAGGGACAACAGCTCGAGCATTTGATATTCCTTGCCAGTCAGATGCACGGTTGAATTATCGACACTGACCGTTTTCGCATCAAGGTTTACCGCGATCTGGCCTGTTTCGATGATTGACTGTGAGTGGCCCTTAGACCGTCTGATAATCGCGTGAATACGTGCGACCAGTTCTTCGCGGTGGAATGGCTTGGTCAGATAATCATCAGCGCCAAAGCCAAATCCCTTGATCTTACTTTCGGTGTCATCGGACCCCGATAGAATCAAAATTGGGGTTTCAATGCGCGACAACCGCAATTGGCGCAGCACCTCGTGACCATTCATATCTGGCAGATCAAGGTCCAGCAGGATCAGATCATAGTCATACAATTTCGCCAGATCGATTCCCTCTTCACCCAAGTCGGTGGCATACACATTCAAATTTGCATGTGTCAGCATCAACTCGATGCTACGGGATGTTGTTGGATCATCTTCGACAAGTAGAACGCGCATTAAATTTCTCTCCAGGGCAGCTTGATTGCTTTGGAATGGATCGTGAACAAAAAAGGTTAACCACTCGCTAACAGATACGACCTTAACACATAAACAACCTATAGTTGTCGATATTTTTGTAATGCCGTTGCTTTTAATGCCGCTTCACCGTGTTCTGTGACCGCGCGGACCCACTCCAAAAACTCTTCCTCGCTGATTTGATAACGATCCAGCGCCTCTGCCTGAGTGATCAGCCCGTAGACAACGCCGCGCACCACAGCCGCTTTGCGTGACGCAACCCAGCGCCTTGTGCCAGCATTTGGTAAATCACTGCGCGACATCACCCGTCCATCCGCAAGGGTTACGGAACGTGGTCCATCAACTTTTTTAAGATACATGAGCGTTTCCAGCGTTATTTCGACGTAATCTGCACCCATAGCCTTAACGGCAAGTGAAGCGCGCCCTTGTGAGTAGTTAGCATTTTCCTATATTCCAACCTAACACCTCCCGGAGATACACCATGCCCCTCGACCAATCCCCGCCGCTCAATTCATTGGGCTTTGCAAAAGCGCCCGCAGATACGCGGGTTGTTGTTGCGATGTCTGGTGGCGTTGACAGTTCCGTTGTTGCCGCGATGTTGGCAGAGGAAGGCTATGATGTGGTTGGCGTCACCCTACAGCTTTACGATCACGGCGCGGCCTTGGCCAAAAAAGGCGCCTGTTGTGCGGGCATTGATATTCACGATGCCCGGCGCGTGGCCGAGGAAATGGGGTTTCCTCACTATGTTCTTGATTACGAAAATGTTTTTAAAGATGCGGTGATTGACGAATTTGCTGACAGCTATCTGGCGGGGGCCACGCCTGTGCCTTGTATTCGCTGTAATGAGCGGGTGAAATTCAAGGATTTGCTGGAAACCGCCAAGGATCTTGAGGCCGACTGCATGGCCACTGGTCACTATATTCAACGCAAGATGGGCGATAACGGGGCCGAATTGCACGCCGCCGCAGACGGCAGCCGTGATCAAAGCTATTTCTTGTTCTCGACCACCCCAGAGCAGTTGGATTATCTGCGTTTTCCGCTGGGCCATTTGCCGTCCAAGGATGACACCCGTGCGCTGGCTGCGAAATACGGGCTTAGCGTGGCGATGAAGCCTGACAGTCAGGACATTTGTTTTGTCCCGAATGGTGATTATGCGTCTGTGATCCGCAAATTACGGCCCGAAGCCGCTGATCCCGGCAATATCGTGGATGTGGACGGCAATATACTGGCCAGCCACGAAGGCGTGATCCATTATACGATCGGTCAACGTCGTGGCCTTGGTATTGGGGGGCTTGCCGATCCGCTTTACGTGGTTAAACTGGATGCCGACCGCAAGGAAGTGGTGGTTGGCCCAAAAGAAATGCTTGCCACCCGCACCGTGCCGCTGCGCGAGATCAACTGGCTGGGGGATGTTGACCTGATGTCACAACCCGAATGGCCTGTTATGGTCCGTGTCCGCTCAACCCGGCCGCCAAGCGACGCGATCTTGCGTCCGATCACGGCCACCACAGCCACAGTCGAACTGCTGACCCCGGAACAAGGCGTCTCACCGGGGCAGGCCTGCGTGTTTTATGACCCGAACAGCACCCGCATCTATGGCGGTGGCTGGATACACAAAGGGTAATTTGGACCTTACGTGCCAAGGCGCACTACGTCTGAACCAGAACCGCCTTCGCGGCCCGCAACCCCGGTGCTTCACCGCCCTGCCCCAGACGCTTCATAGTCAGTGCCATTGCGGCGTTTTGGGCGTCTGGGTTGGCCAGCACCTTTGCCAGCCCTTCGGCAATCTGGTCTGCTTGACAGTCAGGCCCCAGAAACTCTGGCACCACGCGGGTGTCGGACACCAAATTCACCAGTGTCACCGTATCAATCAGCGCCATTGCCTTGATGATGCGAAAGCTGAGCCAATGCATGCGATAAGCAATTACCATTGGCGTGGCTGAGGCGGCCAGTTCCAATGACACAGTGCCAGACGCTGCCAAGGCGACGTCTGCAGTTCGAAATGCCGCCCGTTTTTGCGCGGCAAAATCCTCTGCTCTATGATCGCTTGGGTTCAGGACAATTGGCGGAAATGGCCAGTCTTTGGTCAGTTCCATCACCTCATTCGCAACAGCACCGGCGGCGGGAATAACCACCTGTAAGCTTGGTCGTTTGTACTTTAGCTTGGCCACCGCCTCACCAAAAACCGCAGACAAACGCGCCACTTCACTGCGCCGCGATCCGGGCAAAACCAGCAACATCGGTGCGTCACCAATCCCATGTGCGGCCCGAAACGCCAGTGCCTCAGCCTCGCTTGCCACCGGGTCCGCAACCACAGGATGGCCGACAAAATCGCAAGTCATGCCAGCGGCCTGCATCAGGGGCGGCTCAAATGGAAACAGCGCCAGCACGTGGTCAATGAAACGCGCCATTTTTTTTGCCCTGCCTGGGCGCCATGCCCAGACGGTTGGCGCGACGTAGTGTATTGTTTTAATGTCACTTTTCGCCTTGACCAGCTTTGCCACCCGCAGTGAAAAATCGGGGCTGTCAATGGTGATCATCATGTCTGGCTGCATCGCAATAACGCCATCAGCGGTTTGCCTGATCCGTGCTTTTAACGCCCGATATTTCGGTAAAATTTCAGCCAGACCCATCACCGACAATTCAGACATGTCAAAGCGACTGTTGAGGCCTTCAGCCGCCATTTCCGGCCCGCCAATACCTTCAAAGCTCACATTGGGGTGCAGCGATTTCAAACCCTTCATCAATGCGCCGCCAAGCCTGTCGCCGGATGGTTCACCTGCAAGGATGAATATTTTCACTCCTCGCCACCGCGCCGCGACCACAGGACCATGTTAAAGGTGTCGGCCAACACTCTACACCGTTCTGGCTCCAGAATGATTACATCACCTGCGTCGACAATCACGCCAACCAAGCCTGCTTGATGAGCCTGTTCAATGGTTGCGGGACCAATTGTGGGCATGTCGATTTCCCTGATCTGCCCGTCCTTGGGCCCCTTACATAGGATCGCGGCCACATCGCGGGCCTTGTCGGGCAAGGTCGCCAGCAAATGGCTGGTGCCGCCAATTGTCTCGATCCCCAGTACCTGTTCGGCACCGATTACACAGGCCTGCCCGATGTCCAGAGGGGCCAACCCGGCCAAGACGGCCTCACCACGCGCCGCGTCCCGGCGCATTTGGGCATCGGGCCATTTGTCTGACAATACGCCGGGCGGTGCCACCAGATCAGGGACCAGTTGGTCCGCTCCAATCACGCTAAACCCAGTTTGTTCAAAGATATCCTTGATCACCTGCAAGGCACCATTGTCACCCGCCGCCAAGGCTTTCTTGAGCATCGGCACAAGGGCTGCGGTTTCGACGTCAAGCTTGCTGGGATCAAAGGCTGGCCGATCAATGCCGCCGCAAAAACACACCTGTGTCACGCCCCGATTTCCAAGTTCCAGCAAGAGCCCACCCAGTGTCTCCAAGCGAAAGGTCATGTCCGGTGTCAGGTGATCTGGTTTGCTTGCGCCAAAGGCACAGATCATTGGCCGCTCAGTCTGAGCTGTTACCACCTGCGCCGGCAATGCGCCGTTTCCTGCAATCAACGCCAGCGTCATTTTGGCGTCAAAAAGTGGCGACCGGTATCGGCCATGATAAAGTCAACGATTTCATGCACATAATCACTGCTTGTTTCGTCGCCCAACCGTTGGGCACGGTCATGAAAGGTGCCTTCGCCCTGTGCAAGCATTTGAAACGCTGCTCGCAATGCGGTAATATCAGACCGGGCCACGCCACGCCTTTTCAAGCCAACAAGGTTCAATCCGTCCAAATCGCCACGCGGGGCCTGCACCAAGCCATAAGGGATCACGTCATTGGTCACCATCGTCACGGCACCGATGATTGCGCCATGGCCGATGCGCACCCATTGGTGAATGCCTGACAGCCCACCGATGATCACATCGTCTTCGATCACGCAATGCCCGGCAACCGCCGCCGAATTGACCACAATCACTCGGTTACCGATGATCGCATCATGGGCAATATGGCATCCGGCCATAAACAACCCGTCGTCACCAACTGAGGTCAGCCCACCACCGCCCTCGGTGCCGCAATTCATCGTGACATGTTCACGGATGCGGTTGCGCTTGCCAATCACCAGACGGCTGGCCTCGCCTTTGAATTTCAGGTCCTGAGGAATTTCGCCGATCACGGCGAAAGAAAAAATGGTTGTCCCCTCGCCCACTTCGGTTTGCCCGGTGATCACCACATGACTTTTCACCACTACATCTGCATGCAGCACAACCTGCGCACCAATAACGCAAAACGGACCCACCTGCGCGCTGGGGTCTACCTGCGCGCCCGGTTCAATCACCGCGGACGGGTGAATGTTGCTCATGCGGGGGCTTTCGGGATGTCCAGCATCGCCATGAATTCGGCCTCAGCGGCCATTTCGCCGTCTACCGTGGCCACGCCTGAAAAGCGCCAGATTTTGCCACCCGCTTTGCCGCGTACGGTTTTCAGGTCCATGCGCAACACATCGCCCGGCACGACCTTGCGGCGGAATTTACAGTTATCAATCGACATGAAGTAAATCAGCATATCCTGATCCATCTGATCAAGGGCAACGCCCACCATCACCCCCGCCGTTTGGGCCATCGCCTCAACGATGGTGACGCCGGGCATGATCGGGGTGCCGGGGAAATGGCCTTGGAAATGCGGCTCATTCATCGTCACGTTTTTATACCCGACCGCAGATGCGGTGCCGTCGATTTCTTCGACCTTATCCACCAACAAAAACGGGTAGCGATGCGGCAAAATCCGCTGGATCATCTGAATGTCAGCGCGTTTTTTTTCTTGGGTCATGGGGGATCCGTTTCTTGCTTGCTTTACAAATGGCTACCAATTTCAGCACGCGGGAGCAAGCGTCGGAACATCCCTTAGGGCTTGGTAGGTTCATCACCTGCGCCTAATGTTTCATTCAGCAATGCAATGGCATCATCTGTGATCTCAACTGCCGATGCGCTGACAAAAACGGTGCGGCGATCCAAGATGACGGCGGCCCCGGCATCGCGCATCAGGCGTTCCAAGACTGGTGCCGCGGCCTTTAGGAAGACTTCGCGTTCGCTTTCTAATAGTTCGTTAAATGCGCGGCCTTTGGCGGCCTGTTCCTGCCGGGTTTGCTGAACTTTCTTATCGAATGCGTCTGCCAAGGCCCGGAATTCATCGGCGCTAAGGTTGGGGCGCTTTTGGGTCAGGTCTTTTTCCTCGGCCTCCAGCTCAGCGGCAATAAGATCATTCTCGGCAGCAAGTTTTGCGCCTTCAACCTCAATTTCCTGGGCGACACGCAGGCCAAAAGCGCTTTCTTGGAACACCCGATCAGAATCGATGGTCAGGATAGGGCTGATCACCGTGCCACGTGCAGGTGTGCGGGTAGATTGGTCTTGCGCCAAAAGTGGGGCGGCCCCCATGAGGGCCACCACCAAAATAACAAAGGCACGGGTGCCGGACATCATATTAGAACGTGGTGCGCAGCGTGACTTCAAAGCTTTGTTCTTTGTCGTAGGTCTCGCTCTTCAAAGCTTTGGAGAAGTTGAACTGCAACGGGCCAACCGGCGTATCCCAGAACACTGATACGCCAACGACATGGCGGAATGATCCACTTTCACCTACAAGATTCCCACCCGTAGCTACTGATGTGGTGGTGTTCACGTCGCTAAGGTCCCACAGGTTTGCAACATCATAAAACAAACCGCCAGTTATCCCGTATTCTTCTGGCAAACCCAATGGAAACTCTGCCTCAAAACGTGCAGCGACATACAGGTTACCACCCAATGCATCATCAACGTTGTTTGTTCCACCCACTTCCCGTGGCCCAATCCCTCCTGGCTCAAAGCCACGGATGATTGACGGACCGAGCAAGAAACGATCAACAACGCGGTTGGTGCCACTCTTCCATGCCAATGCGCCGCCCTCTAGAGAAGCCCGCAATGTCACGTCTTCGTTGAACACTTTCTTTTCACCAACGACTTTGGCTGTCGTTTTGATAAACTTACTATCACCACCCAGTCCGGCAAAATCCTGAGAAAACTCGAACAACACGCCTGATGTTGGGTCAAGGCCGGTTGTCCGTGTGTCGTAGGTGAACTTGTAGCCGATGGAGGAGGAGGTTTGTCTGCCTGCGTCGATATCGCTCTGGGTAATGTCACCACTACTCTGCGCTGGCGCCACATCGCGGTCTACCAGTTCGATACTTTCAGCCGAATACCGCAAAGACAAATAGCTGCTTTCGCCAACCGGGAACGTCAGGCTTGGCTGAAAGACAAATCGATCTGTATCGTAAGAGGAGAAGGTTGAATTGGTTTCTGCGTAGTCAAGCTTGAGACCCAAAGCAAGGTCGCGACCCAAAAGCCGAGGTTCAACAAAGTTGATCCCATAACGCGTGGCCTCAGAGGCAGTAGAGAGATTCAACGCTAGCTTTTGACCACGACCTAGGAAATTGGTTTCTGCAAAGCCAACGGCAATACCAATGCCATCGTTGTTTGAGAATGTACCACCAAAGTTCAAAGACCCGGTTGGTTTTTCTTCGACATCCACGTCAACGACAACTTGTTCGCCACTTGATCCCTCACGCGCTTTCACTTCAGCGTTTCCAAAGTAGCCAAGTGCACGAATGCGTTCAGCAGCTTGTCGGATTTCGCGGGGGTTAAATGGATCACCTTCAACTGCATCAAATTCGCGACGGATAACCCGGTCAAGCGTGGTTGTGTTGCCTTCGATGTCGATCCGTTCAACAAACACCCGCGGTCCGCGGCTGATCACATAGGTGATATCGAGCGACAGATCGCGTTCGTTGCGTTCAACCCGTGGTTCAACCCGCATGAAGTCAACGCCATCTTTGATGGCTTGGCGTTCCAATCGGGCAATATCCGCTTCGATCAATGACGGTGAGTAGACCACACCGGACCGAACCTTGACGATCTCACGGTACTTATTCGCATCAACGTTTGGCATTTCAGAGACCAGATTGATCTTACCAAACTTAAACTGCTGTCCTTCGGTGATGTTGAAGGCAACAAAATACCCATCACGTTCTTCGGTCAGTTCGGCATTCACAGCCGAGGTACGCATATCCACATAGCCGCGTGACAGGTAGAAATCGCGCAATAGTTGCTTATCTACCTCCAAACGCCCTTCAATCAGCGTGTCACGTTTGATCAATCGGCGGAACAGGCCAGCCTGCTTGGTGTCCAAAACGCGGCGCAGACGCCGATCAGAATAGACACGGTTGCCGACAAAGCTCAGGCGTTCGACTTCGACGTTGTCGCCTTCAAAGACTTCAAACACCAGATCAACACGGTTTTGGTTGCGGCGAATGATGCGGGGCTGAACCCGAGCCGACAAACGGCCATCACTGCTATAGGCGTCGGCGATTGCGGCAGCGTCAGCCTCTGCTTGGGATGGGTTAAACACCCGACGCTCAGTTGAGCTGATCACATCGGCAAGAACTTCGTCTTTAATCCGCTTGTTGCCCTCAAACCGAACTTGGTTCAGCGTTGGCAATTCTGTCACGGTGATCACAAGTGTGCCACCGCGCGGCTCAATCGCAACAGTTTCGAACAAACCTGAGTTTTGCAGGTTCTGATAGGCATCATTCAACTGCCCACCACTGACTGGCGCACCACGTCTGATTCCGGCCCGTGCCAGAATGGCGCTGTCGCCAATCCGTTCGTTGCCGTTGATCACGACGCTGTTGAATTGATAGCCTTGTGCCAAAGCTGGCGTGGATGGTGCCATCCAAGCCATTGACAATAGGGCACAAACTGATGCGCCACGCAGTAAATTTGACATTGTTTTATCCGTTGCCCGCTCAGAAGGCGCAGTGCCCTCAAACCTCAGTCCCATGGTTCTAACCCAATCTTAAGACATCATTGATGACCTGAGTACGCAGGTTGGCACCATTTGTCAAAACCATCAGAGGGAAAAGTTTACTATATGATGCAGGTAAATATCACTGCCAAACATCATACAGTGGGTCAGCGGATCAGATTAAAGCGATCCAACATATGCGCCAGCGGCCAGTGCAAAGGCAATTGTCGCCATATACAGGGCGCGATCCCAATTGAGATCCATCAAAAGGCTCAAGCCACGGTAAGAACTTTGAATTGTCTGCATGTCGCGCTCCTTTGGCGTTGCGCAAAGGATTAGCAAAGGATTAAGGCAGCAGTTTGACGAATTGTGGCAGCAAAAAGGCATTACTATTTTGTGACGTCTGTATCAGACCGTCCCTTGCCGTAAACCTTTACTTCGCGAGCAGCTTTTGCCATTTCAAGTTGTGCCGATAAACAGCAGCGTGGTCCCGCATGAACCTTTCCTCCAGATTTTTGCGGGCGCTCAGCCCAGCCATCCCCGTTTCTTACCCAAGTGAAGCCCTGCGTGCCGGGATTGGTGCCTTGGTTGGCTTGGGTGTGGCCGGTTTATTTTTTCTGTCGCCCACTGGGGATACCGAGCTTGGCCTGTTTCTGATCGCCCCCTTTGGGGCCAGTGCAGTTTTGCTGTTTGCCGTTCCAAACAGCCCGCTGGCACAGCCGTGGTCGGCCATTGTCGGCAACACCATGGCGGGCATCATCGGCGTTGCAGTGTGCCTGACGGTGCCTGACCCCGCGCTGCGCATTGCACTGGCGGTAGGGGCAAGCATTACCGCAATGGTGCTGTGTCGCGCTGTGCATCCCCCTGCGGGCGCGGTTGCCATGACCGCAGCAATGAGCCCGGACACCATTGCAGAACTAGGGTTTCGCTTTGTGCTGACCCCAGTGGCCGCTGGCACCATCATTCTTGTGATCATCGCAACGCTTTATGCACGCCTTACCGGACGCCATTATCCGTTTCGCCACTTTGCCGATCCCAATGTCAATCAAACCAGCGACCCTGCCCCCGCGGAACGACTTGGGTTAACGCAAAGCGAACTCACCGACATCCTCGAACGCTACAGCCAGTCTTTCAACATTGGTGTCGAAGACCTCGCGCGGTTGGTCGGTGCGGCAGAATTGCAGGCCGCCACCCATCACACAGGCCCGATGACAGCCGCAGATATCATGTCACGCGACCTTGTCACCATCAGCCCGGCAGAAACTCATTCAGAAATTGCAAGATTGTTTCAGACCCACAGGTTTACCTCCCTGCCGGTTGTTGATCCGAATAACCGCTTTCTGGGGATTATCTATCAGATGCACCTGATTTCCGAAGGTGTCAAAGTATCCCAATCCAATCGGGGCTTTGGCAAAGCGATGGCGCGGGTGTTCGACCGCAGCCGCCACATGCAGAGATGGGCCCATCAGATCATGGAGGTGTCAGGACCACGCGCAAGCCCAGACACCCCAATCGCGGCGCTGTTGGCCTTGATGTCGCAGGGCGATGTTGACGCCGTTCCCGTGCTTGAGAATGGCGTCATAAAAGGCATGGTCACTCAAACCGACATGATTGCCGCCCTTGCCCGGCACAGTCTGCGGGCGGACTGATTGCTTTTTGTATTTGCGTTACGGGCAGAACAGATCGTTGCCAAGCGCGAACACCATCAGCGTTAGAACCATCGCCAAGCCTATGGTCATCAAGATGCGCAGGGCACCATCGCTGGGCGGTTTTCCGGTCACGGCCTCATAGGCATAGAAAACAAGGTGGCCCCCATCCAAGGCAGGAATGGGAAACAGGTTCAACAGGCCAACAGCCGTCGACAGAACCGCGATAAAATAGATGAACGATTGCACACCTTGGCTGGCCATCGCGCCGGAGGTCTGGGCAATGCCAACTGGCCCGGATAGATTGCAGGTGCTGATGTTGCCGACAATCATCTGTTTCAGGCCAGACAATGACCCGGTGATGATCCGGTAGGTATTGGCGACACCGCCGCTCAGCGCCTCACCCACGCCGGGCGAGTGCGTGGCGGGTTCAAACGCCATGCCGCCTGCGATGCCGATGCGCAGGTTTTTGACAAAACTACCGTCGGGCTGGGGTTCGTCCGTGGCCTTGGGGGTCATGGTGAAATCAAGCACCTCACCAGCGCGCCACACGTCAAGCTGCAAGGCGTTGCCGTCAGAGGCTTCAACTGCGGTCTTTAACTGCTGAAAGGCAAAGATCGGCTGGCCATCAACGCCAGTGATCACATCCCCAGCTTCAAGTCCTGTGTCATAGGCGGCGGATTGCGGCACCACTTGATTGACCAGCGGCGGCAAGAGATACGGCCCTTCAACAGTCAGGGGCGTGCCATCACGCAGCACATCATAGTTCAGCGTTTCATTCTGCGGCACACCTTCCAAAAACGCGCCGTAAGCCTCTGCATCTTCAATACTTGGTAGGGCGACTCCATTGATTCCGGCCAATTCATCACCTGAACGCAATTCATATGCCCCATTTGGCAGATCGCGCAGGGTGCCAACGGTCAACGGATCGCTGGCCACGCCAGCCGTCATCGCCACCCCAAAGAAAATCAGGATCGACAGGGCAAAATTGAACACAGGGCCTGCGGCAACGGTCAACGTCCGCGCCCACAGGGGGGCACCGTGCATGGTGTGGCGCAGGGCTTCGGGGTCATCAGCAACGGCCGCCATAGCGTCCTCATCCTTGCCGGATGCGGCATTGGCGTCACCTGCAAATTTCACATAGCCGCCGAACGGAAGTGCTGCGATTTGCCAGCGGGTGCCGTGTTTGTCGGGCCGTGACCACAGAACCGGGCCAAAACCAAGGCTGAACACATCTGCCTTGATGCCCGTCCAACGCCCAACGATGTAATGACCATATTCATGGATCGCCACGATCACCGACAGTGCCACCACAAACGCCAACAATGTCCAAATCAACCCGCCAAATTGCGGCAACAAGCCCATAATATCCAAAACTCTACCCTGCCCTTTTTTCAATCGCAGCTTTTGCCGCCTTACGTGCCAAATGGTCCACTTGCAGCACGTTATCAAGGGTCATGTTGGCATCAATAAGGCCGGATTGGTGATCTATCTTGATCATCGTGTCCTCAACAACCTCAGCCATCTGGGTGAAATTGATCTGACTGGCAATAAAACCATCCAATGCGGTTTCTTTGGCAGCATTAAAAACCGCGCCCATCATGCCGCCTGCCACCATCACCTCGCGGGCCAACCGCAAGGCGGGCCAACGGGCATCATCGGGGGCTGCAAAATCAAACTGGCCAATGGCGGCAAAATCCAGACGTTCCACTGGCAAATGTGCCCGGTGCGGATGGTGCAGCGCATAGCCAATCGCATGGCGCATATCGGGTGGCCCAACATGTGCCATCAACCCGCCATCACGAAACCCAACAAGCGCGTGGATCATGGATTGTGGATGCACCAGCACTTCGATTTGCCCCGGATCAACGTCAAAAAACTCTCTTGTTTCAATGACTTCCATCGCTTTGTTGAACATCGACGCGGAATCGATGGTGATCCGTTGGCCCATGTCCCAGTTCGGGTGGCTTGAGGCCTGATCCAAGGTCGCCCGTGGCAGATCCTCTAATGGCCAATCGCGAAACGGGCCACCGCTGGCGGTGATAATGATCCGCTCAACCGACCTGATGTCCTCGCCCACCAGAGCCTGAAAAATTGCGGAATGTTCGCTGTCGACAGGCAAGATTTGCGCCGCATTGTCACGCGCGATATCCAACAGCAGCTTCCCTGCACAGACAAGTGATTCCTTGTTGGCAAGCGCCAGTGTGGCCCCCTGCTCTAGCGCGGCGAACCCCGGTGCCAGACCTGCGGCCCCCACAATTGCTGACATCACCCAATCTGCCGGACGGCTGGCGGCCTCAATCAAGGCCTTGTCCCCGGCGGTGGCCTCAACCCGTGACCCTTTTAAGGCATCACGCAAATCATCCAGTAACTCAGGTCGCGCCGTCACAGCCACATCAGCGTGCAATGCAATGGCATCTGCTGCCAGTTGCGCGATGTTGCCCGCCCCGGTCAGCGCCACAACATCATAGGCTTTTGCATCACGGCGGATCAGATCAATGGTGTTTTGCCCGATGGAGCCTGTGGCCCCTAAAATACTGACCTTGCGGGGCATGTCAGTTCAGCCCAGCACCGGCGGAAAGCCAATCGCCTGACCGATGATCAGCAAGAACAGCGAGGCACCCAGCATGCCATCAAAGCGATCCAGCAAGCCACCATGGCCGGGGATCAGGTTTGAGCTGTCTTTGACGCCCATCGAGCGTTTGAGCGCTGATTCCGCGATGTCACCCATTTGTGATGCCATCGACACCGCAATCGACACCCCAATCAGTTGCAGACCAACGCCCGTGTTGATTGAAAACAGCAGACCCACCAGCGCCGCACCGACCCAACCGGAAGCGGTGCCTGACCATGTTTTCTTGGGGCTGACCTTTGGCCAGAACTTTGGCCCGCCAAAGGCACGCCCAGCAAAATAGCCAACCACATCCGTCACCACCACCACAAGCACCAGCCACAACAACCAGCCAAAGCCCATGTCATCACGCACCTGCATCATGCCGAACCCCGCAAGCAAGATCAGCACGGTGTAAGACATGTAAACCGCGCGATTTTCCGACAGATAGCCAAAGCCGATCATTGCCGGGGCCAGCAACAGTGGCAGCGCAAAACCAATGGGCAAATAGATCGCAAGAAACACCGCCGCACCGGTGATCGCACCCAGTTGCAGTTGCAGATGCCGGACACCCGGGCGCAGCATCCCGACCAGTTCCCAGACCATCAACCCACAGATCAGCGCCACCAGTGCGTGAAATACATGGCCGCCCAGCCAAATGCCGATTAATCCGATCAGAACCATGGCTGCGGCTGATCCCATGCGTGCGGTCAGGTCTGACCATTGTTCAGGTGATTTGTTCATCTGTTTCTCCGGTCAGGGTTTCACGGCACCAAAGCGGCGGTCTCGGCCGCCGTAGGCTGCGCATAGTCTGCCAAACTCTGCCTTGGAAAAGTCTGGCCACAACGTGTCGATAAATTCGTATTCCGCATAGGCAGATTGCCACAAAAGAAAGTTGGAAATCCGGGCCTCTCCGCTGGTGCGGATTACAAGGTCTGGGTCAGGTAAAACGTAAGTGTCCAAGTACTTTGGCAGCGTTTCTTCATCCACGTTTGCCGGATCAAGACGCCCATCAGCCACATCTTGCGCCAACCGCTGTGTGGCGCGGGCAACTTCATCGCGGCCACCGTAATTCAGGGCAATGGTCAGATGTACGCGGGTGTTGTGGGCGGTGGCCCCTTCAAGTTCGTTCATCAGTTTGATGAGTTTGTTATCCAGCCGCACCCGGTCACCGATAAAGCGCACCCGCACACCAAATTCCGAAAGGCTGCGGGTTTCTTTTGAGATGTAGCGCCGAAACAGGCTCATAAGCCCCGCGACCTCGACCTGTGTGCGTTTCCAGTTTTCGGTCGAGAAAGCAAAGATCGTCAGATATTCAACGCCGAATTCAGGGCATGATTCGACAATTTCGCGGACCCGCTTGGCCCCGGCATGGTGGCCAAACAACCGCGGTCTGCCCCGCTGCGTTGCCCACCGTCCGTTGCCATCCATAATGATCGCCACATGACGCGGCCCGCCGGGGATAGCTGTGGAATTGGGGTCAACGGCGGAACTCATAATGAACTTTCATTTGATATGATGCGCGACGGTCGACTGTTGGGCCGAAGCGTCACCCTTTTAAAAACAAAACAGCCCAGTGGGCTGTTTCAAAAAGGGGCGTTACACCTGCATGATCTCGGCTTGTTTGGTCTCAAGCTGATCATCAATTCTGGCGATGGCCTTTTTGGTGATCTCTTCGACTTCGCCTTCCCAGATTTTCTGGTCGTCCTCAGACATTGCACCATCGTTCTTGGCTTTTTTGATCTGATCCATACCGTCACGGCGCACGTTGCGCACAGAAACTCGCGCATGTTCGGCGTATTGGCCCGCCACTTTGGTCAGCTGTGTGCGGCGTTCTTCGTTCAGTTCCGGGATCGGCAGCATGATGATGGTGCCGTTCAGCTGTGGGTTGATCCCCAGACCAGATTCGCGGATCGCCTTTTCAACCTTGCCGACCAGCGCCTTGTCCCAGACGTTGATCGTGACCATGCGCGATTCAGGGACGTTGACGGTGCCGACCTGATTGATCGGCGTCATGGACCCATAGGCATCCACCATCACCGGTTCCAGCATCGACGCCGAGGCGCGCCCGGTCCGCAGCGAGGCAAATTCAGTGCGCAGCGAGGCAAAGGCCCCTTCCATGCGGCGTTCAAGGTCATCTGTGTCGAGTAGAAAATCGTCTGACATGGGGTCTCATCCTGTGGTGTTGGCCATTATGTTGGCTTTGGAACAGGTATAGATCATCATTGGGTTAGATGGCCAGTGGGGTTTCGCGTATGGTTTGTGCAAAGCCTGTGCAGATTATCCCTGCACCCGCGTATACGTGCCCTCGCCCGCCAGAATGCCGCGGAAACCGCCGGGTTCATCCAGTGAAAACACGATGATCGGCAAGTTGTTGTCGCGGGCCAGTGCAATCGCGCTGGCGTCCATCACGCCCAAACGCTTTTGCAGCACATCATCATAGCTGACGGTTTCATAGCGTTTTGCATCGTCGAATTTGTTGGGATCTTTATCGTACACGCCATCCACCTTGGTGCCTTTAAAGATCGCCTCGCAGGACATTTCATTGGCGCGCAGCGTCGCGGCGGTATCGGTGGTGAAATACGGGTTGCCGGTGCCCGCGGCAAAGATGCACACGCGCTTTTTCTCTAGGTGGCGCACGGCGCGGCGGCGGATGTAAGGTTCTGCCACTTCGTTCATGGTGATCGCTGAAATCACCCGCGTATGAATGCCCAGCCCTTCCAGTGAAGATTGCATCGCCAATGCGTTCATCACCGTGGCCAACATGCCCATATAATCTGCGGTGGTCCGCTCCATCCCTTGTGCTGACCCTTGAAGCCCGCGAAAGATGTTGCCGCCGCCAATTACCATGCAGATTTCAACGCCCATCTCGTGTACGGTTTGCACCTCACGGGCAATCCGTTCAACGGTTGGTGGATGCAGGCCAAAGCCCTGATCGCCCATCAATGCCTCGCCCGAAATCTTCAGCATTACCCGATTAAAACTGGATTTTTCCGGGACTTGTGTGGCTGCATCGGACATGGGGTGACCTTTCAGGGGCATTGAGCATTTTAATTCGGCGTAAAATGTCGCAAATGAGGGCAAGGTTCAATCCATCGCTGACGGTCTGAAGAAAGAAATGTCCCGCGCCATGCCAAATACAACCGTAGATATGTTAAAGCGGATATCGCCGGAACAGCCCGTATTGATTGCGGGTGCGACGGCGTCAGGCAAATCCGCCCTAGCGCTTGAGATTGCCGAGGCGCAGGGCGGCGTGATTGTGAATGCCGATGCCTCGCAGGTCTATGACTGTTGGCGGGTGATCAGTGCGCGCCCGTCAGCCGAGGAAGAAGCCCGCGCGCCGCATCTGCTTTATGGTCATGTCGCGGCCACGCAGCCCTATTCAACCGGGCATTGGCTGCGCGAGGTGACGCCGCTGTTGGGGGGTGTCAGACCCATTCTTGTTGGTGGCACAGGGCTTTATTTCTCGGCGCTGACCCAAGGTCTGGCCGATATTCCAGCGACCCCGCCTGACGTCCGTGCGCAGGGCGATCTGCTTGACCTTGACGTGTTGTTGGCGGCCCTTGACCCTGAAACACTGGGGCGAATTGATCAAATGAACCGGGTTCGGGTGCAGCGCGCGTGGGAAGTGTTGCACGCCACCGGGCGTGGTTTGGCCGCGTGGCAAGATGAAACAGCGCCGCCTGTGCTGCCGATTGATCAGTGTTTTCCAATCGTGGTGCACGCTGACAAGGATTGGCTGAACGATCGGATCGCCCGGCGTTTTGATCTGATGATCAAGGAAGGGGCTTTGGACGAGGTTGCCGCGATCCAAGGAAGCTATGATATGTCTCTGCCCGCGCACCGTGCCATTGGCGTGCCAGAGCTTTTGGCCCATCTTGAGGGCGAGGTCACGCTGGACGAGGCAAAGGAAGCTGCGGTGGTTGCCACCCGGCAATTTGCCAAACGACAACGCACATGGATGCGCAGCAAAATGGCAACGTGGGCCCATATTCGCCGACCATAGCAATATCAAAATTGACTTTTGTTGATTGTTGAGTGGTAAATTTGGGGAAAACACTCCTGAAACTTTACCATATGCGATAAAATAATGACATTGCCACACTCAGATATCCAAGTCCTCACCTTGCCGCAGCTTAGCGGTGGGCAGGATTGGAAGGTGCAGCTTGCCCATGACCGCCCGCACCATCTGCTGTTGTGGATCACCCGTGGCCAAGGCCGCATATTGCTAGATGGTCAGCGGCGCGGGTTGGGCATGCACAATGCGTTATTTATTCCCGCTGGGACACTCTTTGCGCTTGATCTTGGGCGCCAAGGGATGGGGCAAGCGGTGGTGATCCCGCAAGGCACGCCGCTTAGGTTACCTGAAATTCCAAGACATCTGCGCATCAGGGACGTGCGGGTGCAATCCGAACTCAGCGGCTTGATTGAGGCCGCACAGCGTGAATATCACGCCCCCCGCCCTTTGCGTCAAGATGCGCTCGAGGCGCATGCCGCCTTGATGTCCGTCTGGCTGAGACGGCAAATCATGCTTGATGAACATGTGCCTGATCGCAGAAATGCGGCGGCGCGCCTGTCCGCAAAATATTGCACGATGGTGTCGGACAGATATCTAAGCGGCGTAACAATGGCAGAGTATGCTGTTGAGCTGGGGGTGACACCCACCCATCTGACCCGCGCGTTAAAAGCGGCCACTGGCAAAACCGCCGCTGACCTGCTGACTGAACGGGTGCTTTATGCCGCCCGCACCTTGCTGATGGATACCCGTGAACCCGCCCAAGACATTGCCCGCCACCTTGGCTTTGGATCGGCTGCGTATTTCACCCGGTTCATCCAACAACACACGGGCCTGCCGCCCAGCAAATTGCGCAGTGCCAAGTCGTCCATCACCACGACAAACGGTTAACAGACACCCGCGCGATGTCGCTTTTGCACAAATAGCATGTCGCAAAATAACCTTCAAATGGCGGAAGTTGCCGTTGACCTAAGCGTCAGAGTCATGCCCAATAGCGATTGAGGGAATATCTGTTAGCAATAACAAAGCGATCTTATCCCCTCTTCCTTTGCGTTTCACGCCAAGGTTCAGGCAAAACGCCAAATTATAACCAGCAGGACAAACCTGCTGCGCCACTCAACAGGGGCACTTCATGGGACTATTTATTCTTCGCCGTCTGGGCGTGATGTTACTGACGGCACTGTGTCTGACGTTCATCGTGTTCTGGCTGACCAATCTCTATCCAAACCTTGAAAAACTGGCCAAGACCCAAGGCAACTTTCGGATGTCCGATGAGGCTGTGACCAGCTATCTTGGGGATCGCGGCTATCTGCAACCAACCTTTGTCAAATTCGGTGAATGGCTGGGGGTTGTGCCGGGTTGGGTCACGGAAAAAGAAGACGGCAAAGTGTTTGGTCGCTGTTTTGGTGAAGGCACACCAGAGGCGGAGCGCCCCACCCGATGTGGCATTTTGCAAGGCGACTGGGGTTTTTCTACGGTTTTCAAAGATGATGTCGGGGGCACAGTGTTGACCCGATTGGGGTTGACTGGAAAGCTGATGCTTTGGGTGCTGATCCTGATGGTGCCATCAGCCCTGATTGTCGGCGTGTTGGCAGGCATGCGTGAGGGGTCGAAACTTGACCGATCGCTGTCGACGTTTTCCATCGCGACCACAGCAACCCCTGAATATGTCTCGGGTGTTATCTTTATCGCATTGCTGGCGTCCTCGAAATTTGGCCTCTCGCCATTATTGGCAGAATGGGGTTGGATCGACAGTAAAACGCTGTTTCTGGGATCCGCTACAAGCGCCATGGCAGATGCAAATTTTTGGAACTTCTTTTTGCCGGTGCTGACAATTTCGCTATACGGCATGGGCTATATCGCCCGGATGACACGGGCGTCGATGACCGAAGTGATGACCGCACAATATATCCGCACCGCGCGCCTAAAGGGTGTGAAGTTCAGTGATATCGTGTTGAAACACGCATTACGCAACGCGCTGATTGCGCCGTTTACGGTCATCATGCTGCAAATCCCTTGGCTGCTGAACGGTGTGGTGATTGTTGAGACGCTGTTTAACTATAAGGGTTTTGGGTGGTTGCTGGTACAGGCGGCCTCCAACAACGACATTGAGCTGTTGTTGGCCGTTTCGGTTGTTTCAGTTGTTGTGGTGCTGGTGACCCAGCTGATATCGGATATCGGCTATGTCTACCTGAACCCACGTATCAGAATTTCTTAAGGGAGCATGGACATGGAACCTCTTACATGGACCGGGTCCCTAAGCGGGCTTAACATTTTCTTCTTCTTGGCGATTGCCGTTATGGCCGTGATGATCGTGGTGCAGATCGTCGCATCCTTTGTCTCCGTTACCGGATCGCGGGCGGTGAATGCTGATGGCACTTTAGCAGGCGACACGGGTGCGGCAGGTTTTATCAATCTGATTGTTACATATGCGTTTTACGCAGTGCTTGGCCTGATCTTGGTCTACCTGATCGGTGGCATTCTGATGGGCACCAATGCCGGTATCTTTGGCGGCATGGCCCGACAATTTCTGCCAGTTTGGATCGCATTGATAGCCACATTTGCGGTGTCGATCACCTTTAAACGCAAGCTGGGGCTTTACGGCAAATTGTTTGACAGCACCGTTGGCATGATCGGTTTTGCCATTGTGATGTTCTGGGTCTTCACTGGTGTCCTTGGCGGTGTGTTCGACATGCTGGTCACCCACGACTCCTTAAGCCAAGTATCCGGCATGAAGAATAAACTGCCAGGCACTCCATTGGCACGCGCCGAAGATGGTGATTTCCAGTGGTTCCTGTTGGGCGGCGACAACCTGGCGCGCGATGTGTTCAGCCGGTTGATCAAAGGCTCTTGGGTGGTGGTGCAGATTGCGCCAATGGCCACGCTTTTTGCCTTTATGGTTGGCATCACGCTGGGCCTGCCTGCGGGGTATTATGGGGGTCGTTTGGATACAATCCTGTCCTTCCTCGCTAACCTGATCCTCGCCTTTCCGGTGATCTTGTTGTTCTATCTGCTGGTAACGCCAGAGATCGTGTTGACGGGCATTCCCAACTATATGGCGGCGTTCCTTTTTGTGTTCCCGCTGGTGTTTACCGCGATCTTGCTGAACTCGCGCTATTACACCCAGCCGACTTTCCGCACACCGCTGTTGATTGTGGTTCTGGGTGTGATGGGCTGGCTCTATCTGTCCTTGATTAGCACTGATGGGGCAATTGTGGATGCGGGGACGTACCGTATTCCCGGCCTGCCAAATGCGATTGACCTCTTTAACATTGATGCTGGTATCTTGGTGGTCTTTGTGTCGGTAGTTTTTGTGAACTCTCCCACTGTGTTTCGTATCGTGCGGGGCCTCGCCTTGGACATCAAAACCCGCGATTATGTGGCCGCCGCACAGACCCGTGGTGAGGGACCGTGGTACATCATGCTGTGGGAAATCCTGCCAAACGCACGTGGCCCACTGATCGTCGATTTCTGTTTGCGCATTGGCTACACCACTATCCTGCTCGGGACCCTTGGATTCTTTGGGTTGGGCCTTGAATCAGAAAGCCCGGACTGGGGCAGCACGATCAACTCTGGTCGGCGGTTGTTGTCGCTGTATCCACATGCGGCTTTGGCACCAGCGGTGGCGTTGCTCAGCCTTGTTTTGGGCCTGAACCTGCTGGCGGATGGTTTGCGCGAAGAAAGCCTACGCGATTAATGAGAGTGTGTTCGGGGGCCAGCCCCCGGACCCCCGAGATATTTAAGGCCAAAAAGAAATAGAAAAGAGTTCTGACTTGGCCCCCTTAAAGGGAGAAGACGATGCCTAAAACGGATTATGACGGTCCTATTCTTGAAATTGACAAGCTGTCGATTTCGTTCTTCACCCGGTTGCGCGAAATTCCGGCGGTGATGGACTTTTCCGTCTCGGTCAAACCGGGCGAAGCTGTCGGATTGGTTGGCGAATCTGGGTGCGGCAAGTCCACGGTGGCACTGGGTGTCATGCAAGATCTGGGCAAGAACGGCCGTGTGGTGGGCGGATCAATCAAGTTCAAAGGCCGCGACTTGGGCGAAATGTCAGACGAAGAACTGCGCGACATTCGCGGATCAGAAATTGCGATGATCTATCAAGAACCGATGGCGTCGCTGAACCCGGCCATGAAGATCGGCAAGCAATTGGCCGAGGTGCCGATGATCCACGCGGGCATGAGTGAGAGAGAAGCGATGGAGCGCGCCTTGCAGGTGGTCACGGATGTGAAACTGCCCGACCCTGCGCGTATCCTAAACGCGTATCCTCACCAGTTGTCCGGCGGCCAGCAGCAGCGCATTGTGATTGCCATGGCCCTGATGTCAGAACCGTCTTTGTTGATCTTGGACGAACCCACCACCGCGCTGGATGTGACGGTTGAGGCGGCTGTGGTGGAACTGGTCAAAGAACTTGGGGTCAAATACGGCACCTCGATGCTGTTTATCTCGCATAACCTTGGCCTGATCCTTGAGACCTGCGACCGGGTTTGCGTGATGTATTCCGGCGAGGCGGTGGAACGCGGCACCATTGAAGAGGTGTTCGATGAAATGCAGCACCCCTATACGCAGGCGTTGTTCCGGTCGATCCCGCTGCCCGGTGCTGACAAAAACGCACGGCCCCTGATCGCCATTCCCGGTAACTTCCCCCTGCCCCATGAACGTCCCCCGGGCTGTAACTTTGGCCCGCGCTGCGATTATTTTGAGGCCGGACGGTGTGACCAAGGTGCTATAATGATGGAGCCGGTGCCGGGCAATGACCGTCACCACACCCGCTGTCTACGGTTCCAAGAGATCGACTGGCAGGCACCATTGGAGCTGGCCGACGTTAAGACCAAGGGCGCAATTGGTGAGGTGGTTCTGAAAATGGACAACCTCAAGAAATATTACCAAGTTGCGGCCAATGCGATGTTCGGCGGCGGCGACACCAAGGTCGTCAAAGCCAACGAGACCCTAAGCTTTGAAGCCCGCGAATCTGAAACGCTGGCGATTGTGGGCGAATCTGGCTGTGGTAAATCAACCTTTGCCAAGGTGTTGATGGGGCTGGAAACGGCCACCGAGGGTCATATCTATCTTGATGGCAAAGACATCGGCGACGTGCCGATTGAGAAACGCACCACCCAGAATGTTGCAGACATTCAGATGGTGTTCCAAAACCCGTTTGACACATTGAATCCGTCGATGACTGTGGGCCGCCAGATTGTGCGCGCGCTTGAGATTTTCAAGATCGGCAAGAATGAAAAGGAACGCTGGCAGCGGATGCTGGAACTGCTGGACCTGGTGAAACTGCCGCGTGAATTTGCCATCCGGATGCCACGGCAATTGTCGGGTGGTCAAAAGCAACGGGTGGGCATTGCCCGCGCCTTTGCTGGGGATGCGCGTATTGTGGTGGCCGATGAACCTGTGTCGGCGCTGGATGTGTCGGTGCAGGCGGCGGTGACCGACCTGTTGATGGAAATCCAGCGCGAGCAAAAGACAACGCTGCTGTTCATCAGCCATGACCTGTCGATTGTACGCTACCTGAGTGACCGGGTGATGGTGATGTATCTGGGCCATGTGGTCGAATTGGGCAGCACCGATCAGGTGTTCAGCCCGCCCTATCACCCCTATACCGAGGCGCTGCTATCTGCGGTGCCAATCGCCGATACCAAGGTAAAGAAAAAGCATATCGTGTTGGAGGGCGACATCCCGTCAGCGATGAACCCGCCATCCGGTTGCCCCTTCCAGACTCGCTGTGGCTGGAAACAACATGTGCCCGGTGGATTGTGTGAAAAAGAAATACCCCCGATGCGGACCATGGCGGATGGGCATCAGGTCAAATGCCATCTTTCAGATCAGAAGTTTGCCGAGATGGAACCCGTGATCGAGATGAATGTCGCCGCTGAGTAAAGTTAGGGTCAGGACCCCTTAATCTTGTATCGTCAGCGAAGATTTCACAAAATATCAGTGGTTTGGGGCGCGCCGCTTATAGTGGCTCTATGGGCAAGCGTCCCGAAGTGCTGAAATGAAGTGAAATCTCTGCCCGAAGGGTTTGCCAGATTAAGGGATCTGACCCTAGGCGTTGTCACAAAGAAGGGCGGATCATCATGTGATCCGCCCTTCTTTGTCTGTTCTGGTTTTACCCGCCCGCGATGATTTTCACGTAATTGCGGGTTTCTTTGTAGGGTGGAATGCCACCGTATTTTTTAACGGCCCCCGGCCCCGCATTATAAGCGGCCAGCGCCAGACGCCATGTGCCAAAGGTTTGAAACTGACGTTTGAGGTAGCGCGCGCCTCCTTCAAGGTTCTCTGTTGGGTTATTGGGGTCAACCCCCAAACTGCGGGCCGTTGCGGGCATCAACTGTGCCAGCCCCATCGCGCCCTTGTGCGACCTCGCGCCAGCGTTCCAACCGCTTTCTTGTTGGATCAGCCGCAAGAACAGATCGGCGGGGATACCATGGCGATTTGCCGTCTCACGGGCCAGCGCCAGATAGACGCCTTTGTACTTACCGCGGTATTCCGGGGTGTGTTCATCCCATTTGGTGGGGGTCACCACGGTTGGCGGTTTGAGCCGGACCGATGCGGAATATTGTTTGGAGGCCCGGTTATCGAGAATGTTCTTTTGCGATTTGAACAGATCCCGACGGTTCTTGGATGAAAAAATATCCGCGGATGCGGGTGCGCTTGCCCCCAAAACCATACTGGCGGCCGCTGCTACTGCCACAATTGCTGATCTGCGCATGCTGAACACGCCCCCACCCCATTGAGATTGGCGCGACTATATCAAAACACGGCCCCGATGCCAGCCTTTGATTACACCAGTGAATGCGGCAATTTGGGCCGAAACCTTGTGTTAACCATGGATCAAGCAAGTTATAACCATCACGAACAAGGGGCCGCGCGGATTCGCAGACCCCACAAACGACAATACCAAGGGGGCGACATGGCTGGCTCAGTCAACAAAGTGATCATTATCGGCAACCTGGGGCGTGACCCCGAGGTGCGTTCATTTCAGAACGGTGGCAAGGTGTGTAACCTTACCGTTGCGACATCCGAAACGTGGAAAGACAAAAACAGCGGTGAGCGTAAAGAGCGCACCGAATGGCACCGCGTTGCGATTTTCAATGAAGGTCTGGTGCGCATTGCCGAACAATATCTGCGCAAAGGCTCAAAGGTGTACCTTGAGGGTCAGTTGCAAACCCGCAAATGGCAGGACCAATCCGGCGCAGATCGCTATAGCACCGAAGTGGTATTGCAAGGCTTTAACGGCACGTTGACCATGTTGGATGGCCGCGATGGCGGTGGGTCCGGCGGCGGTGGCGGTGGATACGACTCTGGCCCTTCTGGTGGCGGATATGATCAGGGCGGCGGCTATGACAGAGGCCCATCGTCTTCGGGTAATGGTGGCGGTGGCGGCGGTGGATCGTCTCGCGATCTGGATGACGAAATCCCGTTCTGATGGCAACCGACGCATCCGTTCGCACGTTGGGTCATGCCGACGCCGCGAATGCGCTTGTGCTTTACAATGAACTGACAGTTGGACCGCCCGCAGATGATGCGGGCGTTTTTGCATCTGTGATCAACCATCCCGGCACATCCGTTTTTGGCGCGTTCTTGGACGATAAATTGGTGTCGATGCTGACCCTGCATCTGCTGCCCAATGTGTTATGGCAGGGGCGTCCCTATGCTCTGATTGAAAATGTCGTGACCCTGCGTGCGTTTCAAAAGCGCGGATTTGGGCGGACCGTGATGCAGACAGCGATTGCAGCGGCATGGGCGGCGGATGCTTATAAAATCATGCTGATGACCGGGCAAAAGCGTGGGGCCAAAGGGTTTTACGAGGCGGTTGGTTTTTCCTCAGAAGACAAATTCGCGATGGTCATACGGCGTAGTTGACCGTTACCGACCCGCCAAGGCGTCGTTCAACACAGATAAAACCATATCGCGGGGCACGTCGCCCGTGACAAAAGCATCGCCAATGCTGCGGGCCAGAATGAAACGCAATTGGCCATCCACGACCTTTTTGTCCTGTCCCATCAGGTCCAACAGCCCTGCTGCATCTGGCAAGTCACCGTCAATGTCCGCAATGTCGGTCTTCATCCCCATGGCCTTGAGGTGTGCACGCACTCGGCTGGGATCTTCCTGACTGCACAGGCCCATGCGGGCGGACAGTTCAAACGCCAAGGCGCAGCCAATCGACACGCCTTCACCGTGCAGCAGACGGTCAGAATACCCCGTTGCCGCCTCCAACGCGTGGCAGAAGGTATGGCCCAAATTCAACAACGCGCGGTCGCCCTGCTCTGTCTCGTCGCGCATCACGATGTCGGCTTTCATCTGAACCGACCTGCGCACCGCCTCAACCCGCGCTGCACCGTCCCCCACAGCCAGCGCCGGGCCCTGTGCCTCAAGCCAGTCAAAGAATGCGGCATCCCCCAGCATGCCGTATTTCACCACCTCACCGTAACCTGCCAGAAAATCGCGTGGCGTTAGCGTGCCAAGAACAGCGGTATCGGCCAACACCAAAGACGGCTGGTGGAAAGAACCAATCAGGTTCTTGCCATGGCGTGTGTTTATCCCGGTTTTGCCACCCACCGAACTGTCCACCTGCGCGAGTAAAGATGTCGGTATCTGCACAAACCGCACACCGCGCCGCAGGATCGCGGCGGCAAACCCAACCAGATCACCGATCACCCCGCCACCAAATGCGATGACAATGTCATTACGTTCAACTTTTTCATCAAGCAGGTAATCACAGCAGTTTTGCAGATGTTCCCAGCTTTTGGTGCCTTCACCTGAGGGCAATGTCATCGCGTGCATCGTAATCCCGGCCTGTGCCAAACCATGATGAAACGTTTCCAGATGCAGCGCTGCGACATGTGCATCCGAAATCACCGTCACTTTTTTGCGCGCCAATAGCGGTGTCAAATAGGTGCCGGCTTCCGCCAACAATCCCGGTCCAATCACCACGTTATACTCACGACCCGGCAGGTTTACGTTGACCGTTTCACGCATCCAATTTCTCCAACACATCGGGGCGCGTCAGCAATGTATCAATCACCCGTACTGCCATCGCATCTATAGATAGCTTCGGCGCGCAAGCCACTGAAAGATCAGATAATTTGTAAACTGGGACCCGGGCATTATAGAGCGCCTCAAGCGTCCGCTTGGGATCACTGGTGCGCAACAGGGGCCGGGTGTCCTTGTGACGGACCCGGTTCCACAGCAAATTCAGATCAGCGTTCAGCCACAGTGACACGCCACGTGCGGCAATATTGTCCCGGTTGTCTTGCGCCAAAAATGCACCGCCTCCCGTGGATAGGATACCGCGTTCTTCGTCCAACAGCCGCAAAATCACTTCTGTCTCACGCTTGCGAAAGAACGCCTCACCGTCGCGGGCAAAAATTTCAGGGACACTCAGGTTTGCGGCGGCTTCGATGGCAGCGTCGCTGTCCAGAAACGGCACGCCGAGCTTGGCCGCAACTGCGCGACCGACCGCCGTTTTACCAGCGCCCATCATTCCTACCAAGGCAACCGTCTTTTTCAAGACATACCGGGGCTCAGGCGATTTGGCCGCGTCGGCTTGTGTTTGCTCAATTCCGCTCATTTTTATCTGAATGACGTGATCTTGGGGAAAAGGCCATATATAGAATAGGCAAATCATACAAAAAACGAACGGGCATATTTCATGGGCAAACTGATCAAGCTGCTGATTTTCTTAACGATTGTCGGGTTTATTGGGCTTGTTGGTTACGCATACCTTGGCCCATTTTTTGGTGTCGATTTTTCGCCGGCACAGGTTGAAACACGCCAACCCGTTACTTTGATTGCGGAATGATAGGATGATCAAAGCGGCACGCGGCTTAGGGTATTGGGTTGGGATCACGACGTTTCTGGCTTTTCCCGCACAGTCAGAGACCACACCAAAACCCGCAGAACAGGTGCCGCTGTCCGTGATTGATTGGCTGGGGTCGCAGGCCCCGACCAAACCGGGGCGCATTCGCCCCGTCACACCGCCACCGCGGCTATCACAAGAACCTCCCGTCGCCAAAAGCGGTACAGCGCCTGTTGTCACGGTCACCCCGCTTGGCGAAGGCAGCCCGCGCGCAATCGGGCTGGTGCCCACTGCGGTGACCGGATTGCCCGCCGATATCTGGTCGGGCAGTGACGCGAAAACAGTTATTGATAAAATTACGCGGCTGTCCGATCCGGTCTTGCCTGCCGCCCAATCCTTGCTTTTTACGGTACTGCTGACAGAGGCGCAGGCCCCGCGCGGTGGAGTTGCCGCAGGTGATGCACTGGCATTGGCGCGTGTTGAAAAGCTGTTTGTTTTGGGCGCGCTTGATCCGGCTTTATCCTTGATTGAACAGGCGGGTGTGACAACCTCGCCTGATCATTTCGACCTGTGGATGCAGATCAGCTTGCTGAACGGCACCGAAGACCGCGCGTGTGCCACTTTGGCAGGCGCGCCGCATCTGACCCGCGACTATGGCACACGGATATTTTGTGCCGCGCGGTTGGGAAAATGGGACAATGCAGCGTTAACCTTTGGCTCAGCACAGGCGCTGGGGTTGATGAGCGACGAAAAACTAGAATTGATGGACCGGTTTCTGAACCCTGACGCCTATGAAGGCGAGCCATCCTTGCGGGCACCGCGCAAGATGGACCCGCTGAGCTTTCGCTTGTTCGAGACCATCGGAGAACCACTGCCGACACGCAACTTGCCCCGTGCCTATGCCGTTGCCGATTTGAGGGATCTTGCCGGGTGGAAATCCCAATTAGAGGCCGCAGAGCGTTTGACCCACGCCGGGGCGTTGCCGGACAATCGGTTGCTAGGCCTGTATACGGATCGCAAGCCCGCCGCCTCCGGCGGCATCTGGGACCGGGTGTCAGCCTTGCAACGATTTGAAACAGCACTCAACACTGGCAGTGCTGAGGCGGTGACCAAAACCTTGCCAAAGGTCTGGGCCGCGATGCAAGAAGCCGAACTGGAAGTGTCGTTTGCGACGCTTTTTGCCGAACTGCTGGCACAAATGCCAGTCACAGGCCGCGCGGCAGATATTGCAACTGAGATCGGATTACTATCCCCAGCCTATGAGGCCGCAGCCGTCAAGACCGAAAAAAAGTCCCTTTTGACTGCCGTGGCGATTGGTGAAATGCCTGAACAAGCCCCGGATGATGACATGGCTTTGGCGGTGTTTGAGGGGTTTAGCACCGCAACACCCCGCGCTGATCTGATCGCCAATGCCCGCCAGAACCGGTTGGGGGAAAGTATTCTGGTCTTGCTTGGTCTGTTGGAAGACGGTGCCAATGGCGACACCAAGGCGCTGCGCGATGCACTCTCGACGTTGCGAGCATTGGGGTTGGAAGACACCGCGCGTCGAGTCGCGTTGCAAATGCTGATACTGGCGCGCTAAGACATGCAAACCCCGACGTTTCATTGGATTTCCAGCTTTCTTGAGGCACAGGCCGCCGAGCTGGGTGCTGCGACGAACACTTTACTGGCTTATGGTCGAGACCTTAAGGACTTTGACGGGTTTCTGGCTCGCCGCACCCGTGACTTTGACGGTGCTGCGCAGGCTGATATTGAGGCATATCTGGTCTATTGTGACGCGCAGGGTCTGGCCAAATCAACCCGGGCCCGCAGGCTTTCTGCGATCAAACAATTATACCGCTTTGCCTTTGAAGAAGGACTGCGCACAGACAATCCCGCCCTTCAGATCGCGGGGCCCGGTCAGGACAAACGCTTGCCCAAAATTCTGTCCGAGCAAGAGGTGGACCGATTGTTGGAGGCTGCACGCAACTCTGGCCGATCGAAACCGGATCAAACCCGCAATACCTGCCTGATGGAGCTACTGTATGCCACGGGCATGCGGGTCAGCGAATTGGTTGGACTGCCGATCAGCGCGGCGCGTGGTGATCCACGTCTGTTGTTGATCATGGGCAAAGGCGGCAAGGAACGTATGGTGCCCCTGTCACCCCCTGCCCGCGCCGCCTTGGCTGATTGGCTGGTCTTGCGTGACAAGCAGGACGCCGACGCTCAGGCCCAAAAACAACCGCTGTCGCGGTTTCTGTTTCCATCGCGTGGGGTGTCTGGCCATCTGACCCGGCATCGGTTCTATCTGCTGATTAAGGAATTTGCAGTGGCCGGGGGCGTCGATCCGGCCAAGGTTACCCCGCACACGTTGCGCCATGCCTTTGCCACCCATCTGTTGGCGCATGGGGCCGATCTGCGCGCCATCCAGACCATGCTGGGCCATGCGGATGTGGCAACCACCGAAATCTATACCCATGTGCTAGAAGAACGGTTGGCGGAACTGGTGCTGGAACATCACCCGCTGGCGAAAGATGGCAATCGCAAATCGGGCGGTAAGACATCCTCAGACGGCCAGTAACCTGACTGCAAGCCACGTCTGTAACCTTGGGGCTGGCCTGCATCCGCCATGTCTTGCATCGCCCCGGCCACATCATAATCAAGCCGATGTATCTGGACGTCACCACCATCCAGTATCGCAAAACGTGTCTGTTGCCGCCCGTCATGCGGCGGCATGCCGATCACACCTGCGTTGATCCAGCGCCCCTGTTTGATTGTCCGAATAAAAGGAATCCCACAATGCCCGGCGATCACGTGATCCACCGGACCAACATTGTGTTCCAAGGCCTGCCATTCCTGCGAAAAAACGGATGCATCAGAACTGCCCCAAACAAAGCGTGACACATCCGTGACGCCGCCATGGATCACGCCGTAGCGTGCGCCTTGATGAGTAAAGGTGATGATGTCGGGCAATGCCGCCATCCACGCCTTGTCCCCATTGGTCAGCACTGATGTCGCATGTCCGTACCACCCTGCACTAAGCAGATCACAGGCCGACCCCACATCAAATCCACATCCGCAGTCAGGCGCGCCGCTGGCCAGTTGTACTTCACAATTGCCCGCCACCACCGCGCAGTGCAATTCCTGCATTCGCTGCACCGTCTGACGTGGCGCACCGCAATAGGCCACCACATCCCCGGTGCAGATCATGTGGCCCGCATCAACCCCGCGCTGAACTGCCGCCGCAATCAACGCATCCAATGCCTGAATATTTGAATACGGCCCCCCAAACAGCAGGACTGGCCCGTTTAAAGCACCCAAATCGTGATGTTTCATTGGAATGCTCCTTGCCTCGCCTCTTGAATGAAACGGGCCACGCGCCCATAACCACAACACCTTACGTTACATGGATACTTTCTCAGATGGACACCGCCACCACAATGTTTGACAGCGCTTTCTGGTTCAGTTCAGGCATCATTTTGTTGTTATTGATCTTATCAGGGTTCTTTTCCGGTTCTGAGACCGCGCTGACCGCCGCATCACGCGGCAAGTTGCGTGCGCAGGCAGATAAGGGATCAACCGGGGCAACCCGTGCGCTCAAGATCACCGAAGACAACGAACGGCTGATTGGGTCGGTGCTGCTGGGCAATAACATTGTCAATATTCTGGCCGCATCCCTAGCGACCGCAATGTTCACCCGGTTGTTTGGTGAATCAGGTGTAGCCTTGGCCACATTGGTGATGACTTTGCTGGTGCTGGTCTTTGCCGAAGTGCTGCCGAAAACCTATGCGATCTCAAACGCTGAAACCGCTGCGGCCTTTGTGTCGCGTCCGATTTCCATCGTTGTGTTGGTGTTTTCCCCTTTTGTCTATGCAGTCCGGTTCTTGGTGCGTGGCATCCTTGGCGTGTTTGGCGTCGCTATTGACCCGGACAGCAACATTCTGGCGGTGCGCGAAGAAATCGCAGGCGCCCTGCATCTGGGCCATTCCGAAGGGGTGGTTGAAAAAGAGGACCGCGACCGGATTTTGGGCGCACTTGATCTGCGCGAACGGGCGGTTGAGGAAATCATGTTGCACCGTTCCGGAATTGAAATGGTGGATGCGGCCAGTGACCCTTCCGAAATCCTGAAACAATGTCTGGAATCCAACCACACCCGCCTGCCCGTTTACCGTGATGATCCTGAAAATATCATCGGCGTAATCCACGCCAAAGACCTGCTGCGCGCCATGTACAAGCAGATTGGCGGCCCCGAAGGTGACGCCGCAGCGCTTAAAGATTTTGACATCGCTGCCGTGGTGATGAAGCCGTATTTCGTGCCTGAAACCTCAACGCTTGACGAACAAATGCGCCAGTTCCTGCGCCGCCGCACCCATTTTGCATTGGTCGTGGATGAATACGGATCACTGCAAGGGTTGATCACGCTGGAGGATATTTTGGAAGAGATCGTTGGCGAGATTACCGACGAATTTGACCCTGACGCCGACCATCCCGTACGCCCCGCCGAAGATGGCCATCTGATCGTTGATGGGGCCATGACCATCCGTGACATGAACCGCGCGACCGAATGGTCCCTGCCCGATGACGAGGCCAATACCGTGGCCGGGCTGGTGATCCACGAGGCGCAAATGATCCCAACACCAGGTCAGGTGTTTTTGTTTCATGGTTATCGGTTTGAGGTATTGGCCCGCGAGGGGAACCGGATTACGCAGTTGAAGATTAGGCCGTTATAAGCGTTGGTTAACTCTTCGTCAGCCCGCGCATTGGATTGATCAACGTACCTTTGACCAAGCTGCTCAGGATTGCTGGCACGGGTGGCACTTTGCTCAGCGGGCCAAGCACATAGTCACGCGCAATCGGCAACACGCGGCTGTTAGATTGATACATCGGTGTGAACGCCCAACTCATCATTTGATAAGCGTTTGTGTGCCATCTGCGCGCCTTTGCGTATTTTGGCAGCGCCTGATCAACGGGCAATACCGCAAGGCAGTGCACCAGTGCCGACGCGTCGAGCAGCGCCATATTGGCACCTTGGCCCAGCTGCGGGCTTGCCCGATGTGCGGCATCGCCAATGTGAACGAGGCACGCATCATATGGCCTGTGCAAACTGCCGTGGGTATAAACTGCGGGCGTCATCTGAGCATGGTCAGTGATTTGATTGGTAAACGGGGCAAGTTCCGGCCAGAGCTTATTCGCCGCATGGCGCCACATTTCAATCGGTGTGTCCTGCCATGTTTTCATTTCAGTTCTTGGCAACGACCAGAACAATGCGGCCTTACGTTTTTCCTCATTCGGCAGTGTGCCAATCGGAAGAACCCCAATCATGTTTGACGCCCTACGATAACGCTGTTGAAGGCGATCATACTTTAGGCTGCATTCTTTGGGCCAATCCACCGTTCCCCAAATCGCCCCGTAAGGCAGAGAGCGTGACACCAATGGGCTGATTACAGACCGCGCGCCTGTCGCATCAACGACCAAATCATAAGCTCCTAAGGTGGCACCATTGGCAAATGAGACAACCCGCCCTTGCCCGTCAATCGTTGTGGACACCAGCCGATGACCCGGTGTGACCTTGATCCCATCTGCGGTTGCAACATCCATAAGGGCGGCAAACAGGCTCGCGCGGTGGATGCCCAAGCCAAAATTCTTGCCGCCGGTCGGACCATAAGACACATCCAGAACCGTCCGCCCACTGTGCGCCTCATGCCCGATCATGTGAAAACCCTTGGCCCCTTTTGCCAAAGCCTGTTCCGCAGCGCCAAGCTGTTCCAGAACGCGCAAGCCCACGGGTTGGATGACCAAGCCGGAACCCACTGGTTCAGGCGCGTCAAACTGGTCAAATAAGGTCACGTCAAACCCGGCGCGTCGGGCCAGAATGGCGGTTGAAATACCGCCTATGCCACAGCCACAGATCGCTATTTTCATTACGCACCCCTTCTGGTCTTGGGTCGGTCTAGTGCCAGTAAGCTGCTAGGGCCGTGAATTGCAAGCCGACAGGTCACGCCCCGAGATGCCTGACCAACCAGAAGGTTCTATGCCCGCAAATTATCCCCCTTGGGATCAAACGGCGGCTCTGCCAACACCACAGCCTTGTGTGGCTTGCCCAGAACCATCACCTCTACCTCATCCCCCGGCTGCACACCCTTCACGAACCCAAGCGCCAGTGACTGCCCGACGGAATAACCATAGGCCCCGGACGTGACCCGCCCAATGCCTTTGCCATCTTTGAATATCGGTTCGCCGCCCGTCGCATCGGCATTCGACGCATCGGTCTGCGCCGCATCCAAGGACAAGATCACCAGATGTTCGCGTGACGGCTTGGCCAAGGTTTCAGCCACGGCGGCTTTGTTCAGGAAATCCTTATCCATCTTGCACAATCGGTCCAGCCCGACCTCTTGTGGCCAGTATTCCGGCGAATATTCGCGGCTCCATGAGCCATAGCCCTTCTCAACGCGCAGCGACATCAGGGCGCGTGACCCAACCGGGCCTGCGCCCACGTCTTTGCCCGCCTCAATCAGTGCTGCAAATAACCGCCCCTGATCTGCGGTGGCGCAGTGCAGTTCCCAACCCAGATCACCGGTGAACGACACCCGCAGCGCCAATACTTTGACCCCGGCCAGTTCGATCCACTTGGAGCGCATGAATGGGAAATCGGCGGTGGCGAGCGAGGTATTCGTCAACCGCTGCAACATATCGCGCGACTTGGGACCAGCGATGTTAAATCCGCACATCTCAATCGTTTGGCTTTCAAATGTCGTGCCGTCGGGCAGTGGTACTTCCTTAAAGAACCGCTGGTGATAACGTTCGGCCATCCCGGATCCGATGATCCAAAACTCATCCTCGCCCAGCCGTGTGACAGTAAAATCACCCGCAATACCGCCGCGCACGCCAATCAGCGGCGTCAGGCAGGACCGCCCAACGGTTTTGGGCATGTTGTTGGCAAACAGCGCGTTAAGCCAGCCTTCGGCCCCTGCCCCTTTGACCCGGTATTTGGCAAAGTTCGAGATGTCGATGATGCCTGCGTTGTCGCGCAGCATTTTGCATTCACGGCCCACCACATCCCACCATGCTTGGCGGGTGAAGCCATGGGTTTCATCCTTGGCCCCGACCGTTTCACCGTAATACAGCGGATGTTCCCAGCCATAGTTCAGGCCAAACACCGCCCCCATGTCTTTTTGCGCGGCGTAAACCGGACGGGTGCGTACCGCGCGGCCGGCATCGCGTTCCTCATTGGGGAAGTGGATTTTGAAACGGTTGGCATATTGATCGCGCACCCGGGCTTTTGTGAATGCCGCATCCGCCCAATCGCCAAAGCGCGCCATATCCCACGCAAACATGTCATAGCGTGTCTCGCCTGTGACAATCCAATCAGCGGCAAGCAGTCCCATGCCACCTGATTGGGAGAACCCCGGAATGATGCCATTGCAGCAAAAATAATTAGACAGTTCCGGCACCGGGCCAAACAACACGTTGCTGTCTGGTGACCAGATCATTGGCCCGTTGATCACCCGCTTGATCCCCGCTTCACCCACTGCTGGCACCCGGTCGATGGCGCGCATCATATTGTCCTCGATCCGTTCCAGATCATCGGCAAACAATTCGTGGCCAAAGCCTTGCGGCGTGCCCTCCTCAGCCCAGAACCGCATGTCTTTCTCATAGGCGCCGACCAGCAGGCCCTTGCCCTCTTGACGCAGGTAATATTCGCCGTCCCGGTCCGCCACTGATGGTAAACGGCGATCCATACCCGCGATCTCGGCGATGGTTTCGGTGACAAAATACTGGTGTTCTGTTGGTTGCAGCGGCAATTTCAGCCCGGCAAGTGCAGCCACTTCACGACCCCAAAGGCCCGCCGCATTCACAATCCACTGGGTTGCGATATCACCCTTTTCGGTGCGCACAACCCACGTGCCATCTGGCTGCTGTTCGGTGCCTGTGACGGGGCAGAACCGAATAATCTCGGCCCCGTTTTGCCGCGCACCCACAGCATAGGCATTGGTGACGCCCGACGGGTCGACGTTGCCGCCGTTCTCTTCAAACATGATACAGCGGATGCCGTCATAATTGACCAGTGGATGCAATTCCTCTGCCTCCGCCTGGCTTACCTCGCGAAATGGTAAGCCATAGTATTTTGCCTTGGCCGCCTGCAAACGTAACTGATGCTCACGCGCTTCGGTCTGGGCGAGATAGAGCGATCCGGGTTGAAACACGCCGCAGGACTGTCCGGTCTCGGCCTCAAGCGCGTTATACAGGTCCATCGTATAATTCTGAATGCGGGTGATGTTGTTGTTGTCGTGCAGCCCATGAATATTGGCCGCCGCGTGCCATGTGGAACCGGATGTCAGTTCTGAGCGTTCGAGCAGCACCACATCAGTCCAGCCCAATTTGGTCAGGTGATACAGGATCGAGCAGCCGATAACGCCGCCTCCGATGACAACGGCTTGGGCATGGGTGCGCATGGGGTCTGACCTTAAGTTTTGATTGCGTTGTCTGGTAACTTGACCTTGTCATGCAGCGTCAGATTGCCGGATCGCGACATCCTTCGTCGCCAAGGGGCAAGTTGATCATTCTGTGCTTCGTTCTTGAAGCCCCCCGCGCACGGCCTCGCTCACATCTGATCGCGCGGAAGCCATGACCCGTTCCCGGTCCGGCACAAAGGTAATCACCTCCAATGCCCGGCGCAAATGCACCTCTGCGGCGTCCCGCGCGGCTTTGCTCAACCCATCATCGGGATGACGCATCAACCCTGACAACACCGATTGCAGGCGTTGCTGAACTTCAACCACGGTGGCCCCATCACGCGCCAAGGCACCGAAACCGTCTTCGATCAGGTCTTCCGGTTCCAGTGGTGGCACATAGAGATATTTCAGTTTGTTGTCCCGTTCTTGGGTATCCTCATCCGTATAAACCGACAGGATACGCCCGATCCGGGTGATGACATCAATCGCGGTTCCAGGGTCATTCACCCCCGGCGACAACGCTTTGGATCCGACCTCTCCCATCACCACAAGGCCAAAACGTGGGTCCTGATCAAACGTACGCAGATCCCCCAGACGAATGTTTGTGCGCACGGCTTTTTCCAACGACTCCCAATCATGGTCCTGATCTTCGGGGTCGCTGCGTTGCACCGCCATCAACAGAGGTTCATTCAAGAAGGCAAAATGCCCAATGTTCCGGGTGAGATACAACTCAACCCCATGCGCCTTGGCTGCGTCATTTAACGCTTCGGGATAGATATGTTGAATATAGCCACTTTCGGTTGCACGGATCGCGGTTGCGTCTTTGGGCACATCACCCGTCAGCGTATTGGCACCAAGACATGGGTTTTCCAGACGCTCCTTAAACATTTCCCGCGTGACGTCTTCGATCTGACGGGTGGTGTCGATCAGACTGCCAAAGGTTTGCAGATGCAGCACCCAGCGGATCAGATAGATCACAATAACCGCCAGCACGATGACGGTCATCACGAACAACACCAGCGCGCGTTCATCCACATAAATGCCCAGTTCACGCAGGATAATCGCGATCAACGCATAGACATAGGCGCCAATAAACACGGCCAATGTGTTTTGGGTGGTGCGGTCCTGAATGATCAGACGGTGAACCCGCGGCGTCCATTGGGTGGACGAGGCGCGATAAACCGTCACCATCACAGTGATGGAGAACGTCGTAACCGCCAGCATCGCGTTCGCGATGATCTGCAACAGCCGATCCGCCGCCTCTCCGGTCAGTGTTGTGCCAATCTCTCTGGGGATCAGTGCTTCGATAATCTGCGTCAGGCCAAGTGCGACCACCGCCATCAAACCCATAATCACCACGCGCACCCATAGCTTACGGGTGTATTCGCGGGCTTTGCGGATCAAGGTGTACGGGATCAGGGAATCAATGTTCATAAGGCCAAGCTAGCGTGGTTTGCAAAAGGTCCAAGGCTATAATGGACATGGCCGCGATCAAAAGTGCTGTTGGTGCGGCACAAACCAGTGCCGGGCCTCCAAAGCTTCAAAATCGACACATCTTGTCGGAAAACCACATGACCCTCTCCTGCTGCTCCTGCACATTTCGAAAAACCAAACCACCGGAGCATCCCTTATGAAAACCACCACCCGCGCATTGATCATCGGCGGCGGCGTTGTCGGCGCCTCAGTCTTGTATCATCTGACCAAACTTGGATGGTCAGATGTGATGCTGGTTGAGCGGTCAGAACTGACATCCGGCTCAACATGGCACGCGGCGGGCGGTTTTCACACGCTGAACGGCGACACAAACATGGCGGCCCTTCAAGGTTATACCATTCGTTTGTATAAGGAATTGGAAGAAATCACCGGGATGTCCTGCGGCTTGCACCATGTTGGCGGGGTGACCTTGGCCGACAACCAAGACCGCTTTGACATGCTGCTGGCGGAACGTGCCAAGCACCGTTTTATGGGGCTGGATACTGAAATTGTCGGGCCAGAGGAGATTGCCAAGATCGCCCCGGTGACCAACCTTGATGGCATCATTGGTGGCCTTTACGACCCGCTTGATGGACATCTGGACCCGTCTGGCACCACCCACGCCTATGCCCGCGCCGCCAAAATGGGCGGGGCGACAATTGAAACCCATTGCATGGTCAAAGAGACCAACCAGCGGCCCGACGGCACGTGGGATGTGGTCACTGACAAAGGCACTATTCACACCGAACATCTGATCAACGCAGGCGGTCTGTGGGCGCGTGAGGTCGGTGCGATGGCGGGGATATATTTCCCACTGCATCCGATGGAACACCAGTATCTGGTCACCGAAGACGTACCGATGATTGTTGACATGATGAAAGACGGTCACGAGCACCCGCATGTGATGGACCCGGCTGGGGAAAGCTATCTGCGTCAAGAAGGCAAAGGGTTGTGCATTGGGTTTTATGAACAAACCTGCCGTCCGTGGGCCGTCGATGGCACCCCATGGAGCTTTGGTCAGGATCTGTTGCAAGACGATTTTGACAAGATTGAGGATAGCATCGCCTTTGCCTACAAACGTTTCCCAGATCTGGAACGCGCGGGTGTGAAAAACGTCATTCATGGCCCGTTTACCTTTGCCCCTGATGGCAATCCCTTGGTCGGTCCGGTGCCGGGTGTGCGCAATTATTGGTCGGCCTGCGGCGTGATGGCCGGGTTCAGCCAGGGTGGCGGCGTCGGGTTGATGCTGGCGCAATGGATGGTTGAGGGCGAATGCGAACGTGATGTCATGGCGATGGATGTGGCGCGGTTTGGGGATTGGATTTCGCCGGGTTACACCCTGCCCAAGGTGATTGAAAATTATCAAAAACGGTTCTCGGTCGCTTATCCCAACGAAGAACTACCAGCCGCGCGGCCCAACCGCACAACGCCGATGTACGACATTTTCAGCGGCATGGGCGCGGTTTGGGGCCAGCAATATGGGCTTGAGGTGCCAAACTACTTTGCCATCAGCGATGAGCCGACGTTTGAAACACCCTCCTTCCGCCGCTCTGACGCGTTTGACGCAACGGCGCGTGAAGTGATGGCGGTGCGCAATGGCACCGGCATCAACGAAGTGCAGAACTTTGGCAAATATCTGGTCACGGGACCAAAGGCGCGTGACTGGCTGGACCGGATCATGGCGGGCCGTGTCCCCCAGCTTGGCCGTTTGTCGCTGACTCCGATGCTGTCGGAAAAGGGCAAACTGATTGGCGATTTCACCATGTCCTGTCTGGCAGAGGATGAATTCCAACTGACCGGTTCTTACGGCGCGCAGGCGTTTCACAGCCGTTGGTTTGAACAGCATATGACAGACGGTGTGCAGGTCGAAAACATCTCGGACCGCCGCACCGGGTTTCAGATTGCCGGACCAAAGGCACGTGAGGTGTTGCAAGCCTGTACCCGCACCGACATTGCAGAGATGAAATTCCTCGATGTGTGGAAAGTGACCGTGGGCATGACCGACTGTATCGTGCAGCGGGTCAGCTATACTGGTGATCTGGGCTATGAGATTTACTGTGATGCAATGGGCCAGCGCGCCTTGTGGAACGTGCTTTGGGCGGCGGGCCAAACCCATGGCATGGTGCCCTTTGGCATGCGAGCCATGATGTCGTTGCGGCTGGACCGGTTCTTTGGCTCCTGGATGTCGGAATTCTCGCCCGATTATACCGCTGCTGAAACGGGTCTTGATCGCTTTATCAGCTTCAAGAAAAACACCGCCTTCATTGGCCGTGATCTGGCAGAGGCGGAACGCGTCACGCCTCCTGCCCGCAGGCTGGTGGCCTTTGAGGTCGCAGCGACGGACGCCGATGTGCATGGCTATGAACCGATCTGGCTGGACGGCGCGGTGATCGGGTTCTGCACCTCTGGCGGCTATTCGCATTATGCGGGCAAATCTATCGCGATGGGGTTTGTGCCAACGGAACGCGCCAAAGACGGTTTGCAGGTTGAAATTGAGATTTTGGGTGAAATGCGCGGGGCCACGGTAATATCAACCCCACTGTTTGATCCTGCTGGCAGCCGGATGCGCGGATAGCTTTCGCTAGGGTCGGATCAGGCGTAAGCTAAGGTTCTATGGCCCAGCACATCTCAATGCCGATCATCATCCTTGCCGCTGGCGCGTCGCGCCGGATGCGAGGTCGTGACAAATTGCTGGAAGATGTGGATGGGCTGCCGCTGCTGCGCCGTCAGGCGATGATGGCGCGGGCGGTTACAACAGGTGTTGTTTTGGTGGCCCTGCCCGCGTCCCCGCATCCACGCTATGATGCGTTGGCGGGGCTAGAGGTCTTGGCCCTGCCCGTGGAAAACGCAGCGGAAGGTATGAACGCGAGCCTTAGTGCCGCGATACAGGCGCTGCCCTCCGATGCGGCCTGCGTGATGATCCTGTTGGCGGATCTGCCAGACTTGACTGAAGATGACATTAGGTCCGTCGCATTTATCGTTGACTTAAAAGGGAAAAATAAAATATGGCGCGGAGCGACCCATGACGGCGCGCCGGGTCATCCAATTGTTTTCAAGGCTAATCTGTTTGCAGAGCTTACAGCGCTTCGCGGCGATAGCGGTGGCCGCGAGGTGGTCGCAGCACATCTGGATCAAACGCAATTGGTGCCGCTGCCAGGAAACCGCGCGCGCAATGATTTGGATACACCCGAACAATGGGACGTCTGGCGTAACACTCGCCAGACGAAACGTTAGCTCAGGGCTGGTGATCGAAGGTTAACAGATGCGCTTCATGCGCGCGCAGCAGACGACGGGCCGCCGTATAGCTGCTCAAACCTTCCGCATTTTCCAATTCCGGGAATAGCTCAAGAATTTCACGGCGTTGTTCAAACTGAATACCTGCCATGGAATGATCTCCCGGTTGGAAGCTCTCGGACCAGCATCCATCCGCCAAGATCACCTCGTGGTGCTCAAACATCAGGTGGATATAGCTGACCGCATTTGCACGCACCACATCTACTCCATCAAGCCCCGTCAAATGTTTCGCCGCGACCAACACTTCACGTTCGCCAAACATCACTTCGGCCAGCTCTGAGGTGATCAACATCCGGTGGTTTGGGCTCACCAGCATATCACGGTGCGGCGCGCCTTTGCCCAATGCGCCGCTGCGGATCAATACCGGAGAGTGGTTGGGCATTTTGGCCAGCTCAGCCATGGTCAGGTCACGCCGACCCACCCAGCGCAGCGCCTGTACCCCATTGTCACGGGTGACAATCTGATCGTCCACTTTCAGATCTTCAACTGCCACTTCGCCGCGAATGGTCGCGATGCGGGTACCCGGGGTGAAACAGATAATCACTTCTTCGATCTCTGAATAGGTGGTGGTCGAGACAACATTACCCGCAGCATCCAAGAATTCGATGGTGCCCGCCTCTGGTGCACCGGGGATCAAGTTATAGAACCCGCGGTCCAGCCCGGTCAGGTCCAGAACATCGACGTCAGACCCATCAGGATCTTCGCCGCCGATGATTGTGTGGTTGCCGCCAGCGGTAAAGTTGAACGTATCACTGCCCAGCCCCCCTTCGGCGCTGTCATTACCCAGACCCGATGTGATGGTGTCCGTGCCCGCACCGCCAAAGCTTTGGTCGTCGCCATCGCCACCATCCAGGCTGTCGTCACCGCCCTGCCCAAACATCACGTCGTCGCCGGCACCGCCTAAAATCGTATCATCACCCGCCACGATCGGTGTGACCACAGCATCGTCAATTAGATCACCAGACAGGGTAAACCCTGACTGGGATGAGCGTGTTTCAAGGGTGAATTCGATAAATTCGCGATTTTCGAACTGCGCAGAGAACCACGCATCCTGATCAGCGGGGCTGTTTTGTTCGGTGCCCGCCGCGTTAATTGTGCCGCCGGTTGTTGTGACATTCAGCGAGCTGTCCGAACTGGTGCCAAAGGCGGTAAAGCTGTTGGCATCTACGGTCACCGATTCCTGATTGCCAACTGCATTGCGATCCAGATCGTTGAACGTGGCGGTGGAGTTAAGCGACACCGGGTTGCCCGTGGCTGGATCAAAAAACTCCAGCCGAAACGTTGCGGTTGAACCGACAAACGCTGAACTCGAACCAGCGCCAGAGTTCAACAATATTTCAAATCCGTTACCACCCGTCAGATCAACTGGCATGTTCGGGTTAGAGGTGGAAACCAACACCAAGCGGCCCCACACGGATGTGCCATCTTCCAAAGTTGCAACGTCACGGTACACGGCCTCATCACCGGGATCTGCGCTGTTGCCCGTGTTGAAAACGCGATTGCCAAATTCCAACGTGACCGGAGATGCATTTGACCCCGGTGCCGTTCCCACCCCAGCATCACCATAAATCGTGTCATTGCCTGCGCCGCCGTCGATCAGATCGTCCGCCCCTTCGCCGGAAACGCGGTCGTCCCCCGCGCCTGCGGTGATCTGGTCGTTCTCAAACGTACCCTGAAGCGTGTCCGTACCGGACGTTCCATTGATGACGGCCATGGCAGTGGCACCTCTCAAATTAAAAACAATATTTACTCAGACGCGCAGAGCTTGGCGCACCAACCATACATAGAGTATATCCCTTAAAGTTTTAGGGGAAAAGCTATACGGTAGCTGCATAAAGCATTAAATAGCCCAACTTCCTTCACATTCCTGCGTCATTGTTTCGCGTTCAGACACAATCCCTGATTGTAACGATAATTGTGGCCCCACAAAGGAACGGGGCGCCGCAGCGCCCCGTTTTTTCGTTTGCCAGCCCTAGCCCTAAGGCCGACAAACAGCTGAATATTTCGGTGCATGCCCCCACATGCGATTCGTATGCCGCGCGGTGGTGTTACGTCAACAGTTGCGCTTCGTGCTTTTTCAACGAACGGCGGGCCGCGGCATAGCCTTGGATACCTTCCGCAGTCGCCAATTCCGGGAACAATTCCAGAATTTCGGTGCGCTGGGCATTGCCAATACCCGCCAATGACATGTCACCGGGCTGGAAGCTTTCGGTCCATGCGCCATCTGACAAAACAACCTCATGCTGATCGAACATGATGTGAATGTAGGTCGTGCTGGATACATCCACGATATCGACCCCTTCAAGACCGGTCAGATGCTTGGCGGCAACCAACACTTCACGCTCTTCAAAATACAGCGCTGTTTTGTCATTTGCCACAAGGATGCGGTGGTTCGGCGATACCATCATGTCACGCTCGGGCAGGTCGTTGCCCAACGCACCCTGACGGATCAGAACCGGCTTAAGATGCACGGCCCGCGCCAGCTCAACGCCAGACATGTCGCGCTGGCCGACCCAGCGGATTTCCTGAATGCCGTTGTCACGGGTGATCACGCGGTCACCAACCTGCAATTCCTCAACCCGGCGTTCACCGCTTGGTGTTGCAATGCGGGTGCCGGGGGTGAAACATGGAATGATGGCTTCGATTTCTTCGAACACCAGCACCTCTGGCAGGACGTTATTGTCTTCGTCGTAGTAGGTGACAAATCCGTCTTCTTGGTCTGCTGAGGTATAGGTGACCTCTAACCGACCACCCACAGGGGCGGACCCGCGCAGGTCAAGCGTGTCCATGTCGATACCAGCGCTGCTGCCGTCGATCACATCACCAGCATTCACGCCGCTGAAAGTATCCTGATCGCCGCCGCCCACCATCGTATCGCTGCCAGCGCCGCCCCTGAAGGTATCCATACCCGCGCCGCCAGTGATGTTGTCATCGCCATCGCCACCGTCCAGCAGATCGTCGCCTTGGCCGCCCTGCAAATCGTCGTCGCCCGCGCCGCCAAACAGGGTGTCATTTTCGCCGCCGCCATCAAGAATGTCGTCGCCGTCTCCCCCGTTCAGCAGGTCATCGTTACGGTTGCCACGCAAGGTGTCGTTGCCGATGCCACCCATCAATGTATCTTCGCCTGTGCCCCCTTCAAGGCTGTCATCCCCCTGACCACCGATCAAGGTGTCCTCGCCGGAACCACCCTGCAATGTGTCGTCGTCGATCTGACCATCAAGGTAATCGTCACCCGATCCCCCCATCAACAGGTCATCATCATCCGCGCCATAGATCACATCGTTGCCCGCGCCGCCATCAACGGTGTCTTGGCCATTATCAGGGTTGCGGTCAGGCGAGAGCGGGAAGCCGGGGGTGGGCTCATCCGGAATATCAAGGATATCGAGGCCCAGGTCAGGGTCATTGCCAGCATAGATCGTGTCATTGCCCGCGCCGCCAAGGATGCTGTCGTTGCCTTCGCCGCCGACAATGCGGTCATCATCATCACCGCCATCCACGATGTCATCGTCAATGCCTGCATCAATCACGTCATTGCCAGTGCCGCCTATGATGGTGTCACGGTCATCGCCAGTGCGGATGGTATCGTTGCCCGCACCGCCATCCACTGAATCGCGGTCGTTCTCTGTGTCGGTGTCGGGGTCATAGCCAAGCGGATCGGTCGCCGCAAAGGGGTAGCCCAGATCAGGTGCCAATTCACCGCTGGCCGCATCAATCAGATCGTCGCCTGCACCACCCAAGATGGTGTCATTTCCCGCGTCGCCCAACAGCGTATCGTTGCCAATGCCGCCGTCAACGCTGTCGTCACCCCGGCCTGCTTCAACACGGTCATCACCCGCGCCAGACAGGACCGTATCATCGCCATCACCTGCACGCACAAAATCATCGTTCGGGCCTGCACCGGTCAGGATTTCATCGTTGGCATCAATCAGATCACCGTTTGGATCGCCAAGGTAATCCGCGTCAATCAAATCACCGTCCGTTGTTCCGTCAACATAGCCGTCACGGGCATCAGCTGTTACCGTCACAATCGCCTGACCTTCATCGGTCAACCCATCAGGGTCAGCAACGGTGTAGGTGATTGTTGCATCACCCGTGAAACCAGGGGCTGGGGTGAAAGTTACAGTGCCGTCGCCGTTATCAGCCAATGTGCCTTGATCGGCAGGTACAGTTGCGGTGAGCAACGTCAATTCATCATTGGTGTTATCCGGGTCGGTGTCATTGCCAATCAGATCAACGATGACCGCCGTGCCCTCGTTTGTGGTTGCCGCATCATCCACCGCGATGGGGGCATCATTGACGTCAGGCAGGATCAGGTTTTCGATCTCGGTAAAGGTCAGTACATCACCAACAACATTGCCATCCGCATCCAAGAACCCGATGGTGCCGGAGGTGGAATTGCCATCTGCATCGTCGGTTTGGGTCAACACACGCAGCGGGCCAGCACCTGAGAGATCAAGCGTGTCGTTGTCATCCCCGCCTGCGCCGCCATCCACCATGTCACCGGCATTACCGCCAATGAATGTGTCAGCATCATCGCCACCGGATAGGGTATCAACCCCTGCGCCGCCAGAAATGGTATCATCACCGCCTTCGCCAAAGATCATGTCGTCGCCGTCTTCGCCACTCAGATCATCGTTACCGGGCACCAGCGCTGCGCCATTGGTGGCGTCAAAAAACACATCGGTGATGTTGATGCCAGAGTTGTTGGCACCGTCCTGAGAATGCTCAATCACAATCCGCGAGACCGGGCCGGGAATATTGACCACCACGGAATAGGCTGGAGCGTCATCATCCTGATATCCGCCATTACTGTCCGCAGTATCGGTGCCCGCAACACTATCAGTGTCCAGCAATGTCAGGTTTGCCCCGCCTGTCAGGTTCACCGCAATCTGCTCGCCGTCCGGACCATAGGCCAAGACACGCACAACGCCGTCGCCATCAATATCATTGATACGGAAATCAACGTTATTGACCAGATCAGAGAACCCCAATTGATAATTCACCGATTGGCCTTCACCGCGGGTTTCGCTGTCGAGCGATGAATTAGGATCGGCAAGTTCGCCGCCTGTATCCACACCAAACACCAGTTCATCATCAGATGAGAATTCGGTGTGAGGGTTAGCGGTTTGACCCAACACAGTGAAGGTAACATTTGTGTTGCCGGTATCTTGGCTGAAACCACCGCGCAGATCGCCTTCGTCAGCGACCCCGGCCAAATCCCATTCAAAGCTTTCGCGCACAGTGTCGCCACCACCCACGTTGCCATATGTGCTATCGCCGTGAATGATGTCGTTGCCTGCGCCGCCTGCGACCACATCGTCGCCTGCCCCCGCATAGATATCATCATCCCCCAGACCGGACTGGATGGTGTCATTGCCGCCCTGTGCGTCAACAATATCATCCTCTGGCCCCTCGCCCGCCAGTACCGCATCGCCATTGTCGATCATGTCGCCCTCTGGATCGCCAAGATATAGGGTATCAATCAACGCGCCTTCGTCGCCGTTTGAGACAATCCCGTCAGCCGTTGCAGGTGTGAACCCGGGATCCTCAAAAATGACGTTATCAATGGCACCAGAGCCTTGGAAAACCACATCAACCCGCGCCGTACCGGGCACAAAAAGCTGAACTGTGGATTCGCCGCCGTCCTCGGTTGGTTCAACAAAGTGTGTCTCAAGCACGCTGCCGTCTTCGGCATAGAAAATCACTTGCGTGCCCGGCCCGGAGGTTTCTTCAATGTCCTTGAAGGTGATGGATTTCATCGTGACCAGAGTGTCGAAATCAAACGAAATGACGCCGCCGCCCGCGTTGTCATTGGGGTCTGTGCTGTCGCCGTCCTCAGAAATGATCAACACACCACCCAATGTATCTGACGCCAGATCGTCGTCGTCGCCCGTTGGATTGGTACTGTCAAAGATCATCGCTTGAGCCGAGCCACCCGTGGCAGAGATGGTCACGCCTTCATATTCATCATCAATGACGGTGCCGGCGGTGAATGTATTGAAATCAAGAGTTCTAAGCATAGGCTGGGTTCCTTAAACGGGGGTGCACGCGGCACGCAACGCGACCGAACTGGATACAGATGTGATTTGAAAATGAGTTTTGAAAAATTGGGGAACACGGGCAGACGCGTTTCCGGTTTGGTGCATTAGAACAACGCAAAACATTTAAACTCACTCCAAGTCATACTCATCATCCCCGTTAGGCAATGAATACAGGTCTTGGCGAACCACACGTTTTACATCAGGTGATAAGGGAGGCCCTTGGGGCAAAGGGTTCAAAGGACACTCCCTTGAACGCTTCCGTGCGTACGGATGCTTTATGTGCAGCGTACACACGTCTCCCGCATCATATGATGCGCAAAAGTGTGGCCGCCCCCGTGACCTACAATCATTGCCCCCCAGTTGGGCAAGGACATTCATATTCACACGAACCCTTACAACAAAGGGAAAAATGTCCGAAAAGTGTCAGCTATTTTTCAAAAAGACGGGACGATCTATTGTTAAGACTGTATGCGGCGGGCTCCGTTTCGGGCCCATTGTTTCCAGTTTATAAAAGCTCATTTCATTGCGGAATGGGAATCACTCAAGAAACATTGGCGTTCAGAAATTAACTAATTAACACCTATTAACCTTTGTCGTTATCAATTTGGAAACAATCAAACCCGATCCTTCGCCCGACTGAACGCGCCCATTTCCCGCCATAGTTCTGGAATGTTCCGTTTTCGTTTGGAGACAATGCACCAAAGGTCACGGTATTGGTTCTCGGATTGGCCTGTACCTGCCTTATTTATGTCGAATCAAATCTAAATGCAGATCAAATACCCATAGAAATTGACCATCCTCGATTCTGGGCGGATGGAATGGAGAATTCTTGTTGCCCGACTTTACGCGACAGAATAGTAAAATCACCTGCCGATCCGACCCAAAGGTCTAAACCGGCAGGTTGGACTGCATCAATCATACGATTTTTTAGTCTAAAACGGAGACCTGACTAAGTCAGGTTGGTACCCGAGGCCGGACTCGAACCGGCACACCTCGCGGCGGGAGATTTTGAATCTCCTGCGTCTACCATTCCGCCACTCGGGCACGCGGATGCATCTAACCCGCATTGCCGGGGTGGGCAAGAGTAATTTCACGCAATTTTCACACCGCACTTGACCCCAACGGATGGCCGTGGTGTTGCAATGCCAACAAACACCGGAGCCATCCCATGATCCAACGCCTTTATGATTGGACGCTCAGCCTTGCACAGCACCGCCATGCGCTTTGGGCCTTGGCGATTGTCGCCTTTGTGGAAAGCTCGGTTTTTCCAATCCCGCCAGATATTATCATGATCCCGATGATCCTTGCGCAGCCCCGTCGCGCTTGGTTAATTGCCAGTGTGGCACTGGTGGCGTCGGTTTTGGGCGGTCTTTTGGGCTATGGTATTGGGGCCTTTGCCTTTGAGACCATCGGACAACCGATCCTTGCCTCACTGGGCAAGTCTGATGCGATGGCAGAGTTTTCAGAGCGCTTTAACGACATGGGTTTTTGGGCGGTCCTGATCGCGGGCATCACACCTTTCCCCTACAAGGTTATCACCATTATGTCGGGCTGGACGGGCATGCCCTTGGCCACCTTTATCACCACATCCATTCTTGCGCGTGGTTTGCGGTTCTTTATCGTGGCGGGCCTGCTGTGGCAGTTCGGCGCACCGGTCAAGGATTTCATTGAACGTCGGTTGGCGTTGATGTTTACCCTTGCGGTGGCGCTGCTGATTGGCGGCTTTGTATTGGTGAAATACCTATGACACGCAAAACACTTGTTCTGATCGCCACGCTTGGGTCCGCTGCTGTTTTGCTGGGGGCCTACGGGTTTCAGCATATTGGCGGATTGCTGCCTTGCAAAATGTGCCTGTGGCAACGTTGGCCACATGCAGCGGCCATTCTGATCGGTGTGATCGTCTTGGCAGGGGGCACGCGGTTGTTGATCTGGGTGGCTGCCTTGGCTGCGGCTGTCACCAGCTTTATCGGATTTTACCATGCGGGCGTCGAATGGAAGTGGTGGCCTGGGCCGCAGTCTTGTACGGGCGGTGGGCTTGATCTGGGGGCGATGGGGGGCAGTGATCTGCTGTCGATGGATGCCCCGACGGGTCTGGTGCTGTGTGACGAAATCGTCTGGTCCCTGTTCGGCCTGTCGATGGCAGGCTGGAATGGTGTTATCTCCCTTGGCTTGGCCGTGATCTGGGTGATGGCCGCGCGGCGCGCATAACCCTGTTATTCTATCGCGACTGCCCCTAAGCTGCCGTTGAGGTGAGACGTTATGACGACATCTTTCAGAGACTTACACAATGGGCCCGGTGCCTTTGTCATGCCAAACCCATGGGATGTGGGCAGTGCCCGGATGTTGGCCGCAATGGGGTTCCCTGCCCTTGCCACCACCAGCGCCGGCATGGCCTTTGCGATGGGCCTGCGCGAAGGTCAGGCCAGTCGTGTTGCGGTGTTATCCCATTGCCGTGAGATTGCGGGCGCGACTGACCTACCTGTGTCCGCCGATCTGGAATACGGATTTGGCCATGACCCCGCCAGTGCTGCGGAAACCATTCGCGCGGCGGCTGGGACCGGGTTGGCGGGATGTTCGCTAGAGGATCATACAGGTGATGCTAACAACCCCATCTATGACTTTGATCTGGCGGTGGACCGCATTGCCGCAGCAGCAGAGGCCGCACGCGCCCTGCCCGGTGATTTTGTTCTGACTGCCCGTGCCGAAGGTTTGCTGTGGGGATCAACAGATGTGGATGAGATTGTTCGCCGCTTACAAGCCTTTGAGGCCGCAGGGGCAGATGTGCTTTACGCGCCCGGCTTGCATGATCTTGAGGTGATCCGCCAGGTTTGCGCCAGTGTCACCAAACCTGTGAATGTCGTCATGGGGTTGCCAGGTAAGACCTTTACCATCGCCGAATTGTCCGATGCAGGCGTGCGCCGGATCAGCGTTGGCGCGGCCCTTGCACGTATCGCCTATGGTGCTTTTATTGATGCCGCGCGTGAGATAACCGAACAGGGCAGCTTCACCTACTCGCACAACGCCATCGGCTTTGCCGAAATCGAAGCGCTGTTACCCAAGCGGGCTTGAGAACCGCGCGTATACAAATCAAAGATTTTGGAAAAAAGTAGTGCGGGCGGTGGGAGTACCCTAGAATCTGAGAGGTTCTCACCGTTCATACAGAACGACTGCAACTCATTGAAATCTAGCAAGAGCAGCTTGCCTTTTTAGCAGAAGGCTTGTGGTACGGGTGAAGGGACTCGAACCCCCACGCCAAAGGCGCTTGGACCTAAACCAAGTGCGTCTACCAATTCCGCCACACCCGCACACATCACCGAAGCAATTGAATGTGCTGTTATCAAACCCGCGCAGGCTTGGCGAGTGGAAAAAATGCAAGACATTAATTAGTTCTTGGCATAAGCTGTGGATAACCTGAGGTAGGTTAAGACAGAAAGAAAGTACGCCCATGAAACCGAATACGGTCGGGCGCGTAGGCGGGCAGGATCCGCACACGGGCCAATATTCGCCCTATACCGTTCTGGACACAGGATTGGTGCAGGGTGCCATGTTGTTGACGCTTGATGGGGAAATCCCCATTGAGTTTTTGTCAGTTGGTGACAAGCTGATCACCCGCGACAGCGGAACCTCTAAAATCACCCACATTCAGCGCAGCACCCGCCCCGTACATTCCATTGCTTTTGCCGCCGGATCATTGGGCGACACACGGCCTGAACGCGATGCGATTTTGGCTGGCGACCAGATGGTATTGATCCGCGATTGGCGTGCTCGTGCGATGTTCAACTCTGAACGCGCCTTGGTGTCGGCCCGGACATTGGTGGATGGTGAGTTTATCACCGATCTGGGGATGCAGAATACCACGCTGTTCCAGGTTTTTTGTGACGGCCCGCATATCATGTATGCTGATGGGCTTGAGCTTGGCACTGCTGACGCAGCCAAGGCACGCGGCGCGGTTTTGCGCGCGGCCTAAAGGCCCAACGCGCGGAACACTTTTGGCAATTCTTCTGGCAGATCCTCGGCGATCAGCCCGGGGCCAAAGGAAAGTGCGCATTCTACATGCAGCCAAGCGGCGTTCGCTGCGGCCGGCATCGGCTTAAACCCACGTGCCAACAATCCAGTGATAAATCCCGCCAGTACATCTCCCGATCCTGCAGTCGCCAGCCACGGCGCATTGCGCTCATAGCTTGCCGAATTGATCGTGCACTGCCCGTCAGGATCGGCAATTACCGTATCCGGCCCCTTGAACAATACAACACAGCCCGCCCGCGTCGCCGCCTCGCGTGTTGCGTCGACTTTAGAGTATGCCGGACCACTGGTTGGCTCTGCATTCAGCTTCTCAGCTAAGTCAGGAAACAATCGGGCAAATTCGCCCGCATGAGGGGTCAACACACAGCGTTCGTTTAGCGCATCGAATAAGCTGCGATCCTGTGCCAGCATCGTCAACGCATCCGCATCCAGCACGACGTAGGGTGAGTGCTTTGCACGCACCGCCGCTCCCACCATTGCTGCCTCAAGGCCCCCGGAGCCAAAGCCCGGACCGATGCAGATCGCATTTAATCGCTTGTCCTCCAACACCGCCTCAAACGCCTTTGCGTCTTTGACACTGCGCAACATGATCGCATTCAACTGCGCGGCATTCTCAATCAACGCACTGGGTGGACACGCCACTGTCACCAACCCTGCCCCAATGCGTAACGCCCCGCGCGCCGCCATCCGAGCCGCACCCCCATGGCCGATGCACCCGGATAGGATGAAAGCATGCCCATGGCTGTATTTATGGCCCGCGTGCTTTTGCAGTGCGTCAAAATCTAGTGTGTTGCGCGTGATCTGATGGGGCATCAATTTCGCCGCTCCGCTTAGGTTTTATGGCCCGTCAAAAGCGCACAGGCCGATGTCTTTGACAACGACCTTACCACAATACTCTGACGCATTCCGATGCGCCACTTTGCGCGCATGAAAGGTGACAGTGAGGTCTGCACAAAAACAAGTTGCGTAACCGGGCACAACTGCTCCTGCTTCCGAAATACCGCTTGGCAGATCAATCGCGACATGTCGGGCGGGCATCAGCTCGGGCCCAAATGCACAATACAGATCATTCATTTCAATAATTGGTCGCAGCCCTTCGATGTTGCGGTTCAAGCCAATACCAAAAAGCGCATCAACGATGAGGGCTGTTCCAGAAATCCGGTAGGCTTCATCAGAAAATGCTTCAGCTTGTGTATCGGTAACGACAGGAAAGGATAGCTTGCAAACGTCACCCTCACGCTTCCAACTTGCATAATTCACCTTCGCATCCGGCGGCAGTTTCTCAGCGTCTCCATAGAGATACACCTCAACCTTCCAGCCCGCGTCCTTCAACAACCGCGCCACAACAAACCCGTCGCCGCCGTTGTTGCCCGGCCCGCACAGCACTACGGCGCGATGGGAAGTCGCAGCCAATTCCGGCCATTCCTCAAACACCGCGTCAACCACACCACGCCCGGCGCGTTCCATCAATTCCAATCCGGTCACAGCACCTGATTCAATTGCAGCATGTTCAATGGCGCGCATCTGCGCTGCGGTCAGCAATTCTGTCATATCGTCACTCGATTCACTTTTGCATAAAATTTAAGCGTCACGCATATTTTTAAAGCAGCACAAAGTTTTTCAGCGCAAGTTCTTAGCCCAAGATAGCCCGATCCATAGACCCTGCCCATTCAAAATGAAATGACGCCAACAACGCGCGCAATATTTTGGAGGACCCGACATGAAAAAGATCGAAGCGATCATCAAGCCGTTCAAACTGGACGAGGTCAAAGAGGCCCTCCAAGACGTCGGCGTTCAGGGGTTGAGCGTCATCGAAGTCAAAGGCTTTGGTCGTCAAAAGGGCCATACTGAACTTTACCGTGGTGCTGAATACGTTGTTGACTTTCTGCCCAAGGTAAAAGTCGAAGTGGTTCTGGACGACGATCAGGTCGATGCCGCTATTGAAGCCATTGTTGACGCAGCAAAGACCGAAAAAATTGGCGACGGCAAAATCTTTGTCTCAACCATTGAACAAACCATTCGCATTCGTACCGGGGAAACCGGTTCGGACGCGCTTTAACATTTACGACGATATTCCAAACAAAGGACCAAACTCATGGACAACAAAGCGTTCCTGAAAAAGATCAAAGATGAGGAGATCGAATACGTCGATGTCCGTTTCACCGACACACGCGGCAAGTTGCAGCACGTCACAGTGGTGAATGATCTTGTTGACGAAGATTTCCTCGAAGAAGGGTTCATGTTTGATGGCTCTTCCATCGCGGGCTGGAAAAGCATCGAAGCCTCCGACATGAAGCTGATGCTTGACGTGTCCAGCGCCTATGTTGACCCATTTTATGCGGAAAAGACCATCTGTGTGCATTGTTCAATCGTAGAGCCGGATACCAACGAGCCTTATGATCGTGACCCGCGCGGCACTGCCGAAAAGGCCGAAGCATACCTCAAGTCATCCGGCATTGGTGACACGGCATATATGGGGCCCGAGGCGGAATTTTTCCTTTTTGATGATGTGAAATATTCCAACACAATCAACAAAGTATCTTACGAAGTTGATGCATCTGACGGATCGTGGAACACCGATACTGATTATGAAATGGGCAACATGGGCCACCGTCCCGGCCTGAAGGGTGGCTATTTCCCGGTCAACCCAACGGACGAAGCCCACGACATGCGCGCCGAAATGCTGTCGACAATGAAACGTCTGGGCATGAAGGTCGACAAACACCACCACGAGGTTGCGTCCTGCCAGCACGAGCTTGGTCTGATTTTTGGTACGTTGACCAAGCAAGCCGATGAAATCCAGAAATACAAATACGTGATCCACAACGTTGCACATGCGTATGGCAAATCCGCGACCTTCATGCCCAAGCCGATCTATGGCGACAACGGGTCTGGTATGCACGTAAACATGTCAATCTGGAAAGACGGCAAGCCCTTGTTTGCCGGTGACAAATACGCTGACCTGTCGCAGGAAGCCCTGTGGTTCATCGGCGGCATTCTGACCCACGCAAAGTCATTGAACGCCTTCACCAACCCCACCACCAACAGCTACAAGCGCCTGATCCCCGGCTTTGAAGCCCCGGTTCTGCGCGCCTATTCTGCACGCAACCGGTCCGGCTGTGTGCGCATTCCATGGACAGAAAGCCCAAAAGCCAAGCGTGTTGAAGCGCGTTTCCCTGATCCAGCGGCAAACCCTTACCTGTGTTTCTCTGCCCTGCTGATGGCTGGCCTTGACGGGATCAAGAACAAGATCGATCCGGGTGAAGCCATGGACAAGAACCTGTATGATCTGCCCGCCGAAGAACTGGCTGGTATCCCAACGGTTTGTGGGTCGTTGCGCGAAGCAATGGAAGAATTGCAGGCCGACATGGATTATCTGCTGGCCGGCGACGTGTTCACCAAGGACCAAGTTGAAGGCTATATCGCCCTCAAGATGGAAGAAGTGCACAAATATGAGCACACACCCCATCCTGTTGAGTTCGGCATGTACTACAGCTGCTGATCCATCGACATATGCCAAGATAAGGGCGTCCCTCGCGGGGCGCCCTTATGATTTCGCACAGCCCGCCATTCTCTTCTTTGTTAGACCATTTTCATCCTATTCACTGGGCTGAAAGTGGATTTATTGAGGTGGAGACCGTAGATCAGTGGCCATGACGAATTTTCAGATCGGATTGCCCGGATCGCCGCAAAGTCGCGATCATCCGGCAGCCCCACAGAAAAACCAAGAACTACAGTTCATCCGATGCGCGGGTCTTCTGGCACCGCGAAAAACATATTGCGGTTTATTATACCCGCCATCGGTCTGGCAGTTCTAGCCTCTGTGATATTTGTGGGCCCAAAGGGACCAGACGGCACGCGCTCAAGTCCTTTTGATCTAAAGGCGTCAATTTTGAACACAATGACGGACGAAGAGCGCAGCAGTTTTCGCAGCAACCCTTCTATCGAACGCGAGATCGCAAAACGTAACTTTGCCGACCCCGATTTGGGCCGTTTGATCCTTAGGCATTAAGAGAAATGACCTAACGTCACATTTATTGTTGCCGCAGCGGTGCCTCATTTCGACCTTTTTCTTCCAGCAAAAGCTTCCTAACACCGCTGATGAAGGTACGATCCAATGACCAACGAGACAATCTTCGCCTCACGTATCAACCGCATCAATAAAACTGCGGTCAAAACCGACCGTAAGCGTCGGGGTAAGCCGCGTGTAGGCCTGGGCAGTTTGTTGGTCATGCCCTTGATGACGGTCACCTTCATGGCAGGTGGTGTTGTGGCGTATTGGGAAATGCTGGAACGCCCTACAGCCAACCCATTGCAATTTGCAGGTGATCTGACTGCTCAGCTGCTCTCGTATTTGGTGTAACTGCACCACATCGACGCGTTTCTCTTTGCATGTGCGCGCGAGGTGGATAGACTTGGGAAAATATTCACCAGTCTGAGGTTACACATGCTGTCCGTTAAATCCGTTCTTTATTCTCTTTCCTTTACAATCGCGCTTGCCGCACCAGCGGCGGCTGCAACGTGCGGCAATAATGCCGGTGGCTTTGATGCTTGGAAGGCCGCCTTTGCGTCTGAAGCAAAAGCAGCAGGCGTCAAACAACGCGGCCTTGATGCGCTGGCCCGTGCAAAATATGCAACCGGCACCATTTCGGCTGACCGCAATCAGAAATCATTCAAATATTCGCTTAGCAAATTCATGCAAGTGCGCGGTGCCGATACGATTGTATCACAAGGCCGCAAGCGCAAAGCCCGCAACGCTGGCTTTTATCAATCTTTAGAGCAACGTTATGGTGTGCCTGCGGGTGTGCTGTTAGCCATTCACGGCATGGAAACCGGTTTTGGCGGCTTTATGGGCAACAGCGCCGTTGTCTCGGCCATCACAACACTGGCCTATGATTGCCGCCGTTCAGCGTTCTTTGTGCCTCATGCGATTGGCGCATTGGTGCTGGTGGACCGTGGTGCGATCACCGCCAACACCAAAGGGGCCAAGCACGGCGAATTGGGCCACACTCAATTTCTGCCTGGCAATGCCCTGAAATACGGTGTGGACGCCTCTGGCGATGGCCGGGTTGATTTTTACAACGAAGCCGATGCAATGGCCTCAACGGCGAACTTCCTGCGCCAAAAAGGCTGGAAACCCGGTGGTGGTTATCAAGAAGGCCAGACCAATTTCAAGGTGATTAAGCAATGGAACGCCGCAGGCGTCTACCAAAAAGCAATCGCGATCATGGGCGCGCGTATCGACGGATAAATCTATGTGGGTGCGCCTTGAACCATGGCGCACCCCAGCATTTTTTTCGTCAAAAATACTCAAAAGCCACAGCAACGCCACGCGTGCACATTGCCCCCTTGCACGCGGCCGCACCTGCTCTTATCTGCACTCCCAAGGGTCAGGCCCCTGCCGTCCGCACTTCGGTGAAGCCCTGAAACAAACACCACCCAATCTCTCGCAGATTGATGGGCAATGCGGACCCCCTTCACGAACTGGCGAGAATAGGAGTGTTTGATATGACAAATTCCATCCCATCCCGTGACGTTCTGAAATCGCAAGCCAAACGCCTGCGCAGTGATCTGGCGACACGTGGCCAGGCCATCAGCCATGCGCAGGCTCTTGAAATCATTGCCCATCAATGGGGCGCGCGCGACTGGAACACCATTTCGGCACAGGCCCGCAATGATCACCCCGGCTGGACGCCCGGCCAAACCGTGTCTGGCCGTTATCTGGGGCATCCGTTCAAGGGTCAGGTCAAGGCCGCAAGAGTTTCTGCAAACGGATTCTGGGCCCTGACGCTGCGCTTTGATGAGGCGATTGATGTGGTCACCTCTACATTGTTCAGCTCACTTCGCCGTCAGGTAAGCACAACCGTGAACCAAGGTGGGGTCTCACCGCAAAAAACCTCAAATGGTCAGCCCCACATGGTGCTGGACATGTCATGAGCGACGCCGCGTTGACAGGTGATGCTGCCACATCCTCCCCAAGGGCAGTGGTCCTTGGGGGGTATGGGTTGATCGGTTCTGCCTGTCTACGTGCCCTCAAATCCGCCGGATTTGTGGTTACCGGTGTTGGGCGCGACGCGGGTGCCACCCGCCGGTTTGAACCGGATGGCGATTGGTTAATCCGTGATATTGCCCGTGCAAGTGCTGATGATTGGGCGCGTGATCTGGCGGGAGTGGATGTGGTCATAAACGCATCTGGGGCCTTGCAGGACGGCGCGCGGGACAATCTCGTTGCCATCCACGAGGATGCGATTAATGCGCTGATCGCCGGAATCGGCAAAAAACCCATCCGCGTTATCCAGATTTCCGCCGCAGGTGCGGAGGAAAACGCCACAACATCTTTCATGTCGACCAAAGCCCGTGGCGACGCTGCACTAATGGCCAGCCCATTAGACTGGATCATCCTGCGCCCTACCCTTGTGCTGGGCCGCGCGGCCTATGGCGGTACTGCCCTGCTGCGCGCCGCTGCTGCGATGCCGCTTGTTGGGATTCGGGTATTGCCCGGCACGCCGGTACAAACCGTGGCGCTGGATGATCTAGCCGCCGCCGTGGTGCAGGCCGCAAAAGGTGAGATTCCCTCAAAAACGCTGGCCGATATCACCGCACCCGACACCCACAGCTTTGCCAGCCTGACCGACAAAATCCGCGCCTGGCTTGGCTTTGCCCCTTGGCGGTTCACCATAAACATGCCGATCCCCCTGCTAAGCCTGGCTGGTAAAATCGCTGATGGTCTCGGCTGGCTCGGCTGGCGCTCCCCTTTGCGCTCAACTGCGCTGACTGTGTTGGCGGGGGGGATCAAAGGTGACCCCAGCGCGTGGCAGGCCGCAGGCGGCATCCCTTGCCGCAGCTTGGATCACACCCTGCGCGACATGCCTGCAACCCTGCAAGACCGTTGGTTTTCGCGGCTGTTTCTACTGCTGCCGATCGCCATCGCGACGTTGTCCTTGTTCTGGCTGCTCTCCGGTGTCATCGGCCTGGTCTTTGCCCCTACGGCCATCGACGTGCTCACCTCGCGCGGTATCGGTACTGGTATGGCAACATTTGCCGTGGTCGCGGGCGGTGTGATCGACATTGCCTTGGGCGCAGCAATCCTGTTCCGGCGTCACGCCCGCCGCGCCTGTGGCGGTATGATCGCCGTATCCTTGGGGTACTTGACCGCTGGCACCCTGCTCACGCCTGACATTTGGGCTGATCCGCTTGGTCCCTTTGTCAAAGTTCTGCCCGGCATTGCCTTGGCCGCACTCGTTATGGCGCTGATGGACCACCGATGATCTATGATTTGCTGCTCTTTGTCCATGTGATTGGGGCCTGCGTGCTGCTGGGCACTGGCGCGGGCATCGCGTTTTTCATGGTGATCAGCCACCGCAGCCAAAATCCGGCGCTGATTGCCCATGTTGCAGGCATCGTGGTGCTGGCCGATTGGCTATTTACCGCCACCGCTGCCGTCGCACAGCCGATCAGCGGCTATTTTCTGGCGCAACATGCGGGCTGGCCGCTGACATCCGGTTGGGTCGGATGGGCCTTGCTGCTGTATGTGGTTGTTGGGGTGTTTTGGCTGCCTGTGGTGTGGATACAGAAACAACTGCGTGATCTGGCGCGTGGTGCGACATCCCAAGGCACCGCCTTGCCCGCGCGTTATCACCTGCTTTACCGCATTTGGTTTGCTTGCGGATTTCCGGCCTTTGCCGCTGTGCTGGCCATCGTCTGGCTGATGATCACCAAGCCAGCGTTTTAACCACCCCGCACCACCCATGTGTGTATGGTGAAAATCACCGCGTCACTTTTGGGCAGCCGCAAGATGCATTGCCGTTCAGAGCGCTGAAAATCACGGGGCCGATCATCGGCAATCCGGCGCGGTTGGTGCAGGTCCGGTTCAGCATAGGCCAACCTGTTGAACCGCCACAATGGCCGCCCCACCCGCACCCCATCAAACAACCGCTGCACCCGCCGCGCGATATTTTCATCATATTCATCCACCGTATCGTGAATGCCAACCAAGGGCCGCCCGACCTTATCCGCCAACCGCCAATTGGCCGGAAAACACAGCACTGCCCCTGTCAGCACGTGTTCATCCTCCTGTTTTTGCAGGATGCAGATGTCCTCTTGGACCAAATGCCCCAAGGTCCGCAAAGGCGCGGACCAATCCAGCGCAACACGGTGCCCGTCGGGGGTGATCGCGTGGCTTCCACCAACCTCAAACCCAAGCCCCGGCAACAGCAGCAATGCCTCTGATAATACCTCGCACGCTGCCGCCTGCGCCTTTGGATCACACCACAGTACCGCATCTGGACGCTCTGCAATCAGCTCCGCTCGATAGGCCATTTGCGCGGCATAGGCTTCATCCACCCGCAGCCAATCACCGGGCACACAGGGGCCAACACCGGGCAGCGCAGATGCGCCGCGCTGCGCCTCTGGCAGTGCATCTTGCAAAATTACCATCGCTCAACTCCCTCAATTATCCCGCAAAAACGACATGCAAAAGCGTCGGCTTTGACCAAATATTGCAGCGCAAACCGCGCCATGCTGGGTCAACGATCATCCATCGAGGCTCCTATGAACCAGCATTACAGTAGCACCCGCAAGATTGACCCGACCCATGGCACACATTTGCCCGATGGCAGCCCGAACGACAATGACCGGGTTGAAATTGGGCCAACACAAATGGCCTTTGGGGAATGGCAGGCCGCGGGGCTTATCCTGCCCAATCTGGCTAACATGCGTCAGTATCGCCTTGACCGTCTGACCAGACACATCGTCGAGCGCGGCTATGGCGGCTTGTTGATGTTTGATCCACTAAACATCCGCTATGCCACCGACAGCACTAATATGCAGCTTTGGAACACCCACAACCCGTTCCGCGCTGTGTTGGTCTGCGCCGATGGCTACATGGTGATCTGGGATTATAAGAACTCCCCATTCCTTAGTGAATTCAATCCCTTGGTCCGCGAACAACGCTCTGGCGCCGACCTGTTTTACTTTGACCGGGGTGACAAGGTTGATGTCGCTGCTGACGTGTTCAGCAATGAGGTCCGCGCGCTGATCGAGGCCCATGCGGGCGGCAACAAACGTCTCGCCGTGGACAAGATCATGCTGCATGGATTGCGCAGCCTAGAGGCGCAGGGGTTTGAGGTGAAAGACGGTGAAGAAGTCACCGAAAAAAGTCGCTCTGTCAAAGGCCCAGATGAAATTTTGGCCATGCGCTGCGCGTCGAATGCCTGTGAAGTGGCAGTGAAAAAGATGGAAGATTTTGCCCGCGCCAATGTCGGGGATGGCGTGACATCTGAGGATGATATCTGGGCGGTGATGCATGCAGAAAACATCAAGCGCGGCGGCGAATGGATTGAGACCCGTCTGCTCACCTCCGGCCCGCGCACCAATCCGTGGTTTCAGGAATGCGGCCCGCGCATCACCCAGAAAAATGAAATAATCGCCTTTGATACCGACCTTGTTGGCAGTTATGGCATCTGCGTCGACATCAGCCGCACATGGTGGATCGGGGAAGAGGACCCGCGCCCAGATATGGTCTATGCCATGCAGCACGGGGTCGAACACATCCTGACCAATATGGAAATGCTTAAGCCCGGCGTGATGATCCCGGAATTATCTGCCAACACTCATGTGCTGGACGCGCAGTTTCAGAAACAGAAATATGGCTGCCTGATGCACGGTGTTGGCCTATGCGATGAATGGCCACTTGTGGCCTATCCCGACCACGCCGTGCCCGGTGCCTTCGATTACCCCCTAGAGGCCGGTATGGTGCTGTGCGTGGAAGCGCTGGTATCGCCCGAGGGCGGTGATTTTTCGATCAAGCTGGAAGATCAGGTGCTGGTCACAGAAGATGGGTTTGAGCGGTTAACAAAGTATGAGTGGGACCCGCAGTTGATGGGTAAGACCGGATAAAACCACCTAAAGTTGAAAAATCAGCTTTTACTGGGTTTTACTTTGACCGAATTGACTTGGACTCAGTATAAAACCTCTAAAGACACTATAGATATAGGGCCTGCCAGCTCACATCACTAGATATAGCATCTCAACCAATGGGCGGGGGCACATGAAATTATCGTGTATTTTGGCTATTTTAGCAAAAGTTGATGGCGCTATGCGTGTAGCGCTGGCTGAGTGTGGACTTTAATCCCTATGCCCACTTTCAAGAATCACCCCATCAAGACCAGCACTATAATCCCATCAATTACCGTCATAGGTCCCTTCCGATAAAACTGCCCGTACCGTGATATTCGCACGCGTTCAAATTGAAAAAGGTAATAAGTAATGCAAAGCTATCAGTCCAAAGCCCCTTCTGACAGGCCCCAAAGGTCAAACATTTTCCTCCCCGTTGCCATCGGGGGCGGTGCGTTTCTTATCGGGGCAATCATGACATTTGGCTATGTGCAGTGGAATGCGCAAAAACAGCAAATGGCGTTGATGACCCAGATTATTGATCGGATGGGACAAGAAACAAAGGCCACGCAAATTGCGGCGCAATCTGACACTGTGACGCGCAGTGAACAGGTCGGCCTGTTGGGGCAAAGCAATGATATTGCCTCTGCCATGGCAGAACCTGTGGCCCCAGCCCCCGTTGCCGTCATGACACCGGTATCAAATGAGACCGATTTAGATCAGTCAACCGCAGATAAGCTGCGCGCACTTGTTGCGACGTCAGCCGCGGCAGCGGCCACGCCGACATTGGCAGCAACACCGACGTTGGATGCAAAGACCATCGCGGACGCCCACCGTCTGGAAACCCTCGCCGTCATTCACGCAGGTGTTCAAGAATTGGTCGCAGCCGTCGTTAAGGGTCAATACGACATCCACACCGACTATGAGGACGAGACCTTTTCGGGCCGCATCCACTTTGCCTTTGTGGGCCATGAAGAAGACCAGACTGCACTTGAGGCGTTCCTGTCTTATGCAGCCGAAAGCGGTATCATCGCGCACAGCAGTTCTGTGGTGGACGCCGACGGATCCGTGAACGGACACATTTTGCTATTTGATCTGGTCGAACGGGCCTTGGAAAACGGCACGTTGGAAGAGCAGCGTGCAGGTGCCAAAATGCGCCGCGAGGCGGTGGCTATGCTTGCCAAGGATGCGACAGTTGGTCAGACCGCGAATGCGGCCGGGGAACGGTTTTATACCGTTGAACCGGGCGATAGCCTTGCGTTTATCGCACTGCAATTTTACGGTAATATCAACAGTTACGAGCGTATTTTTCAGGCCAACCGCACCCAATTGCGCACGCCAGACAGAATTCGTGTTGGCCAGCGGTTGATCATCCCACAAGCATGATCCTTACCATCTAAAACCACCCGTCGCCGATGATCTCACCATTGATCACACGGCGGCGGGGCTTACTGCCCCAGTGCCTGCCCCAAATCCCCAATCAAATCTTGCACATCCTCAATCCCGACCGACACCCGCAGCAATCCTTCTGGAATGCCGGTATGTGGCTCGATCGTGTGACGGTGTTCGACAAGGCTTTCCACACCGCCCAGTGACGTGGCGCGGTGAAACAGTTCCAGCCGTCCGGCGACCCGCAGGGCTGTCTCGGCGCCGCCTTTGACCACAAATGACAAAAGCGGTCCAAAGCCGCCCGCCATTTGCCGTGCGGCCACGTCATGACCGGGATGTGCGGGCAGACCCGGGTACAGCACCGTTTCGACCTGCGGGTGATCCAGCAGATATGCCGCCAACGCCATGGCATTGCGCGACATTTCCCGCATCCTAAGCGGTAGCGTACGCATGCCCCGCGTCAGCAGCCATGCCTCCATCGGGCCTAGCACGGCACCCGCCCCGTCGCGGTCATCGCGGATCATGTGCCAGATCGCGGCGTCCGGGTCAGCGGTCGCAAGCGACCCGGACAGCACATCGGAATGGCCGTTGATGCCCTTGGTGGCCGAATGCATCACGATATCAGCGCCATGGGACAGGGGGTGACTGAGCACCGGGGACGCCGCAGTGCTGTCGACCACCAGTATCGCACCAACTGCATGTACGGCGCGGGCCGTGGCGGTAATATCTGTGATCCGCAACCACGGGTTTGACGGTGTTTCTACCCATGCCAACGCGGGGCGATATGTGTCGCACGCTTTGGTAAATGCGCCCAAATCAGAGGCCTCAACTTCATGCAACGCAATCTGCCGCCGTTCGCAGAAGTCGCGTATCCATTTTGTCGTGCCCCAGTAAATCTGGCTTTGTACCACCACGGCCGCGCCATTCGGTACAGTACGGAACACCGCCGCAATTGCCGCCATGCCAGAGGGAAACAACAATGTGTCTGCGGCCCCTTCCAATGCGTTTAACACCCGTTCCGCTACCCGCACGTTTTCGTTGTGGTAGCGCAGATAGACATTGCCAGCCTCGCCCACCTGATAGGCCGCGTCGCGCACAAATGTGGTGGAAAACTGCACAGGTGGCACAACCCCACCGCTTGCCACATCAATGGTTCCGGCGGCTTGGGCGGCGATGGTTGCGGGATGCAGCGGCGATTTGGGGGCGTCGGCCATGGGGCTTGCTTTCTGAAAAGTCGGATATCAAAGTGCTACCGCGCGACTGCGGAACACGCAATTATTGGTTTTGGTGATCACATGTCGGGCGGGTGCGTCACGGTGCTGTGAGATGGCTGTCACAGACCTTGCACCCCTGCCAGCAATACCCCACCCTTTTATGAAACTTGAACAGGATCATCCCATGCCCACAACGCGCATTTCTTTTCCCGGCCATGATGGCGCCATGTTGGCCGCACGGATGGACATGCCCGATGGGCCACATCTGGCGACAGCGCTTTTTGCGCATTGTTTCACCTGCGGCAAAGACATTCCTGCGGCACGGCGTGTTGCAGCGCGGCTTGCGGGTATGGGCATTGCAGTAATGCGTTTTGATTTTACCGGGCTTGGCCATTCCGAGGGTGAGTTTGCCAACACCTCGTTTACGTCAAACGTTGATGACCTTATTGCCGCTTGTGACTATTTAAACGACGAAGGCATGCAACCGTCGCTGTTGATTGGCCATTCATTGGGGGGTGCCGCGGTGCTAAAAGCCGCAAGCCAGTTGGACCAGATCAAGGCGGTTGTCACACTGGGTGCGCCTTTTGATCCCGGCCATGTGACCCATAATTTTGCCGATGCCCTACCTGAAATTGCCGAAAAAGGCGTGGCCGAAGTTAGTCTTGGTGGCCGTCCCTTTAAAATCGGAAAAGGGTTTGTCGATGACGTTGCCAAAGAATCTTTGGCCCCGGCGATTGGCAAACTGAAAGCGGCGCTTTTGGTCCTCCACGCCCCCAAAGACACCATTGTCGGCGTGGAGAATGCCAGTCAAATCTTCATGGCGGCCAAACATCCCAAAAGCTTTGTCACCCTCGATGATGCCGACCACCTGATCACCCGCGCGCAGGATGCCGAATACGCGGCTGAAGTTATCGCAACATGGGCGGGCCGTTATTTGCCACTGAAACCCCCAGCCCCGCCCCCCGGCGCGCCAGAAGGCATTGTGCGGGTGTCGGAAGTCGACAAGGACGGATTTTTGCAAGACGTGGTGTCAGGGCCAAACCATCATGCCTTGGCGGATGAGCCCGCCGCCTATGGCGGCAGCAATCGCGGCATGTCTCCTTATGGCTTCCTCTCTGCGGGCCTTGGCGCTTGTACCTCAATGACAATCCGCATGTATGCCCGTCGCAAAGGCTGGCCGCTGGACCATGTCAGTGTCGATATCTGCCATGACAAAGTGCATGCGCAGGATGCCGAAACCGGCAGTGGTGACAAGATCGACACCTGGCGGCGCAAGATCAGATTGACGGGCGATCTAAGCGCTGAGCAGCGCCAACGCTTGCTTGAGATTGCCGACAAATGCCCGGTGCATCGCACGCTTGAACGGTCTTCTGAAGTGGTGACGGAACTGGTGGAAACCCCTTCCTAATACGATTATTTTTTCCAGATTTAGGGCCGATTTGATCAAGATCAAAGAATACGGTGTGGCTTTGCGGCAGTTTCCTGAAAATCAATGGTCATTTCGGGCATTGAAAAGGAGCACGCAATGGCATTTTTTTCAAAGATCGACAAAAGCGCAGACTTGATGTTTGGCCTGAGCGACCGCATGGATGTTGATCTGGGGTCGCGGGTATTGGCCAATCCAGTACAGGCCGCACAGGAATATCGGTCAATGGTGATCAAATGTACCGGATGCAGTGATCAGGCCGGATGCGCAAAGTTGCAGAAATCGCATGATCATATTGATGAGGCCCCGAAATATTGCCGCAATGGTGCGGCGTTAAACGCCATGCGGGTAAAATGACTTGATTTGTTAATCTTTATAGGTGGCGACACTGACGTCACCTTGTGCGTCAACAAACCGCAACCTGTCACCATCGCGTTCCACATCATAGCAAGCCCAAAGATCTGAGGGCGGCCACTGGCTGCAATATTGATCATTCTGGATACGCCAATACCCCCACGCCTCTGCCCCAGCATTATAAAGCGTGCGGCCACTGGCGCGAAAGTCCTGCCAGCTGGTCCCATAGCTGAGGACGCGCCCGGTCAAGGCCTCACGCATTTCATCCCCCTTCATTGGCGTCCAATCCTGCGCCTGCACCGTTGCGGGCAGCGCCATAAGCAGGGCAACGATGATTTGGCGCATGATCGGGGGTGTCCTTACTTGTCCTTAGGTCGTGCGCAGGCTATTGCGCCTTTGATCCCAAAAACAGTCACAAAAAGGTGTGTGCCCGATGATCCCCCGCTATTCCCGCCCCGATATGGTTGCCATCTGGTCCCCGGAAACAAAATTCCGCATTTGGTACGAGATTGAGGCGCACGCCTGTGATGCAATGGCCGATCTGGGGGTGATCCCCCGCGCCAATGCCAATGCGGTTTGGAAAGCCAAGGATGTAGAATTTGACGTGGCACGGATTGATGAGATTGAGGCCGTGACCAAACATGACGTCATCGCGTTTCTGACGCATCTGGCCGAGCATGTGGGATCAGACGAGGCGCGCTTTGTGCATCAGGGCATGACGTCATCGGACGTACTGGACACCTGTTTCAACGTGCAGTTGGTGCGTGCTGCTGACATCCTGATCGCGGATATGGAATTGCTGCTGGCCGCCCTAAAACGCCGCGCGATTGAACACAAAGACACCCTGCGTGTGGGCCGCAGCCACGGCATTCACGCGGAACCAACAACGATGGGCCTGACCTTTGCACGTTTTTACGCAGAGATGGACCGCAACATGCGCCGCCTTAAAACCGCGCGTGAAGAAATTTCGACCGGTGCAATTTCCGGCGCTGTTGGCACCTTTGCCAATATAGACCCAGCGGTTGAGGAACATGTCTGTGCTAAGCTTGGCCTGGCACCAGAACCGATCAGCACCCAAGTGATCCCCCGTGATCGCCACGCCGCGTTCTTTGCGGCCCTTGGTGTGGTTGCCAGTTCCATCGAAAACGTCGCCACTGAAGTGCGCCACATGCAACGCACCGAAGTGTTGGAAGGGGCTGAATTCTTCTCAGCGGGCCAAAAGGGTTCGTCCGCGATGCCGCACAAGAAAAACCCGGTATTGACCGAAAACCTGACCGGATTGGCCCGTACAATCCGTATGGCCGTGATCCCGGCGATGGAGAATGTAACCCTGTGGCATGAGCGTGATATCTCTCATTCCAGCGTTGAACGTGCTATTGGGCCAGACACCACAATCACCCTTGATTTTGCCCTGCACCGACTGACCGGGGTGATCGACAAGATGTTGATCTATCCCGACAACATGCTGGCAAATATGAACAAATTCAGCGGCTTGGTAATGTCACAGCGCGTCTTGTTGGCGCTGACCCAAGCGGGCGTGAGCCGCGAGGATAGCTATAAGCTGGTGCAGCGCAATGCGATGAAGGTTTGGGAACACGGTGCGGATTTCAAGACCGAGCTGTTGGCAGATGATGAGGTTTTGGCCGCATTGAGTGCCGCTGAAATCGAAGAGAAATTCGACATGGCCTATCACACCAAACATGTTGATACGATTTTCAAACGTGTGTTTGGCGATTGAACACTGTGGGGGTGCCAGATGCGGCACCCCACCCAAAATCCTTTGAGAATGCAGAGGTTGCATGTATCCTGCCGCCATGCACCTCAAAGGAGTAGTCTGATGAAACTAAGAATTGCATGTGTGGCGCTGGCCTTGGCCCTTGCCCCGACACTCGGTCTGGCTGCGGGATGCCAGCACGGCAAACAGGCGATGTCTTGCGCGCCGGGCAGCAGTTTTGATGCTGATGCCGGGACTTGCGTTGCTGACGCAACGACCTGAGCCAAACGGATTTGTGAAGACGCCAGCCACCGCGCCTCTTTACCAAGGGCGTGATCGTGCTACTGTTTTGGCAACGATTAATTAGAGATTTGGAGTTTTCAGATGCGTGTTTTGCTTGTTGCCGCTATGGCGTTCGCCGTTCCCACCGGTCTTTTGGCAGCGGGAGGGGAAAGCAGTGCCCCGAAAAAACCCAAATGCGAAGACGGCCAAGTCTATGATAAGAAAGTCAAAAAATGCGTTGCCGCAGAAGAAAGCAGCCTTGATACCGATGCGCTTTATGAAACCGTGCGCGCATTGGCCCATGCGGGTCGCTATACAGATGCGCAAACCGTGCTGGCCGTTATGCCACAAAGTGATGACCGCACCCTGACCTATCTGGGCTTTACTAACCGCAAGATGGGCCGCATGGACGTGGCAATGGGGTATTATACCCAAGCATTAGCCATCAATCCGGCCAATATCCTTGCCCGATCCTATATGGGCCAAGGCTTGGTTGAGCAGGGCAAAATCACCGATGCATTGGCGCAATTGCGCGCCATTCGCGATCATGGTGGCACGGGCACATGGGCCGAAGCATCGCTGCGCACGGCAATTGCAACGGGTCAAACCTTTACCTACTAAAGCTTTCTTCACTATTGCCTGTCATCAAGGACCCCGAGTCAAAGGGGTCAGATCACGATGAACGACATGGTGCCAATGGGCAATTTTGCGCCGCTTCCCAATGTATCGGGCGGCGGCGTATCTGCATCACTCAGCCGTCGCGCAAAGGCGGCAATCGTTGTGCGATTGTTGCTGAACAAAGGCGCTGACATCCCGCTTGAGGATCTGCCGGATGAATTGCAGGCCAACCTGACGCATCAGATGGGCAATATGCGCATGGTGGACCGGGACACATTGGCGGCGGTGGTGGCCGAATTTTCCGATGAAATTGAAAAAATCGGCCTGTCCTTTCCGGTTGGCATTGCGGGTGCGCTGGACGCATTGGATGGCAAGATCAGCCGTCAAACTGCTGCTCGGTTGCGCAAAGAAGCCGGGGTTCGACAGGCGGGCGATCCTTGGGCACGGATCAAGGAATTGAATCCAGATATACTGCTGCCTGTACTAGAAAACGAAAGCATTGAAGTGGCCGCAGTCATGTTGTCGAAACTGCCGGTGGGATTGGCGGCGGAACTCTTGGGGCGCCTGCCCGGACCACAAGCTCGGCGGATTACCTATGCGGTGTCTCTGACCGGTGCCGTGACCCCGGACGCGGTAGACCGCATTGGCCTATCCTTGGCCAGCCAGTTGGACGCCCAGCCCATGCGTGCCTTTGACAGCGATCCGGTTGCCCGGGTGGGTGCCATCCTGAATTCATCCACCACCCTGACCCGAGATGACGTGCTGACCGGATTGGATGAAACCGATCAAGGCTTTGCCAATCTTGTCCGCAAGGCGATCTTTACCTTTGCCAATATCCCCAGCCGCATCGCGCCGCGCGACATCCCGCGCATTCTGCGCGAGGTGGATCAGGCGCAACTTGTGCTGGCTCTCGCTGGTGCAGAGGTGGCGGGCTACAAAGCGTCATTGGACTATATCCTTGAAAACATGTCGGGCCGGATGGCTGATCAACTGCGTGAAGAGATATCGGAAGCGGGCACCGTCAAACCCGCCGATGCTGAAGCCGCGATGTCTGACATCGTGGCCGTGATCAGACAGATGGAACAATCGGGTGATCTGTTGCTGGTGATCGAGGACGAAGATCAAGACGCCTAGGGCGCACGCCTAACACTGGCTTGTTGCGCGCCCGCCCAGCAGATATGTCTGGCAAAACCAAACATTTCCGTTGAGGCCTATGTCAAACCCACCTGCCCCCTCCGACGACCTGATGCGTAAGCTGGGTCATTATCTGAGCAATGCGGTGATTGTGGGCGTGATCCGGTTTGCGTTGCTGTTGCCCTATGCGCTGCGGGTGCGTGGGGTTGGCTGGCTGGTCCAACGTCTGGTGGGCCCGCTTGCCGGATATCGCAAACGGGCATTGGAAAATCTGGCGTTGATCCAGCCAGAGTTGTCAAAGGCGGACCGTCACAAAATTGCGTCCGCCTGCCTAAACAATGTTGGTCGCACTTTTATTGAAAATTACTCTGCCCGTGATTTTCCGCAGCGCATGGCAAAGAACGCACCGCTGGGACCGGGGTTTGAGGCACTGACCACGGCGGCGGCACAGGGCCAACCGGTTATCCTTGTCACAGGACACTTCGGTAATTACGAGGCCACGCGTGCGGCGCTGGTGGCGCGCGGGTTTAACATTGGTGGCCTCTACCGCGACATGAAAAACCCCTATTTTAACGCCCATTACGTCAAGACCATGGAAAGCTTTGGCGGCCCGGTTTTTCCTCAGGGGCGCAAAGGCACCGCCGGATTTGTGCGCCACCTTAAGGATGGTGGGCAATTGGTGCTGCTATTTGACCAACACGTCCAATTCGCGCCAATCCTTGATTTTATGGGGCAACCTGCGCGCACGGCCCCGTCCGCGGCGGAACTCGCTTTGCGGTATAACGCCTTGTTAATCCCGTTTTACAGCATCAGGCAACCGGATGGGTTGAGCTTTGACTGTGTATTAGAGGCACCTGTGCCGCATACCGACGCGCTTGAAATGACCCAAGCCTTGAACAATAGCCTGTCCGCGCGGATCGCAGCACACCCAGATCAATGGTTCTGGGTTCACCGCCGCTGGCGCAGCCACGAACCTTGATCGTTGATTATCGTAGCCGTGCTGCTGCCAGTATCGGCCCGGCATTTTGCGACTGAATGATCACCACCGCAGGCTTGTCTCCGGGGGCTGGTGCCGCCAATGTTAGGGGCGCATCGCCATCCCACGTTTGCAGAACCTGCCAGCCTTCAACAACATTGGCATATTCGATGGTCTTTCCCGCATTTTCGCCGCGCTTGATCTCGGTCACCCGTTTCGGGGTATAGCGCAACATGTGAACCGTCATTGGCCCCTTAACCACCCCCAGCTTTTGTGCTGAAATGTTCAAGTTTTCCCCAGTGCGGATGATCTTGAGCGCGACCTGAGGTTTCATCTGAGAATGCTCGGATATCGCCTTGGCCAGCGCCATCGCTTTGGCGCCAACAATATCTGTTTGGCCGTGGACCACCATTTCCGGGGTATAAATTGACCGACGGTGGCCCGCATTGGCGTAGGCACGCTGGCGATCGGCATGGGCCGGATTGCCAAAGGGGTCTTTCCAGCCGATATAATCCCAGTAATCCACATGCAGCGCTAAGGCGATCACATCATCACGGTCCGACAATTCATGCAGCAGCGCGTCTGCCGCCGGGCAAGATGAACACCCTTGGGATGTATAAAGCTCAACAACCACTGGGCTTTGTTGCGCAACAATCGGTGTTGCAAGGCCAAGGGCGGTGGTGGCGGCAAGGGCAAGGGCTGCGATTTTCATGTGATTCCAATAATTGCTGTTCAGCGCCTGTCACATTTAGCGTCCTTGCTTTGAAATAACCAATCAACGTTTCTTGAGATATCCGTGCGTTAGTTTACTTTAAATCCGGTACACAATGGTATACAATTTAACTGATAAGCCATGAATAACGGTTGAAACGTTGGCCTTATAGTGGCATTGAAGCGTCAGATACTGCCACCCATCCATGAGCGTAAGGGAGCCATTCCATGACAATCCACGTTGGTCAGGACACCGCCAAAGCCCGCAAAACCATTACATCAGGCGATCAATCCGTCGCCTATTATTCAATTCCTGCTGCGCAAGCTGCTGGATTGGGTGACTTTTCAAAACTACCCGCCGCCCTTAAGGTGGTGTTGGAAAACATGCTACGCTTTGAAGACGGCAAGACCGTTACAGTCGATGACATCAAGGCATTTGCCGAATGGGGTGCCAAGGGTGGCCAGAACCCCCGCGAGATCGCGTACCGCCCTGCCCGCGTCTTGCTACAAGATTTCACCGGTGTGCCGGCTGTTGTTGATCTGGCTGCGATGCGCGATGCGATTGTGGCACTTGGTGGTGACGCCCAGCAGATCAACCCGCTGAACCCTGTTGATCTGGTCATCGACCACTCTGTCATGATCGACGAATTCGGCAATCCCCGCGCCTTTCAGATGAACGTGGACCGTGAATATGAACGCAACATGGAACGCTACACATTCCTGAAGTGGGGCCAGAAAGCGTTTAACAATTTCCGCGTTGTGCCCCCCGGCACTGGCATTTGCCACCAAGTGAATCTTGAGTATCTCAGCCAGACGGTTTGGACCGACACCGACCAGAACGGCGAAATGGTTGCCTATCCTGATACGCTTGTCGGCACCGACAGCCACACAACCATGGTCAACGGTGCTGCCGTTCTGGGCTGGGGTGTTGGCGGGATTGAGGCGGAGGCCGCAATGTTGGGTCAGCCGATTTCGATGCTGATCCCCGAAGTGATTGGTTTTGAGCTTACAGGTCAGATGATGGAAGGCACCACAGGCACTGATCTGGTGCTGAAAGTTGTGGAACTGCTGCGCGCCAAAGGTGTTGTGGGCAAGTTCGTTGAATTTTATGGTGCGGGCCTTGATACGCTGCCGCTGGCCGATCGGGCGACAATCGCCAACATGGCCCCGGAATATGGGGCAACTTGTGGGTTCTTCCCAATCGACAAAGAAACTCTGCGCTATTTGACCACCACGGGCCGCGACAAAGACCGCGTTGCGCTGGTCGAAGCCTACGCCAAGGAAAACGGTTTGTGGCGTGGCGATGATTATGCGCCGATCTATACCGATACGCTGTCCCTTGATATGAGCAGTATCGTGCCTGCGATATCTGGCCCAAAGCGACCTCAGGATTACATTTCTCTTGATACCGCCCATACGGAATTTTCCAAATATGTCAAAGGCATCCGTGAAGGCAAAGATGCGTCAAAGGCGCAAGAAGTGCGTTGGGAAGGTGAAGGCGGACAGCCCGAACCCCGTGACATCCCCGGTGACGAGGGCAGCCACAAACGCGGGTATGTCGCCACTGAAGATGGCAATTATCAGCTGCATGATGGGTCCATCGTTATTGCGTCGATCACGTCGTGTACCAACACCTCCAATCCGTATGTGATGATCGGTGCGGGCCTTGTAGCACGCAAGGCGCGTGCACTTGGTTTGACCCGCAAACCTTGGGTCAAGACATCGCTTGCCCCCGGCAGCCAAGTGGTCAGCGCTTATCTTGAGGCCGCCAACCTGCAAGAAGATCTGGACGCGATTGGGTTTAACCTTGTCGGCTATGGCTGCACCACCTGCATCGGCAACTCCGGCCCGCTGGAACCTGCCATCAGCAAAGCGATCAACGACTATGATCTGATCGGGACGTCAATCCTGTCCGGCAACCGCAACTTTGAAGGGCGGATTTCGCCTGACGTGCGGGCCAACTATCTGGCCTCGCCGCCGCTGGTGGTGGCCTATGCACTGGTTGGCGATATGAACCACGATCTGACCGGCAGCCCGCTGGGTCAGGATCAGGATGGCAATGATGTCTATCTTAAGGACATCTGGCCAACGACCAAAGAAATCGCTGATCTGGTCCAGCAGACCGTGACCCGCGAGGCGTTTCAAGAAAAATACGCCGACGTCTTTAAAGGTGACGACAAATGGCAGGCGGTTGAAACCACCGACAGCCAGACCTACGATTGGCCACCACAATCCACCTATGTTCAGAACCCACCCTACTTCCAGGGGATGGGCAAGGAACCGGGCGTCATCTCCAACATCGAAGGTGCAAAAGTACTCGCACTTTTGGGTGATATGATCACCACCGACCACATCTCACCTGCCGGGTCGTTCAAGGAAAGCACGCCTGCTGGTCAGTATCTGGTCGAACGTCAGGTGCCTGTGCGCGAGTTCAACTCTTACGGATCGCGCCGTGGGAACCACGAGGTGATGATGCGCGGCACATTCGCTAACATCCGTATAAAGAACGAAATGCTGGACGGCGTCGAAGGCGGTTACACCAAAGGCCCGGACGGTAACCAAACCTCGATCTTTGACGCGGCGATGGCCTATCAAGATGCGGGCACACCGCTGGTGATCTTTGGTGGTGAACAATACGGGGCCGGGTCGTCACGCGACTGGGCAGCCAAAGGCACGGCATTGCTGGGCGTGAAGGCCGTGATTGCCGAAAGTTTTGAGCGTATTCACCGCTCCAACCTGGTTGGTATGGGCGTTATCCCGTTTGAATTCACTGGTGGCGACAGCCGTAAGTCATTGGGTTTGACGGGGCAAGAAACCGTCTCTATCTCGGGGCTGGACACCATCAAACCATTGGAAGACGTGCCCTGCACCATCACCATGGCGGACGGTTCGGTCAAAGAGATCACCATCAAATGCCGCATCGATACGGCGATTGAGATTGAATATATCGAACACGGCGGTGTGTTGCATTACGTGCTGCGTGATCTGGCCAAAGAGAGCGCCATCGCGGCTGAATAACCTTGAGTGATAGATAAAACAAAAGGCTCCGGCATTGCGCCCGGAGCCTTTTGTTTTGGAACACTGCCCTAGCCGCAGGTCAGCGGGGCGATGGCAAAATCGCCGTTGTGCGGCCACAGCGTCAGCCGTGTGCCGTCCTTGCCATAGCAGGTCAGCAGCGGATAATTATCATGATCAATGAAATACTGACAATTCAGGGCAAGTCCGCCGATGTTTCCAACCAGAAACCGTGATTCAAACGCTGTGTCGTAGGTTAAACTGCCTAAATCGCCATCACAGGTTTTCACCACAAAACCTTCAGCAGCAGGATCAATGCGCAGCCGCTGATCTACTGGACCCATCGTCGTTATGCCAATCATCCGGTATTGCCCAGTAAAAAAATCTTGTGGCGGCACGTCGGCCACCAGCGGATCAGCAAGACTGATACACGCAAAGACCAAAGCAATGCGGGTCGCGCTCATTTCATCGCTTCTTTCAACGCAGGTAAAAACCGCTGTTCATAATCGCTGCCGACCAGTGGTCCGGCATAGCGAAACAACACGGTGCCATCGGGCCCCACGATGAAAGTCTCAGGTGGGGCGGTCACCCCCCAATTGATTGCCGTGCGCCCTTGTGGATCAAAGCCAACGCCCACAAACGGGTTCCCATCATCGCGCAAGTATTTTGTGGCCGCACTTTCAGTGTCTTTGAAATTAATACCAACAATCGCAACCCCTTCGGCCTGCATTTGCAACAGTTTAGGATGTTCGGCACGGCATGGCGGGCACCAGCTGGCCCAAAAATTTACTAGCGTCACCTCGCCTGAGCTTAAGGCATCAGGTGCCGGGGCTGGAAAGTTTGATAGTGTTTTTTCAGGTAGTGCCGGGGCCGCCTGCCCCACCAGCGTCGAGGGCAAGCCGTCCGGGTTGTCGCGAAACATGCCTACAGCGGCAAAGGTCACAAATGCTGCAAAAATCAGCGGCGGGGCGATCATCATCGGGCGAAATTTAGCCATGGGTCTTGACCTGACTTTCAGCTTTTTCAAGGGCCTGCTTGGCTGTCTTCCCCCGGCGCAAGGTCACTGCAATCAGCAGCGCCAACAACGCCAACGACGCCGCATAAGCCGAGATTACCTCAAACGCGTATTTTCCAAGTTCTGGCATCACGTCTCCTTATCTGATCGCGCCAGCAGCGCCTGGGTGCGGCGCAGGCGAATTTCTGTTCCGGTGCGGTAGATAACCAGCGCAAGGAACAACAATCCAAAGCCGATCATGCTGACCACCAACGGATAAAAGAATACATCGGAAACCGTACGCCCGCCCGTGGCAACGGGCACCGATGTCCCTTGGTGCAGGCCTTGGTTCCAGAATTTCACCGCATAGCGCGACAGAATTGCAAAAACCGATCCGACAAGGCACAGCACCGATGTCAGGTCTGCCGCCGTGTCGGGATCCTCAATCGCCTCCCATAGTGCGATATAGCCGAGATAGAACAAGAATAAGATCAGGAATGAGGTCAATCGCGGGTCCCATGCCCACCATGTGCCCCACATCGGCTGGCCCCAAATTGCCCCGGTGATCAGCGCAATCAGTGTCATCACGATGCCGACGGGGGCCGCTGCCTTGGCGGCCAAGGCGCTGACGTGGTGACGCCGGACCAACCAGATCAAGGACGCAACCAGCATCATAAACCATGCGTTGATCGCCATCAGGGCGGCTGGGACGTGCAAATAGATAATCTTGACTGTTGATCCCTGCCGCGCGTCATCAGGTGTGCCGAAGAACCCCCAGAGCAATCCAACGGACACGAATACAGCCGCCGCCGCCCATAAGATGGGTTGCACCCGGGTGCTCAGGGCCAAAAACTTGACCGGATTTGCATATTGCCAAAGGGACATGCGGTTATCTACCTCTCTGCGGCAAGGCACTCAATGGACAAAAACGCGCAGTCACCGCAGACCCATCCGCAGCACTGCCGCAGAGGCAAAAGGCATCAGCGCGATGGTGCCAAAGGTGACACCCGCCAGCATCAAAAGCGGGGTGGTCCCGTCCAAACCTGCGGCACCGCGCCGCGCCGCTTCTGCGCCAAAAATTAAGGTTGGCACGTAAAGCGGCAGCACCAGCAGGGACATCAACAGACCGCCGCGTTTGATCCCAACGGTCAGCGCCGCGCCAAAGGTGCCGATCACCGACAACGCGGGCGTGCCAAGGGCCAGCGACAGCACCAGCCATCCGTAGCCACCCGTTGGCAGGTTCAGCAACACCCCCAAGACCGGCGCAGCAAGCACCAGCGGCAAACCCGTTGTCAGCCAGTGGGCCAATGCCTTGACGCTGACCGCGGCCTCCAGCGGCAGGGGTGCTGTGACCAGCAGATCAAGTGTGCCATCCTCATAATCCAGCGCCAGCAACCGATCGAGCGACAACAGGCAGGCCAACAGCGCACCAAGCCACAACACCCCCGGTGCGATGCTGCCCAACAGGTCCGCTTGTGGTCCGACGCTGAACGGGACCAGCACAGTGACAATCAGAAAAAATGCCAGCCCAAGGCCAAAGCCGCCGCCCGCCCTAAAGGCCAGCCGCAGATCGCGGATCAACAAAGCAATCACAAAAATGCCTCGTCGCTGGCCCCGGCGCGGGTGGTCTGCGTGGCGCGAAAGGTTGAAACATTCAGCACCTCAGCTTCAAGTCCCAGATCAATATGGGTGGCGATCAAGGCCGAGCCGCCCTGCCCCAGATGCGCGCGCACAGCGTCCGCGAACATCTTTGTCGCATCCACGTCCAAAGAAACGGTTGGTTCGTCCAGTACCCAGATCGGCTGCCCCGTCACTAACAGACGCGCCAAACCCAGTCGGCGCTTTTGCCCGGCGGATAATGTGCCTGCCAGACGGTCCTCTAACGGGCGCAACGCATAGGCATCCATCGCGGCATCAATGCCATCATGACCAAACATCGCCGCCCAAAAGCGCAGGTTCTCGGACACGCTTAGCATCGCTTTCAGCCCATCCGCATGTCCGGCATAGGCAATTTGATCAGCAGCGCCATCAACCTGACCGCTCAGACAGGGTTGCAGCCCTGCAATCATGCGCAGCAATGTGGTTTTTCCAGCCCCATTTGGCCCACGCAGAATCAACGCCGCACCGGGGGGTAACTCAAAACTCAGCCCCGTCAGAACGGGAACGCCGCCGCGTGCAAGGGTCAGATTATGGGCGCGTAAGGTCATGGGGTAGAGTTACCTCATCACGGCGGATGCCAAAAGCGTTGATTGTGACGAAGGGTGCAGCGGGCCTGCACCTTACGTGACAGACCGTAAGGTGCAGGCCCGCTGCACTCTGTGTTCAAGTTGGCAGAACGGCCAAGGCGATGCGGCGGCCTTCGCTGAGCAATACGTTATAGGTGCGGCAGGCCGCAGGTGACGACATGGGCTCAGCGGCGATGCCCGCCTCTGTTAAAGTCTCAAGAAAACCGTCCGGCAGATGCGCAATGTCCGCGCCGGTCCCGACAAACAACACGTCGATCTGCCCGGCAAGACCCAGCAAAACCTCCGTCTCGTCAAACCCACCCCATGTTTGAGTGCCTTTAGGTCCAGCCACCACCGGGCCGTGGATCAATTGCCCGCCGATGCGGAAAAATCCCGGCCCATACCCATCAACCGGCTTGGCATCGGTAAACACTATCTCATGCAGGCGCATATCTTATCCCTTCCACAGTGGCAGACCGACGATAGCCGAACAGGCAATCACGATATAGGCTACAGTGCGAAAAACCTGTTCTGCCTCTGGGTCAAAAAGCCGCGCACCGATGACATTTGCAATCAAATTCGGGATGCCAACCAGCACTCCCAGCAGCGCGATTTTCCACACCATCAACCCCGACAGCCAAAGAACCGGGAACAAAACCAAATCAATCGCCAGCAGATACAGCAGGAAATTGGCGCGGATGATCGCAATGGGCAGTTGGCTGGCCATATAAAGCATAATCACCGGCGGCCCCGACATGCCCGCAAACCCAGTCATAAATCCACCGACTGTCCCGGTCCCAATGGTCAGGCCGCGGGTCAGCCGCCCTGTGTAGCGCCAGCCCAAAACCGTCAGTATCAGCAGAAAAATCACTGCGATTGAGATAAACCACCCAAAGATAAGCGGATCAATCAGGCTAAGGCAGACCAACCCAATGGGCAGTCCGATAAGTGCGCCGATCATCAACACACCCACGTCACGCGGTTTTCCAGCGCGCCATGCGGCCTTTAAGTTGGGCAAAGGCCCCAGCATTTCGGTGGCAACCAGAAAAATTACCGCCTCGATCGGGGACAATACTGATGAAGCCACAGGCATGATAATCATCGCACTGCCAAAGCCCGAGAAACCGCGCACCAGCCCAGCAATGCACACCGCCAAGACCAACCAAATCAGCCCGTCGGTAGACAGGGCTGATTGAAGGGTTTCAAGCATCTATGTTTGCGTATTGATTGCCAGCGTTTGCGTCCGTTTTAGACCAATCACGCTTTACCCCAAGGTAGAGCAGAATGGCAGAAGCGACGAAGATCGATGAATAGGTCCCGACAATCACGCCCCAGATCATCGCGAATACAAAGCCGCGGATCACGTCACCGCCCAGCACAAACAGCGCAACCAGCGCTAGCAACGTGGTGAACGAGGTCATGAATGTCCGGCTCATGGTTTCATTGATGCTGAGGTTCAGCACCTCATTCAGCGGGCGTTTTTTGTATTTACGCAGATTTTCACGCACCCGGTCAAACACCACCACCGTGTCATTCAATGAATAGCCCACAATGGTCAGCAAGGCGGCAATGATCGCCAGATCAAAGCGGATTTGCAGTTCGGAGAAAATGCCAATGGTCAGCAGAACGTCATGCACCAACGCCAAAACCGCGCCCGCCGCAAACTGCCACTCAAAGCGCAACCAGATATAGATCAGAACCGCGCCAATCGCCAAAACCACGGCAATAACAGCGGTTTGGATCAACTCGCCCGACACTTTTGGACCTACGGATTCAACTGAACCGAACTTGATATCGGGCCTTACCTGTTGCAACGCGGCCTCGACCGCTTCGATGGTTTGGGCGCTGACCGCCTCTTGCTCATCTTGGGCTTGAATACGGATCATCGCCACGTTTTCGTTGTCTCCAAACGTCGGGTCGAAAACTTCAGTGATGGTAACGTCACCCAGTTCAAGCGTGTCGATCGCCCCGCGGTACACGCCGATGTCGACGGGCAACGGGCTAACCGTACGGATGGTCGTGCCGCCGCGGAAGTCGATACCATAATTTAGGCCCCGAAGAGCAAAGGAGCCAAAGGCCACCAGCATCATCAAGCCGGAAATACCCAACCACAGCTTCCAGCGTTTGAAAAAATCAAAGCTGGTGTCGTCCTTAAACAGTCGCAAGCGCATATCAGACCTCAATCGTTTTTGGACGGCGCCATTCGAACCAGATCACCACAATCAAACGGGTGACATAAATGGCCGTAAAGACGGACGTGATGATACCAAGGCCCAGCGTGATGGCAAAGCCGCGCACCGGACCGGAGCCCATGGCAAACAGGATCACAGCGGTGATCAGCGTGGTGATATTGGCATCCACAATCGCGGACAGCGCCTTTTCATACCCCAGAGAGATGGCCCGCGCGGGGCCCTTGGCGGTTTTCAATTCTTCGCGGATACGTTCAAAGATCAGCACGTTGGCATCCACCGCCATACCAACCGTCAACACAATGCCCGCAATGCCCGGCAGCGTCAGCGTGGCACCAATCATGCTGAGTACACCAAACAGCAGCCCCACGTTGATAATCAATGCAATGTTGGCAAATATTCCAAACAGACCATAGCTGATCCACATGAAAAACAGCACGGCAGCAAAGGCAACCATGGTGGCAATTTTACCTGCGTCAATGCTATCTTGGCCCAGTTCCGGCCCAATTGTGCGTTCCTCAAGGAAATCGAGGCCAGCAGGCAAGGCACCAGCGCGCAAAAGCACCGCCAGATTGGTAGATTCCTCAACCGAGAACCGCCCGGTGATAATCCCGGAGCCCCCCGGAATATGGCTTTGGATGGTGGGGGCACTGATGACTTTGCTGTCCAACACAATCGCAAAAGGGGCACCAATGTTATCAGCAGTATAGTCGCCAAATTTACGCGCGCCGGATGTGTTGAACCGGAAATTCACCGCAGGTGATCCGTTTTGGTCAAAGGCAGGCTGCGCATCAACCAATTCTTCGCCAGTGACCACAGGGGCAGATTCGATGATGTAATACACGCCCTCTTCGTCGGCGGCGGGCAACAGTTCATTGCCGATACCGGGGTTGGCAGTGGAGTCTGATCCGCGGTTGACCACCGGGCTAAAGGTCAATTGAGCTGTGGTGCCGATCAGGGCCTTCAACTCTGCCGCTGACCCAATCCCCGGCACTTGGATCAAAATACGGTCTGACCCTTGGCGCTGGATGGTCGGCTCTCGGGTCCCTACCTCATCAATCCGGCGGCGAATGATTTCCAGCGACTGCTGCATGGTGCGTTCGTCGGTCGCCTGTTTTTCGGCCTCGGACAACGTGACAGTAATCACACCGTCTGCGCCACTCACATCAATGTCGTTCGATCCAGTCCCGGTCAGCGTAGTGACAGGCCGCGCCAGACCGCGCACAATTTCCAGCGCCTCTGGCATCTTGCTCTCGTCGTTCAAACGCACGCGCAATTCGCCTGCGGGTGCCTGCTGACGGCGCACAGGCGTCAGCCCGCGCAGCGCATCACGCACCTCTGGCCATGTCGCTTCCATCCGGCTGTTGTAGACATCCGCAACCTTCACTTCGGCCAGCAAATGCGCCCCGCCGCGCAGGTCAAGACCCAGATTGACCAATCCTGACGGCATCCAGTCCGGCCACAGCGATTTTTGCGCTTCAAGCTCGGGCGTGGAGCCTGCAACCTCAATCGCAGCAACCGCATCATTGTGCTGCTCAACCGGGGAATAAAACGCATTGGGCAGCGCCATCCAAAGGCCCGCCGCACAGGTCAGCGCGATCAAAATCCGCTTCCACAGATCAATCTGTATCATGGTTCCGCCTTCTTTTCTGGGCCGGAGGGGCGGGAATTATTTGGTGGCGGGTTCGGTCTTGGACACCACCGTCGCGATGGTTGATTGCACAACACGCACTTTCACGCCATCGGCAATCTCAACTTCGACTTCGCCGTCGTCTTTGACCTTAACCACTTTGCCGATCATGCCGCCTTGGGTCACCACCTGATCACCACGACGCAGCGCCGCCACCATCGCCTGATGTTGTTTCACTTTTTTCTGCTGCGGACGGATGAGCAGGAAATACATGATCCCGAAAATCAGGATAAGCGGCACGAATTGCTGGATGCCTTGCATGGGTGTGGTCCTTTTTGATGTGTTTGACGCGGCAATTGGGCCGCCCAAGAAGTTTGAAACTACCTAAGCGCGGGAAGGTTAAGGTGCAAGGCGGAAAGGGGTTGATTTGAGTGGACAGTGGGGGTTGGGGCGGTAATCTATCGCAAGTTGTGGTGGAAGGTGCGGCGTGTGAACTGGATTACAATAGAATTACCAGCACCTTTGGTGGTGTTTTGTGGCATCGCGCTGGCATCTGTGCTGATCTCGCTTGTGCCATTGTCACGGTTTACCGGAAAGCCTGCACCCTTGCTGGCCATTCAGGACAAAATGGGGCTTGGCGGGTTAAACAGCGGACTGTTCTTTTTGATCCTGTTGTTTTGGGTAACGTTGTTCTTACTGCTGTTCGGTGGATTGCTCGGCACCATCTATGCGCTTCTCGACGCTCCAATCCCGAAGGCCAACCAGACAGATGACATATGGTCGTGGCGTTTTTCAGTGCTCAAGCTGGCTTCGTTGACGGCTGTACTTGGGGCGGTTGTTGCCCTGCCCTTTACCCTGATGAACCTAGCGCTGACTCGCCGCCAAACAGAGGCAACTGAGACCGGATTAGTTACAGATCGCCTAAATACCGCAGTTTCATCCCTAGCTTCATTCAGGGAAACCAGCCGGATTGGTCGTCCTGTAACCTATTACTCAGACGCTGTAAAAAGTAATGAAACAGAGATCGAATGGCGGGGGGAACCGTTCATTTTAGACGAATTTGAACACATCACGGAAACAGCGAGTTGGCAGTCCTTTCCAGAAACGGGACCGAGTATCGAAATCCGCATTGGTGGGATTTTCGCTTTGGAACGTATCGCCAGAGAGAACCCAGCCTATCACTTTCAAGTCATTGAAATTCTTTGTGCCTATATTCGTGGAAATGTGCCGACACAAAATCTTGAACCCTCTTTGGTTCTTGGTAGTTTCAAGCGAAAAAAGCCCCGTGAAGACATCCAAATCGCAATTACCGTACTTGGTCGTCGTTCAGACGAAGGGAAAAAGTTGGAAACTGTAAATAAGTTCCGGCTTGATCTTCGGGGTTGCGACTTATCAGGCGCAGATTTCAGCAATGGGGACTATGATGGCTGCATTCTGGCAGAGTGTCGTCTCGAAGGCAGTCGTTTTACTAAAAGTAGCCTGCGTGGAGCATGGTTTTTCGGATCTTTGCTAAATTTCGCTGATTTCTGGCAAGCAGACATGACCGGATCGCGGCTTGATCGCTCTATCATTAATCGGCCCTCTCCTCACATCGGTGGTATGAATTCAACACTAAATATGGCTGCAAAGATCATCGGTATTTCAGTCGCAGGCGCAAATCTAACTGCGGTTGATTATTTTGGTGAACCCGACGAAATGAACAAGACATTCGGCACCAAGGATACGAGATTAGCAGAGGATTTAGAAGAAATAAGAGAAGGCCTAGAACTGCGGAAACTGAAAGCACAAATTCGGAAAGCACGTCGGGCCAAAGACAGAACTTTAACGATGCAACTAGAAAAAAGGCTTGAAGAAAGTGGGTTTGCAAATTGGTCACCGCACGACCGTTCCGATATGTCTACCGGAATGCTCTATCGAGAGCTATTGGATCAATTGTCTCTAACTGCCTTTCCTTTTCTGGACTGATTAGTGGCACATCCACACCAAACCCTACCCCTCCTCCCCCAAATCCTGCATAAGCCCCTCAACCCGATTCACTGCCAAGGACCGCCCCCATGCACGATATCCGCGCCATCCGTGACAACCCTGCTGCTTTTGACGCCGCTTTGGCCCGTCGGGGCATTAAGTCTGCCACTGCTGAGTTGGTTGATCTTGCATACATGGGCCTGATTGATCGCGAAGAACTTTCTGAACACCATTCAGTCGCGGAATTGTTGCTGGCAGTGGACGAACACAGAAAGGAAGAGATTGCAGCAATCGAATACTTCCAGTCAGAAAAGAATAGACTTTCTAAGGAACTTGGACAACTTCGAGCTAAAGGGAAAGACTATGAGTTTCAGCAAGTTCAAAAGCTAGCAGATGTAATCAAAACTGAAATACGAAATTGTGAAAGTCGCGCAAAAGATGGCGAAAAACTACTAAAGGAAATTCTAGCCCGCATCCCGAACATCCCCGCCGATGATGTGCCGCCGGGTGCGGATGAGAACGACAACGTCGAGGTGCGCACATGGGGCGACAAACCGGCCTTCGATTTCACCCCCAAGGAACACTATGACATCATGGGCGTGATTCCGGGGATGGATTTTGAGGTCGCCGCCAAGACCTCTGGTGCGCGGTTTGTTATGCTCAAAGGATCGGTGGCGCGTATCCACCGGGCGCTGGCGCAATTCATGCTGGACACCCATGTCGATCACAACGGGCTGAAAGAGATGAACACACCTGTACTGGTGCGTGATGAGGCGATGTATGGCACGGATAAGCTGCCGAAATTCGGCGAAGACAGCTATCAGACCACCAATGGCTGGTGGCTGGTGCCGACCTCTGAGGTGCCGCTGACCTATACAGTTGCGGGGGATGTGCTGGAGGAAACCGACCTGCCCAAACGCTATGCCGCGCACACGTTGTGTTTCCGGTCTGAGGCCGGATCGGCGGGTCGCGATACCTCCGGCATGCTGCGACAGCACCAGTTTGAGAAAGTCGAGATGGTCAGCATCGTGCATCCTGATCAGTCCGACGATGAACAACAGCGCATGCTGCGTTGTGCCGAGGATATTCTGGAACGTTTAGGTATTCCTTATCGCACCGTGTTGCTGTGCACCGGGGATATGGGCTTTGGCGCGCGCCGCACCTTTGATATTGAGGCTTGGGTGCCGGGACAGAACACCTACCGCGAGATTTCTTCGGTCTCCACCACCGGCGATTTCCAAGCGCGGCGGATGAATGCAAGGTTCAAGCCAGCCGATGGCGGCAAGCCACAGTTTGTGCATACGCTGAATGGCTCTGGTCTGGCTGTGGGGCGCTGTTTGATCGCAGTGCTTGAGAACGGTCAGCACGCGGATGGGTCGGTGAAATTGCCGGATGTGCTGGCCCCCTATCTGGGTGGCAAGACAACCTTGGGCGCGGACGGTAAACTGGCTTAAACCGCCCCTGCCGCTTTGACACATTGTAAATTTGCCAATCTGAGCTACTTTTGGGGTACTGGGCGCTGGGTCATGCCCGCATTCAGCGATACTTAATCTGTGCAGGTGAATGATGAACGGTCCCAAACGCCCTCTGGTTGCGATTTTGTGTTTTCTGCTGAGCATCACATTTGCGGCCTCGCCGTTCTTTGTGGACAGTTTTGCAGGGTTTGATCCCAACCAATTCCCGGTGCCGCAAGACAAACCGCCCGTACAGCCCGCCGGATATGCATTTGCGATCTGGGGGGTGATCTATGGCTGGCTGATCCTTGGCCTGGGCTGGGGGCTGTGGCAGGCCCGCCACGACGCTCAATGGCACGACATGCGGGTGCCGCTGGCGCTGTCGCTGGCCTTTGGCACCGGGTGGCTGGCTGTGGCGGTGATGAGCCCGATCTGGGCGGCGGTATTGATCTGGATGATGTTGATTACCGCGCTGATCGCGCTGTTTGTGGCCCCTGTGGCGGACACTTCTTGGGCGGCGTGGCCTGTGGGGCTTTATGCAGGGTGGCTGAGTGCGGCGTCTTGCGTATCTTTGGGATTGCTAGCCGCCGGATATGGATGGTTGGATCAGACCACAGCGGCGCTGGTGTTTGTCGGTTTGGCGATTGTGTTGGGCGGCTTTATCCAAGCCGCCCTTGGCCGTGCGCCAACCTATGGCATTGCGGTGATCTGGGCGCTGGTCTCGGTGGCGGTGGCCAATTGGGCATCAACGCCAATCGTAGCTTATGTCGCGGCGGCGGGGGCGCTGATGATTTGCTTGCCCACGTTAAAGGCATTTCGCAGACGCTGAGGGCGGCGCGTTTTCTTTGAAAGAATACGGACGGAAACTTTGAAAGTTTCCGCAGCCCTTAATCCTTGCGCCGACCTGCTGTATGTTTACGCAATTTTGATGGCGGTGCTTTCTTGCGTCCCTTATAGGGGTTTGCATCTGACTGGCCGCGCATCCACAACCGAATGGGCGTGCCGGGCATGTCAAAATCCACCCGCAGGCCGTTGACGAGATAACGGCTATAGCTTTCTGGCACCTTGTCAGGATGGCTACACATCACCACAAAACCCGGCGGGCGGGTCTTGGCTTGGGTCATGTAACGCAGTTTGATGCGTTTGCCCTGCGGTGCGGGGGGCGGATGCGCCTCAACCATGCCCGCCATCCAGCGGTTCAATTGGGCTGTTGTGACACGGCGGTTCCAAACGTCATAGGCTCTCATGATGGCGTCGTGCAAACGGTCCAACCCCCTACCCGTTTTAGCGCTGACCGTGATCAATGGCGCGCCGCGCAACTGTGGCAACAGACGTTCAAAACTTTCCTTAAGCTCTTTGAGTTTACCTTGTCGGTCTTCCTCAACGTCCCATTTATTCACCGCAATAATCACCGCACGGCCCTCGCGTTCGGCCAGATCAGCGATGCGCAGGTCTTGTTGTTCGAACGGGATTTCAGCGTCCAGCAATACCACCACAACTTCGGCAAACTTTACCGCGCGCAAGCCGTCTGAAACGCTTAGCTTTTCCAGCTTCTCCTGAATCTTGGCCTTTTTGCGCATGCCAGCAGTGTCAAATATCCGCATCGGCACGCCGAGCCAATCGGTGCGCAGCGAAATTGCGTCACGGGTGATCCCGGCCTCTGGCCCGGTCAACAGACGATCTTCGCCAACGATTTGGTTGATCAGCGTCGATTTCCCCGCATTCGGGCGGCCCACAACGGCCACTTGTAACGGCTTGGCATTGGTTGGCACGGGGACATAATCTTCGCCCCTTTCCGCCTCTTCCTCTGTCAGGTCAACATCCGTTTCAGGCGCGTCTTCCAAGGCACGTTCAGCGAATTTATCCGCCAAGGGCATCAGATGGGTATAAAGATCGTTGAAGCCTTCACCATGTTCAGCAGAAAGCCGGATCGGTTCGCCCAAGCCCAGCGAATAGGCCTCTATTACCCCTGCATCTGCGGCGGATCCTTCGCCTTTGTTGGCGGCCAAGATGACATGGGCAGATTTTTTGCGCAAAATATCGGCAAACACCAGATCAGTGGGCGTCACGCCGACGCGCGCATCAATCATGAACAGACAAATATCCGCCATATCCACCGCGCGTTCGGTCAGGCGGCGCATTCGCCCTTGCAAACTGTCGTCTGTGACCTCTTCCAAGCCCGCCGTATCAATCACTGTGAAACGCAAGTCGGCCAGCCGTGCGGCCCCTTCACGCAGGTCGCGCGTTACGCCGGGCTGGTCATCCACCAGTGCCAGACGTTTGCCCACAAGGCGGTTAAACAGCGTGGATTTGCCGACGTTCGGACGGCCCACGATGGCGAGGGTAAAAGACATGTATCAAGCTCCGAGCCTCAGATGAGGCAGATCAAGCCCGCGCTCTAACCCATTTCGCGCTTAACGGAAAGCGTGCAATTGCCCCTTGGCCGAGACAACGTAAAGCGTGCCCCCCGCAACCACCGGCGCAGTTGTTGCGCCATTGGGGATTTCGGTGCTGCCAATCAATGCGCCATTGGTCGGATCAAAGCTGCGCAGCTTGCCGTCATTTGAGGCAATAATCACCCGGCCCCCAGCGATAATCGGACCGTAATGGGCAAACACCCGTGATTGCTTGCGCGGTTTGGTTTTGACAAAATTCGGCAAGGGCGTGCCCCAGATGCGGCTGCCGTCGCTGGCATCCAAACGCACCAGTTCGTTCAAATCGGTGATCGCAAAAATCGAATCGCCTGCGGGCCACACCGGGCCAATGGCCCCGTCCCGTGCTGTCCAAATCCGATCACCGCTGTTCACGTTCAGGGCGGCAAGGCGACCAGAGTGGTTGCCGACATAGACACGGTCGCCGGACACAACAGGTGCACTGGTCACGTCAGACACAGAGCTGAGCGCGCGGCCCGGACGCCGGCCCACAACGGATGCGTTCCAGCGGCCAAGGCCACCTTGGCGGAACACGCCCTGTACCTCGCCAGAGCCAAAGGCAAAGATCGCAAATTGGTCGGTGACGGCGGGTGCCGGTGCGCCCAAAACATTGTTCACTGTGGTGCTGGCACCAATTTGCCATTCAACTTTGCCGTCTGATTTGCGCACAGCCCAGCCGGTATCATCACCCGCTGTCAAATAAACCAGATCACCCCAAACGGTAGGTGTGCCTGACCCTGTTGCGTCAAGGTCTTGGGTCCAGCGGATGCCACCAGTGTTTGTATCCAGTGCCGCCAACACGCCGTAACCAATTGAAACATAAAGCGTTTCACCTTCAACCGCCAAGCCACCACCAGTGCCTTGGCCCTGTTTGTCAGATACAGGGGTCAGATCACGGGTCCAGAGCGTTGTACCAGCCGCCGAGGTCGCAGTGACCTGTGCGCCTGCATCCAGCGTGAATATACGACCACCAGAGACAACCGGGTCAGCGGTGATGCGAAATTTGCGGCTGTCGCCTGCGCCGATATTGGCGCTCCAGGCCAGTTGTGGCGCACCGCGCAATGCAGCATGGGAAACGCGGTATTTTGCGGTGCCGATGCTCTGTGTCCAGCTTGCATTGTTGCTGGTGCCGCCCAACGCAATGGCGCGGGTGGTGTTTTCGACATCTCCTGTGTCAATCGGCGTAGCCAGTTCCGCATCTTGCAGCACAGACCGAACATCTTCACGAAGCCCCGGCAAATAGGTTTCTTTTTCGGCGCAGGCACTCAGGACAAGAAGTCCGGAAAAAAGTCCGCCGATCATAGCCTTAGCCGAATAGCGCGGTTGGTTCATCATGGCCCTGCTCACTTCTTTTTCATCTGCTCAAATGGCATTTTGGTCTGCGTCAATTGCCAGCCTCTGAGGGCAATTCACCGGATTCAGCGTTAAAGGTGCTGAGTTCGAGTTCGCCGCCCAACGCCACAATCACCTGTCGCGCGCGTTGTTGCAAGTCTGAGGTGGTTTCAGCATCAGATATGATGCTCTGATACCGCGCGATCGCCGCCTCGGTGTCGCCTTCTGAAATGTCGATCAGCGCCAATTGTTCGGTGGCAAGCAGGCGCATCAGGTTGCCCGGCTGCGCCATTGCTTCCAAGGCTTGGCGACGATCTTCAACCGGCGTTGTGTCGCCTTGCAGCGTCAAGGATTTGAACTGTGCGATCTGGCGGTAGATGTCTGGCACGTCCCCATCCACGGAAATCCCGTTCAGAGTTTCAACAGCGGCAGCAGTATCCCCAGCCTGTGTTTGTTCTGCGGCAGTCATCAAGCGAAGCACGGCTGCCGAGGACGGCGTGGCCGGATCAATGGCCGCCAGTGCGGTCACGCGATCGGCGCTTTCATCTGTTGCAAGCGCGGCAAGCATCGCATCGCCCAATGCCTCAGCTTGGCTGCGTGCCTGTGCCTTGCGGTATTCAGACCATGCAGCCCCGCCAACAATCAAGACAACCAACAAAATGGCGATCCAGCCATAGCGGCGCAAATAGCCATAGAGGCGATCACGACGGACCTCGTCGTTGACCTCTTCAATAAAACTGTCTGTATCGCTCAACGCACCTGCCCCCGGCCTGAATTTTCCCCCTCATACCGCGCGGAACCGTCCAAGCCAAGTCCTTAGCATATGGCAGTGCAAAGCTGTCTGCGGCGCAGACCGCTTTTGATGATTTTCGCACAGTCAAAAAATTTAGTTTCTAAACTGGTCAGTTCAGTTGTGATGGTCTAATTAGAGCTGGATATACTGAACTGCGCTGCGGCGCGGGCGATTTTCAACGCGGAGCTGCTTTATGCGTTTATTTTCTATTCTGGCTGCAATAGCCGTGACCATTATTTTGGTCATGTCGATCCTGGCGCGGCCACAATTGCTGGCGTTTTTTGGGATGGATGCGACAGCATCTGCGGCACCTGCGGATCAAATCGCCCCTGCCGCTGATCTTGATGATGCTGCTGCACCATCTGCCGACCCCTCTGGCTTGGTCAAAGTTATGGTCATGCATAGCACCGCCAAACAGATTGACAGCGGCGTTATTCTGCGGGGCCAAACTGCTGCTGCCCGGCAAGTTGACGTCCGCGCAGAGACCTCTGCGGTGGTTGCATCAGAACCGCTTAGAAAAGGTGCACAGATTACCGAAGGCGATGCCATGTGCGTTCTGGACCCGGGCACACGCGGCGCAGCACTTGAAGAAGCACGCGCACGGTTAAGTGAAGCACGCTCGCGGGTGCCAGAAGCACAAGCCCGCGTTGAGGAAGCACGTGCCAGACTTGAAGAGGCCGAGATTAACCAAAACGCCGCCGCACGCCTGATCCAAGATGGCTTTGCATCGCAAACCCGTGTCGCGTCAGCTGATGCCGCTGTTGCAGCGGCCAAGGCGTCGATCACATCTGCCACGTCTGGTCTGGGGGCAGCACAATCCGGGATTGAGGCCGCCACCGCAGCCGTTGCAGTTGCCGAAAAAGAGATTGAGCGTTTGACGATTACTGCGCCGTTCAGCGGATTGTTGGAAAGCGATAGCGCCGAATTAGGCAGCCTGCTGCAACCCGGCGCGCTTTGTGCCACGATCATTCAGCTTGATCCGATTAAACTGGTTGGATTTGTACCCGAAACGGAGGTCAATCGCGTGACCCTTGGGGCCACTGCTGGCGCACGTCTGGCGGCGGGTGGCACCGAAGTTGCTGGCAAGGTGACGTTCCTGTCACGCTCCGCTGATCCGTCCACGCGGACTTTTATGGTCGAAATCGAAGTACCCAACACCGATTTTGCGATCCGGGATGGGCAAACCGCTGAAATTGCTATCGCTTCTGCTGGCGCCACCGCACATCTGCTGCCGCAATCGGCGTTGACCTTGAATGATGATGGCACTCTTGGTGTGCGTTTGGTGGATGATGCCGCTTTGGTCTCGTTTGCGCCCCTTCAGATATTGCGCGACACCCCCAAAGGGGTTTGGGTAACGGGCCTGCCCGAAGAGGCCAACGTGATCGTCGCGGGTCAGGAATATGTCACCGCTGGTGTCACCGTGGCACCGACATGGCGTGAGGTATCGCAATGAGCGGCATTGTTGCATGGGCCGCCAACCGTGCGCGCATGGTGCTAGCCTTTATCCTGCTCAGCCTTGTGGTTGGTGGATATTCCTATTCAACCTTGCCCAAAGAGGGTGAACCGGACATCGAAATTCCAGCCTTGTTTGTATCGGTCCCCTTCCCCGGTATTTCTGCGGCAGATGCTGAGACCCTGCTGGTCAAGCCGATGGAAACACAATTGGCTGATCTGGACGGTCTCAAGACGTTGTCCGGTACCGCGGCAGAAAACTATGCCGGGGTGGCGCTGGAATTTGAATTTGGCTGGGACAAGACAAAAATCATGGCTGACGTCCGTGATGCCATGTCGACGGCCGAGGCCGATTTTCCAGAAGGCGCCGACAAATACAGCATCACCGAGATTAACTTCTCTGAATTCCCAATCATCATCGTCAATCTAACCGGCCCCGTACCCGAACGCACTTTGGCGCGGGTTGCACGTGATTTGCAGGATGATCTTGAAAGTATGGATGCGGTCCTTGAGGCCGGAATCGCAGGCGAGCGTGACGAAATGCTTGAGGTGCTGATCGACCCGTTGCGGCTTGAGGCTTATAACGTCACAGCGGGCGAATTGATAAACACCGTCCAAAACAACAACCAATTGATTGCAGCGGGCGAGATTGAAACATCGCAAGGCACATTTGCGGTAAAAATCCCGTCGTCTTTTGACGATCCGCGCGATGTCTATGCCTTGCCTGTCAAAATAAATGGTGATCGCGTTGTCACCTTGGGTGATCTGGCGCAGATCAACCTGACATTCGAAGATCGCCTTGGCACAGCGCGGTTTAACGGGGAAAAGACCCTCGCGTTGCAGGTGGTCAAGCGCAAAGGTTTCAACCTGATTGATACCGCCACAGCAGTGAAGCAAGTGGTGGCAGAGAAAAGTGCCACTTGGCCTGATGGCCTGCAAGCGGCGGTGACGGTTGGCACATCGAACGATCAAAGCCGGGTTGTGGACAGCATGGTCCAACAATTGCTGGGATCGGTGTTTACTGCGATTGCTTTGGTGATGATCGTGGTCTTGGCCGCCCTTGGTATCCGCGCAGCGATCTTGGTCGGCTTTGCGATCCCCACCTCGTTTTTGCTGTGTTTTGCCTTCCTTGCCTTGATGGGCATTTCCATCAGTAACATCGTGATGTTTGGCCTTATCCTTGCCGTGGGCATGTTGGTTGATGGCGCGATTGTGGTGGTGGAATACGCCGATGCCCGCCAGCAAGAGGGCGTTGGCCCGATGCACGCCTATGTCGATGCGGCGCAGCGGATGTTCTGGCCGATCATTTCATCCACTGCGACCACGCTCTGTGCCTTCATGCCAATGTTATTCTGGCCCGGTGTGCCGGGTGAATTCATGGGCATGTTGCCTGTGACCTTGATCTTTGTTCTGTCGGCCTCGCTGGTGGTTGCGCTGATCTATCTGCCGGTTATGGGGGGGGTCACCGGGCGGTTGGAGCGTTGGATGGCCAACCAGATGACGGCAATTGCGGCGCTCAAATGGTATCTGCATCTGGCGCTGGTGCCTGTTGCGATCATCATGATCATGCTGCCAATGGCGCTGATGCAGCCGCTCTTTGGTGTGATCTCTGCCCGGTTTGCGGTGATGGACGGATTGAACGTTCTTGGCTCTGTTATTCCGACCTTCGCTGTTGTGTTTTTGTGTGTTGTGACCCTTAGCGCGTTAATCGCGGTGGGTCTTTCAGGTGCCATGATGGCCCTGCTGGCCTTCTTTGGTCTGTTCACCCGGTTGGGCCGTGGCGGACGTTGGCTTACCTCGCGTCTATTCCGCAAGGAACCTGACCGCATTCATGCCGGATACCGCCGCAACGGCTTTGGCCGGGTGATTGAATTTATCGCAGGCAATCCGGTGATGCCATTGGTCGTGGCGGGTGTCGTGTTTGTGTTTGTCGGCACGGTGATGATCTTCTTTGGCAACAACTCCAAAGGCGTTGAATTCTTTGTTGAATCCGAACCCGAACAGGCGATCGTCTATGTTTTGGCGCGCGGCAATCTAAGTCTTGAGGAAAAAGACGCACTGGTCCATCAGGCGGAAGATATCGTATTGGCGCATCCGGGCATCCAAACAGCGTTCTCTTTTGCGGGCGAAGGCGGATTGAACAGCAATACAGATGGTGTGCCATCACCAAAAGATTCCATCGGACAAATCCAGTTTGAGACCATCCCTTGGGCGGACCGCCCCAACCTGCGCACCACATTGTTCACCATTCCACTGCTGGGCTACGAGGTCACGCGCGAAAGCCAAGACCCGGCATTTGACGGTGATTTGATCATTAATGAACTGACCGAACAGCTGCAAAACATCCCCGGTGTCCGCATTGAAATTCTCGCTCAGGCGCGCGGCCCTGCATCGCCCAAGCCGGTTCACCTGCGGCTTAAATCAGACAGTTTTGTTGACCTGATCACCGCCACCGCATTGGCACGGGACCACTTTGACACCACGCCCGGTCTAACCCTGATCGAAGACACCCGCCCCCTGCCCGGCATCGACTGGCAAATTAATGTCGACGTTGAAAAGGCCGGACGGTACGGCGCAGATGTTCTGACGGTGGGTGCGATGGTGCAACTGGTCACGCGTGGCTTGTTGTTGGACACCATGCGCGTTGACAGCTCGGACGAGGAAATCGAAATTCGTGTGCGCCTGCCTGAAAAGAACCGGGTTTTAAGCACGCTTGATACGTTGAAGGTCCGCACCAGCGATGGGTTAATCCCGCTCAGCAACTTTATCACCCGGACCCCAGTGCCAAAATTGGCCGAAATCACCCGGGTCGATCAAAAACGCTACCTTGATATCAAGGCAGGTGTTGGCGTTGGGTTGATCAAGCTGGTGCGCACCAAGACCGTTAATGGTGAGGATGTGCAAGAAAGCTTTGCCAGCCTGCGGCCTGCGGCCGGGGATGCTGATTTCACCTCGCTAGATGGCCTGAGTTATAAGGTCATGACACGCACGGCGCTGGGTCAAAACGAGGATTTGCAAGCCTTGGCAGATTCGGGCACCCTACGCCCGGTGCCAATCACTGCGAATGAACGGATCACTGAGGTCACCACTTGGCTGGACACAAAGCCGCTGCCGTTTGGGGTCAGTTATGAATGGACTGGCGATCAGGATGACCAAGACGAATCCGCAGCCTTCCTGCAATCCGCCTTTTCCGCCGCATTGGGCCTGATGTTCATCATTCTGCTGGCGCAGTTCAACTCGTTCTACAATGCCGCACTGGTGTTGCTGGCGGTGGTTCTATCGACGACGGGCGTGTTGATTGGGATGTTGGTCATGGATCAAACCTTTTCAATCATCATGACAGGCACCGGGATTGTCGCCTTGGCCGGGATTGTGGTGAACAACAATATCATCCTGATCGACACCTATCAGGAATACGAGCGCTACATGCCGCGGATTGAGGCGATCATCAGGACCGCACAGGCGCGTATCCGTCCAGTGTTGCTGACCACGATCACCACGATGTCTGGTCTGGCCCCAATGATGTTTGGTCTGTCGCTGAACTTTGCTGATGGTGGTTATACCATCGATTCCCCCACCTCGCTGTGGTGGAAACAGTTGGCGACAGCGGTGGTATTTGGCCTTGGTATTGCGACGGTTCTGACATTGATGGTGACACCGTCGATGTTGGCGATCCGGGTTTGGGCCACAACTTATGTTCATTGGATTGCGCGGTTGCTGGCCAAGCTGTCGCTGGGCCGTGCCAGTAAAGCGGCGCGCGATTGGGCCTTGCAGCGTGATGCACGGCGCAACACCGCGCAGGAAATCATCTGGGACAGTTCCGAGATGATCCCCCCTGCGCCGCAGCCAAAAACCGGGGTGCTGAACCCCGCTGAATGACAGCGACATACGCAAATGTGATGTCTGCCCCCTCGTGCCTACAACCTTTGGCGTTAGGATGGGGTGGACCCAAACCAAAAAAGGAGATTTTCGATGCAACGCCCGATGCCGTTTCGTTCCGTGATCCTTGCAACATGTGTGAGTGCGCTTATGACCCTGCCTGCCTATGCCGCTGATTTAATCACCAAGGTCAGCCCGCATTCTGTGCCTGTCACTATTGACCGATTGGCCGCCGCCGTGGAGGGCGCAGGTGCCACCGTCTTTGCCCGCGTAGATCATGCGGCGGGGGCTGCAAAAGTTGACATGGAATTGCGCCCAACAGAATTGTTGATTTTTGGCAATCCAAAGCTTGGCACGCCTGCAATGCTGGATAGCCAGAGTGCCGGATTAGACCTGCCTTTGCGGGTATTGGCCTATGCCGATGCAGAAGGCGTGGTGCATGTCACCTATCACAACCCTGCTGATCTGGGTGAGGCGCATGGCCTGCCCGCAGATGCCAAATATCTGGCCATGATGACTGGTGCCTTGGACAAACTGACGTCAAAGGCCGTCGCGCAAGAATAAGCGAGATTGCAGGGTCCGTACCTGTGCGGCCCCGCCACCCGACCGTTAACCCGGGATCGAGCTCATCCAATGGGTGCCAAATCTATCTTTGAGCATGGCACATCACCTCCCAAGACACAGCCGTCCATTTTCGTTGCTAGGACACCGCACCTTCTTCGGCCTGTTGGCGGGTCCACAACTGGGCATAGCGGCCGTCACGGGCCAGCAAATCGTCATGCGTGCCTTGTTCGACAATCTCGCCCTTTTCCAGCACTACAATGCTGTCAGCATCGGCAATCGTACTGAGCCGATGGGCGATGGTCAGCACCGTGCGCCCCTGCCCGGCCCGCTGCAATGCGTCCTGAATTTCATGCTCGGTTTCGCTATCCAGCGCGCTTGTCGCCTCGTCCAGCAACAAAATCGGCGGGTCCTTGAGCAGCGTCCGTGCAATGCCGACCCGTTGTTTTTCGCCACCCGATAACTTGAGGCCGCGTTCACCCACTGTGGTGGCATAGCCATCTGGCAGGCTTTGAATGAAATCATGGATTTGCGCATCCCGCGCGGCTTGTTCGATCTGTTCTTGCGTCGCGCCCTCGCGGCCATAAGCGATGTTATAGCCAATGGTATCGTTAAACAGCACCGTGTCTTGCGGCACCACACCAATGGCCTGATGCAGGCTAAGCTGCGTAACATCGCGCAGGTCCTGACCGTCGATTTTCAACGCCCCGCCCTGCACGTCATAGAACCGGAACAACAACCGCCCGATGGTCGATTTGCCCGACCCGGTAGAGCCGACTATCGCGACCGTTTGACCCGGCTCTGCCTCAAGCGTGACCCCCTTGAGGATTATGCGATCCGGGTCATAGCCAAAGGCCACATTCTCAAGCGTCACCCGCCCGCCCGTCACCTTCAAAGCAGGCGCATTGGGTTTATCCGCAATCTCGGCGGGTTGATCGAGCAGGCCAAACATTTGCCCCATATCCACCAGCGCCTGCCGGATTTCGCGGTAGACAGTGCCAAGAAAATTGAGCGGCACGGTGATTTGAACCATATAGGCGTTTACCATGACAAAATCACCAACCGTCAGCGTGCCAGCCTGCACGCCCACTGCGGCCATCACCATCACAGCAACCAGACCCGCAGTGATGATCATGGACTGGCCAAAATTCAGGAAGGCCAGCGAATAGTTGGTCTTGATCGCAGCGACCTCATAACCCGCCATGGCATCGTCATATCGCGCGGCTTCGCGGGCTTCGGCACCAAAGTATTTCACTGTTTCATAGTTCAGCAGGCTGTCGATGGCCTTTTGATTGGCATCGGTGTCTTGATCGTTCATCTGACGGCGCAGTTTCACCCGCCATTCGGTGACGGCAAAGGTGAACCAGACATAAAGCGCAATGGTGACGGCCACGACGGCCAGATACCAAACGTCAAAGAATATCGTCAGGATCACGCCGATCATCAGCAGCTCAAGGATCAGAGGACCAATGGAGAACAGCAAGAATCGCAGCAGGAAATCGACCCCCTTCACACCACGTTCGATGATCCGGCTCAGGCCCCCGGTTTTACGGGTGATGTGATAGCGCATTGAAAGTTTGTGAATATGTTCAAAGGTTTCCAGCGCCAGCATACGCAGCGCGCGTTGCCCCACCCGGGCAAAAACCGCATCACGCAATTGTTGGAACCCCACTCCCATCAGGCGCGCCATGCCGTAGGCCACTGTCAGGCCCACGGCGCCCAAGGCCAGCATTGGCACCCCTTCGCCCGACAATGCGTCAACGGCACCCTTGTAAAAGAACGGCATGATCACTGTGACCAGTTTGGACGCAATCAGGGCAATCATCGCCCAGATGACACGCCGTTTCACCCAAGGCATATTCGCAGGCCAAAGATAGGGCGCGACCTTGCGCAGCACCAACATGCCGGACTGGCGTTCGGCTTGATCGACCAGTTCTTCGTCCGTCAGTAAGGGTTTTTTGTTGGCTTTTTCTGCGGTGTTGGGGCGGGCGGCGTCGCTGGGCATATAACTTCCAATATGGGTAGGTTTGTTACATAGCCCTCGTATCCGGTGTTTGCCAGCGGTGACGGAATTTTTCAAAAATTCCGGGCCGTTTTCTTTGAAAGAAAACGCTTTCCTGCTGTTTAGTCCGGCAGATCAAAAACCTGACCGGGATAGATCAGATCGGGATCACGAATGTCGCTTTCATTGGCTTTGAACACCCGCACATAGAGCTGGCCATCGCCGTAACGATCCCGGGCAATCGCCCACAGCGTTGCCCCGGCTTGGACGGTGATTGCCTTGATCGGGCCGTCCTGTGCAGCTGACGCTTGCGCCAGCACAGCTGTGGATTCGCGTTTGAACGGTGTCTCAACCCGACTTGTGATGCTGCCGTCTGCCGCCACTTCGTCAACACGCAGGGTGTAGATACCTTCGTCCACATCAGGCACATCACCACGCCAGCGGCCTTGTGCGTCAACCGGCAGATTGATCACCGCATCATTGTCGAGATAGACCCGCACTGCTTGGGCGTCCGGTTGTGCACGGCCCGCAAGCTGCACATCACCTGCGTCGGAATAGCTGATCGTATCAAGGGCAACAGCATCCATCACCTCAGGTGCTTCGGCGTTCAGCAGTTCCACACCGTCAGCTGTGGATTTGAGCACAGCCACCTGCTCTTTTGTGGCCGGGGTATCGGTGGGCGTTGATGGTTCTGCGGCCTCAGCGATAATCCCCTCTGCCAGAGTTTCATTTGTGGGGTCTGACACAGCAATTTGTTCAGATGTCATTTTCTCTGCTGGAGCCTCAGCAGGCACCGCCGCCGTGGCGGCAGGGGCTTCTTCGGCCTCTGAAACCATCGTGCTTTGTGGCACCGGGGTTTCCTCGGTGGGTGCTGCGTCAACCGCCTGCGAGGCCTGAGCTGTATCAGCCACAACAACGGGGGCTTCGGTTGGGGCAAGGATAATCTCGTCCGATGACGGGGTATCGGTGCCATTAACCTGTTGCATCAGCGACAGGACGTGCCCCTGCCCGTCCGGCGCGATGATCGCCAGCGTGGCGAATTTTCCAGAACCATCAGCAGTTGTTGTCGCAATCGCCTCACCGTCGCGCATCAGTTGCACGGTGGCCCCCGGTTCCGCACGCCCGGCAACAACAGTCATGCCGTCCGGCTCCCGGCGCACTTCATCAAATGCTGGAACTGCGATCTGGGCTTGAGCAGTGTCAGTTGCGGGTGCGGTTTGGGGGTCTTCTGCCACTTCTTGCGCGGGGGCCGTTGGGGTATCCTTGTCCGGCTGCGGTGTGGAATCTTGAGGCTGCAAAAGCGCGGTTGCAGGTGTCACCTTGGCCGTGTCGCGTTTTTTACCGATCCACGCACCCAGCGCTAAAACAGACACCACCACTGCGATTGCCCCAATGGTGCCTGCATTCCCGCCTAGAGCAGCCTTGAATTTACTCATCTTGATTTGTCCCTTTGACCAGCGTGCCGGCCATCCCCATGGTTGAGACCTTGTATCAAGCGCGGTAACACGGGTCAAAACACCGATGCGCGATTCAGTTTTTTCGCGGCAGTCAGCTTTACGAGGACCCCCATCATGATCCAAAAATCCGTCTGTGTCTTCTGCGGCTCCCGGCCCGGTGATGATCCGCATTATACCAAAAACGCAGAACAGCTGGGCCACGGATTGGCCACACTGGGCCTTCGTCTGGTGTATGGTGCCGGTGATGTCGGCCTTATGGGGTCCGTTGCCCGCGCGGCGCAATCGGCGGGTGGCACGACCTTTGGTGTCATCCCGCAGCACCTTGTTGATTGGGAGGTCGGCAAGACCGATCTGACCACCTATGTGGTGACGGAAACCATGCATGAACGTAAGAAAGTGATGTTCATGAACTGCGACGCCGTGGTGGTTTTGCCCGGCGGTGCGGGGTCCTTGGATGAGCTGTTTGAAGTCCTGACTTGGCGGCAATTGGGCTTACATGAAAAGCCCGTTTTCCTCGTGAATACAAATGGATATTGGGATCCCCTCATGTTATTGATGAACCATGTAGTGACACATGGTTTTGCCGATGAAACGCTGTTGGAATATCTGCACGTTCTGCCAGATTCCGATGCAACGCTGGCCGCGTTGGAAACATCGCTGGTCTGACGCATAACAGGTGTGGGGCGTGGCGCGGGTGGCACATCCGGCAATGTGCCGGGTCTGTCGCGGTTTGATCAAAACCACGTCATCCGTAGTGATATGTTTGCTAAATAAAAGCGATGACTGAGGCGTTAACCGTTGAGCGATAGAACCAGCCGATCACGCAATACAGCATTCCATCGTCACAGTTTGGCCAACCACAGCGTGCACCGTTCGCGGCTTTTACCCTTAGCCACACGCCAAACAGTTGCGTTTGTCATGTGATCCGATTGCCACAGCCATACCATCCAGCGTATTGAATTTTTCAACCTGCGGATCAGTCACAAATGTAAAAGGCCCCTCCGCTCTCGCGAAAGGGCCTTCTATTAATCTAAATCGCCAGCCTTACATGCGCGAGGCGAAGTGTTTTCCCAACTCACCCAGACTGCCGCGCAAGCGGTGGGCGTCGGTGATTGGGAGAGCCGCGACAGCCTTACATGCGGCCTGCGACGTTTTCCCAATTCACAAGGTTGTCGAGGAAGTTGGTCAAATAGTCAGGACGCGCATTGCGGAAGTCGATGTAATAGGAATGTTCCCACACATCACAGCCCAGCAGCACCGTCTGGCCAAAACAGATCGGGTTCACGCCGTTTTCGGTCTTGGTGACCTTCAGGCTGCCATCCTTGGCTTTCACCAGCCATGCCCAACCGGAACCAAACTGCCCGGCCCCTGCGGCTTTGAATTCGTCTTTGAACTTGTCAACGGACCCGAAGTTATCGGTCAGCGCTTTTTCAAGCTCGCCCGGCATTTTGTTGTCATTCGGGCCCATCATTTCCCAGAACTGGTTGTGGTTCCAAAGCTGGCTGATGTTGTTGAAAATACCGTTCTGTGCAACAGCGCCGGCGTCATATGTACCCGCGATGATCTCTTCGAGGGTCTTGCCCTCCCACTTGGTGCCCTCAATCGCCTTGTTACCATTGGTGACATAGGCGTTGTGGTGCTTGTCGTGGTGGTATTCCAGCGTCTCGGCGCTCATGCCTTTGGCGGCAAGGGCGTCATGGGCATAGGGAAGATCGGGAAGTTGAAAAGCCATTGGATGGGCCTCCTCAGTTGAAATTTCGGTCTTATTCACATGAAGTGCTGCGCGGCCATTCGTCAAGGTCAAGGCCGTTAAATAGCCAATGTTTGCGCGGTATTTTAAGCGGAAACCCTTATTCAGCGCACCGTGGCTTGACCCTTATTTTTTGCGTTTCTTACAGGTGCCTTCAGCGCGCACGCCTTTGTCATAGCCTTTTGGCAGCATGGATACTTCGACCGCGCCCGTCGATTTGGAAATTGATGCCCGGTATTTGATCCCGGCAAAGCTGCGGCCGTTGTCCGCTTTGACGCCCGTGACCAGCCAGTTCACGATCAAACGTTTGCTATTATTGCGCGAAATCGTGCCGGGAACCGGGTCTTTGGTATAGGACAGCGTGATGGCATCTAAAATCTGTACCGATTTTTCGTCTGGGAAAATAATCGCTATCTTTGGGGATATCCAACCGCGCGCCCGTTCAGGATCAGCGATATCGCATTCATACAGAAACCCGGCCGCCGACACCGGCGATGACGTCAAGAAAGCTGCGGCAAGGCCTGCGCAAATTGACTTTTTGATCATCAGTCATACCCCTTTTGTCATTTCCCGCCCTCATATCAGAGTGATAGATGTTCACAACCCACAGGTGACGCTATTGTGCATCACGTGTGGGTGAAAGGGCTTGGACAGATCAGGCAGGCGTTAAAGGTAATTCACCTCTGATCCTGGCTGGGCTGCAACTTTCAACAGATCAAACACATATTGCGCAACCGAGCGGAAACAGATGATCTGGAAGGTCTCATCGTCGCGCATCCAGAACGCGGCAGGCACCTGCGCCATCCGGGTCCGGCGGAACATGCCGGGGGTGAACTGATCCGGGGCCAGATCAACCGGGGCCAGCTTGGCCATGACCTCGCGTGCATGGGTGCCTTTGACCTCAAAAACCGCGCGGGCGTCTGACACGTTGATGGCCAATGTGTGGTGGTTGGCAATGGTCTTGTTGATCTTTTCAAGGCTCACTGCGACATCGTCATAGGGGCACATGACCAGCAATTCATCGGGTGACATCCAGGCAATGCCACGGTCCCCAACGCAGGTGCACATGCGGTCCTCTGGGTAATCGACACCCGCCACAGCCGTGGACGCATTGCGGATATAAGGCGCATTCAAATCGCCGCGCAGGGTGATCATCCCCAGCGGACCGATCTCTGTGATTGCGGCGATGCCTGCGTCATTTTGGGCGTTCTTAAGCGCTGTTACCGGATCAGACATTCGCCTTCTCCCCTTCTTTGTCATAGAAAACCGGATCGACGATTTTCGCCTCATAGGTTTTGCCATCAGTGCCGGGAAAGCTGATCACTTCGCCCATACGGTCGGGGCCATTGTGAACCAGACCCATGGCGATGCCCTTTCCCAACACAGGCGAATGATAGGTCGATGTGACCCGCCCAATCATATTGCGCTGGCCGTTTTCATTGGTGCCTTCACCCACGGCATAGGCCCCATCCGGCAAAGTTGAGCCATCGGTTGTTTCAAGCCCCACCAGTTTCCAGCGGTTCGGATCGATCATATGGCTGCGTTCTTGCGCGCGCTTGCCAAGGTAATCTTCTTTCTTTTTTGAGATCGCCCAGTTCAAACCCAGATCCTGCGGGATGATGGTGCCGTCACTTTCATCGCCAATCATGATAAAGCCCTTTTCAGCCCTCAAAATATGCAGACATTCGGTCCCGTATGGCATCACGCCAAGATCATGGCCCGCCACCATTAGGGCATCCCAGAACGCTTGGCCGTGCGACGCATCCACGGCGATTTCATAGCTCAGCTCACCCGAAAACGAGATCCGGTAAACCCGGCATTTGAACCCGCCAATTTCGCCGTCCGCCCAATCCATAAACGCCAAGGCTTCTTTGGAGACATCCATGCCACCCAGTTTCTCAAGGCATTTACGGGCGTTGGGGCCGACAACCGCGATCTGTGCGTATTGTTCGGTGACGTTGGCGACATAGACCTGCCAGTCCCACCATTCGGTTTGCAGCCATTCTTCCATATGGGCATGGATACGTTCCGCCCCGCCGGTGGTGGTGTGGCACAACCAAGTATCGTCATCAATGCGTGCCACCACACCGTCGTCTATCAGGAAACCGTTTTCCGAACACATCAGACCATAACGACATTTACCCGGTTTCAACGTCGACATCATGTTGGTGTACATCATGTCGAGAAATTTGCCCGCGTCCGGCCCTTTGACGATCAACTTGCCAAGCGTCGAGGCATCCAGAAGGCCCAGTTTTTCGCGGGTGTTGCTGACTTCGCGCATGACTGCGTCATGGGTGGATTCCGCCCCCTGCTTATAGGCATAGGGACGCCGCCAGTGGCCCACTGGTTCGAATTCGGCACCGTGACTTTCGTGCCAATCGTGCATTGGTGTGCGGCGGATCGGCTGGAACACCGCGCCGCGCGCCTCGCCACCAATCGCTGCCATCGAAATCGGGTGATAAGGCGGGCGGAACGTGGTGGTGCCCACCGCCGGAATATCCGCATCCAAGGCACCTGCAAGTGTCGCAAGGCCGTTGATATTGCTCAACTTACCCTGATCAGTTGCCATGCCCAATGTGGTATAGCGTTTGGCATGTTCCACTGAAACAAAACCCTCTTGCGCGGCCAATCGCACGTCTGACACTTTCACATCGTTCTGATAATCCAGCCACGCCTTTTCGCGCAGTTTTACCGACGCGCCTTGCGGCATCATCCACACCGGGGCCATTGGGGCGTCGATCCGGCGTTCAGCGTGCGGAGCGGCAATACCCTTGGGCAGTTTGAAGCCAAGGGTGACCACCACGCCATCTGCTGCCGCATGGGCGTCATGTAAAACATCATCCAATGCAAAGATGCCCGCCGCTGTGCCTGCGGGCGTGACAAAGCCCAAACCATCCGCACCCTTTGGCGGGTTATCCACATCGGGGGAAAAACACGCATGGGTGGTATCCCAGCGTAATTTCCCACCACAATGGGACCACAGATGCACCACTGGCGACCAGCCGCCCGACATGGCAATGGCATCACAGGCGATGTCTTCCAGCACCGCGCCTTCGCCGGCTTGGGAACAGATTTCAACACTGGTGACACGCTTGCCGCCTTTGACTGACGACACGCCGTGGCCCATCAGCACCCGAATGCCCAATGCCTTGGCCTGCGCCATCAGTGGGCTGTCTTGTGGCAGCACCCGCGCATCAAGGATCGCAGGCACTTCAAGGCCAGCATGCTTAAGCGCAATTGCCGTAAGGTAAGCATCATCGTTGTTGGTGACGACCACCGTGCGGTCGCCCACCGACACACCAAAGTTCACCACATAGTCGCGCACCGATGCCGCCAGCATGACGCCCGGAATATCGTTTCCGGCAAAGCTGAGCGGCCGTTCCAAGGCGCCTGTTGCGGTGATCACATGACCCGCACGGATGCGCCACAACCGGTGACGTGGGCCGGGTGTCTGCGGTGCATGATCGGTCAGGCGTTCGTAGCCCAGGACATATCCGTGGTCGTACACCCCTGCCCCCATGCAACGGCTGCGAATCTGCACGTTTTCCATGGCGTTAAGCTCAGCGAGGATTCCCTCCACAAACTTATCCACAGGGTTGCCGTCAATGATGCCGCCATCGACCAAGGTGCGCCCGCCCCATGTCTCTGTCTGCTCCAGCAGCAACACCCGCGCGCCAGTGCGGCCTGCGGTGCGCGCGGCCTCTAGGCCCGCAACACCGCCACCGATCACAAGCACATCACAGAACGCATAAAAATGTTCATAGGTGTCTTCATCACGCGCCTTTGGCGCTTTGCCCAAACCGGCTGAGTGGCGGATGATCGGCTCATACACATGTTTCCACGCTGCGCGCGGGTACATGAACATCTTGTAATAAAAACCCGCTGGCAAAAACCGGCTGAGATGTTTGTTAATCGCGCCCACATCAAATTCAAGGCTGGGCCAGTGGTTCTGGCTGGCGGCCTCAAGACCGTCAAACAGCTCGGTCGTGGTGACGCGCTGGTTTGGTTCAAACTTGCCATCGCGGCCAAGGTTGACCAGCCCGTTTGGTTCTTCCGGGCCAGCGGCGACAATGCCGCGCGGACGGTGGTATTTAAACGACCGCCCCACCAGCATCTGATCATTGGCAAGCAATGCAGACGCCAATGTGTCGCCCTCATAGCCGCGCAATTGTTTGCCGTTGAAGGTAAAGTTCAGCGGCTTGGATTTGTTCAACAGGCGACCACCTGTGGCAAGACGGGTGCTCATTGCGCCAACTCCTTTTTGGACCAGCCGGGACGTTTGTCTTCGATTTCTTTCAGCAATTCCGGCGGCGGGCCGTAGGTTTGCGCGCTATAACTGCCAAACACTTCAAGCGTCATGGTGCAGCGCGCCACATGGAACCACTTGCCACAGCCGTTCTGGTGCCGCCAGCGTTCAAAATGCACCCCCTTGGGGTTGTCGCGCATGAACAAATAGGTCTCAAAATCATCGTCCGAGGAGCCGGGACCGAAGCGTTTCAGATGCGCCTCGCCGTGGGCATGAAATTCGGTTTCTTCAGCGGTGATGCCGCAGTTGGGGCAATGGATTGTTAGCATGGTATTGCTCCGATCTTGGAAAATACGGGAAGCACACCTATATTGAAGGTATGAGTGTAATTGTGATCATATTGGCGCTGGTTGGCATCGCGGGCGTTGTCATTGCCATTTACGAGCATCGACAAAAGCGCATATTGCTCGCGCATGATTTGAACAAAGACACGTGTAAAAACGCGCATGTTAGGGATAATGCGATGAACCTGACGATCCATCCAAATCACGGACCGCACGTATTTTAACCGCGTACAGGAGTGCACGCCCCAGAGGGGACGCGCTTTGCTAACGACCTGCGAGGGGGCCTTAGCCGTTGGTATCTGTGGTGCCAGTTGCGACTGGTGCTGAGCCATCATCCGGTGCTGATCCGTTGCCAAGCATTGCAATGCCCGCAACGAAAATGACCAAAATAACAATCGCAATGATGACACCACGCTTGCTGCCGTTGCCGCTGTGAATTGTGTTTTCTGACATGATCCATCCTTCCCGTTGGATGGGAAAATCATGTCATCACCCCGCAATCTGGCAATAGTTTTGTCAAAATTTACCCTGTCTCGGCTATTCACAGCCGAATTTGGCCGCAACGTTGCGGCCAAATGGCCCGGCTCACCTGCTGACACATCCGTGACGATATTAAAGTTGCGCATTAGTGTGCCACACCCGCTGCCACAGATTCATCAATGAACCGACCTTCTTGAAAACGGTTCAATCCAAAGGCATCGGTCAGCGGCGATTGCCCCTTGGCCATCAGCTCTGCCATTGCCCAGCCTGACCCCGGAATCGCCTTGAACCCACCTGTCCCCCAACCGCAGTTGATGAACACACCGTCAACGGGCGTTTTGGACAGGATCGGCGAACGGTCCCCCGTTACGTCAACAATCCCACCCCATTGGCGCAACATTTTGAGGCGCGACACCATTGGGAAGGTCTCGATCAGCGCGCGCACAGTTTCCTCAATATGGTGGAACGCGCCGCGCTGGGTGTAGTTGTTGTAGCCATCGGTGCCGCCACCAATCACCATTTCGCCCTTGTCGGACTGCGACATATAACCGTGTACGGTGTTGGCCATCACGACCACATCCATGCAGGGTTTAATCGGCTCTGACACCAGTGCTTGCAAGGCAACCGATTCAATCGGCAGGCGGAACCCAGCCATATCAGCCAGATGCCCGGAATGGCCTGCAACCACCATGCCCAGTTTGTCACAGTCAATATCGCCACGGTTGGTCGACACGCCCGTGACCTTGCCACCCACCTGACGGATGCCAGTGACTTCGCATTTCTGGATCACATCCATACCCATGTCGGAACAGGCGCGGGCATAGCCCCATGCCACCGCGTCATGGCGCGCAGTGCCGCCGCGGGCCTGCCACAAACCACCCAGCACCGGATAACGCGGCCCATCAATGTTGATGATCGGCACCAGCGATTTGACCTTTTCCGGTCCGATAAATTCGGTTGGTACGCCCTGCAAGGCGTTGGCATGGGCGGTGCGTTTATAGCCGCGCACCTCATGTTCAGTTTGCGCCAGCATAATCACACCACGTGGGCTGAACATGACGTTATAGTTCAAGTCTTGGCTCATGGTCTCATACAGCGACCGGGATTTTTCATAGATCGCGGCAGACGGGTCTTGCAAATAGTTCGAGCGGATGATCGTGGTGTTGCGCCCGGTGTTGCCCCCGCCCAGCCAGCCTTTTTCCAAAATCGCGACATTGGTGATGCCAAAGTTTTTACCAAGGTAATAGGCCGTGGCCAAACCATGACCCCCTGCCCCAATGATGATCACATCGTATTTCTTTTTCGGCTGCGCATCGCGCCACGCCCGGTTCCAGCCAGTGTGGTGGCGCATCGCTTCGCGGGCCACGGCAAATACTGAGTACTTCTTCATATTAGGCTTCCCCGGCATAGATAGGTGGTGGTTTCGTAACGGATATACCCCAGATTCGAGAGGCCGCCACATCAGTTTCGTTTCTGGAGTGATCAGCAGAAAAGAGGATACTCACCACGGCACTCCATAGCAATTTTGCGACATGCCCTGCAATTGGCAAAGAATGTCGCAGCCACATGTCAATTTGTCCTCTTTTGCAGGTCGGTCCAAAGAGATAGGTAGGGCGCATGAACAACACATCGACAAATTCATGATCTTCTGGATGACTGCCACCGCCATGGCCGCTTTGGTCGCTCTTTTGCTGGGCCGTGCCATGTGGCGCGGTGCGCAGGATACGATACCTTCCAAGGCCACCTATGACCTGAAAGTGTACCGGGACCAACTGGCTGACGTGGACCGCGACGTCGCACGCGGTGTGGTTGGTGCGCAGGACGCGGAACGGGTGCGCACAGAAATTTCGCGGCGGATTTTGGCAGCTGACCCCAAGGGCCGTGCCTCAAAGCCTAGGATACAAACCCGGCCCACCTTATTGGGTGCTTTCATTGCGCTGGCCTTGGTAGCGGGCAGTATCGCGCTTTATGCCAAGCTGGGTCAGCCTGGATATGGCGATCTGGCGCTGGCGGATCGGATCGCCTTTGCCCAAGAGATGCGCGAAACCCGCCCCAGCCAACAAAGCGCCGAAGACAGCCTGCCCGCCGCCCCCTTGCCCGAAGGGTTAAGCGACGAATATCTGGGGCTGCTGGATAAATTGCGCACAACTGTGGCTGAACGCCCGGGTGATCTGCAAGGCCATCAATTGTTGGCTCAGAACGAAGCAAATATCGGCAATTTCACCGCCGCCGCCGCCGCGCAAAAAGATGTGCTGCGTATTATGGGCGGCGATGCTGATGCCAAAGAGATCGGCGATTACGCTGAATTTCTGGTGCTGGCGGCAGGCGGCTATGTCTCTCCCGAGGCGGAAACGGCGCTGCGGGCGGTTTTGGCGCAAGATACCATGGACGAACGGGCGCGGTATTACATCGGCTTGATGATGATCCAAACCGGTCGACCCGATATTGCCTTCCGTTTGTGGGATGAATTGCTGCGGCGCGGCCCCGAGGATGCCCCCTGGATCGGGCCCATCCGCGATCAGATCATGCCCATCGCCAGTTTGGCGGGTATTGATTATTCTTTGCCCACGATCGGCAGCGGACGTGCAAAAGGGCCAAGCGCCGATGACATCACCGCCGCATCCGACATGACGGCGGATGAGCGGATGGAGATGATTGGCGGCATGGTTGCAGGCCTGTCTGATCGGTTGGCAACCGACGGTGGCCCGCCCAGCGATTGGGCACGGCTGATCACCTCACTTGCCGTTTTGGGTGATGCGGATCAGGCGCTGGCGGTGTTTAACAACGCCATGCAGGTGTTTGAAAATGATGCAGGTGCGTTGGATGTTATCCGCGCTGCCGGGTCACAGGCCGGGGTCGCGGAGTGATCCTTGACGACATCACCGACTTTGCTGCCGCCCTGCCCCCAATGCAGGCGCTGATTGGCCTTGATCTGGGTGAAAAAACCATCGGCGTCGCGGTCAGCGACAGCTTTCTCAGCGTTGCCACTCCGCTTGAAACCATACGGCGCAAGAAATTTGGCCTTGATGCCGCGCGGCTGATTGAGATCATCGCGGATCGGCGCATTGGCGGACTGGTGTTGGGCCTGCCGCGCAATATGGATGGCTCTGAGGGGCCACGCTGCCAGTCCACCCGCGCCTTCGCGCGCAACTTTGACCGCCTGTCACCGATGCCGATCACCTATTGGGATGAACGTCTGTCCACGGTTGCCGCTGAAAAAGCGCTGCTTGAGGCGGATACGACCCGCAAACGTCGTGCTGAGGTCATTGATCACGTGGCTGCCGGGTATATCTTGCAAGGGATATTGGACCGCCTTGCGGTGGTGCGCAGGAGTGCGGAAAATGGTTGATGAGGTCTGGAAGCGCGACGAGGTCGAAAGCCCCTGCATCAAGATATGCGTGGTTCATCCAGAATCGCGGTTGTGTACGGGATGTTTACGTTCAATTGATGAAATTGGCCGCTGGTCAAAAATGCACCCCGATGAACGGCGTGAGGTCATGGCAGAACTGCCTGCCCGCGCGGCACAATTCACCAAACGCCGCGGTGGGCGCGCCGCACGCATGGCACGGCGCGACACCTGATCAGAACGGGGCCGAGGTGGATTTTTCTGCCGCGGTGATCTGCGCAAACCAGAAATTTGGCACCCAGTATTGCGGTGAACTTGAATTAGCGACAGGAACCATCGGATATCCTGCATAGGCATTCAGCACTTTGATGGCATGGTTCATGCAGTTATTGCCCCATAATCCATATCCCATGCGTTGGGTCAGTTCAGCCGCCTCTACCCCACGTTGAGGGTTCGGATTGCCAGTGGTCATGCCTTTGTAAAATTGATACCGCCAACCCGCATTGGAGGGGGTTTTCCCGTTCTTAAAGGCATAGAACATATCGTCTTTGCTGCCTTGTTTGATAAAAACACCATTGTCCATGCCCGGTGGCGTTTCATTTTTGCCAAAGGTTTCAGTGGCTCCATAACACCATTGCCCATTTGCCAGCTTGAACCCCCAGCCAACATGGCCAAGGTGCAATGGAATATCGGTTTTTACAAAAACAACTGCGTTTATGTCGCTTTTTGATCCGCAGCTCGGGTCGGGCACATCCCATTCGCCCCACATGCCAAAATTGTTAACGCAACGGGTGGGTCTGGCAAAGTAGTGCCCGCGCACTGTGTTGGGCATTGTGACACAGGCATCTTCCCATCTTGTGCCACTTGGAATGTCCATCAGCTGCGCCGAATACTGGCGCATGCCGTTTGGTTTGCAACTGTCTGCCTTCACAGGGGCCCAATGCATCTGGGCCTGCGTCTGCATATCGTCGGTAAGAGCATTAAAGGCCTGAAGCTCATTCTCGTTGCGTGCCACCAACGCCGCCGCGATGTCTTTGACGTCGGCACACCGCATATATTCATCAGCGTGCTCAGGGTCGCGGACCAAGGTGTCTGCCTTGACGTGCATGTTCGTCAGTTCGTCGGGAGAAAATGGTCCCAATTCGGTGCCAGCGGTAATCAATAGATATTTTTTCAATTCTCAATCTTTCCATCTAAATGAGCGTAATTGCCCAAAAGGATGGTAAATACATCAAAGTGATTCCCGCAATTGGAACTTTATCATCAGATAGCTCCGCCACAGGGTGATTAAACGTTAAGCACCTGCAATCGCATAAAGCAGATCCAAACCCAGATCAGATGTGATCGCCCCGTCTTGACCTGATGGAGCATGGTTGCTGTTGCCAGCAAAAGCTGAAAGCCGCGCGAATGAACACAAGTGCTGATGCTTAAAACGGCCTTGAAAACCAAAAGCGTGACTGCCAATGGCGCGTGCACCTTGTTCCCAATACCCAAGATTGCCCGCTGGTCCTGTCAAAATAATCCGCATAATCGTCACGTCCTCGTATTTCTCTATGGTTTCGGATTGTTTCCAATTTCCATGAGGCAGAGTATCGTGTCCGAAATGGCGACAATAAGGCGTGGTCAAGGTGATAATAGGGAAAATTCAATTTAAAATTGAAAACCTATACCGTGAACCAGTTCACTGTCGGCCCAAGGTTGTGGACAGGGCAATCGCCCAGTTTATCGCTTTGACCAAAGGACGCGTGGATGTGACCGCACAAATGCAGGCGCGGTGCTTTGGTGCGCAACACATCTGTAACAGCTGTTGATCCCTCATGGCGGCCATTATTTTGGCGATCACATAGGCCTTTCGGTGGGCTGTGGGTGAGCAAAACGGCACCGACAGGACAGCTGGCCAGTGCGGCGGCGGCCTTTGCCTCGGACATGGCAAAATTCCAGACTTCATCATTGGCGCGTGGGATTTCGGCACCCAGCCCGAAAAACGGAATATCCCGAAGCCGCAGACCGTCCCCATGCAACACGTGTCCATCCCGCCAATCCGAACAAAAGCTGCGCATTTCGGCCAGTCCGTCGTGGTTGCCGGGCACTAAAATCACCGGGCGCGATATGGTCTTGAGCAGCTCCAAAAGTGGCCCTGCCCCCTCGCCGCGGGTGGCCAGATCACCCACGATCACAACCACATCCGCCGCACCGGCAGCCCCAGCAATCACCTTGGTCGCGGCCACATCGCAGTGCAGATCAGAGGTCGCCAGTATCCGCATCAGGATTTCCCAAACCGAAGCAGCGCCGCGCCTGAAAGCGTAGCAAAGATTGCGATCAGTTTCGGCAAGTCCATGCGTTCGCGGAAAAAGAACACGCCAATCAGCAGGGCAAAGACAATGCTGGTTTCGCGCAGGGCGCTGACCAGTGCAATCGGCGCTTGAGTGAATGCCCAGATCACCAGCGCATAGGCTACAAAGGACGCGGTGCCGCCGATAAAGAGTATCTTCAAACCGCTGGTAAAAGTGCGGCGCAGAACATTTGGTGTGGTCATTCCGATGTAGCCCGCAAAAATCACCGCGTTCGCCAAACAAAGGATGGCATAGAACCCCCATGGACTGCCCGAAACCCGGGCACCCAAACCGTCAATCAACGAATAAGAAGCAATAAAACAGCCTGTGATCAGGGCCAGTTTCGCCGCAGGGAGATTGCGGGTGCCATCCGACTGTCGCACCAGCGCCATGCTCATCAGGCCAAGCGCAATAATTGCCACAGCCAGCAGTTCCAGCGGGGCCAGCACAATGCCCAAGCCAAACACCGATATCGCCGCCACGATCAGTGGGGCAGATCCACGCGCGATGGGGTAAACCTGGGTCAAATCCCCCTTGTTATAAGCCCCAAGCAGAAACACCTGATAGCCAAAATGGCAGAGGATGCCACCGACGATATAGGGCCAGCTTTCAAACGTGGGCAGCGGCACAAAACACAGAACCAGCAAGGCCATGGGGGAATGACCAAGGATGACACAAGCCATATTCAGCCGCTTGTCGGCCCCACCCTTGACCAATGCATTCCAAACCGCGTGCAGGAGAGCGGCACAGAGGACCGCAGAAAAAACCAGTGCTGACAACGTTGAAATCCTGAATAGCTTTGTTCCGAAGGCAATCACGAGGGGCCGGGCGTGGCAAGCAAATTGATCAGGCGGTCCACTCTTGCGGCGAAAATTCCGGACGAAAATAGGCGATCATCCGGCCCTCGGGCGGGGCGGTTGCGCCGGGGTGCCAGACATCGACTCCGTGCAGCAAATGGCGATGCAACAGCACGGCCTGACCCGGTTCAACGGGAAGCGCAACGGGCGGGATGCGTTCAAAAATCATGCGGCGGGCGGCGTGATAGACGTCGGTGATATCCACCTGTGTTGGGTCATTGCCAGCAATAACCTGCCGCAATGCCACCCCCATCATCAAATGGCTACCCGGCCAAACCACCAATGGTGACGCATCTGAGACATTCAGCGGCAGCCCAAGGATAAACGCATGTGGCTCGCGCATGTAGCGCCGTCGTTGTGGCCCGATTGGCAGCAACCCGTCCACATGCGCCGCTTTTCGGGTGATCCGGTAGCGGTGATTTGCATCCGTCTCGCCTTGGTCCTGTTTGGGATACCCGGGATAGACAATCGACAACTGCGCGCGGTGCCATGTGTTTGGCGCGGTGATGTGATCTGTCCATGGCCCGACAAGCGGCACGCCTGTGATACTGCCATCTGGATCAGTGGGCAGTACATCAACCCCCACAAACCACGTCTGCCCGTGGCGCAGGTTGGCGGCACGGATATCTGGGTCTTGCGATACCTGAACAGCACTTTTGTGGGCGGCCTGTGCCCAGTCAGCAACTCGGGTGTCATGGGCAAAGACGGTGAAGCCATCCCCTGCCCGCATGCTCACCACCCCAAGGCCCTGCGCAGCATGTTAAGTGCGACGAATACCAAAAACACCGCAAACACCCGTTTGAGTGGCTTTGGGTCCATCGCATGCGCCAATTTCACCCCCATTGGCGCCGTGATCAGTGTCATGGCGATCACAATAAAGAACGCCACCAGATTGACCGCACCTATGGTAAAGGGCGGCTTGCCCTCAGACATATCAACAAACAAAAATCCAATGACCGCAGGCACGGCGATCAACACGCCAAAGCCTGCCGCCGTGGCAACAGCGCGGTGAATGGGGGTGTTATATAGGCTCATCAACGGCACGCCGAAACTGCCACCGCCAATGCCCATCAGCACCGATAAAAACCCAACCGAAGGCGATAATGCCGCCCGCGCCACACCCGTTGGCATTGTCTGACCCAAGCGCCAATGCGCCCGGCCAAAGCCCATATAAAGCCCAACGATGAGCGCCAAAACGCCAAAGATGATCTGCAAGGTATTGGTGCGCAGTTGCGCGACCAAGAGCATGCCCAATATCGCCCCCATCACAATACCCGGTGCCCATGTGCGCAGGATCGTCCAATCCACCGCGCTCTTTTTATTGTGGCTATGGACTGACCGGATCGAGGTCACGATGATGGTCGCCAAAGAGGTCGCCAGACACATCTGCATCAACTGTGGCCCGCCGTAGCCAAGCGTTTGAAAGGCATAGAAAAACGCAGGCACCAGAACAATGCCGCCGCCAACCCCCAAGAGGCCCGCCAACACACCTGCAAAAGCTCCAATCGCCATCAGCAACAGTGCCATCTGTATCAGCAACATGGTCTCAGGCATTGGAATCTCCTTGGCGGTTCAGGTGCTGCTACACCGCTTCTTGCGTTTGGGCCAGTGTTTCAACCGCCTCCAGCGCCTCTAATACCAAGGCGGACCCTGCACCGGGCACATGTGCCTGTTCGGACAACATCCGCCGCCACTGACGCGCACCGGGGCGCCCGGCAAACAGCCCCATCATGTGGCGGGTGATCTGGTTCAGCTTGCCACCCTGCGCGATATGCGCGTCAATATAGGGCACCATCGCCTGCACAACGCCTTGCGCGGTGCTATCGCTGCCCGCGCCAAAAATCACTCGATCGGCAGCGCACAGAATATCGCAGGGCGCATGATAGGCGCTGCGCCCGATCATCACGCCGTCCAAGCCGCCGTCCAGAAACGCTTGGGCTTGCGTTAATGATGTAATGCCGCCGTTCACGGAAATATGCAGGTTCGGAAACAACCCCTTCATCCGGTGCACAAGGTCATAGTCCAGCGGTGGGACATCCCGGTTTTCCTTGGGGCTTAACCCCTTAAGCCATGCTTTGCGGGCATGAATGGTCACACGGGTACAGCCCGCACCAACCACATGGGCCAGAAACTCGGGCAGGACCTCTTCGGGGTCCTGATCATCCACACCGATGCGACATTTGACTGTCACCTCGACATCCACCGCCGCCCGCATTTCAGCGACGCAGCGTGCAACCAAGGCAGGATTTTCCATCAACACCGCCCCAAAACACCCCGATTGCACCCGGTCTGACGGGCACCCGACATTCAGGTTGATCTCATCATAGCCCGCCTGCGCCCCGATCCGCGCCGCCTCTGCCAGCTCCGCCGGATCTGACCCGCCCAATTGCAAGGCAACCGGATGTTCACAAGGATGATGGTCGAGCAAATGCAACGCCCCTCCCCGCACCAACGCTGGGGAGGTAACCATTTCAGTATAAAGCAACGTCTGAGCGCTCATCAGCCGATGCAGATAACGGCAGTGGCGGTCCGTCCAATCCATCATGGGTGCGACAGATAGGCGGGCCGATCTGGTCACGCTAGAGGCATTCAATTTCATAAGTATTCAACGTAGCTTTGGCACAGTGGGTTGGGTGCTTGCGTCTTTCACACAAACACAGTCGCTGCGGCCTTAGCATGGTCAGTGCAGGCGTTCAAATCTGCTTGTGGCAATCATCACCCCCGGACGATACTGTCCTTCCAAAGGGACGGTGACAAAAGCGGAGGTTTGATGCGGGTTGCCAGCTATAATATTCGAAAAGCAGTTGGTTTGGACTGGAAGCGTGACGCTGACCGGATCATGCGCGTGTTACAAGAAATCGACGCTGATGTGGTCGTGTTGCAGGAAGCCGACAAGCGGATCGGGCAGCGCGCTGGGGTTCTTTCTATTGAGCAGATGCAAAGCGAGCTGGGCTATGGCCTTGCTGATCTGTCGGTGCGCCCGAAAAGCCATGGTTGGCACGGCAACGCGATCCTCTACCGCACAGGCACAATGCATTTGAACATCGCCAAGCGGCTGGAACTGCCAACCTTGGAACCACGGGGGGCGGTCTCTGCCGTGCTGTCCAAACCCAACATCGAAGTTGTCGGCGTGCACCTTGGCCTTACCCGCCGCACCCGGCTCAAACAATTGCTTGCCCTAAAGAAACACATCGACGCGGCGGATCATCCGGTGCTGATCGCGGGGGATTTTAACGCATGGCGGCACGATGCGGGTGTCGCGGATGCCCTTGGAACAGCCTATCAAATGATCATTCCCGGCAACAGTTTTCATGCGGCACGCCCCGTTGCGGCATTAGATCGCTTTGTGCTGAAAGGGGCGGTTGATCACCTGCACTGCCATGTTCACCATTCGTTAAGTGCTGCACGGGCGTCGGATCATCTGCCGATTGTAATTGATCTGGATGTCACCCCATGACTTTCGCAAGTTTCATTCTAGCGCTTCATTCGATATTGGTAATCGCCTTTACCCTGCGCATTCTGTTGCGGGGTGATCTGTCACCGCCTGCCCGGTTGGCATGGTTTATCGTGCTGGCGTTCTTGCCGTTCATCGGCAGCGTGATCTATTTCCTGTTTGGCGAAATTGAGATTGGCCACAAGGCCAAAGCGGGCAAAACCACCATAGCGGAGGAACTTGTCGACGCTGATATCCCGGCACGCGGGAAAGTGGAAAACACAACCAAGCTTATCGCCCCAGACTTTCGCCCTGCGTTTGGGTATGCGGCGTCCATCAACGGCTTCAATCCTATTTCAGGCAATACCGCCAGACTGATGGCTGATGGTGCAGACACGCTTGAACACATGATCGCAGACATTGATGCCGCGCAAGACCACGTGCATGTGCTGTATTATATCTGGTTGGACGACAACACCGGGACCGCAGTTGCGCAGGCGCTGATCCGTGCTGCGAAACGCGGGGTAACCTGCCGGGCAATGGCAGATGGTTTGGGATCGCGCGGGTTGCTCAGGTCGCCGCTTTGGGCCGCTATGACAGAGGCAGGAGTCCACACTGCGGTGGCATTGCCGCTGGATCAACTGCTGCGCACCATTCTGACCAGCCGGTTTGACCTGCGCAATCACCGCAAGATCACGGTCATTGATGGGGAGGTTACCTATTGTGGAAGCCGCAATTCGGCTGACCCTGAGTTTCGACCCAAAGCCAAATATGCACCTTGGGTCGACATCATGTTACGATTTGAGGGGCCTGTGGTAGCCCAAAACCAATTGCTGTTTGCCAGCGATTGGAAACGCGCAACGGGTGAGGATTTGGCCCATCCCCCTGCCTCAGTGGATCCCGCCAAGGGTGGATTTCCGGCTTTGGTCATGGGCGACGGCCCAACAGAGCGGCGCGGGGCAACCCCGCAGCTTTTTGCCACCGCGATTGCCTGCGCGCGCGATCATTTGACGCTGACCACGCCTTACTTTGTGCCCGATGCCACGGTCTTGGATGCCCTATGCGCTGCGGCCCATCGCGGCGTCACCGTCACATTAATTTTCCCCAAAAAGAACGACAGTTGGGTTGTGGCTGCTGCCAGCCACAGTTTTTATGCAAAACTGCTTGAGGCGGGATGTGTTATTCACGAATACACCGCCGGGTTGCTGCATGCCAAGACCCTGACCATTGACGGGCACGTCAGCCTGATCGGGTCCTCGAACTTGGATATGCGCAGCTTTGATCTGAACTATGAAAACAACATCCTGTTGCAGGATGCCGCCGTGACCACAGCGATCTGTGAAAGGCAGGCAGAGTACTTAGCGCAGTCCGAACAGGTAAGCCTGATGGGCGTCAAGAACTGGTCATATCAGCGGCGTATATGGAACAACGTCATCGCGACGATTGGGCCCATTCTCTGAGCCATGCGCCATGCTCCCTCATCCGGCGAGCGACGGCAGCCACAACACGATCCCCGGAAACGACACCAACAGCGCGATGGTCACCGCGTCCGCGACAAAGAACGGGGCCACACCTTTGAACACGTCCTGCACAGTCAGGTCATCACGCACCCCCGCCACAACAAAGCAGTTCAGGCCGATGGGCGGTGTGATCAGACAGAACTCTGCCATTTTCACCACCAAAATCCCGAACCAGATGGCACACATTGGCCCTGACATGCCAAATGCTGCATCTGCCGCCGCGACGTTTTCACCGCCGTTCAGCGCCATCACCGCCGGATAGACAACTGGCAAAGTCAGCAACAACATTCCGATGGCATCCATAAACATGCCCAGCACCGCATAGGCCAGCAGAATGCAGATCAGGATCAACATCGGTGACATCGTCAGTGAGGTGATCCAGTCAGCAAAGGCATCTGGCAATTCGGCAAATCCCAAAAACCGTACATAGATCAACACACCCCAGATGATGGTGAAAATCATCACTGTCAGCTTGGCCGTCTCCAGCAGCGCCTCTCTGAGTTGACGCCAGCGCATGCCCTTGTAGAGCGCCATCAGAAAAACGATGAACGCACCCACGGCACCACCTTCGGTGGGCGTACCCCATGCATCACCGAAGGGGTTGTAGACAAAAAAGATGATGATCACGACCACCGCCACAATGGGCAGCGCGGGCGGCAGGCTTTCGAACCGCTCACGCCAGGTGAACCCGGTAACGGGCGGGCCGACGTTTTTCCAGATCATTGCAATCCCGATGATGAGGCCAGCATAGACAATCGCCGAAAAGGCACCGGGAATAAACCCGGCCAGCAACAATTTACCCACGTCCTGTTCAACGATAATGGCGTAAATCACCAAAATGGCCGAGGGTGGAATGAGCGACGCCAGCGTGCCACCCGCCGCGACTACACCCGCGGCAAATTGTTTGTTGTAGCCGACCTTCAGCATCTCGGGGATGGCGATGCGTGCAAACACCGCCGCCGTGGCAACGGATGCACCTGAAACCGCCGCAAACCCCGCAGTGGCAAACACAGTTGAAACCGCCAGCCCGCCCGGCACCCAGGCAAACCAACGCTTGCAGGCTTCAAACAGCGCTGTTGTCAGCTTGGCATAATAGGCCAGATAGCCGATCATGATGAACACAGGGATCAGGCTAAGGACCTGCGCGGACACCTTGGAATGCGGCGTCAGCCCGGCAATTTTAACGCTGATTTCAACGGCCTTCCAGAACCGCGCGGGGTCATAGTCAAAGCCGTTCCAGCGCAGCCAGACCAGCCCGACAAATCCTGCCATCGCCGCCGCAAAGGCAACCCGCATTCCCAGCAGAACGAACACCAGCATGCCGCCTGATACCCACAGGCCAATCTCAATCGGGTCCATCATGTCTCATCCTCTAAGATCGCGGCTTCGGCCATCGCCTGTTCTGCAATGCTCAGCGACAACGGCACGGCGACAGGGTTTTCCAGCCCCAAGACTAGCGCCCGCGCATAGCCCCATGCCTGCAACACCAGCCGCAGGGCAAGGATGCCAAAGGCGACAGGCACCACCAGCTTTGACGGCCAGATCGGGATACCGATGTCGATGGACGAGTCACGGCTGCACAGGGGCCGCGCGCAATCAAAGGAGCGGTCAAAATGTTCCCATGCCCCCCATGTCAGGGCGACGATCAGCAGCAACATCAGCAGCACGGAGATCAACTCAAAAAGCCACAACACCCGGCCTTTGAGGGCATTGACCAGCATGTCCATGCGGATATGGGTGCCATCGCGCTGCACATAAGACACGCCCATGATCGCAATGACTGGCATCGCCGCTTCGATGTAATCCACATAGCCCGCCATTGGCGACCCAAAGAATTTACGCCCGGTGACCGAATAGGCAGCCAGAAACATCAGCGAAAAAATCGCGAGCCCTGATAACAGTGCGCAGAACCGTTCAAGTGGTAAAAGCGCGCGGTCAAGTTTGCTGAGTAGGCTGGAATCTTCCAGCACTGCCGCTGATCCGGCCATGTATCCCCCTATCCGACGTTATCGTCGTTTTTGATAAACTGCGCCTGCTTACAGTTTATCAAAAACGGCGCGAGGTGGGCCACAAGGCCCACCTTATCTGCTTAGCGCTATGTGGCCGGGCTATTGCCCGCCTTTCGCCGTTTTAGCTGCCGTTGGCCTTGGCCTCGGCCAGCGTTGTGACCACCAGATCGTACAGTTCCTGACCCGGCAGGCCCTGCGCTTCCATGTCGGCAATCCATGCATCACGCGCAGGTGCTGCGGCAATGGATTTGAATTCTTCCAACACGGCAGGGTCGATCTCGACTTTTTCGACACCCTTTTCTTCTAGGACGCTGTCCCATTTCTTGAGCAGCTCACCGTAGTTGGCCAGATAGTGATCCAGTGCCTCATCCACAGAGCTATCAAGCGCCTCGCGCTCGGCATCGCTGAGCGCCTCATAGGCGTCGATGTTCACCACCACCGGGCAATTTACGGTGCCGGGGTTCAGGTTGGCTGTCCACCATGTGGCCTGATTGATCGTGCCAAACGATAGATGTGCGTGCTGGGCAAAAGCAACCGTGTCAACAACACCCGATTCCATCGCCTGATAGGCCTCAGTCGCGGTCACGGATGTTGGCACAGCGCCGACAGCCTCAAACGCCTTACCCAGACCACCTGTGGCCCGCACCCGCATGCCTTTGAAATCTTCAAGTGTCTTGCGCGGCGTGCCGGTGCCAACAATATTGTACTGTGGCATCGGTGACGTCATCAGCAGTTTGGCATTCCACTGCGCCATCTCTTCTGCGGCAGCAGGGTGTGCATATACAGCCTTAGACACGGCGCGTTCCTGCTCAAGGTTCTCAACCCCAAGGAACGGCAGTTCCAGCACGGTCACAACCCGGTTCTTGTCCGCGTGATAGCCGGCACAGAACTGCGCCATCTCAAACGCGCCGATGGAAATACCATCAAGGTTCTCACGGTTCTTTGACAAGCCACCATAGCTGACGTTCATGGTGAACTCACCGCCGGTTTTTTCTGACACCAACTCGGCAATCTTCTCAACATGTTCGGTGAACGCGCGGCGTTTGCCCCAGACGGATACATTCCATTCGGTTGCGGCAGCTTCGGTCACAAATGCAAAGCTTAGGGCGCAGACAGCTGCGCCGCTCAAATACTTGGTCATTGATTTTTCTCCCTTTTTGCGCGCCAGTGGCAGGCGCGCTTGAGGTCAAGCTAGCGTGGGGAAAGCGACCTGCCAAGCCCTTGATGGCGCTATTTAAGTTCGACCTCGACAAATGCCATGTCTGCGTCGCCACCGTTGATCACATTGTGATTTACACCCTTTTCGCGGCGGTAACTGGTGCCTGCGGCGATTTCAACACTGCGCGACGTGCCGTCCGGTTCTTCCAGCACCATTGTGCAGTCGGTCAGGGTAGTGATCACATAATCCATACCATGTTCATGCCATCCGGTTTCCGCGCCGGGGGCAAAATCAAACCGGGTCACCCGCACGCGGGCATCGTCGATCATTTGGGTCGCTATGGCGGCGGCACGGGTCATATTGGATCCTTTTTAAACGGTATATACCGCGACAGGCGCACCAAAAACAGCCATATCCGGTGTAATACCCAGCCCCGGTGTCGCTGGGGCCTCTGCCCCACCACCCACAATCGGCGCGTCAAAAGTAGCGGTGGTCAAACTGACCATGGCGCGGGTGTCCAAGGCGCAGCGCAGCAGGTGACGCGGCACTGATTGTGCCATATGCAGCAGCGCGGCAAAGGCTATGTCGGACCCAACCGTATCCTGAACACTCATCACCAGCCCCGCTGCGGCGGCGATGTCGCGTTGACGGCGCACCGGGGTCAGCCCGCCCTGTTTGGAGATTTTCAGCCCAATCCCATCGCAAGTATCCGTTTGGATTGCGTATATCACATCCGCTTCGGTCTGGATCAGCTCATCCAATAGGATTGGCCGGGTACACCGCGCCCGCAGCGACAGCGTTTCGCGCCATGTGGCGCAGGGTGCTTCGAGCACAAAGTCCAAACCCGGCGGCAAAAGTGCCAGCAGGCGCAACGCATGTTCAGCTGTCATCCCGCCATTGGCATCGGCCAGAAACCATTCACCCGGCTGGCTATCCGCAAGGCAGGCTTGCAGTCGGGCGGCATCCAATTCGGGTCCACCTTCGGCCTCTGACGCGCCGAGCTTGCAGGAATGACCGCGAAAGCCACGTGTCCGGTGTGCGGCCACATTGGCGCGCATCGCCTCGGGCGTGTCGCTGCCGATGGAAGAGATCACTGGGATCGCCCCCGGCACCCGTCCACCCAACAGATCACAAACCGGCAGGCCCGCAGCCTTGCCCGCAATATCCCAGCAGGCCACATCAATTGGGGTTTTGGCGGCATTATGCCCAACCAGCGCGCTGTCCATCGCATCGTAAATCCGATCATGCAGGCGCGGGTCCATCCCGGTCACAGCAGGTGCGACACGCTCTAATCCCGCGCGCACACCCCCTGCATGCGCCGCAATGTAGGTGGCCCCAAAAGGCGTGGATTCGCCCCACCCTTCGATCCCGCAGGTGGTGATCACCCGGGCAAATGTCGCGTCAAAGCCGGTGTAACTGCGCCCGCCAGACAAGTGATAGGTGCCCCCCGCATAGGGCAGATCAGCTTGATAAATCTCTATCCGATCAATCCGCATCCGGGATCACCACGATATTGCCAACATGGGCCTTTTCGATAAACGCCGTTTGCGCGGCATGCAGGTCAGCCAATGGATAGGTCTTGGCCAGCAGCGGTTTGATTTCACCCCGTTCAATATAGCTGACAAGGTTGGTGAATATCTCTGGCGGCAGAACTGTTGAGCCATGAAAGGTCAGATCACGTAAGTAAAGTGTGCGCAGGTCAAGGGCGACCATCGGCCCGGCAATTGCACCAGAACAGGCATAGCGGCCGCCGCGTGCCATCACCTCAATCAAATGGGCCCAATAGTCACCACCAACAACATCACACACCACTGTCACATCCGGGTGTCCGGTTGCGTCCCTTAGGGCGGCAGACAGATCATCTGGCGCGCGGTCAAGCACGGCGTCGGCACCCAGTTTGCGGATCAGCTCATGTTTGGCGGCACTTGCCAGCGCAATCACTTTCGCCCCACGGCGTTTTGCCAATTGGATCAAGGCGGACCCCACCCCGCCAGAGGCCCCGGTGATCAGCACCCGGTCACCTTTGGTCACGCCCGTCCGCGCCAGCATCCCTTCGGCAGTGGTGTAGGAACAACTGAACGTGGCCAGTTCGGCGTCGCTTAAGGGGCTGTCGATCACGCCGACATTGCGGAAATCCGTGGTGGCATATTGGGCAAAGCCGCCATCGCGTTCAGAGCCGTAGTACCCGGTCTTGTCCTTGTTCAGCGGATCATGCCAATCGCGCAGCCAATTATCGGTCATCACCCGTTTGCCGATCAGGGCGCTGTCTGCATGTGCACCCACCGCGACCACCTGCCCGACCACGTCTGCCCCTTGGACACGGGGCAGTGAAATGGGTGCACCGCCCCAAGTGGGGTCCGCGTCATCGCTGCCCTGTACCGCTGTGCCGTCGGTGCCACCCGTGACGGTCTTGGAATACCAGCCCGTGCGGGTGTTCACATCGGTGTTGTTCAGCCCGCAGGCCCCGACGCGGATCAACACATCCTCCGGCCCCACCTGCGGCACTGGCCAATCGGTATGATAGCGCAGGGCATCAAGGCCACCGTGTTCGTGCAACACAAATGCTTTCATGGTTTTTGGCGGTGGCGTCATGATGTTCATCCCCTTGAGTTACACTGCCACCATGTCACAGGTTTTTGCAGGTGCACATGCGTCAACAGCCGACAACAAGTTCTATTTGCGCGACATTGTTAAGCGCGCTCATGCGCACGTTGACTCTCAATTCATTTGGAAAGCAGGGGTTTTGGTTGATTTAGTTCGAAAATTTACAAGATATGACCATTTTCGGAAAAACATTTACAGCGAAACCATTGCAAACCAGTTGCTTATTCCCTTCTTTTCAAACCGCGTTATGATCGCGTGCAGGAGGATGCGCATGTGGCCATGGCCGCAAAGTGCATATCACGACAGCACCACCAAGGGAGGGAACATTCATGTCCGACACAGCAAAGACCTATCCGCCATCGGATGCCATGGCACGCGGGGCGCATGTGAATGCGGATCGCTATGACCAGATGTATGATGCGTCAATAAATGACCCTGATGCATTCTGGCGTGAACAGGGCGGGCGTGTTGATTGGATCAAACCTTTTAGCCAAGTCAGCGATGTGGATTTCACCCTTGGGAACGTGAAAATCAATTGGTACGCCGATGGTGAATTGAATGTCAGCGCCAACTGCATTGACCGCCATCTGGAAAAACGTGGTGACCAGACCGCAATTATCTGGGAACCGGACAGCCCCGAAGACGGTGCAAAACACATCACCTACAAAGAGCTGCACGCGCAGACCTGCAAGATGGCCAACATCCTGCGTGATCTGGGCGTCGGCAAAGGCGACCGCGTGATCATTTATCTGCCGATGATCCCCGAGGCCGCCTATGCGATGCTGGCCTGCGCGCGGATTGGAGCAATCCATTCGATTGTGTTTGCCGGGTTCTCGCCCGATGCTTTGGCCGCACGGGTCAACGGATCAGAGGCCAAGGTGGTGATCACCGCAGATTATGCCCCGCGCGGTGGCAAAGCCACCCCGCTCAAGACCAACGCGGATCAGGCGTTGTTGCACTGTAAAGACAGCGTGAAATGTCTGGTTGTGAAACGCACAGGTGGTCAGACGACTTGGGTTGAAGGGCGCGACATTGATTACAATGCGCTGGCCAAAGATGCCGCAGACACCTGCGAGCCCGAGGCGATGAATGCCGAAGATCCATTGTTCATCCTGTATACATCCGGGTCCACCGGGCAGCCCAAAGGCGTGGTACATTCCACCGGCGGCTATCTGGTCTATGCAGCGATGACCCATGAGATCACCTTTGATTATCACGACGGCGACATCTATTGGTGCACAGCGGACGTCGGCTGGGTCACGGGGCACAGCTATATTGTCTACGGCCCTCTGGCCAACGGCGCGACCACACTGATGTTTGAAGGCGTGCCAACCTACCCCGATGCGTCGCGGTTCTGGCAGGTCTGTGAAAAGCACAAGGTAAATCAGTTTTATACGGCACCCACCGCCCTGCGCGCCTTGATGGGCAAGGGCAATTCCTTTGTTGAAGGGATTGATCTGAGCAGCCTAAAGGTACTGGGCACTGTGGGCGAACCGATCAACCCCGAAGCGTGGAACTGGTACAACGAAGTTGTCGGCGGCGGGCGGTGCCCCATCGTCGATACATGGTGGCAGACCGAAACCGGCGGCCATTTGATGACGCCCCTGCCCGGTGCCCATGCGATGAAGCCTGGCTCCGCGATGAAACCGTTCTTTGGCATCAAACCTGTTGTGCTGGAACCTGCCTCTGGCGAGGAAATCAGCGGCAATGATGTTGAAGGAGTGCTCTGTATCGCGAACAGCTGGCCGGGACAGATGCGGTCGGTCTGGGGTGACCATGATCGGTTCGAGAAAACCTATTTCGCGGATTACAAAGGCTATTACTTCACCGGCGACGGCTGCAAGCGCGACGCGGATGGCGATTATTGGATCACTGGCCGCGTCGATGATGTGATCAACGTGTCTGGCCACCGTATGGGCACCGCAGAGGTCGAAAGCGCGTTGGTCGCACACCCAAAGGTCGCGGAAAGTGCGGTTGTCGGATACCCGCATAACATCAAGGGTCAGGGCATCTATTGCTATGTCACATTGATGGGCGGCGAAGAACCAAGCGATGAACTGCGCACCGAATTGCGCAACTGGGTCCGCACAGAGATTGGGCCCATTGCCTCACCTGATCTGATTCAATGGGCACCGGGCCTGCCAAAAACCCGTTCCGGCAAGATCATGCGCCGTATCCTGCGCAAGATTGCTGAAAATGATTTTGGCGCACTGGGGGATACGTCGACCCTGGCTGATCCGTCGGTGGTTGACGATTTGATCGAAAACCGGATGAACACATAGATATTCGGTTATTATTGATAAAAAGGGCACCCGATGGGTGCCCTTTTCGTTTGATGCATCTGTCGCAGAGTTAGCCTTCGACGCGGCGCAGATTAATCTCGCCCACACCGATGGCAAAGTTCACACCGGTTTGGGTGTTCACGCTCAGCGGCTGCAAGGCGAGTGTGTTCTCAGACCCACCTACCATCACGTTGGCCCCAAGACCCACACCTAGCGTCGCCTCGGCTGAAACGCCTTTATAGCTGCCGTTCAGGCCGCCTTCGTAATATTCAGATTCTGTTGGTGCCAACACCAACCATGACATCTGACCATTCTGGGTCTTGCCAATATCAAGGCCATAACGGTTGATCTCGCCCACATATACTTCGTCGGCCAACCCTTCGGTCACCGGATTGAATGTGCAGGTCAATTCACGGGTGGAGCCAAAGATAAATCCTGTGCCATCCCCCACGTCACAGCTGAGCGAGCCGACTTCGGTGTGATCAACCGTTTCCTTGTCGTCTGCCAATGCAGCCGTGCCAAAAATGGCAGTTGTCAGGAATGCCGATGTTGTCAGCAAAGATTTAATTGTGTTCGTTGTCATCATTGTCGTCACTTTCCGATGCCGCATGGGCACCTCCGTTAGTTGCGTCGGTAGGCATTCGGGTACCGTGGTCGACCTCAAGACATTCACGTCTTGCATCGGAAATTCTACAATAGGTGCGCGCACCCTCCATACATCATAAGACGTATCACCCTATTGATGATGCGTTGTTTTGCAGGATTCCCCAAAATATAATAATTTCATTGGTATAGGCACACTCTTGCCTCAACGACAGCTTCTCAAATTGGTCACAATCGCACTGATATACTGGCATTTTACAAGGGTAGCCCCAGTTAGATAAACATGTTGATCTTTCGCAGTAAACCACCGCGCAACGTGTCACCTGTTCTGGACAATCTGGCGCTGACATGGCACCGCTATCGCCCATGAGCAATGACATGATCTCCTTTGCACCCGATGGTGATTCCGCCTTGCAGTTGCGCAGCGCCTTTGGGCAGTATGGCACGGGTGTTACTGTGGTTACGACGCACACCGCGAACGGACCACTGGGCATGACTGCCAATTCGTTTGCATCCGTGTCACTTGACCCGCCTTTGGTGCTTTGGTCGCCTGCGATTAGGTCCAAACGTCACGATGCATTTGCAACCGCCGCCCGGTTTTGCATCCACGTCTTGGCGGCGGATCAACAAGAACTTGCGCATCATTTTGCCGTTCAGGGCCATGACTTTGACCGCTTTGGCTGGCATGAAGGCCCCGGTGACACCCCGACCTTTTACGGCTGTCTGGCGACCTTTCACTGCGATACCTATGCCGTGCACACGGCGGGCGATCATTCATTGATATTGGGTCACGTCAAACAGGCTGCTGAACGCAAGGGTGGTGGCGCAGGTCTGATGTTTGATCAAGGCAGGTACGGTGTGTTTCAATCGCATGACTGACGGGATTAGGCCTAAGCCGCCCTATCAATAGTCTTTCTCAAAGAACACGCCGATGCTGCTATCCCCGTCAGAGCCAAGTGTCGCTTTGCCTTTGAGGTTCGGTGTGATGTCGAGGTTCAGCGACACTTCGCCCGTGCCATCAGAGGCCGTCGTGACGTCGGTATAGACATTTTCAGACAGGTATTTACCCGCACGCACCGCCGTGGCCCCATCATCCGTGGTGGTCACATCAAAGTCATCCAACCCAAATCCATCGCGCAGATTTGAGATGATACCGTTCCCCCCCTTCCCGGCAAGCGTCGCCACCGCACTGGCCAATTGCAGCGCTTGAAACGCCGAAATGTCGGTGATGTTACGGCCAAACAAAAGCTGTGCCAGAACTTCGTCCTGCGGGGCTTCGGGGTTGGATTCGAATGTCACAACGGGTTCGTCCGCAGGCCCTTCGACAATCACGCTCACTTCGCTGACGCTGGTTGTCGTGGTCGAAACAAACCGCAAATAAGGCACCAGATCGCCTTGGAATTGCGCTGATCCCTCTTCCAGATCAAAGCGTTTGCCCAAGATATCCAGCCGCCCGCGGATCAGTTCAAACCGACCTGCTGAAATCATGTTGTTGGTGGTGCCGCTGAGGTTAAGCGCCCCCCCCAGTTCCGCATCAAGGCCACGGCCCCGTACAAATATACGGTTCGGGGCGCTGATACGCAGTTTCAACCCAAACCCCGGCCCTTTGTTGGCACTTGCCTGATCCGCGCTGGCCGCAGCTTGATCCAGCCCCGCCTTGTTACGGGTCGCAATCACGCCGGGTTTTGCGCCGATATGGGTGATATTTGGAATGTCACCAATGCTGGTCAGCCCGGTTGACGGCACGTTGATGTTGGTTTCGCCGACATTGATCTGGCCGCTGATTTGCGCGCCACCCGTCAGTGGGCCAGCAAGACGTATATTTCCGCCCACAGAGGTGCGGTAGAGTCTGGGGTCTGTCAGCACCACGTCTTGCAGTGCAATCTGGATGTCGGCCGGCAAGGACGGGGTAAGTGTGACTGCGCCACCAATGGCCAAACGCCCGCCATTGATTGCATCCGCACTGACATCCAATTGCGCGCGGTTATTGCCCAGCACGATATTGGCGGCCAGATTTTTCAGCGCCACCCGCAGGTTCGGCGCGCTAAGCGTGCCACCCGAGGTCTGAATTGATCCTGATACGGACGACAGTTTTGCAGGGCCGTTGACCGCCAGATCAAACCGCGCCTGCCCCTGCAGGTCCCGGGGAGCAATGAAAGGTTTACTCAGGCCCAAAGGGGCTGAGCCTGCGATATCTAGGTTCAGGGTGCCATTGCCATTCACCAACCCGGCAACCGTCGCTTGGGTGCCCGATGGCCCGGTTGCATTGGTATCAAGCCGCCACGCGTCACCTTGTTTGCGCGCCGATCCGGTCACGTTCAACGGTCCCGTCACCTTTTCCACCAACGCCCCGATGTTAGGCAGCGCCACGTCAAAATCAACCGCCGCGTTGGGCCCGGTGACAACACCTTGAACAGAGGCGCGCGATGCATATGGCCCCGTGGCATTAGTATCAATGGCAATACCCGCAGGGGTCTGGCGCACCACACCTGTGGCGGCAAGCGGGCCTGAAACACCCGGCACAAGCGGGTTTATATTGGGCACATTCACGTCAAACGTCAGCGACATATCCGGGCCAGTTGCCAAGCCTTCGACCAAGGCGCGCGCGCCGTAAGGTCCGGTGGCATTGGTATCAACAAAGAAACCCTTTTCCGTCTGACGCAGTTTGCCTTTCGCGTTCAGGGGGCCGTTCACCTGCGGCACAATTGGATTAAGGTTCGGCACCGCCACATCAAAGGTAATGTCAATCATCGGCGTGACCAAGCCCTGCACCGCGGCGCGCACGTCATATGGACCGGTTGCAGTGGTATCAAGCAGCCAGCCCTTGGGGCTTTGGCGCAGGGTGCCAGACGCCTTGACCGGGCCGTCGATCTGATCGGCAAAGGGTTTGACGTTTGGCACATCTGCCGTAAATGTCAGCGCCGCATTGGGACCCGTGGCAAGCCCTTTGGCGGTCAATGCCGCGCCGTAAGGGCCGTCGGTGATGGCATCCACGGACCAGCCGCGCGTGTCCTGAGTGGCCGTTGCACTGACGGTCACCGGGCCCTCGTACTGCGGCACCACAAGCGCCAGATCATTTAATTTGAAATCCGCCTGCACTTTGCTGTCATCGGTGCGCAGTTCGGCAGCGCCCGTCAGGTTAAGGGCCGCGTTTTTCAACACAAGATCACGCAGGAAGGTGCCATTTTCATTGCGCTGCGCCTCAACGCTCAGTTCCGTCAGCCCCGCCAGAACGGCATCGGCCTGGGCGATGCCAGTCTTAATATCTTCGGTTTCGCCGTTGGCCTTAAGGTCAAATTGCCCCCCAAGTGGCGTTACTGTTCCCTTGAGTGTCAGCGACGTGCTGCCGGCAATCTCGCGCCCTGCCAATGCGGAAAAACGGCTGAGGTCAGCAGCGGTCAACGCCATGTCGAGCCGGGTCAGAAACCCTGTTTCCAAGCCGTTGATCACCGCTTTGCCCTTGAGGCCGTAATCCGCCCCGGACAGGTCAAGATCGCTGATCCGAATGGGCGACCCTTCGATATAGTTGATGTTTGCCTTGCCAGTGATCGCATCCCCAATGGCTTCGGCGCTGGCTTGGTCCGTCAGGCTCAGCCCCGTCGCGTCAAAGGTGATATCGCCCAAGAATTGCCCGACAGAACCAAGGTTGCCCTGCAAGGTCCCCAGCAGCTCAAGCGTGGTTTTTTCAATCTGAACGCCTGCGGTATCAAGGTTGTCGATGTCAAAAGCGGCATCAAAGACCTCGCCCTCTGCTGCGTCATAGGCCACACGCAAATCAACCCGTGACACTTGGGTGCCTGTTCCCGAAACCGGCAGCAAAATCGGGGTATCATCGGGGTTGGCAATGGTCCCGGTGATGTCGATGAAGGTCGGCCAATTATCAGAATTCAGGGTCACCTTGCCCGCCAGCTTGGCCGCCTGAGCGTCAAGCGTGAAGTCGCTGACTTCAATCGCGCCATTGCCTTCGCGCAGCGCATCAAGGGTCAACCGAATGTCGGTACCAAAAAATTCGCGATACCGCGGGGCCAATAGCGCGGTGATGTCACCGCCAATGTTGGCCTGAATGCGACGGTCGGGCGTATCAGAGGCGCGGCGCGGCGTTTGCGCCCCCAAGGTGATTGTTCCGGCCAGACGGTCCTGACCATCGGTCGCAATCTTCACATCCGACTTAAAGTCGTCCAAAGGCCCCTTGCCCGCGACGGTCATATCGACCGAGGGTTGACCGGGAATATTCAGTAAACGCGCGGCGATGCCTTTTTCTTCTTCGGATAATTTCAAAAGTAATTCCAAAAGGTTGTCGGACCTTTTGAAGTTTGCTTTGATCGCAAATTCACCGCGCTTTGCATCCGTGCGCTTGGCGGTGAAATCCAGATTACCGATATCATCGGTTAACCTTGCGTTGGCTTTGATCGTCAACTGCGCAGCTTCGCCCAAAATCGGCGCACCCAGATTGATTTCGCCCACCGAAAAGTCTGCCACTTCGATGGAAACAGGCAGTTCAGGCAGTGCAAATGGTTTGGCTTCGGCGTCGGGCAATGCGTCGCCCTCAGAAATCGGCAGACGTGGCACATCAAGGCGTTTGGCGGTCAGGCTTTCCACCTCAAGACGCCCGCGCAACAAGGCAGATCGGTTCCAATCCAGCGTTACACCGTCCAATGTCAGCCAGACACCATCTTTGTCTGAAATGGTCATCCGATCAAAGGATGCCTCAGAACTCAACGCGCCGGAAAAGCCATCAATGCTGACGCTGCGCCCTGCCCCGCTTAATGCGTCTTGGATTGCATTGGTCAGGAAACCCTTGTCGTCATCCTGGGCCTGCACGGCAGTCAGCGATGCCAGAAGTACAAAAAAGACAGTGATGAAATACCGCATGATCCGCATTAGAATGACTGCCCGATACCAATGTAGATTTGAAAGTTTTCATCTGTCGCGGGTCCTGAGGTTGGCACCGCGACGTCGACGCGAATAGGGCCAATGCCGGTGGCATAGCGCAGACCAACGCCCGCCCCGGAATGCCATTGACCCGATCCGTCATAAAATTCTTCGACCCCGATATAGCCCGCATCGACAAATCCAACGATGCCAATCTTGTCCGTGGCCTTGACCCGTGCTTCGGCGGAAAGACCCACAAAACTGCGCCCACCTACGATGTTACCGCCGCCCAGATCGACACCAAGCGCCTGATAGGGCTGGCCCCGCACTGTGCCACCGCCCCCGGAATAAAACAGGTAATCCGCTGGGGCCACTGCCAATGCCGGGCCATACACCGACCCCAATTGGCCGCGTAGGGCAAAGGTGACGGGGCGGGTTGTGCCCACCGTTTTGTAGGCGCGCAGGTCAATTGAACTGCGCAGGCCGCTGTCCGCACCCGAAAGGGCGGCAAAGGGGGTCAGGCTCGCTTTGGCGTAATATCCCGATGTCGCGTCCAGTTTGTCGTCGCGGTAATCGAATTCCGCGCTCAGCGGCAAGGTCAGCAGCGTGTATCTGTTGGTGCCAAATGCATCGCGGGTTTCCGCCCGGCGCAAACCAACACCCAAGGTGTAGGTACGTTTTTCACTGGCATAGCGCTTGATGCCTGTTTCCAGATCAAGCTGGCGTGAGAAATAGTTGACCTCGTCCAGTTGTGCCAGCTTGGCCAAGGCGTAAAAATCTGTATCCGCGTTAAAGGTCGCCGGACGTTCAAACCGGGCACCAAGGGTGTAGTCAGTGCCACCTGTGCCACCACCGATGCCAGCAACCTCTGCTTCGATGCGCAACCGTTCGGCACCACCCAGCAGATTACGGTGCAGCCAGAATGTGCTCAGGGTCAATCCTTCGGTGGTCGACAGTTCGGCACCAAACCCAAAACGGCGGGCAGGTGCCTCAGTGATCTGCGCGGTAATCGGCAGGGTGTCATTTGGCCCAATCATCTCAGCTTCGATCAGGGCCGCCGCATTAAACGCACCCGTGCGGCGCAAGCGGGCCTGCGCAAGCTTGAGTTCTTTGGGGGAAAAGACGCTGCCCGTGGGCAGGCCTGCAATTTTGATAATCCGTTCAGTGCGCACATCGCGGTTGCCTTTGACATCGAGCGGGCCAAACGTCAGCTTTGGCCCCGGAGCAAGCCGCAGATCCGCACTGATCACCCGGTCCTTATGGCGCGCAGTCAGGTTTTGCTCTGCCAGTTCAGCCTTTGCATGCCCCAGATCGCGCCACCCGCTGATCCCGCTTGAGACGGCATCTTTCAATACACTCAGGCCAGCGGTCTGACCCGTGGCAAAGCCTACGGGCAGTTCTGTATCGGGGGCAACCGGGGCAATCTTGGTTGCGCCAAAGCGAAACAAGGGGCCGGGATCAATGGTGATGACCGCCTGTCTGATCTCACGCGGTGGGTTCACTGGTGGAATTGCTGCTGCGTCAACGCCGTCGAGGGTGATTTTCACAACCGGGCCAAAATACCCTTGGTCGTACAGAACCGCGACCAACCGTCCATAATCCGCTTGTGCAGCTGCCACAATTTCTTGGGGGGATGGGCTTGCGTCCTCTGCGGTTTGTTCAACCAACAATGACCCGCCAGCAAGTGTTTTATAAAGGTCTGACTTCGGCGGAATGCCATTGATCTTAAGATCAGCAGCCCCCGCAATGCCACCAACCTGCACCGCAACACCAAACAACACGGCCCGTGTTGTCCAACGCATACCCGTCCGCTTTATTGTTTTTTGCACCACTTAAAGCCCCTAAACACACTGCCCGCCGCTTGTGCGGCCCGACCTTATCTGCATGACAGATGGTCTGTTAGCTTTGGTATACCGTGAAACTGTCTTGTGCTGCAATCAGTGTCTTGGGGACGCGCAGCAATGTGAACACAAAATGTGCTATTTTATGTCATATGACGCATGAAATGTGGTAAATGCGGCAAGGACCCGCCTGTCGATACATGCTTTACGGTGATCATCCAGCTTGCAATGGGTGCTTTCGACTGGATGTCCGGCTTAAAAGATGAATTGGTGCGGGCGAAGAGACTTGAACTCTCACGGGGCTAAGCCCCACCACTTTGCAAAAATTTCATCTTTTGAAACCTTTGCAAAAGAGGCGCGTCTACCGTTCCGCCACGCCCGCATGGATTGGATATGGGAGGCCTATTCTATATTTCAAGGGGCTCTTAAAACAGCATTCACTAATTCACCCCGATTTGCGGGTCTTCAGTAGTAAACTGGTCTCACTCGCGACCACACCATCCAGCCGCCTGATCTGCCCCAGCACCGCGTCGAAATCTTCGAGCGTTTTGGTGCCAATCTCGACAATCACATCCCAGCGACCATTGGTGGAATGCACGGCGCGCAGTTCCGGCATGCCGTTTAGTTGCCGAGTGATCCGCTCCGCGCCGCGACCCTCGATCCCGATCATCATCATGCCGCGCACCGGGTCGCGCATCACATCCGCACGGGTGACAACGGTAAAGCCGACAATCTCGCCGCGCGCGCGGAGGCGGGCAATTCGCGCCCGCACTGTGGTGCGAGACAGGTTCAGTGTCAGCGCCAAATCCGACAGGGCCGCACGGGCGTCGTGCCGCAGCGCTGCAATCAGCCGTTTGTCCGTTTCGTCCATACTTATCATCCAGTTTGGTCATTCCCCGCTCAATACGGCCAGTTTGTGCAATTGTCTATGTTCTAATCAGACAGATATGAAGGATCAGCAGATGAATAAGGAGCGGACAAATGACTGAACAGAATTGCATTTTGGTGGGTGCCGCGATGGACAGTGGCAAGCGGCGCAAAGGCTGTTTGATGGGCCCGGACGCCTACCGCACGGCGGGTCTGGCGGATGCATTGCGCGGGTTGGGCCATACTGTCAGTGACAGTGGCAATGTCGCCCCTGCCCCGTTTACCGCCAAAGATCATCCAAAATTGGTGCAGTTGGAGGAAACCATCGCATGGACAACAGCCCTTGCAGATGCGTCAGAGACGACCTTAAAAGACGGCTTACCCATTTTTATGGGCGGCGATCATGCGTTGTCCTTGGGCACGGTTCTGGGGGCCATGCGCCATGCGGAAACGGTGAACCGTCCGCTTTTTGTGCTTTGGCTGGATGCACATACTGATTTTCACACCCCCGACACCACGGACAGCGGCAATCTGCACGGCACGCCGTTGGGCTATGTCACCGGTCGCAAGGGCTTCGTTGGCTTCCCTGAAATTGCCAAACCGCTGGCCGAAGAAAACATCGCCATCATTGGCTTGCGTTCCGTTGACAGTGCAGAGCGTGAAGCCCTGCAAAACAGCGCCATCACCCATGTCGACATGCGCGAAATTGACGAAACCGGCATTGCCCGCCCCCTGTCTGCCTTCCTTGAAAAAGTCGCGGCAGCCAATGGTCTGCTGCATGTGTCACTAGATGTTGATTTTCTTGATCCCTCCGTCGCCCCTGCTGTGGGCACCACCGTTCCCGGCGGTGCAACAGTGCGTGAAGGACATCTGGTCATGGAAATGATCAGCGATTCAGGTCTGATGACTTCGCTTGATCTGGTCGAATTGAACCCGTTTTTGGACGAACGCGGGCGCACGGCCACACTCATGGTTGATCTGGCCGCTTCGGCGCTGGGGCGTCGGGTGTTTGACCGCCCCACACGGGCTTACTAAAATGTACGTGCAATCCCCCAAAGCGGTGGTGATGATCCGGCCACATCACTTCCGATCAAACCCGGAAACGGCAGCAGACAACGCGTTTCAGCGGCTCGGCAATGAAGATGTGTCAACTGCGGCGCGTGACGAGTTTGATCACGTGGTGGACACCCTGCGTCAGCATGGCGTGACCGTGCATGACTTTGATGACAGCAGCAACGACACACCGGATTCGGTGTTTCCGAACAACTGGTTCTCGACACATGCGGGGGGCCATGTTGCGGTCTATCCAATGTATGCGGCCAACCGTCGCCGCGAACGGCGCTGGGATGTGATTGAACTGCTGAAATCCGAATATCGGGTGCAGGACATCATAGATTATTCCGGTTTGGAACACGACGATCTGGCGCTTGAAGGCACCGGGGCCATGGTGTTGGACCACATTGGCCGGGTTGCTTATGTCGCGCGGTCGCACCGCGCTGATCCGCTGTTGCTGGAACGGTTTTGCACCAACTTCAATTTTGAGCCCATCGCCTTTGATGCGGCAGATGATCAGGGGCGGCCCGTATATCACACCAACGTCCTGATGGCGATTGGCACAAGCGTGGCGATGGTTGGTCTTGAGATGATCACCGACGTCAAACGCCGGGTCATGGTACAGGATCGTCTAGCTGAAACGGGCCGTGACGTGATCGCCCTTAGCGCTTTTCAAATTGGTGAATTTGCGGGCAACGCGATTGAACTGGAAGGCCGCAATGGATTGATCATTGCGATCTCTGCCCGCGCGCTTGCTGCCCTGCCCCCCGACCAAACGGCCCGGATCGACGCCACAGCGCAGATCGTGCCGCTGAATATCCCCACAATTGAGACCGCTGGCGGTTCGGTTCGATGCATGATCGCTGGTCTGCACCTCGCCCGCCGCACTTGACCCTAAGGAAGATAAAATGACCAACCTGTCCCCCTCCGCAAAGGCCCTCGTGCCGTTTGTTTCTGTTGATCACATGATGAAACTGATCCACCATATTGGCGTGGAACCGATGCTAATCGGCCTTGCTGATTATATCGAGGCTGATTTCAAACGTTGGGAATTGTTTGACAAAACCCCGCGCGTGGCCAGCCATTCGGACGTGGGTGTGATTGAACTGATGCCGACCTCTGATGGTGATGTGTATGGGTTCAAATACGTCAACGGACACCCCGACAACACGGCAGATGGGTTGCAGACCGTCACCGCCTTTGGCCTGCTCGCCAATGTGGCCACCGGATATCCGGTGTTGTTGACCGAAATGACCATCCTGACCGCGTTGCGCACGGCGGCGACATCGGCGGTGGTGGCGCGGCTGTTGGTGCCCAAAGGCGCGCATGTCATGGCGATGATCGGCAATGGTGCGCAATCGGAATTTCAAACCATGGCGATGAAAGCGATTGTCGGGATTGACGAGGTCCGCCTGTATGACATCGACCCCGCTGCCACCGCAAAATGTGCGGCCAACCTTGCCGGGCAAGGCATCAAAGTCGTGTCGTGCAAAACCGCAGAAGACGCGATGCTGGGCGCGCAGATCATCACCACCTGCACTGCCGACAAACAATATGCCACGATCCTGACCGACAACATGGTTGGCACAGGCGTCCATATCAACGCCATTGGCGGCGATTGCCCGGGCAAGACCGAACTGGCACCTGCGATCCTGCACCGCGCCGGAATTTTTGTGGAATACCCCGAACAGACCCGCATTGAAGGCGAAATTCAGCAATTGGAGGCCGATCATCCGGTAACCGAAATCTGGCAGGTGCTGACCGGACAAGCACAAGGACGCACTGACGACAAACAGATCACCCTGTTTGACAGTGTTGGCTTTGCGATCGAGGATTTTTCCGCCCTGCGCTATGTCCGTGACCAGATTGCCGAGACCAAGCTGTTTCAACCTCTTGATCTGTTGGCCGACCCCGAAGATCCACGGGACCTGTTTGGCATGGTGCAGCGCGCCAAATAATCAGCGCTTATGGGTCACGTCATGCCCGTATAGCCAATCATAGGCCCCAATCATCCGCCCCGGCGCAAGTGTGCTGGCCAGCCGCAATCCCAAATGCGCGGCTGACCGCACTACGCCGGAGCGCAGATGATATCGCGCGGCGTTGTTACTGGCCGCATTGATCACCCGGCGCACCCGTTTTTCACGGGCAAGCTGATAGGCAGCCAGTGCTTGATCACGGGGCAGACGCACGATGTGGTCGGCCAAGACCCAAGCATCCTCTAACGCCATATTTGCGCCTTGGGCCAAAAACGGCAGGGTCGGATGGGCGGCATCGCCCAACATCGCCACACCGTCACGCTGCCATGTATGAGCAACCGGGTGCCGATGCAGCCCCCACAGGGTCACCTCCTCTACGGCGTCCAGCACCTTTTTGGCATCGCCGCCAAACCCGGCAAAGGCCGCGCGCAGTTTTGCGGGGTCATCTTTGTGGTTCCATCCTTCGGCGGCCCAATCTTTGCGTTCTTCTACCGCCACCAGATTGATCAATCGGCCGCCGCGCACCGGATAGCTGACCACATGCCGTCCCGGCCCCATGGTGACATGGGCCTCCGACGGGTGATTGATCTGGTTTGGCACCAGCGCCCGCCACGCCACCTGCCCCGTGAATACGGCCTGATCAGCGCCGTTCAAAACCGGGCGCGCCACCGAATGGATACCGTCCGCCGCAACAATCATTTCGGCGCGCCGGGTGCTGCCATCCGCCATCTGGACAACCGGCAATGCACCGGGACGCACCGAGGCAACCTGCGCATTCAGCTCGAAACTAACGTTGGCGCGTTTGGCCGCCGCCGCCAAAACATCAACCAGATCAGCGCGATGCACAAAGTAATAGCGTTGGTCCGCACCCAAGCGCGTCAGATCCAGCCGGGCAACGGTTTTCCCCGCAGCGTAATCGCGTAAAACAACTGCCTGCCCCTGAACCGCGCGGCGGTCGCGCAGCGCACCTTCAAGGCCAAGGGCACGTAGCACCGCCAGACCATTGGGGCTGATCTGCAATCCTGCCCCTACCTCTGAAATCTGGGTGGCCTGTTCGACAACCGTGACGGCAACACCGTGGCGGGCCAGTGCGGTGGCCACGGCAAGGCCACCAATACCACCGCCCATAACTATGGCGTTTGAAATATCCACCTGCATCCCCCATACAAAAACGCCGAGGCGTTGGCCCCGGCGTTTCAGAAATACCTATGACAGCACATCAATCGTCACGGTGCACCTTTTCGCGCCGCTCGTGTTTTTCCTGCGCCTCAAGGCTCATTGTCGCAATAGGCCGTGCATCCAACCGTTTCAGCGAAATCGGCTCACCTGTGACGGAACAATAGCCAAATTCACCTTCGTCAATGCGGCGCAAGGCGGCTTCGATCTTGTTGACCAATTTGCGGGCCCGGTCACGGGTGCGCAATTCAAGCGCCCGGTCGGTTTCTTCCGACGCGCGGTCTGTCACATCCGGGATGTTCCGAGTACCGCCCTTCATGGTTTCGATGGTGTCGCGGCTGCCCGCAAGCAGCTCTGCTTTCCAGTTCAGCAACTTGCGGCGAAAGTACTCAACCTGCTTGTCATTCATGAACGGTTCATCTTCGGCAGGCGTATAGCCCTCCGACAGAAATACTTCCTGCTTCATCTTATCTCCCTCGAGAGTTTTGAGACCTGGCATCTAAGATTTCTCCTCTGGGATTACTCCCTTTGCGCAGCGTTTAACTCAGCATTTCACGATTGTCACTACACAATGCTTGGGAATTTTGGTTAAAGGCATGGCATTCACGCAGCACCTTGAGAGGTTGAAAACACTATGAAATTCCAAGGCACCGCCGATTACGTCGCCACCGACGACCTGACCATCGCTGTAAATGCAGCTGTGACGCTTGAACGTCCGCTGCTGGTCAAGGGAGAGCCGGGTACAGGTAAGACCGAATTGGCGCGGCAAGTGTCAAACGCCTTGGGTCTCAAGATGATCGAATGGAACATCAAATCGACGACCCGCGCGCAACAGGGGCTTTATGAATACGACGCCGTCAGCCGTTTGCGCGACAGCCAGTTGGGCGAAGAACGTGTGCACGATGTGAAAAACTATATCCGCAAGGGCAAGATGTGGCAGGCCTTTGAATCGGACGAAAAAGTGGTGTTGCTGATTGATGAGATCGACAAAGCCGACATCGAGTTTCCCAACGACCTGCTGCAAGAGCTCGATAAGATGGAGTTCTTTGTTTATGAGACCGGCGAGACCATCAAAGCGGCCAATCGCCCTATCGTCATCATCACCTCGAACAACGAAAAAGAACTGCCCGACGCGTTCCTGCGCCGCTGTTTCTTTCACTACATCCGGTTTCCAGAAATGGAGACGTTGAAAAAGATCGTTGAGGTCCACCATCCGGGCATCAAAGAAGCTTTGCTGACCACTGCCCTTACTCAATTCTATGAAATCCGCGATCAACAGGGGCTAAAGAAAAAGCCATCTACGTCTGAGGTGCTGGATTGGCTCAAGCTGTTGCTGGCCGAAGATATGGACGCTGAGGATCTAAAAAAGGACGGCACGTCCGCCCTGCCCAAGCTGCATGGTGCCTTGCTCAAGAACGAACAGGATGTACATTTGTTTGAACGGCTGGCGTTTATGGCCCGCGGTCAGCGCTAGGATTGCATCGCAAGGCCTGTGCCATTTTAAGGTGCCGGCCTTGATCCAAATCGAACAACAGAAACCACCCCAACCTTTTTTCTAAAAACGACCCCCTTCTTTGCTCTGGATTCCAGGCAAATAAGGCACGGCATTTCACGATGTCATGCCTTATTGAATCACCTTGCCTTAATCTGCCCAATTTGCCTCTTTTTTGCCTTAATTGCTCCCTACTAAGGTCGGGATGAGGGGCGAAAAGACCCTAAATCAACGCTCAAAAAGGGCAGGCAGGCAGTTATGATGATCCAAAGCGCACGATCCGTGCTCACGCTATGCGTGGCGACGGGACGGAAAAATATAATTCAATCACCTGATTTTATAGGCTCTTTCGAATGAGGGGTCGTATTGTCCTGCCGCTGGTTATGTTGCTTAACGCTTGTGTGCCCGCGTCGCATCCCGGTGTCGCAACCCGCGCGATTTCTTCTGTCAGCACCCTGCCCCCGATGAAGAATTTTGGCGCAGTGCAGCCATCGGCACCTGTGCGGTCAAACAATGATCTGGCGTTGGATTTCATTGAATTGTCTTTTCAGATGGAAAGTGGCCGGGAACTGCCGATCCTGACACGGTTCGAGACGCCGATCTCTGTGCGTGTAACCGGGGCCCCTCCTGCGACCCTTGGGTCCGACCTCAACCGCCTCATCACGCGTCTGCGCTCAGAAGCGCGCATCGACATTAACTACACCACCAGTCCAACGGCCAATATCACGATTGAAGCCGTCAGCCGGGCCGAAATTCGCAAAACGCTGCCACAGGCCGCCTGTTTTGTCGCCCCGAATGTCAGTACATTGTCGGAATATCGCGCGTCGCGTCGCCAGCCCAAAACCAACTGGAGCCTGATGCAGAAACGCGAGAAACTGGCAATATTCCTGCCCAATGATGCCAGCCCGCAAGAAGTGCGCGATTGCCTGCATGAAGAATTGGCGCAGGCGCTTGGGCCCCTCAATGATCTTTACCGTCTGCCCGACAGCGTCTTTAACGACGACAATGTGCATACGGTTCTAACGGGTTTTGATATGTTGATCCTGCGGACCTACTATGATCCCGCACTGCGCTCTGGCATGTCGCGTGGTCAGGTGGCCGCCGCCCTGCCCGCCATCCTTGCGCGGATCAACCCGCGCGGCCGTAATTTGCCCGGTCGTTATGCCACCCGGACACCACGTGCCTGGAGCACGGCCGTTCAAACTGCTTTGGGTCGGTCCATATCTTTCTCTGGTCGCCAAGCGGCTGCCAATGAAGCGATCCGCATTTCCGTCGCAATGGGCTGGCATGACAACCGCCGCGCCTTTGCGCATTATGCCATGGGTCGAGTGTTGCAAAACACCAACCCGGAATCCGCACAAGCGCATTACGTCACCGCAGACCGGTTTTATGCCCAAACCCCGGGTACAGCGCTACACCGTGCCTATGTTGCAACTCAGTTGGGTGCCTATGCCGTCAGCAAAGGATCCGGTGCCGAGGCGCTGGAACTGATTGCACCTCACCTGCAAACCGCACGCAACAGCCAAAACGCCGCCCTGCTGTCGACTTTGTTGTTGTTACGGTCAGAGGCGCTGGAACTTGAGAACCGCATCGCAGAGGCCAGCAGCGTCAGGCTGGACAGCATCGGCTGGGCGCGATACGGCTTTGGTCCAGACTGGGCTGTGCGGGCCAAGCTGCGCGAGATTGCATCGCTGAACCCGCGCAAAGGATAAGGCGGGCAAAGTTCTCATGATTATCATCGTATTGGGTATTCTAGGCGTGATCATCGGCGCACGTACGGCCTACAAACGCGGCGGTAACCGCAAAGACGTTGCACAATATGCAATTGGATTTGCGATGGCATTCCTTGTTGTCGGCATGATCCTGACGGTGATTTTGGACCGCACGCTCACCGGGGTCTAGGCGATGTTCCTGCCGTTCTTTGAACAAATGCGCAAACATGGGCTGCCTGTCTCATTGCGCGAATTTCTGGCGTTTTTGGATGGGATGGCCGCTGGCCTCGCGACCTATGATATTGAGGCGTTTTATTACCTCGCCCGAGTGTCGATGGTTAAAGACGAACGCAACATCGACAAGTTTGACCGCGCCTTCTCTGCCGCCTTTAAAGGATTGGAAAACATCAGCTTAGACGACGTTCTTGAAGCAGTTGATATTCCACAGGACTGGCTGGAAAAGATGGCGGAAAAGCATCTGTCGCCTGAGGAGAAAGCCGAGATCGAGGCCTTAGGAGGTTTCGATAAGCTTATGGAAACGCTCAAGAAACGTCTTGAAGAGCAAAAAGGCCGTCACCAAGGTGGCAACAAATGGGTTGGCACCGCCGGGACCTCGCCTTTTGGCGCTTATGGCTACAACCCCGAAGGCGTGCGCATTGGCCAGAATGAATCGCGCCATCAGCGGGCAGTCAAAGTCTGGGACAAACGTGAATTCAAGAACTTAGACGACACAGTTGAACTGGGTACCCGCAACATTAAAGTGGCGTTGAAACGCCTACGCCGCTGGGCGCGCGATGGTGCGGACGAAGAATTGGATCTTGGCGGCACTATCCGGGCCACGGCAGAACATGGCTATCTTGATGTGAAAACCCGGCCAGAACGGCGCAATGCCGTTAAGGTGCTGTTGTTTCTGGACGTTGGTGGCTCAATGGACCCGCATATCAAGCTGGTTGAGGAATTGTTCAGCGCCGCGAAAGCGGAATTCAAGCACCTAGAATATTTCTATTTCCACAATTGCCTTTATGAGGGCGTATGGCGCGACAACCGCAGACGCTGGGACGCCCAACAACCGACCCATGAAATCCTGCGCACCTATGGGCCTGATTATAAATGTATTTTTGTCGGTGACGCCTCAATGTCACCCTATGAGGTTGCCTATGTTGGTGGGGCCAATGAACATTGGAACGCCGAAGCAGGTGCGACATGGCTCGCCCGGGCCCGCGACCAATGGCAAAGCCACATGTGGATCAATCCGGTGCCGGAAAAGTACTGGCCTTACACACAGTCCATCGGGATGATCCAAGAAATCTTTGGCCCGCAAGCCATGGTGCCTATGACGCTTGACGGGCTGAGCCGTGGGATCAAGGAATTGACCCGCTGAGCCTGCTTTTGCGCGCCCCTTGCCATGCATCTTTTTCAAATACCTAAAGACGGCGCTTGCCCCACCCGCAAACCTCCCCATATTAACACCATGATCCGCATCCTGCCCATTCTGCTTGCCGTGCTGTACGGGCTTGCCATGTACCGGTTTTCCGCATGGCGCACCGCCAAGGAGCTGGATGAAAAATCAACACCCTTTATGGACCCCGCGCTCAAGGACATGAGCGACAAGATGGCTGTCGCCCTCGATCTGCCGCGCATCAAGGTGCACATTTATGAAATTGAACCGGTGAACGGTCTGGCCGCGCCAGATGGCCGGATTTTCATTACCCGTGGATTTTATAAGAAATTTAAAGCAGGCGACGTCAGCGCCGAGGAACTTGCCAGTGTGATTGCCCATGAGCTGGGCCATGTCGCCCTTGGCCATTCGCGACGCAGGATGATTGATTTTTCAGGCCAGAATGCCATGCGCACGGTGTTGGCGATGGTGCTGGGGCGTTTCATCCCGTTTTTTGGCATGTGGATTGCCAATATGTTGACGACCCTGCTGGCGGCACGATTGTCGCGCAATGATGAATATGAGGCTGACGCCTATGCCGCCGCCCTCTTGACCAAGGCTGGCATTGGGGTGGCCCCGCAAATATCGCTGTTCAAAAAGCTTGAGGCGCTGACCCAAACCAATCATGGGACCGCCCCAGCATGGTTGCTGAGCCATCCCAAAACCGAAGAGCGCATTGCGGCACTGTCACGCCTGCAACAGCGTTGGAGCACTTAGACAGAGAGCGCTTTGCCCAGCCGTGGCAGCCTTGCTTTCTTCATCAGGGCACGCAGTTGCCAATCCTCGCCAGAAAGTCGCCGCGCCTCAGCCAGAACCGCAGTGCCCACATGGGCCACCAGTTCCGGCTGTGCCTCGTAGTGGCCCAACAGGAAAGCATCGGGGTCGGCACGGCTTAGACCTTCTTCGGCCAGAATACCGCGTGGAAAATCCTTGGCGTTGGCGGTAATGATCACATCCGCGTGGCCCGCAATGGCTGAGGCCAGAACATGAATGTCGTTGTCATCGGGCAGCCACAGCCGCGTCTCAAGACCCGATGCAGGTTTTACCACGGCATCCGGAAACTTGGCGCTGATCATCGCGATCTCGCTGCGCGCCTGCATTTCGCCAGTTGGCCCCAGCTTGCGGGCCGCCAGCGCCCATTCCTCTAGGATGCGGGCAGACCAGCGCGGCTCAAACGCGCCAGCCGCAGCAACCCCCAGCAGCATTTCACGCATGACCGTTGGGAACAGCACACAGGCATCCAGCAAAACGCGCATGGCTTACAGGCGAAAGAACAGCGACTTCAGATAACCGCTTTCGGCCAGTTGTGGCAGTTGCGGGTGATCGGCCCCGGCAAACCCGGTGTGCAGCAACGTGGCCCGGCGCCCTGCCCGGCCAATGCCGCGCACAGATACGGTGCGGAACTGGTTTAGATCAGCGGCATGCGAACATGAGCACAGGCCAAGGATACCGTTTTCAGCCACCAAAGGTGCGGCAAGCCGCGCGATGCGTTCATAGGCGCGCAATCCGGCCTCCATCGCCTGGCGGTTTGGCGCAAAAGCGGGTGGATCACAGATCACCAGATCAAATTCAGCGCCCTCAGCCCGCAACGCGGTCAGCGCGTCAAAGGCATCGCCCTGACGGGTGGCGAACTTATCGCTCATCCCCATTGCAGCGGCCCCTTGGCTGGCCAGTTCCAACGCTGGGGCAGACCCATCAATAGCCAAAGTACTCTCAGCACCCGCCGCCAAAGCAGCCAAGCCAAACCCACCAACATGGGCAAAGACATCCAGCACCCGCGCACCGCGCGATACGCTGGCGGCAAAGGCATGGTTGGGCCGTTGGTCATAGAACAACCCGGTTTTTTGGCCGCCAATCAGGTCCGCCATATAGGTGGCTCCGTTCATTGGCACCGCGATCGGTACATCAGGTGCGGTGCCTGCCAGCACGGCAGACACATCATCAAGGCCTTCAAGCGTGCGAGTGCGCCCGGCGGCGTTCTTCAACACCGTCTTCACGCCAGTCACCGCGATAAGCGCCGCACAGAGCGGTTCAATCAGGACATCGGCCCAAGCGGCATTCGCCTGCACCACGCAAGTATCACCAAACCGGTCAATGATGACGCCGGGCAGCCCGTCCGCCTCTGCATGGATCAAGCGGTAGAACGGATCGTTATACATCAGTGACCGCAGCGCCAGCGCACGGGCGATATGGGCCTCAAACCACGTCTGATCAATCACCGCTTCGGCGTTTTGATCCAGCATGCGGGCAATGATCTTGGAAGTGGTGTTCATCGCCACAACGCCCATCGCTTGGCGGTCGCTGTCCTCCAGCAGGGCAATGGTGCCGGGGGCCAATGCTTTGGTCCGTCGGTCGGTCACCAGTTCATTGGCATAGACCCAAGGAAAGCCATGGCGTATCGCACGTGCGTTCGCTTTGGGCAGCAGGCGGACCACTGGCATTTCAGATGAGGGCGGGCGGGATGTGTTAAGGGGCGCTGTCATAGCGCCCCCTCTAGTCCTTTCGTGCCTCTTGCGAAAGCACAGATTTGTTATTTGCGACGAAAGGCCAAAGCGGCACCAGCGTCTTAAACGGTAGGTTTTTCCAACTCTTGGCGGATCACTTGCGCCAGATAGCCGGTCACACGGACCTTTTGAGTTTGACCACGACGTTCCGCCGCAATCGCTTGACCACCCCCAAAGGCTGGCAGATTGGCTTCGATTTCACGGGCCGGGGCCAGCGCCAGACCTGTTGTGGCACTGCGCACGATCAGGCGAAACACCATATTATGCACGCCACCAACAGTATAGCGGGTTTTTTCGGTAACGGAATGAAAGCGCACAATCTCAACATCCAAGATCACGGGCGCAGCACCGACCATGTCTTTGGTACCACTTGCAAAGGCTGTTTCAAAGATGGATTGGATTTGGGCGTGTCGGTCGCCAATCGGCTCCCCGCGCCAGACCAGATCCGCCCGGGGGTAATAGACGTTGGCCTCAGACACTTTGAGGGCGCGCGGCACGCGGACATTGATTTCGGTAACATGCATCGACTGTGGCAATTCTGCCTGCACCGCTGGTGCGGCCAAAATTGTACCAGTTGTTTCAAACGGAGCGTTCCGGCTGGCGATGTCTGGTACATTGCCACAGGCCGTAACCAGTACGCCAAGCCCAAGTGCAGCGATGATTTTCAACGTTTTCATTTTGTCCTCGATCCGGGCTTTTGTTGCCCATAGTTTTTTGATTTGGTTTTATCGTTGAGGCCAATCTGGACGGCAAATAAGGCAAGTTTGAGACAAAATAGGAATAATATGAGGGTTTTATCGCGGCTATTGCAGCCAAGCCAGCGTCAAAGCGGCCAAAACCAAATACCGCGCGGCCTTTGCGAGGGTCACTAAAATCAAAAATGACCACAGCGGTTCGCGCAGGATACCCGCCACAACAGTCAGCGGGTCACCAACAATTGGCACCCAACTGCCCAGTAAAGACCAGCGCCCATAATGCTGATACCAGTCTTGCGCCCGCGCCAGCTGCTGATCAGAGGCGGGAAACCAACGGCGGTCTTTGAACCGAAGGGCAAAACGCCCTAACGTCCAATTGATAATCGACCCAAGCACATTCCCGATCGTAGCCACGACAAGCAATAGGGTGACAGAGTGGTCGCCCGCAACCAACAGACCCACCAACACCGCCTCCGACTGCATCGGCAGAATGGTGGCAGCAATTAAAGCAGAGGCGAAAAGGCTGATGTAGGCGATCATAACGGTGTGGTGCCGTTTGGTCGCAGAAGTGTAAAGAGCCTCATCTGAACCAGCGACAGATCAAAGCGGGTACGACATGGTTAGACCATTGTTGAGGGTTTGTTAGTCCGCTCTGCGAACTTTGCTGCCGTTTGTGGTGAAAATCTCAATTCCCGCTAAGACATTGCTAATGCGAGGCCGCATTGTTAATTTGTTGAAAGCAGATCGCCGGGTCAACGGCGCTGTGGACTGAAAGCCACAAAAATGATTGTTTCGAGATTGGCCCAAAATGAGCAACCGCTCAAATGGTTGGCGCTGGCCCTTGGTTTGTGCAGCACAGTTTCTATCGTTCAAGACTGGCAGCTTGCGGCCATGTTGTTTGGATTGCCGTTTTGTCTAATCTGGTGCTTCTTTGGTTGGCTGAGAACCGAACTTCAGTTGAAATACATCAACATGGTTTTCACGGCTCTCTATCTCTATGGAATTTTGCGTTACTTTCTGACCGATCAATAACCAGTGTATTTAAGACGACATCGCTCCACCGGGCTGATTGGCAAGAGCGAAAGAGATGAAGCCGACATTTGAGCGCCACGCAGCATCCGGTTTTTAGGGCTCGAACCGGACAATCTTAAATAGCCCATATACGGATCCAAAACCACAGACTGCTAATTCCGCACCCGGCTCCGCCACCCACCACGCCTGCGCGGGGCGGCCATGGCGACCCGGCCCTCGTTTAGCACTTCAGTCATCGGATGCTCCGGGTTGTCCGTCCCGTATTGCACCAGCAACCGCGCGATTGTGTTGCTGGTGTCCATCTCCATCGGCAGGCTGAGCGCCCAATCAAGGAAAATCGTACGGCATTCAGATTTAGTGATGCCGTCGATCCGGTAGGATTCGTATATCAACCCCTTTGGGTCATCCGCGTCACCTTTGATCATCCGTCATCCTCGGGTTCAGAGCCTGCCTTGGCAGCGCCATAGCTGCGTAAAGTGCGGGTGATGATCTGCGCTGCGGCTTGATAGGTCTGGTTCATCTGCGTCTCAAGCGCGTCAATACTGTCGCTGCCAAGTGATCTGCTCAGAAATGCGGCCCCTGCTTGGCCCAATGTGGCGCTGTCGATGGGGTCTGCTGACAACAGCCGCGTGCTGCATTGCAACGCCCAGCATTGGCCGTAAGCCGTTGCCAAAACCGACTGGTCCGCGCTTGATATCACGCCTGCGCCCTGTGCTGCGGCAAGGCCATTTGGGATGTCACGCGCGGCTTGGCCGGCGATCAAGGCCCCAGCTTGGGCCAGTAGTTCGATATCTTGCAACCGCCCTGCCCCGATTTTGGCGTCCCACACCCCATGTGGTGCTTTGGCGGCTGCAATCCGGTCGCGCATGTCAGCAACGTCGCCCAGAATTTTGGCTTTGTCCTGATCTAGAGCCAGCACCTCTTGGCGCATCGCCTCGACATCTTTGGCCAAGGCATCGGGCCCCGCCACCACCTGCCCCCGGGTCAGGGCCAAATGTTCCCAGACCCATGCTTCGGTCTTTTGATAGTTTTCAAAACTGGCAAGGCTGGTTGCCACAGGCCCTTTGTTCCCCGAGGGGCGCAGGCGCATGTCGACCTCATAAAGCTTGCCTTGCGACATCGGTGCGGTCATCGCGGTGATCATCGCTTGGGTCAGGCGGGCATAATACAGCCGCGCGGCAAGGGGGCGTTTGCCGTCAGAGCTTTCCACCCCGTCCGCATCATAGATCACCAGCATATCCAGATCAGAGGTCGCGGTCAGCCGCCCTGCCCCCAGTGACCCCATCCCCAAAATCACCGCACCCCGCCCCGGCGCAGCGCCATGCCTTGTGGCAAATTGATCCATGACCACCGGCCAAAGAACGGTCAGCACCGTACGGGCAAGGTCCGCGTATTGCGCCCCAGCCGTGTCTGCATCAATCAATCCGCGCAGCAAATGCACGCCGACCCTGAAATGCCATTCGCGCGCCCAACGACGGGTGGCATCAAGGCGGGCTTCATAGTCCGCTTCTGCTGCCAGTTCGTCGGTCAACGACGAGACTAAAGCCGCCTGCCCCGGCCAATCCGCAAAAAAGTCACCCCCAATCACCGCGTCAAACACCCCGGCATTGCGCGACAGATGCTGCGCCAAGGCCGGTGAGGTGCTGACGATATCAATCAACAGATCAGCGAGTTGCGGATTTGCTTTTAGTAACGAGAACAATTGCACACCCGCAGGTAACCCCGCCAAGAAGCCATCGAACGCCTGCAATGCCTCGTCAGGTTTTGCAGCGGTGGCGAGCCGTGCCAAGAGCCCCGGTTTCAGACGTTCGAAAATCTCTGCGCCGCGATCACTGCGCAAGGCAGGATAGCTCATCCATCTATCCAGAACCTGCGCGTCAAAGTGATGCGGCGCGGCTTCCGGTTTGTCGCTGGGTGCGCGTGAGGCGGCAAAAAAACCTTCGGTCAGCTCATGCACCGCACTCAGGCGCGCATGAATGTCGGCTTTCATCGCCTCGGTGTCCATATCCAGCATACAGGCCAAGCGATCAAAGCCCGCGTCCGTCTTGGGCAGTGTATGGGTCTGCGCGTCTTGTACCATCTGCAATCGGTGCTCAATCGTGCGGTGCTGGCGGTAATGATTGGTCAGGGTTGCAGCCACGTCATCCGGCACCCAGCCTTTTTCGGTGAGCACTGCCAAGCCGTCACAGGTGCCGCGCACCCGCAAATCAGGATCGCGGCCCCCGGCAATTAATTGTCGTGTCTGGGTGAAAAATTCGATCTCGCGGATACCGCCACGGCCCAACTTCATATTATGGCCCGGCAAGGTGATCGGCCCGCCCAGCCCCTTATGTTCGCGAATGGCAAGGCGCATGTCATGAGCGTCTTGGATGGCAGCAAAATCAAGGTGTCTGCGCCAGACAAAGGGGCGCAAGGTTTTGAGGAACCCATCCCCCGCTTTGATGTCCCCTGCGCAGGGCCGCGCCTTGATGTATGCCGCGCGTTCCCACGTACGGCCCAGCGATTCATAATACCGTTCTGCTGCTTCCATCGCCATACAGACTGGGGTGACGGCAGGATCGGGACGCAGCCGTAGGTCGGTGCGAAATACATAGCCTTCGCCAGTCAGATCATTCAGCGTGCCGCTCATCGTGCGGGTGGCACGGACAAAGGCGGTGCGGGCATCGTGAAAATCATCGGGGTCAAAGCGGGTTTCATCAAACAAGCAGATCAGGTCGATGTCGGATGAATAGTTCAGCTCATGCGCGCCCATTTTGCCCATCGCCAGCACCACCATGCCCGCCGCATCATGCAGGTTGTCCTCGGTCATGCCGGGCAATTTTCCGCGTTTGATCTGAGCGGTTAATCCGGCACGCAGCGCGGCACCGCAAGCGGCATCGGCATAATCGGTTAGCGCGGTTGTGACCTGTTCAAGCGACCACACACCGCCCAAATCGGCAATGGCGGCCATCAGGGCAACCCGGCGCTTGCCCTGCCGCAGACCGTCGGCCAATGCGCCAGCATCAAATGCTGCCGCATCTGCGATCACTTGAGCAACGGCGGCGTCGGGGTTGTCGGTCGCCGCCATAAACCAGTCGGCCTCTTTCGCCAGTAGACCCAACAGATAGGGCGCGCAGGAGGCAGCAGCACTCACAAGTCCGCGCACCTCTGGGCTGGTACCCGCCACAAGGACAGCAGCATCGCTGGCGCGATCCTTGTGATAGATGCGCGGGGTTTGGGTGATTTGGGCGGCAAGGCTGTGTGTTGTCATGAGATAATCTTTGCGTCAGTGTGACCAGATGAGCAAGAGCCTGAAACGTGTACGCGCCTGCCTATTGGATGCAGGTGTCACCCCCAACATCCGGGAAACCGTCCTTGCGCGCACGGCGCAAGATGCCGCAGATGCGCTTGGCTGCGTGGTGGACCAAATCGCCAAGTCGATCATGCTGCGCGGCGAAACCTCAGGACTTGCCTTGCTCTTTATCACCGCGGGCGGCCGTCAGGTTGACCTCGCGCGCGCCTCTGAACTTGCTGGTGAGCCACTGGGCAAAGCCGACGCGGCTTTGATCCGAGCACAAACCGGGTTTGCCATTGGCGGTGTGTCCCCCATCGGACATCTCACCGCGCCCCATGCCTGGTTCGACCCTAGATTGCAAGATTTTGAGCTGATTTGGGCCGCAGCGGGGACGCCACACCATGTTTTTGGACTTAACCCGAGGCGGGTCATAAAAATTTCCGGTGCAGAAGTATCTGATTTTACTTCATAATAAAAGTTAATGTAAAAAACATTCACATCACCCCTTGCAAGAACCCTCCTAAATGCCAATCTTGGTGATGTGAAAGGCATTCACATTCACAGCTTCCTTGAGGACCACACTGGCCCCTCCCTCTTAACCCGAAAGGCACCAAACAGATGACCACTATCACCTCCGAGCAAGGCTTTGCCCCGCGTCCCAGCTGGTTTGCCCGCACCGAGGGCTGGCTTGATGAAAAAGGCAAGGGCGCATGGATCGCCGCAATGGTCCTCGGCTTTATCTTCTTCTGGCCCGTTGGCCTCGCCCTTTTGATGTACATGATCTGGAGCAAACGGATGTTTTCTGGTAAATCCTGCGCAAAACGCAGCCCCTCTTTTTCCATGCCAACCCGCAGCACCGGCAATGCCGCATTTGACGCCTACAAAGCCGATACGCTGAGGCGCTTGCAAGAGGAGCAAAACAACTTTGAAGCGTTCCTTGAGCGTCTACGTGAAGCCAAAGACAAGGCTGAGTTCGACCAATTCATGAACGACCGCGCCAATAACACGCAAGATGACGCGGCTGATGAACCTGACACAAGATCCAGCTGATTGAGTCCGTCGGGCACCCCAAATTACGGGGTGTCCGAAATTCTATTTAATATGATTTGAAAAGGGATGGATAGGATGACCACGATGGCCGAAAACCAAGCAATGCCTACAAAAGACCCGCATCAGACCTCAATGCCGGTGCCTGTGCAAATTCTGTCGACCGTCCTGTTCGCGGCCTTTGCAATTCCTGTAACAATTGTCGCTCTCAACGTCTTCTGGCCTGCTGGTGTCGCGATCGCAATCATCCTTGCGTGGCGCGGTGGCTTTGCGCCCACAGGCAGCCCGTCAGCCGCCCCGCGCACAATCGACGAAGCCGTCAAATCCCTTGTTCCGACGTCTGCCCAAAAGACCAGTGGTAACGCGAGCTTCGACACCTACCGCTCTGATATGATTAAACGTCTTGAGGTTGAGCAGCAGAACTTTGAAGGGTTCCTGGCCCGTCTGCGCGACGCCAAAGACAAGACCGAATTTGATCAGTTCATGGATGATCGTGCCACGCGCAGTGCAGATGCTAACAAAATCTAGGCTTTACCCAAATACACTCCCCTGCCAGCTAAACTGATGGTAGGGACAAACCATAATTAGAGAACCTAAAAATGACACAGACCCCCGACCCTCATACTGATCCAGAATTCTATGACGGTATACCGTTGAAACGCCTATTGGCATGGTTTGTGGACATGATCATAATCGTCATCCTATGTCTGCTAGTTCTGCCGTTCACTGCATTCACCGGCATCTTCTTTTTCCCCTTCCTGCTGTTGGTGGTTGGGTTTATCTATCGGGTGATCACCCTGACCACAGGGTCTGCAACATGGGGCATGCGGATGATGGGCATGGAATTGCGCGATCTGCGCGACAGGCCATTTGATTTCGGCACAGCCCTGTTTCACACCCTTGGATATTCGTTCTCTTGGGCGATGGCCCCGTTGCAACTGATTTCAATCATCCTGATGTGTGTCACCGACCGCAAACAGGGCTTGTCAGATATGGTGCTGGGATCGGTTGCCGTAAACCGGCGGCAAAAATAACAATAGGCTCTTACGAATTTGAACCATTCGTCAATTCGGGCTCGCAAGCACATTTCTGCAATTCAAGGGCTTTGTTGCACAAATCGATTGATGGGATTCACTGTATGAATCCAGTGTGGTAGCTGAGTGCGATGAGCAGTTGGGCACCCACGAAATACAAGACCAAAAACTGGTCGTCTTACAATGACAGTTTGAAACGGCGTGGTTCATTATCGATCTGGTTTGACGCCAAGATGATTTGGACGCCACCGCCAAGCGGCAAGCGCGGTCGGCAACAGCAATTCAGTGATGCCGCCATTCAGACTTGTCTGACGTTGAAGGTCCTGTTTGGCATGCCGCTTCGCCAGACAACTGGGTTCGTCCAGAGCTTGCTGCGGCTGACCGGGTTGGATTGGGTTGCGCCAGATTTTAGCACTTTATGTCGACGCCAGAAGACACTGAACGTGAGCCTGCCTTATCGTGGTTCCAAGGGCCCACTGAACCTCCTCGTCGACAGCACGGGGATCAAGGCCGAAGGTGAAGGCGAGTGGAATGCACGCAAGCACGGAGGCTCCAAACGCCGCATCTGGCGTAAGATACACATAGGCATCGACGAAGAAACACTGGAGGTACGGGCCGTCGAAGTCACTGGCAGTAACATCGGTGACGCACCCATGTTACCAGAACTTCTGAACCAAATCCCATCCGATCAGGACATCGGCAGTGTCACCGCAGACGGGGCATATGACACTCGCAAATGCCATGAGGCGATTGCGGCTCGAGACGCCCATGCGGTGATCCCGCCGCGCAAGAATGCCAAGCCCTGAAAGCCGACGAGTGACGGAGCAATTGCGCGTAACGATGCGATCAATGCACAACGATATTTGGGCCGGACCCTGTGGCGACGCTGGAGTGGATCTCACCGCCCGAGTCGCGTCGAAACCAAAATGCACTGTATGAAACTAATCGGCCAATCGTTGATGGCGAGGGACTTCGATAGGCAGGTCGCAGAGATCCAGGTCCGTATCGCCGTCCTCAACCGCCACACTGATCTTGGCATACCCGTCACTGAGCCAGTAGGCTAAATCCGTCTGCGGTAAGGGGTAGCACGTCCTCTGCCACATTTGTGCAACAAAGCCTCTGCAAAATAAAAACCTCCACCAATTGAATTATTAAGCTTTCCAATCCAATTATGTGTCGGAAGTCATGATCATTGACCCGCCGCGAGCGTACAGAGCAATAGTCGAATTCGGCCCTTGGCGGTTGGCGAGTGGGTTGTTATCATTGCTCAGCAACAGCCGGAATCCCATGCGCCATACGCTTCCTTTGACACCGCAGTTCTATGTGACCGCGCCCCAGCCCTGCCCCTATCTTGAGGGGCGGATGGAGCGGAAGTTGTTTACCGCCCTACAAGGTGAGAGCGCGGCGGAGTTAAACGACAGCCTATCTGCACAAGGATTTCGCCGTTCGCAAAATGTGCTTTATCGCCCGTCCTGTTCAGACTGTGCCGCCTGTTTGTCGGCGCGCATTGATGTGGCGGCGTTTAAGCCTAGCAAAAGCCAGAAACGCACGATCAAGCGCAGCTCAAACCTGATCCGCCGCGCCACCTCACCTTGGGCAACCGAAGATCAATATGCGTTGTTCCGCCGTTACTTGGACAGCCGTCATGCGGATGGCGGTATGGCGGACATGGATGTGTTTGAATTCGCCGCCATGGTCGAGGAAACACCGATCCGCAGCCGGGTCATTGAATATGTAGACCCAGAAACCCGCGACCTGATTGGAGTCTGCCTGACCGATGTGTTGGGCGACGGCGTTAGCATGGTCTATTCCTTCTACACACCGGACCGTCCGCGTGATGGTTTAGGCAATTACATCATTCTGGATCATATCGAAATCGCCCGTGCGGCGGGGTTGCCTTATGTTTATCTAGGCTATTGGGTGCCGGGCAGCCAAAAGATGGGCTATAAAGCCAAGTTCTCAGGGCTTGAGATTTACATGGGCGGCGGTTGGCAAAAGCTCAAAGATCCAGATGCGTTTGAGCCGGATCAACACCCGCTTAGCAATGAGCCAATTGCAGAACAGGTGGCGAATATTGCCCTGCCCGATATGGTGCATCGGCGGCGCTGATATCTATTTTGTGCAGGTTTTGCGCATTTTATCAAACCGGCATTGCCCCCTTCATCTGTCATGAGCATATCCACGTCAGACAATGAAAGGATTTATCATGACAGTACAAAAATACCGGCTTCCGCTGATCTTTCTGGCAGGTTTTTTAATATGCGGTCTGGCCTACAAGCTGATCGGGAGCGAGGTGGCACCGGACGGCACATTGGTTGAACCATTCTTTTTGATCCCGCTAGCGTGGCTTTCACTGCTTTTGGCTGTGATCACTTTTCTTCTGCGCATCATGCGACGCTGAAGCGTCCCGCCCCCCGGTTGTATTCAAACATCCGGGGGGACTTGTATCAGTTCGGGATCAGATCCGGCACGATTGTCACAATTGCCGGGAACAGCCACAAAATCGCCAGCCCTGCCACTTGGATCAACACAAACGGGATAATGCCGCGATAGATATGCGCCGTGGTGACACTCGCCGGGGCAACCCCGCGCAGATAGAACAGCGCAAAGCCAAAGGGCGGTGTCAGGAATGAGGTTTGCAGGTTGACCGCGATCATAATCGTCACCCATTTAGGGTCAAACGTGCCGCCGTAAATCACTGGCCCGACAATCGGCACCACGATGTAAATGATCTCAAGAAAGTCGAGTACAAAGCCCAAGACAAACAGCACCACCATCACGATCAGGAACACCGTAATTTCGTTGTCAAACGACTTGAGGAATTGCTGAATGTAATGCTCACCGCCAAAGCTGATCACCACAAGGTTCAGCAGTTGCGAGCCGATGAGGATGGTAAAGACCATTGACGTGACCTTGGCCGTTTCCCGCACAACCGGGCTCAGAACACCAGAGGTGTACAAAATCCAGCACGAAAACAGCAGGCCAAAAACCGCATAGAGATAGGCACCGTATGCCACAAAGAACGCGATCCAGTTCTCAAAGCTGACGTTGTCTTGATTGATCCGCAGATCAAAGTTCACACCGACCAGAATACAGATGATGATCGCCAGCGTTGACCAAATGATCACCTTGGGGGAACGGTCCTGATCTTTCAGCTTGCGATACGCCGCCAACATCAACGCACCACCTGCGCCCAACGCAGCGGCAGGTGTCGGGTTGGTGATCCCGCCAAGGATGGAGCCCAAGACCGCAACGATCAGAACCAGTGGTGGGAAGACCACACGGATCAGTTCGTTTTTCACGCATAATGTCGTCGCATAGATCACACCGTACATAACGAGCGCAAAGGGTATCGCCATCAGCACAACCATCGTACCGGATGTCGTTGTCGGCCCCACCAGCATTATATCGACCAGCAAGGTCAGCACGACGCCGATCCCCCCGATGATAAGCGGTTTCACATCCGAAGACGGTGATACCCCGCGTGCAGTTGTCAGGAACAATGACAACAGGATCAAGATGATCGCAACACCTGTACCAATTGGTGCGGCGTCAGAAATCTTAAGCGCTTGCTTTTCTGCCAGGGCTTCTTCGCTCAGCTTTTCGCTTTGGACAATGCCGCCCGCGTCATTGATCGCGGCCTGTTCGGCCAGCGCTGCATCCCATGCGTCTTGCCCGTGCAGATCAATCATTGCGGCCTGACAGTCAGGTCCAACATTGGTGCGCAGGCTGGCAGCATCACCAATGTCAGAATAGCTTGATACGGTTGTTGACTGGCTGCCGACGATGCCCATATTTCCAAGGAAAATCGTACCGACAACCAACAAAACAGGTGCGCCAAGGAACCATGTAAAGGCCTCAGAGCGCGTCACAGGTTCCGCGTTGGTGGAGCCCATCGGCACCGCTGGTGCCTTGTCTGGGTTCAGCAATGCATAGCCAAAGGCATAGAGCGCATAGAGCAGCGCCAGCAAGATACCGGGCAGCAGTGCTGCTTGGAACAAGGTGCCGACAGAGACAACCGCAGGCTCCCCCAAGAAGGTCAGAGCATCGGTACAGCCTGCCGCCGTGGCGCGGGCCTCTTGTGCGGCAGAGTACAGATCCCCCGCCAAGGTCCCAAGCAGAACAATCACGATCGAGGGCGGAATGATCTGACCCAAAGTGCCGGAGGCGGCAATGACCCCGGTGGAAAGTTCAGGCGAATAGCCATTGCGCAACATCGTTGGCAGTGCCAGCAACCCCATGGTGACAACTGTGGCCCCCACGATCCCGGTTGAGGCGGCCAGAAACGCGCCCACAACAACAATCGACACAGCCAGACCGCCGGGCAGCGGCCCAAACACCCGCGCCATTGTGGTCAGCAGATCATTGGCGATTTTTGAACGTTCCAGCGTGATGCCCATCAGAACAAACATCAACACCGCCAGCAGAGTCTCAATCGACTGGCCCGCCAATACGCGTTCGTTCATCCGGTTCACGATAAAGCTGACGTTGCGGTCCAGGGCGACTTCCCAACCTTGCGGAAAGACGGATTCAGCCAACCGAGGCAATTCGGGGTATCGGAAAACCGATATCGTATCAGCTTTGACGCCAGAATTGACCAGATCGCGGTAGGCTTGGCTCGATTGATCAATCGCTTGGTGGATCAGCAACCCGGCGCTGTCCATCGCAGCAATGATGCCAAAAGAGATGATGCCAGCGCCACCGATGGCAAACGCCACCGGAAAGCCGGACAGGATGCCGCCGAACAGGCAGACAAATACGATAATCAGGCCGACTTCGACCCCATCCAGACCAAACAGCATCAGTGTGTTCCCTCATAGGCTTCTTCGCCCTCGCCAAGGGTGTCCTTGTCGAGATATTTACCTTCGCTTTCCGGTCCTTCGCGCAATTCGCACCAGCTGCGATAGAACACGGCGACCGCTTGCAACATCACCATCAGGCAGAATGCAATCAGCAGAAGTTTGAACAAAAAGTATCCGTTGAACCCGTTTGGCGAAAACCCGATGGTTTCAACGTTCCATTTCAAGAGTTTTGATTTGCGCAGCAACAGGTCCAGCCTGTCGGAGGCGGATGGGTTTGGCGTAACCAGATGACGCCACATGAAAAACCAGCCGTAAAGCCATGTCACGACAGCAAAAGGGATCATAAAGAACGCCGCACCAAACATATCAATGATCTTTTTGGTGCGGAATTTTGCGCCTGCATAAAACAGGTCAACGCGCACATGCCCGCCTTGTACAAACGTGTAAGACACGCAAAGACAGACCACCAAGGCGTTGAAAAGCTTTAATTCCTCAGCAAACCACGAAATGTCAAATTGCAGCGGAATGCCAAATCCCACGGAAATGTCCGGCCGGGTAAAAATCCGTTGCATGAAGACGATGATGATCTGTTGCAGCACCATGAGCAGACCCGCCCATGCAAAAAGCCGTCCAACGCCGTTGTTGAACCATTCGAGGGCGCGCACGCAGCCCCACATGAAGTCGCGCTTCCAGACACCAAACGCCGTAACGATGATCAGCCCGACCAAAGCGACAAAGAAAAGTTCAACCGAGCCGCCGTAGTAGATGAACCGCATCAGTGATTCACTGTTTGACCAATTGAGCCACATGCCCGGGTTCAGCAAAGCGGCGAAGAAATTGTAAAACGCTTCCAGAATATTGCCAAAAACGAATTGAATCATGCCGCTATCTTGGAATTTATCAAGGCAGCTCAGCTTTGCGCCCTCAGCTGCGCGGAAAAATCCCGAACATACGATTTCATCAGCCATTTATGTCCCCTCCCGGTCGAAAACAGGTGCTTTTGCACCTTTGTCGGACCTATATCGGCCCGTTATTTTACGTGTATCAGGGGCCGCACAAAACGTACGGCCCCTGATGGTATTGATTAACGTTTAGCCTGCGTTGCGCACGCGCTCACGCTGCTGAACATAATATGCGTCTGACTTGGACAGCCATTCCGCAGAAGACGTCAGTGACGCTTCAAAGCTTTCGCGTGTCCGTGCAAACAGCTCATCGCCCATGTTTTCGTCCATGACTTCGGCAGAGGCTGCACCAAAGGCATCCCAGACATCGTCAGGGAATTGCAAGGTTTTCACGCCCTGCGCCTGCAAGCGCTTGAGGGCTGCACCGTTGTTGGCCAGTGTTTCGGCCAACTGGGTGTGCGTTGTCGCCATCGTTGCGTATTCGATGATCTTCTGATGTGCTGGCGAAAGCTCGTTAAATACGTCCAAATTCACCGCAGCCGCAAGGCCAGAGCCCGGCTCGTGGAAGCCCGCTGTATAGTAGACTTTTGCAACTTCTTGGAAGCCCGCGCGTTCGTCCGCGAAGGGACCAACCCACTCCAGACCGTCCAGCGCGCCGGAGGACAATGCCTGATACAGTTCACCACCGGGAATATTCTGAACGGATGCGCCCAGTTTACCCAGTACTTTACCGCCAAGGCCCGGCATACGGAATTTCAGGCCGTTAAAGTCAGCTGCTGATTTGATTTCATTGCGGAACCAACCACCGGACTGTGAGCCGGAGTTACCTGCAAGGAAAGACTTAAGGTTAAAGATTTCGCCCAATTCGTTGTGCAGCTCATGACCGCCACCGTGCAGATACCAGTTTGTCAGCTCTTGCGCGGTGCCACCAAAAGGAACGGCGGTATAATAGGCATAGGCAGGGTGCTGACCGATGAAATAGTAATCGGCTGAGTGGTACATGTCGGCCTGACCGGAAGACACGGCGTCGAATACTTCGAACGCGCCAACCAATTCGCCCGGTGCTTTTTTGTCGATTGTCAGCGTGCCATCAGACATCTCATCAACCATTGTGTTGAGATAGCTGGCGGCATCGTCCAGCACGGCAAAACCGCGGGGCCAAGATGTAACCATTGTTAGGGTGCGCTTGCCTTGCGCATATGCAGGTGCGGCCAAGGTTGTCGCGGCAGCGGCTGTGCCGCCCAGTGCAGACGTCTTCAGAAATGAACGACGGTCCATAGAGATACTCCTCCCAGATAGGATGCCCACGTCGCAGCCATGGCGCGCGGGTCGTTTCAAGTGTCGCTACTCTAGCAATACCTTTGAGATTGGGAATACCTAGTACTACGTAGCGGATGTGTTGTTCGGGCATTTTCGGGCTAAAACCCCTACCCACTATCACGCAGACAGCGCTAACACATTCGTAAATACAACCTATGGTGCGGCATCGGGCCTTTGATTCGTGGTGAAATACGGATATCGAATCGCGTTATGTTTCGTTTTCCCCATCTCAACCTTAGCTACGGTCAAAAGTTGACACTGCTTGCGGCACTGCCGCTCATCCTCGCGGTTGCGGCAATTGCGGTTTTGGTGGCGTTACAATCGCGCGCCTTGGCAGAGCGCGAGATCGCCACTCTGGAAGCACAATTGATTGAGGCCAAGAAAGCCGAGCTGCGCAATTATGTCACTCAGGCACGCAATGGGTTTTACTTTATCTATGGCTCGGCGGCACCGGACGACGGCACCGCCAAGGCGCAGGTGAAACAGATCCTGTCCGCGATGATCTATGGCGATGAAGGGCAATTCTTTGTCTATGACTATGACGGCAACGCTTTGGTCAGCCCGCGCCAAACCGACCGGATCAACAAAAACTGGACAGGCCAGACCGACAGCGACGGTACGCCTGTTGTCGATGAACTGATCCGCATTGCACGCGACGGGGCCGGGTTTCATTCTTATAACTGGCCCAAACCGTCAACTGGCAAGGAAGCCCGGATGATCACCTATGTGACCTCCTTTCCCTCTTGGCGGTGGGCGGTTGGCACCGGGGTTTTCATTGATGATGTGCTGGCCTCAGTCGCAACGGCCCGCGCGGATGTTGAAAAACGGGTAAGGCGCACATTTGTCTATATCGGGGCCATCACGCTGACCGCCCTGCTCGCGGTGTTTGGCACTGGCATGATCATCAATCTGCGCGAACGGCGTCTGGCCGATGCCAAGCTGAAAAAACTGACGCAACGGGTGTTTGACGCACAGGAAGAAGAACGCAGCCGGGTGGCACGGGAACTTCATGACGGGATCAGCCAGATCTTGGTGGGCGTACGCTATGCCCTAGATAACGCACGCCGCCGATTGGAACGGGGTGATAGCACTGCTGCCGACCCTTTGGGCAAAGGTATTGCGTCGCTGGGCGAAGCGATTTCAGAGGTGCGCCGGATCAGCCGCGATCTGCGCCCTGCCGTTCTGGATGACCTTGGCCTTGGTCCGGCACTCAAAACCCTGTCAGAGGCATTTCAGAGCCGCACGGGCATCACCTGTCATTTTGACACGGTGGTGTTTCGCAATCGGTTGGACAATGACGCCAAAATCGCGCTTTACCGCATTGCCCAAGAAGCCCTGACCAATGTCGAACGGCATTCCGGGGCCACCAAGATACAGATCGACCTGCGCGGGCACAGGCGCGGTGCGACCCTCAAGATCAGCGACAATGGCCGCGGTATGGGCGGGCGCAAACAAGCCACAAATCCCGGCTTGGGGCTGCGCAATATGCAAGAGCGCATGGAACAGCTTGGCGGATCGTTGCGCCTGTCTGATGTGGTGGGCGGCGGCACCGCGATCGAAGCCACCGTGCCATTGACCCACATGCTGCCCCCTGAAAAAACACCGGCGTCAAAACAGAAAGTCATCCTTCCATGACCGATCAGATTAAAATCGCCACCCGTGTTGTCATTGTGGATGACCACCCGATGGTCGCCGAAGGCATCCAAGCAATCCTTGAAAACTATGATGACATTAACGTTGTTGGCACCCTGTCCAATGGGCGCGAGTTAATTGACCAGCTTGGCCACCTGACCCCGGATGTGATCTTGATGGATCTCAACATGCCGGAACTTGGGGGGCTATCTGCAACTGAAATCGTGTTGGAGCGCAGGCCTGAAACCCGCGTGGTGATCCTGACCATGCACGACAATGCGGAATATATTTCATCAGCGCTGAGCCACGGTGCGATGGGGTACCTGTTAAAAGATGTCCCAACGGACGAGATCAAAATGGCCATCGACATGGTGATGGACGGGCAGCAATATCTGTGCACCGGGACGCAAGGTGCCATTGCCCCAAAACGTGGCGGTGCCCGCGAGGCCCTGACCGAACGGGAACAGACGATCCTGCTGGAGCTGGCGCAGGGCAAATCCAACAAAGAGGTGGCGCAAAATCTGGATATCTCGGTGCGCACGGTTGAAACACACCGCAAGAACATCAAGCGCAAACTGGGGATATCGAGCACCGCCGGACTGACCCGTTATGCATTAGAACATGGGGTTTTGCAGGGCACGGGTAGTGCGTTCTAAAACGACACACCTCAAGAAAGAATTCATTCTTTAGGGTTAGAACTTTTGCAAAAGTGAGCCCCTAACATGCAAACACACACCGCCGCGCATCAGACCACACCAAGCGCTTATACGCCTGATCATCCAAGTCTAAATGAGGACCAGCATGATCTACGGGTTCTGATTGACGAGGTTGCAACCACGCGGGGATTGGCCTTGCAGATGTCGCTGCGCCTGATGACCTACCATGCAGCACCTAACAGTCAGGCAAGTGCCCGTGCCCGCGCAGAGTTTTTGGCGATAGCTGACCAATTTGCACGTAATATAACGCTGGTTTTTGGTAAAGGTCCATTTGGAGAAGCAGTGCAATGCCATGTGGACATGATCCGCGCGGCCGCTGGACAAGACAGTGAACGCAGTAGTGCCATGCAGGCTGTGCTTTCGCAGGTTCAGCAGGTTGCGCGCGACCTCACTGCGGAAAAGCCGCTAAGTTTTGCACAGGCGGCAGCCTTCCTTGAACAGAATTGGCCAGTGGTCCGGGATCAGATGACTCAAGTTATAGCTGATGTCTGGGCCAATATCGATGCCGCCCGGGAAAGCGATCTTGGCCAAGCTCAAAAGTCCGCCAATGCGCTTGGCACCCGGCTCACCCGGTTGGAACATATTGGAAAACACGTACGGCTAGTATCGCTGAACGCCAGCGTCGAGGCCGCGCGCGCTGGAGATGTGGGCAAAGGGTTGATGGTCATCGCCCATGAGTTCAAATCTCTGGCCGAAGAAATCCAAAGCCTTGCCAGAGACGCGCGGGGCGATATGGACCAATTTCCGTGATTGCGGGATAAAAGTTACCCGTTCGATCAGGATATTTTGCATTTAATGCGCGAAGGCCCACATTAAGCGAAACAATATGTCTATTTATTTTCCCTTCACGACATAAATTTCTGGAATTTGCCTGTTGACCCGCCCGCATGCCGCTCATAATGTCGCGCCACGCTTAAAGGAGCCTCACGTCATGTTCGACGTCGTCGTCATTCTAGGAAATACGCGCATGGGCCGGTAACGGACGACCATAATCGACCCCATGCGCCCCCGTCAAAATCGGGGGTTTTTTTATGCGCCCAGACTAAAACCAAGCCGAAAACAAAACGACCCAAATCTGAACCACATCTATACGGAGACAGCAGATGTCACGCCAAATGACCGGAGCGAAAATGATTGTGCAAGCCTTGATTGATCAAGGTGTGGACACCGTGTTTGGATATCCCGGCGGCGCTGTCCTACCGATCTATGATGAGATTTTTCAGCAAAACAGCATCAAGCACATTCTCGTGCGTCATGAACAAGGGGCTGTACACGCCGCCGAAGGCTATGCCCGTTCAACCGGAAAACCCGGTGTTGCACTGGTGACCTCTGGCCCCGGTGCCACCAATGCGGTGACCGGGTTGACCGATGCCTTGCTCGATTCCATTCCAATCATTGTTCTGACCGGACAGGTGCCGACCTTCATGATCGGGTCTGACGCGTTTCAAGAAGCGGATACCGTTGGCATCACCCGTCCCTGCACCAAACACAATTGGCTGGTGAAAGAAACAGACAAGCTGGCGGGCGTCTTGCACGAGGCATTCCATGTTGCCACCTCTGGCCGTCCCGGCCCGGTTTTGGTGGACATTCCCAAGGATGTTCAGTTTGCCAATGGCACCTATACGCCGAAAAAACCATCGACGTCGCATTACCAACCCAAGGTAAAAGGTGATCTGGAAGAGATCACAGAACTGGCTGCCGCAATGGAAAAAGCCAAACGCCCGGTTTTTTATACCGGCGGTGGCGTGATCAACTCTGGCCCCGGCGCCTCGCAATTACTGCGAGAACTGGTGGAGGCCACGGGTTTCCCAATCACCTCGACCTTGATGGGGCTTGGGGCCTATCCGGCGTCCGGCGACAACTGGTTGGGAATGCTGGGCATGCACGGGCTTTATGAAGCCAATATGGCGATGCATGACTGCGATCTGATGATCAACATCGGCGCGCGCTTTGACGACCGGATCACCGGGACCATTCCCGATTTCAGCCCAAAGTCGAAAAAGGCGCATATCGACATTGATCCATCGTCGATCAACAAAGTCATTCGCATCGACATCCCGATTGTGGGCGATGTCGGCCATGTGCTTGAGGACCTGTTGAAAGTCTGGAAATCACGCGGTCGCAAAACCAACGGTGTGGAATTGGCCAAATGGTGGGCAAAGATCAACGAATGGCGCAGCATTGATTGCTTGAAGTTCGAGCAGTCCGGCAAAGTGATCAAGCCACAATATGCATTGCAGCGGCTTGAAGCGCTGACCAAGGACCATGACCGCTATATCACCACAGAAGTGGGCCAGCACCAGATGTGGGCAGCGCAATATCTGGGGTTCGAGGATCCGAACCGTTGGATGACGTCGGGTGGTCTTGGCACCATGGGCTATGGTTTTCCGGCGTCCATCGGTGTGCAGATGGCGCACCCTGAAAGCCTGGTGATCAATGTCGCGGGCGAGGCATCCTGGCTGATGAACATGCAGGAAATGGGCACGGCGATGCAATATAACCTGCCCGTCAAACAGTTCATCTTGAATAATGAACGTTTGGGTATGGTTCGCCAATGGCAAGAATTGCTGCATGGTGAGCGGTATTCACAAAGCTGGTCAGAGTCCCTGCCCGACTTCGTAAAATTAGCTGAGGCCTTTGGGGCCAAGGGCATCATCTGTTCAGACCCTGATAATCTGGACGACGCGATCATGGAAATGCTGAACCATGATGGGCCTGTGATCTTTGACTGTTTGGTGGAAAAGCATGAAAACTGCTATCCGATGATCCCCTCCGGCAAGGCGCATAATGAGATGCTGATGGGCGATGCGGACACCCAAGGCGTGATCGACGCCAAGGGATCGGTTTTGGTATAAATCGTTTTCTTTGAAAGAAAACGGACCGGAAATTTTGAAAATTTCCGATGTAGGACGAAAAGGAAAACAAGATGAATGCCCTAAAAATCAAAAAAGGCTCCACGTCGCATTCGGCGTACAACCTAAAACCCAACTATTCAGACGTGATTGAAAAACACACGCTGGCGGTGCTGGTGGAAAATGAACCGGGTGTTTTGGCGCGGGTCATCGGGCTGTTTTCTGGCCGCGGCTACAACATTGACAGCCTCACCGTCGCAGAAGTCGACCATACCGGGCATCTGTCGCGCATCACCATTGTCACGTCCGGCACCCCGCAAGTGATTGAGCAGATCAAAGCACAGTTAGGCCGGATCGTTACCGTTCATACGGTACATGACTTGACCGTCGAAGGGCCAAGTGTGGAACGTGAATTGGCGATGTTCAAGGTGGTTGGCAAAGGCGATCACCGGGTCGAAGCGCTGCGCCTTGCTGATATTTTTCGCGCCAATGTTGTCGACAGTACGTTAGAGAGCTTTGTTTTTGAGATCACCGGTGTGCCAGACAAAATTGATGCCTTTGCCGATCTGATGCGGCCTTTGGGTCTGGTGGATGTGGCCCGCACAGGTGTGGCTGCCCTCTCGCGCGGCGAATAATAACCCCGCGCAAGCAGCCCCTGATTTTCAGGCTTTCATGGCAGACAAGGATGCTTCCGCGTCTTTGTCTTTCATGTTGAAGGCGATAATTTTTGCGGATTTGCGCGGCGCACCTGGTATTTCGGGTTGCGTGACGCGCTTGAGCGTCTCAGGCAGACCAGCGCAAGCCCGTTCCTCAACCATTCTGGGATTGACGGCCTTACGCAGTCTTTGCTCAACGGACACGTCAAACAGCACAATATCACCCGCATCAAAGAACATGGATTCGTCTAAATCTGACGTTGAGCCATCATAATAGGCAAGATCACCATGATCTTCACACCAAAACACCGCTTTGCGATCTTTTTGATCGCTCCATAGAACAACACCTAACATTGTTAACCAATCTCCACTGCCTGCCCTACTTTGCTACCAACAAGGGGCGGTAGAGTGACATGGTTAAATCCGCAACGTGCGCTTGCAATTTGTGTCGTATTGCCTAGTGTGCTGCTGCGAAATAGCGCCAATCATGACGCTATATAGCGTCAAATTACGTCAATATTTGTTGATTTTGTCCACCAGCCATTGCCAGAATCGGTAATCAGCACAAATTTAGGGGTATCATGGCCCAAAACACCCAATCACCGGCCCAATTGCGAAACATGTTTGGTTCTAATTTACGGACGCTAGCGGCTGACTACGCGTCTATTTCTGACCTTGCACGCCAACTTGGCATCAATCGGACGCAATTTAACCGCTACTTGTCAGGCGAGAGCTTCCCTCGGCCGGATGTTCTGTCGCGTATGTGTTCATTTTTCAATGTTGACGCACGGGTGTTGCTGCAACCGGTAAATGAAATCGGCAGCAATCAAGACCCCATCGCTAACCCGTTTTTACGCGATTTTGTTGGTTCAGGGGCGCGTGATGTTCCCGAAGATCTATTCCCTAACGGGTTTTACCGCTTCTCTCGCCGCAGCTTTGTTTCGGATGATTTGTATATTGTTGGCCTGATCCATATTCGCCGCGAAGGCAGCAACACGTTCTTGCGTGGATTCGAAGCCAAAAATGCGATGAAAATCCAGTTTCTTCCAACCGGCGCAGCTGCGCGTGAATTTCGCGGTATCGTGATGCAGCAAGAGGACGGCATTGCGATCATTGCGACCCGGAAAAACGCGATGACCTGTTCCTTCAACTATCTCAGCCGTGTCGCATCCTTTGATAATAATTTCTGGGTGGGTTACGTCACACGTACCGTTTCAGAAAGTGTTGGCGGCCTGCGGGCGACCCGTTTGGTCTATGAATACCTTGGTACAGATATGTCTGATGTACTGCCTGCCGCGCGTGTCGCAGGATTTTACAAAAGTGAAGATCTGCTGCCCTATCACCGTAAACTGCTGCGTCCTGACGAGAAATTCACCTAAAATCACCTATGTCGCCTGTGATAAAGTCGGGTCGCTGGCGGCGACGCCGCGGATGTAAAATTCGGTATTCTGATGGCAGCATCAGGAGAACCCCAATGGATCATTCCCATACCGATTTGAGCACTGTGCGCCGCCCTATCGCCGAGGCCAATGGCCTGCCCAATGCCCATTACATTGATAAAGGCGTGTTTGACGAAGAAAAGAACGCGGTGCTTTTTGACAATTGGGCCGGGTTGGCGGTGGCCGCTGATGTGCCCGACGTGGGGGATGCGGTGCCTGTCACTTTTCTGGGCATGCCGCTTTTGATCGTGCGCGACAAGCAAGACAAGGTGCGGGTGTTTCAGAACACCTGCCGACATCGCGGTATGATCTTGGTGGAAGAACCGCGCAAGATCGAAGGGGCGATCCGCTGTCCCTATCATTCGTGGTGCTATGCCACCGATGGTCGATTGGTCAGCACCCCGCATGTGGGCGGTCCGGGCCGCAACACCCATGAAGGCATCGACCGCGCCTTACTGGGCTTGGTCGAAATTCGTAGCCACATCTGGATGGACGTGATTTTCATTAACGTGTCCGGCACGGCACCTGACTTTCAAGACGCACATGGCGACCTGTTGGCACGTTGGTCGGAATACGACAAGCCGCTGCATCATGGCGGTGCCGATAGCCGGTTCCAGCTTGAGATCAACTGTAACTGGAAACTGGCGGTTGAGAATTACTGTGAAAGCTATCACTTGCCGTGGGTACACCCCGGTTTAAACAGTTATTCCCGGCTTGAAGATCATTACCACATTGAGGCGCCCGGCAAGTTCTCTGGTCAGGGCACATTAGTATATCGCCAGCTCAAGGGTGAGGACGGCAAAAGCTTTCCTGATTTTGCGGCACTTTCAGACAAATGGGACACGGCGGCGGAATACATCACCGTTTATCCAAACGTCTTGATGGGCGTACACCGTGACCACACCTTCGCGATCATTCTGGTGCCGCATGGCCCCGAAAAAACCGTGGAACATATCCACCTTTATTACGCTCAGCCAGACACCGACGCTGACCTGCGCACCCGCAATACGCATTTGTGGAAAGACGTGTTTGCCGAGGATGTGTTTGTGGTTGAAGGCATGCAGCGTGGCCGTCACGCGGTGACATTTGATGGCGGGCGGTTTTCACCAGCGATGGATGGTCCGACCCATCTGTTCCACGATTGGATCGCGTCTCAGTTGCAAAACCACCGTACATCGGCACAGGCGGCTGAATGAGATATCTGAACGCACAATTGCTTGCCGCCCACGCGGCAGGCGATATACCTGCCCTCATCCGGCTTTATACTGTCGCCGCAGATCAGGTTGAACAAGACGACTTGGATGCGGCCTGTTTTTATCTGACCCATGCCTATGTCTTTGCCTTGGAATCAGGCGATGCCACCTGCCCTGCGTTGCGCGCGCGTTTGGTCGCCCATGGCCGCGAACCTGTGGTTCAGGCCAGCTTTAGCCCTGCATAAAGATGCCAAGACGCGTGGCCAAGCCACGGCAGAACCAGCAATAGACCCAGAAACCCCGGTAACATGCCAACAAACAGCGCCACTGCAACCAATGCGGCCCAGACCAGCATCGGCACCGGGTTGTTGATGACAATACCCATGGATTTGATCATCGCGGTGACATAATCCACGTCCCGGTCCAGCAACATCGGCAAGCCAATCACGCAAACCCCATAGAACAGCAACGCAAAACAGCCACCGATAAAGCTGCCCATGGCCAGCATCGCCAATCCATTTGGGCTTAGGAACACTTCGCCAGAGGACATAATGTTGGTCATCGGCTTAAGCCCCAAAAACAGTGCAAAAATCATATGCCCCAGAAAGAACCAGAACAGTAAGACCACCACCATCAACCCATTAAGCCAGGGCAATTGTCCGCTGCGTTCGCTCCATAATACTTTGACGATATCAACAAACCCTGTGGAGGCCCCGCGCGCCCGCCTGCGCGATACCTCGTAGGTGCCAAAGGCCGCAAAAGGGGCCGCCATCGGAAAGGCAAAGACCGCCAGCACGAACCAAAACGTATGGCCAGAGGCAACAGTGATCGCCACCATCATCCATCCCGCAAGCACACAAGCCGCAGCGGCACCCAAGCCAAAAGCCGGTGCCGCCAGAAAGTCACGCCATCCGGCAATAAGGGCACTGCGCAGCAGCGCAAGGGTTGGCATCGCCAGATCAGGCGCGCCATGCGGACGGTCGGGGTTTGTTTGGGTGTTTTCCATATTACGCACAATGCCAGTGCGCGCCCGATCAGGTCAAGAATTTAGGAGGGCATTTTTGCGGCCACCCGGTTGCCGCGTGCCAGCCTTGTGCCAATTGTAGCAATCGTGCGTCACTACCGCGTGGTCCGATCAATTGCATGCCCGCAGGCAGCCCGTTTGCACCAAATCCAACGGGGATGTTCACCACTGGTAGGCCGAGCAACCCGGCAGGGATCACCACCTGCATCCAGCGGTGATAGGTATCCATCTGCACCCCGGCGATTTCGGTTGGGTGCACCATTTCCACGTCAAACGGCCACAGCTGCGCCGACGGCAGGGCCAGAACATCGACCTGTTCAAACAGCTTGGTGGTGCGTCTGAACCAATCGGACCGCACGATGCTGGCGCGATGCACGGTCATGGCATCCATCGCCTTACCACGCTCAATCTCCCAAATCGCAGCGGGCTTTAGATAGCCGCGCTTGGCTGGGTCGTCGTAAATATCACCCAAACCAGCTGCGACCGAAAATGACCGCAGGGTGATCCAACTGTCCCAAAGTGCATCTGCCTCAAACCGTGGTGATACCCATTCGACGTCATGGCCAAGGGCACCCAGTTCCAACAGGGCCGCTTGGCTGATGTCTTTGATGCCTTCTTCATAGGGAAACGCGCCGTGCCAATCGTCCATCCAGCCAATCCGCTGTCGTGGCAGAGTATGGGCAAGCTGTGGCAGGGTATCAGCGGGGTTGAACCCATGGGGCTGATGCGGGTCCGCCCCGGTCATCGTGTCCAAAAGTGCTGCCAAATCAGCCGGGCTGCGCGCCATTGGGCCAGAGGTCGACAGTTGATGCAAAAACATCTCGCCTTCCGCCTCGGACGGCACAGCGCCCCATGTGGGCCGCATACCATACACGTTGTTCCAGCCCGCAGGGTTGCGCAGCGATCCCATCATGTCAGAGCCATCGGCCACGCTTAGCATGCCCGTGGCCAGTGCCACCGCTGCACCGCCAGACGATCCGCCCGCAGATTTGCGAAGGTCATAGGGATTGCGCGTAGCACCGTGCACCGGATTAAACGTATGCGATCCTAACCCAAATTCGGGTGTATTGGTCTTGCCAATAATCAGCGCCCCTGCCGCGCGTAGGCGTGCAACCAACAGATCATCTTTCTGCGCCAACTGCCCCGCAAACAAGGGTGACCCCTGAGAGGTTGGTAATCCATCCGCATTGGCAAGGTCTTTGATGGCAATTGGAATACCATGCAGCCACCCCTTGCGAGGCTCCGCATCCACGCGCGCCGCTTCGGCCAGCAGATCATCACCATCACACAGGGACACAATGGCATTCACATCGCCATTGACCAGATCAATGCGCGCCAAGGTGGCTTGCACCAGCTCAACAACGCTTAGTTTTCTAGTCTTTATGTCAGCAGATAATGCCAACGCATCCATATTCATAATATCCATGGATCAAAGAAACCCACATTGACGGGGCGTGCAAGGGATTTGCCAAATCAACATGCGCGTGGATCGCAGATCAGTCGCCCTGCGCCTCTGCCCGGCTTTTGCCGCTGACCGCCAGTGCCAATGTCGCACCCATCAACCCATCCAGATCACCGTCCAAAACGCCTTTGGTGTCAGAGGTTTCATAGTTGGTGCGCAGATCTTTGACCATTTGATAAGGCTGCAACACATAAGACCGAATCTGGTTACCCCAACCCGCATCCCCCTTGTTTTCATGCATTTCGTTAACGGCAGCGTTGCGGCGGTCCAACTCCATCTGGTACAGCCGCGATTTCAGCGCCTTCATGGCGATGTCACGGTTCTGGTGTTGGGATTTTTCAGATGAGGTCACTACAATCCCGGTGGGATGGTGGGTGATCCGCACCGCAGAGTCGGTGGTGTTGACATGCTGACCACCGGCACCGGATGAGCGATAGGTATCAATTCGGATGTCGGACGGGTTCACTTCGATTTCGATATTGTCATCGACCACCGGATACACCCCAACTGAGGTAAACGAGGTGTGCCGTTTGGCAGCGCTGTCAAACGGGCTGATCCGCACAAGACGGTGCACACCGGATTCCGATTTCATCCAGCCATAAGCATTCACGCCGCTGATTTTATAGGTCGCAGATTTGATGCCCGCTTCTTCGCCCGCAGATTCCGATTGCAGCTCGACTTTGTAACCCTTTTTCTCGGCCCAGCGGACATACATCCGCGCCAACATGCTGGCCCAATCACAGGATTCCGTGCCGCCCGCGCCCGAGTTAATCTCAAGAAACGTGTCATTGCCGTCGGCCTCGCCGTTCAGCAACGCCTCAAGCTCTTTCTGCGCGGCTTTCTCGGCCAGCTTTTTCAACGCGGCCTCAGCATCAGCGACAACTTCGGCGTCATCTTCCATTTCGCCCAACTCGATCAGCTCAACATTGTCGGCCAAGTCCTGCTTGATCCCTTCATAGGTGGCGATGGAATCAACCAGCGTCTGACGGTCCCGCATCAGCTTTTGCGCCGCATCCGGATCATCCCACAGATTTGGGTCCTCAACACGCGCGTTGAATTCCTCCAACCGAAAAGCGGCGGTTTCGACGTTCAGACGCTGCCCCAGCAACTCCAGCGACTTGGCGATCTGATCTGCTGTATTTTGTGCCTCTGCGCGCATGTTTGCCTGCCTTTGATTGGATCAAGTTCAGATAAACCAGCGCGCCCTTCTCAGCAAGCCATTGCCTGAAATTGGCAGGAGGAGAACGCTCCACCCGCCCCGTAATGTTAGTAAAGACCGCCAGAGGACAATGTGCCAAAGCTTGCCTTGGGACCAACAACCGCTTTTTTGCCGGTTGAAGTTGTCACCTGCCGCGATGATTGGCCAAGCTCTTCGATCAAGGGCAAATCAGCGCCCATGGCAAAGCCACCGTCAAAGGTGATACCAAAGATCGGTTCTTCACCGTCGCGGAAACATTCTGACACGACATTGCCACCAGATGCGCCGTCACCCAAACGAGCGCCGGAAAAGCGGTCGATGTTGATAAAGGTACATCCATCCGGCACTTTAAACGGGCCACCGCCGTATTTCTTGATGGCTTGGCTCATGAACCGTTGGAACACCGGACCACACATGCCTGCGCCATAGGCGCGCTTGCCCAGCGAGCGTGGATTATCAAAACCAATGTAGCAGCCCGCAACGATATTTGACGAGAAACCTACAAACCAAACGTCTTTGGCGTCGTTGGTGGTCCCGGTCTTGCCGGCAATTGGCACTGGCAGGTTAATCGCGCCTCTGGCCGTGCCACGGTCCACAACGCCTTTCATCATCGACGTCAGCTGATAGGCCGTCACCGGGTCCATCACCCGTTCGCGGTTTGAGATAACACGAGGAGCCACGCCCGGTTCAAGGCTGGTCAGTTTACAATCGTTACATATGCGTTTGTCGTGCTGGTAAACAGTGCGGCCATAGCGGTCTTGCACCCGGTCCACCAGTGTTGGTTCCACCCGTTCGCCGCCATTTGCGAACATCGCATAAGCCGCAACCATTTGATACAGCGTAGATTCCTGCGACCCCAATGCGTTGGCCAGCACCGGCGACAAGTTATCATAGACGCCAAAGCGTTCGGCATAGCTGCCCACCACATCCATGCCGATTTCCTGTGCCAATCGAATGGTCATCAGGTTCCGGGATTGTTCGATCCCGGTGCGCAGCGGTGTTGGGCCATAGAACTTATTCGACGAATTTCGCGGCCGCCACACACCTTGTGGCGTGTTGATCTCAATCGGAGCATCGACCACGATTGTGGCCGGGCTATAGCCTGAATCAAGGGCTGCGGCATAGACAAAGGGTTTAAAGCTGGAGCCCGGTTGCCGTTTGGCTTGAGTCGCGCGGTTAAACACCGACGCCTGATAGGAAAACCCACCCTGCATGGCAATCACCCGGCCTGTGTCGACGTCCATCGCCATAAAGCCGCCCTGCACCTCTGGCACCTGTCGCAGAGTCCAGCGGATAAATTCGCCGCTGCCATCTGCGGTCATGCGGCGCACCAAAACAACGTCACCCACCGACACCAGATCGCCTGCGGTCCGTGCTTTGCGGGCCAATTTACCATCCGGCAACCGCTTGCGCGCCCACTGGACATCCTTGGCTGGGATCCAGTGGCCATCTTCGTCATCCTCGACCCCTTCGATGCCGATGCGGGCATCACTTTCGCCGACCTCCAGCACCACTGCGGGATACCATTGGTTTTCCAGATCAATGTCGCGCGGCACTCGGATGTCGGCCAAGGCATCACGCCACGTCTGTTCATCACCCAGTTTGTCGGCTTCAATCGTTTTGCCTGTCCCCCGCCAGATACCGACACCGCGGTCATAGTCTTCTAACTGTTGGCGTAATGCGTTGGCGGCAATGGGTTGCATTTCATTGTCGATGGTCGCCCGCACGGTCAGACCGCCGGTGAAAAACTCACCCTCGCCAAAGTTCTCGGACAGTTGCCTGCGAATTTCATCCGTAAAATAATCGCGTGGCGGCAATTCTGCTTTGAAGCTTTCAAAATCGCCATTCTGAACCGACCGCAGGGGCTGCGCCTTTTCGGTCTCGTACACCGCGTCAGAAATATAGCCGTTCTCGTGCATCTCATCCAAGACAAAGTTGCGGCGCGATAGAAGACGATCTTTGCGGCGCACCGGATGATAATCAGATGGCGCCTTGGGCAAAGACGCCAGAAATGCCGCTTCGTGCGGGGCGAGCTCCGAAAGGGTTTTGTTGAAATAGGTTTGGCTGGCCGCCGCAACGCCATAGGAGTTTTGGCCTAGAAAAATCTCATTCAAATAAAGCTCGAGAATCTTTTCCTTTGGCAGGGTTTCTTCCAACCGGGCGGCCAGAATGATTTCCTTGATCTTGCGTTCAGCGCGGCGGTCGCCCGACAGCAAAAAGTTCTTCATCACCTGCTGAGTGATCGTAGACGCACCGCGCACGTCTTTGCCGCGCGTGCGCACCGCGTCATAGGCCGCCGCACCAATACCGCGCAAATCATAGCCTTCGTGCTCGTAGAAATTCTTGTCCTCGGCAGAAATAAACGCCTGTTTCACCAGATCGGGGATCGTGTCGGCGGGCGCAAACAAACGCCGCTCTTTGGCGAATTCATCAATCAAACGCCCCTGCCCCGAATAAATCCGGCTGATTGTTGGCGGTGTATATTGCGCCAGCGATTCGTGGCTGGGCAGGTCACGGCCATACATCCAGAAAATCGCACCAATGGTCAGCGCGGCCATGCCGATGCTCATCGTCAGGGTGGTAAAGATACCCCCCAGAAAAGACAGGATAAATCGGAACACGCAGATACCACCATTTTGGGACTTAGTATTGGTTTCGCTATACAAGAAAGCGCGGACAGGGTCAAAACACTTGGGCGGCATTTCGGGGCGGATAACCGCGCAAATACGCGGGGTGATTTATTGGCGGATCAGCGGCTTTTGCGCTGCATCCTGATTGCGCCACGCCAAGATCGCATCCGTCATTGCATTTACCATGACCGCGCGCCAAATCGGATCACGCAGGTTGGCCAGATCACGCTTTGAACTTAGAAACCCGACCTCAACAAGAACCGATGGAATATCTGCTGATTTCAGCACCGAAAACCCTGCTTTGCGCAGGGGTCTGCGGTTCATCGGGCCGCCCGCTTGGGTCATGCCCGCCACCATCGTCTTGGCCAATGCCGCTGAGCGTGGCTCGGTCTCTTGGCGGGCCAGATCAAGCAAAATACCGGCCACCTGATCGTCCGATCCGGTCAGATCGGCCCCGGCAATGATATCTGATCTATCATGGCGCGCTGCCAGATGGTTGGTCGCCGCATCGCTGGCCTCATCTGATAGGGTGTAAACGGTTGCCCCCTGCGCGCCACCTTGGCTTAGGCTGTCGGCATGAAGTGAAATAAAGATATCGGCGCGGACTTGGTGTGCGATGGCGACACGGGTTTCCAATGCCACAAAAACATCCTCATCCCGGGTCAGAATCGCCTCTACCCCGCTGCGTTTGAGCGCCTCTTGCAAGCTGCGCGCAAATTTTAGCATCAGGTCCTTTTCCGCCACATCATCGCGCTCTGCACCCGGATCAATGCCGCCGTGGCCCGGGTCCAAAACCACCACAAATGCATCGTCTTTTGGGGTTTTGGGTTTTGGCGCTTGGGTCAGTGCGGCTGTCCAAGCAGGATCAACAGGCACACCTGCCTGCGTGGCATACGCCTCAGGATCGGCTGTCTTAAGGGTGATTTCCAATCGCGCCGTGCCGCTGTCCTTGTCAACGGGCATGCCAATTTCCGTGGGCAGCATCGGTTCTGCCAAATCAGCGACCAACCGTGACCAGCCCGGCTGAAACGCTCCGAACCTCACATCCGCAACCCGCCCGGGTTCAGCCAGCAACTGCGCGGGTTTCACCCCGGACCAATCGACCTCGCGAAAATCAATGACAAGGCGGGCCGGATCATTCAACAAAAACACCCGGTACGGCACACCTTGGCTAAGCCCCAGCGTGAGAGTGGTCTTGCCAAACCAGCCGTCACTGATGGTGCTGCGCGCAGGGTCAACACGGGCAAGTGCGGTCAGGTCCTGCGCCGCGACACCTGTGACGCAGAGCAGCCAAAACGCCAGTATTTTCAGAATTGCCCGCATGTGATCCACCGTTTTGGCGCGTTGTTTTGCCAAGCTTTATCACCAAACGCAGGGGCGGGCCAGCAGATCAGCGCGCCGCCATAAAGTTGGCAAGCCGGACCAGACCTTCGCGCATGTCCGCAGTGCTGCGCGCATAGGAAAAGCGCAGCGTGGTGTGACCGCGTAGGGGATCAAAATCGAGGCCGGGGGTGACGGCCACCCCTGCTTTCTCCAAAATTTCAGCGGCCAGAACGCGGCTGTCATCGGTCAGGTCAGACACATCAGCATAGACATAAAACGCGCCGTCCGGTGGCGCAAAATCTGTGATCCCGGCGGCCCGCAACCCGTCAATCATCATCTGGCGGTTGGTCCGGTAGACATCCATGTTCGCTTGCAGTTCGTCATCACAGTCCATTGCAGATAACGCCGCAATCTGGCTGGCATGTGGGGCGCAGATGAACATGTTTTGGGCAATACGTTCGACCACCCGCACGTGATCTTCGGGGACCACCATCCAGCCCACCCGCCACCCTGTCATGGAAAAATATTTGGAAAACGAATTGATCACATAGCAGTCGTTCGTCAGTTCCAGCGCAGATACTGCCTTTTTGTCATATTCAATGCCATGATAAATCTCGTCTGAAATAAACGATGTGTCCGTGTCCTTACAGGCCCCGATCAAGACCCCCATTGCAGCGTTATCAAGCATTGTACCCGTTGGGTTGGCGGGGGATGCGACAAGCAAACCGGCCAAATCCATGTCCGCAAAATCAGCGGGCACCGGTTGATACCGATTTTCCGCAGCAGTCGGCAGGTCAACAGGGTTTAGGGCTAACGTTTTAAGGGTTTGGCGGTAACTGGGATAGGCAGGCGCGCCGATGCCCACCCGATCGCCGGTGTCAAAAAGGGCGGTAAACGCAAGGATAAACCCACCCGATGATCCCGGGGTGATCACCACCCGGGCCGGATCAAGGTCAACATTGTACCATTCACCATACATTTGAGCGATCCGCGCACGTAACGCGGGCAAGCCAAGCGCCAATGTATAGCCCAGCGGCCCATCGGTCATCGCCTGCCCCAACGCTTGCGTTGCCCCTTTGGGCGCCCCTGTACCCGGTTGGCCCACTTCCATGTGGATAATGTGTCGCCCGGCGGCCTCCGCAGCGGCCGCTGCCCGCATCACATCCATCACAATAAAGGGATCAACAGCGGACCGGGTTGATATGCGCATGGGCTTGCTCCTATTGTTGGGCTGTGTTTAACCCGTCTCAGGCGTCAGCCGTCAACCCATCCTGCCCATTCAAAAGGTTTTTATCATGATGCACCGCCTGATTGCCCCCGTATTCGCCGCCGCACTGGCTCTGCCGGTCAGCGCCATGGACCTGACCGAATTGACCGATGCAGAGCGCGCGCAGTTCCGCGCCGAGGTGCGGTCCTATCTGATGGAAAATCCAGAAGTGATCATGGAGGCGGTGGCGCTGTTGCAATCACGCGAAGCAGAGCAGCAGGCAAAAACAGACCTAACACTGGTTTCAGACAATGCTGCCGCAATCTTTGACGACGGCTATTCATGGGTCGGCGGCAACCCGGACGGCGATATCGTATTGGTCGAATTTCTGGACTACCGCTGCGGCTATTGCAAAAAAGCCCACAGCGAAGTGACCAAGATGTTGGAAGCTGACGGCAATATTAAATGGATTGTCAAAGAACTGCCAATCTTGGGGGATCAGTCTGTGCTGGCCTCACGCTTTGCCGTGGCGACCAAACAGATTGCCGGCGGTGACAGCTATCATGATCTGCATGACGCCTTGATGACGTTTAATGGTGACGTGTCCCTGCCCGCCCTGCGCCGTTTGGCGGAAACCTTTGGTTTGGATGCGAATGCCATCGAAGCGCGGATGAACAGTGACGAAGTGACGCAAGAGATTGCCGAAACGCGCGCCTTGGCGCAAAAACTGAACATCACCGGGACGCCGACGTTTGTGCTGCATGATGAATTGCTGCGCGGCTATTTGCCCTATGATCAAATGCAGGCCGTTGTTGCCGAAAAACGCGGCTGACCAGCCCAGCATTACAGAAACGTTTGGTGATATTTGATCAACCGTTGAAAATGCGCGTCCAATGACACCTTAAGGTGTGGCGCATTTTTGACGGTCAGGATGTAGTCCACCAACAAGTTATATTGCTGAATTTGCCGTGGCAGGCGTTGTGACGGCGTCAACCTATTCAGGCGCTCGCCCTCTTCAATAATCTGTACTGATTTTTTTTCAGGTACCATCACGGGTGGTCCGCTGGCCACCAATCCCTTGCCATTCATCAAGGGTTGTTCGCTGTTAAACTGATCAAACAACGTATTCTCAAGCGGTGCCACATCGCCCTTTTTGGCCACAGGCCATGCCCAGACAAAAGCGATTTCCCAGACATCTATCTGGCGATTGGCAATCACATCTGATCTGGCGGAGGTCAGATGCCGCCGCACCCGGGTGCGGATGCCGTCAATCGACTGACCGACGTAAATCGGCTGCCCATCCAGATCACACAGCGCATAGACCCCAATTTCATTGGTCAGTTGCGAAAGCGCCCGGCTGCGAAAATCCTGTGCAGCGCTCACGCCACATCCCTAAGGCGGGCAAGTTGCAAGGCGGGTTGAAAAATCTGTTGGTCCAGATAGCGCACCACCGGCACCACGACGCCATCCCCGGCAACCTTATAGGCGTTGTTATAGCGCGCTGGCATGACATAGCTGTCTGACAGCCCCATCAGCCGCGCCGCCTCTCGCGAAGACAGCAACCGTGCGCGCACTTTATCGCCGTCAACAAACAGCACCGTTTGACGCGACGACCCGCCGCCCGGCGTTCTCAGGCAGCCTGCAATCCCGTCAAAGCGCACCTCAGCCCGCTGGCGGGTGTTGCCCTGCCCATCTGGACGACCGCGTTTATAAAGCATGCCAATCTGCGGTTGGCCCGATTGTTTCGCCGCCTCGATCCGCGATCGGCTCGGTTCCGACATCATTGCGATCAACCGTTTTACCTCGCGCTGTATCAGCCACGGCGTGTCTGGCGCGTCATCAATCATGTCTGTCAGCAGGTCTGGCGCGGACAGCACTACATCATGTTTCCACCAAATCCAGTTACGCGCGATATCCCGAGGGGCGGCATCCACAAAATTAACCAGTTTTTTGCTGTGGAACGGCCCTGTCGGCTGTGGCGAGGTCAGACCGTCCAAGATCAGATCATTGCGCAGACAAACCACAAACAGCCGCGCCCGGCTTTGTGGGACAAACACTGAGGCGTCAATTTCCAGCGCGCCAACCCGGTAGCCGAACTTGGCCAACCGCCGGATCACCGCAGCAAAGTCCGCGCCCTTGTTGCGCGCGATCAGTCCGACAACGTTCTCAAAGGCGATGATGCGCGGTGCAAACCCGTCACTGATCGCGGCATCAATCAGGTTGGCCCATGTTGAAAATATCCCACTTCTGCTGCCCGCAAGGCCAAGTCCCTTACCCGCCAAAGAGAAATCCTGACAAGGGCTGGAAGCCCAATACATATCAATGGGGTGGCGCAGCAGATTTGGGTCCAGTTGGGCGACATCGCCCTCTAACAACCCATCCACGCCCCAATTGCGCGCATAGATCGCGCATTTCATCGGATCAATGTCATTGGCCAAACGGCACTGCCACGCATCCGCCAAGGCCGCACGCACCATACCGCCGCCACTGAAAAATTCAGCATATGTTGGCTGTTTTTGGACCTCGGATACCATATCTGTTTCTAACCAAGGTCCATGAAGCTGTCGACTGCAAAGAGATGCAGCCGGGCTACTCTGCCGCCTTGGCAGCCTGTTCTGCCTCGATCACCGCTGCGCGTGCCTCAACCTGTTCGACGATATGTTCGATCATCCCGTCGTTGCCCAACTTGTGACTTTGCTTGCCTGCCAGATAGACCATGCCCGACCCGCCCCCCCCGCCAGTAAAACCCACATCAGTCATCAGCGCCTCGCCCGGTCCATTGACCACGCAACCGATAATGCTCAGGCTCATTGGGGTTTTGATGTGTTCCAGTCGTTTTTCCAAAACCTCAACCGTTTTGATCACGTCAAAGCCCTGACGCGCACAGCTGGGGCAGGAAATGATGTTCACACCGCGGTGGCGCAGGCCAAGGGATTTGAGAATCTCAAACCCCATTTTGACCTCTTCCACCGGATCCGCTGACAGGCTGACGCGGATGGTATCGCCAATGCCCATCCACAGTAGATTACCCATACCGATCGCTGATTTAACGGTGCCACTTATCAGGCCCCCAGCCTCAGTGATACCAAGGTGAATGGGCGCATCTGTCGCCTCAGCCAACTGTTGGTACGCAGCAGCAGCCATGAACACGTCAGACGCTTTACAGCTGATCTTGAACTCATGAAAATCGTTATCTTGCAGTATCTTGATGTGGTCCAAACCGCTTTCCACCATCGCGTCTGGGCAGGGTTCGCCATATTTATCCAACAGATGTTTTTCCAAACTGCCAGCATTCACCCCGATGCGGATGGAACAATTGTGATCACGTGCCGCTTTGATCACCTCGCGGACGCGCTTTTCATCACCGATATTGCCGGGGTTGATCCGCAAACAGGCTGCACCTGCCTCTGCCGCCTCAATCCCACGTTTATAATGGAAATGAATGTCTGCAACGATTGGCACCGACACCTCGCGCACAATCTCTTTTAACGCCTTTGACGATGCCTCATCGGGCACCGAAATCCGCACAATGTCCGCGCCCGCCTCGGCTGCGGCTTGAACCTGTGCAATGGTGCCCGCGACATCCGTGGTCAGCGTATTGGTCATCGTCTGCACGGTGATGGGTGCATCGCCCCCCACCGGTACATTCCCTACCATAATCTGGCGCGATTTGCGGCGGTAAATATTGCGCCAGGGGCGGATGTGGTTAAGTGACATGAACGCACCTTTTGGCATGGGCTTTATTACCCTTTACCTAGTCATCCGGTAGAAAATTCGCAATGCCGGATCAACCCGCAGATTTCCAATACTGCGACAAAAACGGTCTGACCTATTTCTTTTTGGCAAAAATATCCCGGAGGTTTGGAGGCAGAGCCTCCAAGTGCGAAGCACCTGTTCCCTTATTGGGTTTGGCAGGGCATCGCGGCTAAAACAGCCGGGTCAATTTCTGAATTCTGCAAGTCGGCAAACATCCGGCTTAGGGATGTATCCGCCGTTGGGTCAACCGGCTCATAAAGTTCAGCCAGCGCTTGACGCGCCAGTGGCAGGTTTGATGTCACACTGCCGCGATCACCAACCGGGCCATAACAGCCATCAGCCATGGCAAAAAACAAGGCACCGGATTCGCCAGTCCGCAGGGTTGCGGGTTCCTCAGTTGCGGGAACAACCCACATGTCACCTTTGTTCATCACGCCTTCAAAGATCACCGTGCCATCCGCGGCCCGAACCCGGACCCATGACGGGTATGCGGCAACCATACGGACCATATCTGCTGGCCCTTCAAGGACTTGCGGCACGCCGTTAATGTCAGCTTGCCCCCCCTGCGCGGCGATCACTGCACCACCAAAGCCATCGGTTGGCGAAGCCGCTGCGGGCGTTGCAAAACTACCAACGGAGCGTGGATCAATGCTGGCAATCGGCGCATCACGCGCAACCAAAACCGGCACATCCAAGGCTTGTGGGCGATACAGGCGGTCGAGCGCGTCAGCGCGGGGCGCTTCCATAGCGCGCGGGGGCGTGGCATTGCCGTTAGCATCAGGAGCAATAGCCAATGCGCCATCAAGCGGGTCAAGATCGGACAGAACAACAGGCGTCTGATCCACCGGGGCAACCTGCACGCGCTGCACTTCTTTCAGCACGCTCCAGCCGCCAAAACCAATGGCACCAATCAGTGCAACCAGCACCAGCATCGACCCCACCGCACCGGGTTCAATCCGGCTCAGGATGCTGTCACCTACAGGCGTAAAAGGGGTGTTGGGACGGGCAAACAGGTTTTCTTCCGAGGGGCGTTTCTTACGCTCTTCAAAGCTGGGCTTTTTGATCACCGACGCTTCGGCGGACATGCCATGGGCAACCGCAAAACCAGATTCCGCACAGAAAGCCGCAAAAGCCTTGTCCGGGTCCATGGTCAGATACCGCGCATAGGACCGCACGTACCCCGCGATAAACCCTGGCGTGTCAAACGCATCAGGATCGCAATTTTCAATGGCTGCAATATATGAGGCTTTGATACGCAGTTCGCGTTGCACATCCAGCAAGGATTTGCCCAATGTCGCGCGTTCACCGCGCATGACATCCCCAAGACGCAATTCAAAAGCATCGAACCCTTTAGGTTCGACAGCATTTTCCACAGCTTTCTTGGAGGACCAACGCCCGATCATACCAAATGCCCCGTTACTTCACTTGCCTGCAGCCTTAACCCGGAACCGAGCAGTCGATTCGGGTTTGGCCTTTTCTTTCGATAACGGTAACATAACGCAACGCAAATTACGAATTTTAACGTATTAGCCAGCGGCCTCGGCACGATTCAGCGCACAATGCGCCCAAAGACCGTCCATCGCATGTACCAGCGCATCCATTTCTTTCGGACCGTGTACCGGAGACGGCGTAAAGCGCAGGCGTTCGGTGCCGCGAGGCACAGTGGGGAAGTTGATGGGCTGGGCATAGATGCCGTGATCTTTTAACAGCATGTCCGACAAAATCTTGGTATGTACTGGGTTGCCAACCATAACGGGCACGATATGCGAGCCATGATCAATGATGGGCAGACCCAATCCTTTGAGCCGCAATTTCAGGGCTTTTGCCTGTTGTTGGTGCTTTTCGCGCAGTTCCGGCGCACGTTTGAGATAGGCGACAGATGCTGCCGCCCCTGCGGCAACCGCAGGCGGTAATGACGTGGTAAAGATAAAGCCCGGCGCATAAGAACGCACCGCATCACACATCTTGGCAGAGGCAGCGATATAGCCGCCCATCACGCCAAACGCTTTGGCCAAAGTCCCGTTGATGATGTCGAGGCGATGCATCAGGCGTTCCTGTTCGGCAACCCCTGCCCCGCGTGCACCATACATGCCAACGGCGTGGACTTCATCGATATAGGTCAATGCATTAAATTCGTCAGCCAGATCACAAATCGCTTCAATCGGACCAAAATCACCATCCATCGAATAGATCGACTCAAAGGCAATCAGTTTTGGCGCAGCCGGGTCATCAGCGGCCAGCAACTCTCGCAGGTGTTCCACATCATTATGCCGGAAAATCCGCTTGGCCCCGCCATTGCGGCGCACACCTTCGATCATCGAGGCATGATTCAGTGCATCGGAATAAATAATCAGACCGGGAAACAGCTTTGGCAGCGTCGACAGAGTTGCGTCATTGGCGATGTAGGCCGAGGTGAACAGCAGTGCCGCTTCCTTGCCATGCAGATCAGCCAGTTCGGCCTCAAGCCGCTTGTGATAAATAGTGGTGCCAGAAATGTTGCGTGTCCCGCCAGACCCGGCCCCGGTTGCAAGCAATGCTTCTTGCATCGCTTCAATCACGACAGGGTGTTGCCCCATGCCCAGATAATCATTGCCACACCAGACGGTTATGTTCTGCTCTGTGCCATCCGGGCGGGTCCAGACCGCATGCGGAAACTGGCCATTGCGGCGCTCAATATCAATAAATGTCCGGTAACGGCCTTCATCATGCAGGCGCGCAATCGCCTCATCGATCTTGTCTGAGTAGTCCATTGCGCCTCTCCATTTGGCAGTCATGAAAACGGAAAAAGGCACCCGCGTTCACATTCTATTCTTAGAATAACTATAGAAAGCGCCTCTTACGTTCAATGCCTTATAGCGGCACCTAATGTCGCAGCTTTGATCTGTATCAACTACGCATCCCATAGGAACCGGATGTTACACATGTCGTCTTCATCTTTGGTGTTGCGCGCACCTTGCGATTGCGCCAAGTCGCTTGCATGAAAACACTCACGTCACGCTCCGAATTTATTATCCTCATCGCGTTCATGATCTCTTTGGTGGCGATGGCCACCGATGTCATGTTGCCCGGTCTGGGGATAATCGCCACTGATCTGGGTCAAGCGGACCCCAACGCCGGGCATCTGGTTATTTCCGTGCTGTTTGGCGGATTTGCGGTTGGTCAATTGATTGTCGGCCCCCTGTCAGATTGTTACGGACGTCGTCCAGTGATCCACGGCAGCTATGCGCTGTTTTGCATCGGCTGTGCCTTATCGCTGCTTGCGGCAAGCTTTGAAATGCTGCTTTTGGGGCGGCTTTTGCAAGGCTTGGGCATGGCGGGGCCGCGCATTGTTGCCGTGGCAATTGTGCGCGACGGGTTTGAAGGGCGCGCCATGGCGCGGATCATGTCCTTTGTCATGGCGGTTTTTATCATTGTGCCAGCGGTCGCACCTGCCATTGGCCAACTGGTGATCGCCCTTTCTGGATGGCGCGCCACCTTTACGCTGTTGCTGGTCATGGCTGCGATCAGTTGGATATGGTTTGGCCTGCGCCAACCTGAAACGCTGGCGGTGGCACATCGCCGGACGTTTTCATTCAAAGGTGTTTTTGACGGCATCGTGATCATCTGCCGCACCCCAGCCGCCCTTGGATATACCCTGAGTGCTGGGCTGATTTTCGGGCCTTTCCTTGCCTATCTCAGCCTTGCCCAGCAGATTTTCCAAGGCAGCTATGACAAGGGCGATGCCTTTGCGCTATGGTTCGCTGTGGCGGCATTGTCGATTGGCGCGGCCTCGGTCCTCAATTCGGCTTTGGTCGAACGGTTCGGGATGCGGTTTTTGTCAAACCTCGCGCTGTTCTGGGTCATTGGTGCCGCGGCGGTCTTCATGATTGCGGTTGTCGCATGGGGTGGATTGCCGCCCTTTGCGCTTTTCATGATGTGGATCGTCTCAACGTTTTTCGGCATGGGTCTGCTTTTTGGCAACCTTAACGCCCTCGCGATGGAACCTTTGGGCGATATGGCGGGCCTTGGGGCGGCGGTTGTGGGGTCTTTGGCAACCGCAGTGTCCCTCCCGATTGGATTTGCCATCAGCGAAACATTTACGGGCGGCGTTGGGGCCTTGGTCATCGGGTTTGGCGTTGCTGCGGCGCTCGCGCTGTTGATTGGCAGATGGGCCAGCCGCAGCTCTGGACACCGCGAAGCTGGCTGATACGGTCAGGTCATCATCCGATTGATTTTGACCACAGGAAACCACCACCATGTCGCTAGACGATGTTCTTGCCCGTATTGACGCTGACTTACCTTCTTCCCTCGAACGCCTGTTTGAGTTGTTGCGTATTCCGTCCATTTCAACCGATCCAGCGTTCAAGGCTGACTGTGATCACGCCGCCGATTGGTTGGTGGCGGATCTGACAGCCTTAGGGGTCGAGGCCAGCAAACGTCCCACGCCGGGCCACCCGATGGTGGTTGGACATCTGGGCGACAGCACCGATGACGACACCCCACATCTGTTGTTTTACGGTCATTATGACGTGCAGCCCGTTGATCCCCTTAACCTTTGGGACCGCGACCCCTTTGATCCCGAAGTCCAAGACACCTCCAACGGTCCGGTGATCCGTGGCCGGGGTTCTGCTGACGACAAAGGCCAGTTGATGACCTTTGTTGAGGCCCTGCGCGCATGGAAGGCCGTCAACGGGACTTGGCCCTGCCGCATCACCTTTTTCTTTGAAGGTGAAGAGGAAAGCCATTCGCCGTCCTTGGTGCCATTCATGAAAGAAAACGCCGAAGAATTGAAAACCGACATCGCCCTGATCTGCGATACTGGCATGTTCCAAAGCAAGACGCCGTCCATTGTCACCATGCTGCGTGGCATGCTGGGTGAGGAAATCACCATCACAGGTCCCTCGCTGGATCTGCATTCTGGCATGTACGGCGGCATTTCCATCAACCCAATCCGTGTCTTGTCGGGCATCATTGCATCGCTGCATGACGACACTGGCCGTATCACGATCCCCGGCTTCTACGACGGCGTGCCAGAGCTTTCTGATGCTCTTGAGGCGCAATGGCAGGGGTTGAACTTTGACCATGCGACCTTCCTTGGTGATGTGGACCTGTCGGAACCTGCGGGTGAACAAGGACGCACCCCGCTTGAAATGATCTGGTCGCGCCCCACCTGCGAGGTAAATGGCATCTGGGGTGGTTATAACGGGGATGGATTCAAAACGGTGTTGCCCTCCAAAGCCCATGCAAAGATCAGTTTCCGGCTGGTTGGTGCCCAAGACCCACTGGTGATCCGTGAAAATTTCCGCACGATGGTGCGCGATGCCCTGCCTGCTGATTGTGAGGTCGAATTTGCAGCACATGGGGCCGACAAAGCCTCAACTGCCGATATTAGCGGGCCGATGTTTGAAGCCGCGCGCAAGGCGCTGTCCGATGAATGGGGCACACCCGCGGCCTATATTGGCAGTGGCGGGTCGATCCCAATTGCCGGGCATTTCCAGAACATACTTGGCACCGAACCGATGTTGATCGGCTTTGGTAAGGACAATGATGCGATGCATTCGCCAAACGAAAAATACGATATGGAATCGTTTCACAAAGGCATTCGGAGTTGGGCACGCATTCTGGATGCATTGACCTGATCCTGTGGGTGGGCGACGCGCCCACCTTACGCGCCGATCTGTAAGGTGGGCGCGCCGCCCACCGCTCTGTCGCAACAAGGTCTTGATATGAACAGCATCCCCGGTTTCACCGATGCCACCGCCGCCGTGAATGGCCAACAGATTGCCTATGCGCGCGGTGGCTCTGGCCCGCCGCTGCTGTTGCTGCACGGGTTTCCGCAGACCCATATGATGTGGCATGCCGTGGCCCCGATCTTAGCCGCGCACTACACCGTTATTACCCCGGACCTGCGTGGCTATGGGGCCAGCAGCAAACCCCAAGACACTGAAAATTATAGTTTTCGGGCGATGGCCGCTGACCAGCTTGCCCTGATGCAGCACCTTGGCTTTGATGGCTTTCACCTTGTGGGTCATGACCGCGGGGCTCGCACTGCACACCGTTTGGCGCTGGACGCAGCTGACGCCGTGCGCAGTTTGACCCTGATGGACATCGTGCCGACACATCTGCTGTTAAATGACCTGACCCGGCAGGTGGCACAGGCCTATTATCACTGGTTTTTCCTGGCACAACCCGCGCCCTTTCCCGAAACAATGATCGGTCACGATCCTGATGCCTATTTCGAAAGCTGCCTGTTTGGTTGGGGTGCCGCACGGCTTTCCGATTTCGCCCCGGAGGCGCTGTCTGCATACCGCACCGCATGGCGTGACCCTGACACCATCCGAGGCATGTGCACAGACTACCGCGCCGCCCTCGCCTTTGATTTTGACCATGATGCCGCCGACCTTGATCGCCGCGTCACCTGCCCGGCGTTGGTGATGTGGGGCGCAGATGGTGCCATGGGCCGCGCGTATGACGTGCCGGGTACGTGGGCAGATCGGCTAACGGACATCACGGCAGTGCCGATCCTAGGTGGGCATTTCTTTGTGGATCAGCACCCGGATGAAACGGCGGCGGCGTTGCTGGCATTTTTAAAGTAAAAGTGGCGCGGTTGACGGGACTCGAACCCGCGACCCCCGGCGTGACAGGCCGGTACTCTAACCAACTGAGCTACAACCGCGCATGGGGGCGAGGTATGCCAACAGGTCCAAGGGGTCAATAGGCTTTGTTGTGGGGGGATGAAACCTGCACCACACCGCTAGACACCTTGGAAGCACTGATGCCTGAGGGATCCGTACTATGACGTCCGGCCAGAGCCACCGGGATTGCGGGAAAAGCAATGCATTTGCCGATTGAACGGACTGACCATGGGTTCATAAACAAAAAAGGCCCGCAAAAGCGGACCTTTTTAAAGCAGTGATGGCGCGGTTGACGGGACTCGAACCCGCGACCCCCGGCGTGACAGGCCGGTACTCTAACCAACTGAGCTACAACCGCCCACTGCGCGTTCAGACATGTCCGAACGTTGGGCCGTATTAGGGTGCAGGCCCTGCCCCGTCAAGCGTGATGGTGGGCATTTACGCGCTTTTTTTACGCTGGCGCAAAAAACGCCAGATTTATCGTCTTGAGGTCCGGTGATTTCAAAATACCACGTGGCTTTCCCGATGGGTCAGGTGCAGCATCCTCATGCACTTGTTTGAGCCGTCGTTGCGGTGGCTTGGGTATCGCATTCAAAAATGTGATCAGCTTGCCTTCATGAGAATCGGCGGTGTCGGTAGAAAGTCAAAATCATCATCGTAGAGTTTTAGGATATTATATCCCCAAGCGGTGATAGATTTGTGATTTTCATCCTTTGCTTCAAAAGATATTCAGGGTCCTGCACCTCGCCCAGAAGAGCCATTGAGATTGGCTGGGCCAGCCTACGCTTAGATCAACTAGGTTGTATTTTCTAGAGTTCCTCGTCGCATCCCTCACAAAGACCATTATCTGCATCACCTTCAATATTTGTGATGTTACTTTAAACTATTTTATATTCCCAGATACCGCAGGCTCTTACGAAGTGCTTCCCGAACTTACTCAAGCGTCCAAAAAGTGTGACCCGCCCGTGAAGAATCGAGCAGATATTATTATTACCAAACCCTTGGTTTGAGGTCTCCTCGTTGAGAATATCGAACTGTTGAGTTAGTTGTCTCACAGCACTTTCAATCGCTTCCGTGTCACCATGGACATAAGGAAGATCAATTCTTTCTATTCTGCTATGCTTGATTGGTTCAATTAAATTAAGGTTGAACAGGTTTCTTGGCGCAAATTCATCCATTTGAATTCCGACAAGGTCTAGTTTTTCATAAAGTAAGACAAGCTCGGTCGCTTTGGGCTTAATTTTAGCATGCATTTCTTTCTGTAACCGCTTGAATTTTTCAGCTACCTTACCGTCTGCGCCATGTTCGTAATGTTCCATCAGTTTAGCATGTTGTGCATTCTCCCAAGCCATCTGTTCTTCAACAGCTGCCACGAAAGTTAGTAGACGCGCATCATTGGTGCTAAGCGATTGAATAATTCGTGCGTAGTTTTGGTCGGCTGCGATTGGCGAGTTTGGGTCCATCGCATTAGCCATGAGGCCCGCCCACATGTCTGCAAGTTCAGGAGTATGTGCGCTACCCATACCGTCGATCAGGTCATACACCTGTCCTTCCAACATTGGCTTAGTTTGATCTAATGTAAGGCCCCTTGCAGCAAGCCTTTCGTGTGCGTCATGTAAGATCATTACACGGCGTTCAGCACGATAGACCTTCACCCGATCACCAACTGCACCAATAACATCACCAAGCAAGCTAGATGTTTCCATGGCAGGGAGTTGTAGTGCCGCTTTCAAAAACATCAGCGGCAGCTTGGTCAATCTTTTCACCCGGCACGTTAATTGAGTTGTTTATTTCAATTATTGGCGCAATGCCTTTTTCTTCGTCACTCTCGCTCAAAATACCCATCCTCATAGCCAACGATCAATCGTCACCCAACATAACAGTTCGCCATTTCTGCACCAGCTTTCCGGGGCGGCGAATAGACGCGGTTGAGGCTGTTCGGGCTGCACCTACCAAGGGCCGTCGCAACTCCGCCAATTCCAGCTATTGCGTTGCCGAATTTCATGCTGTCGATTGCAGCAAGTTCGGCACCCACGTCTTGCGCTTCACCTACCAGATCGGACATTCCGCTTTCAAATTCTTCGGCGTTGATCTGACCTTCCTGAAACTGGCGTGTCAGGTTGTCCATTTCTTGCACAGTGGCGGCAAGATCAAATTTCAGGTCGCTATCAATATCCATGATGCGCAGCCCTGTCGGGCTGTTAAAACTGTTTATGCTGGCAAACAGGTCATCGTAGTTCCGTTTGACCTCTTTAATGGTTGTGACGCTACACTCCCAGCGTCCGGCGTGATCCGGGCAATCCATTGCCCGTCCTCTTTGCGAAAGTCCTCTTTTCGCAATTGAGTAATCTCGGTCACACGCGCACCTGTAAAAGCGCGGGTTATCGGCACCCACCTTTTCGCAGCGGTAAATTGCGGAGTTTCACGAATGTAGCCATTTTCATCTTGGTTCGGCATGTGGGTGCGGGACACCTTCGATGCCTCTGCATCTGTATAGCCGCGTTCACGATTATAGACCTTGCGCTGCTTCACTGTTGTTGCCGGGTTTTCTGGCAACTGGTCATTTTCGACTGCCCAGCCAAGCAACGTGCTGATGGTCGATAGGTAAACGTCACTCACAGTTTTTGCAGCAAGTGTTTTCAATAGATGGTCGCGCCAATCCAACAGGTCTTTTTTGGTGATCTTGCGGGCATCATCATGCTTTAGAAACTTGCGCAGCTTGGTAATCACTGCCTCTTGGCGTTTGCCGCCATCGCGCATGAAACCAGCTTGCTTACGCACCTTAACGTAATCATCCCAAAGCCGGGTGAGACTGACTCGCTTTTTCGGCTCTGTGGCGGGCTGTGCGTCCCGGATGATCGGTGCCTTGGGTAAGCCGCTGTAATTGCCTTCATCGCGTTCACAGACGCGCTCTAGCGCCTCGTATTCCGCAATGCACATCGCACGGGCCACCACCCGCCATTCATCACTGCCTTTTGCGGCGATCAGGTTGCCAGCCGCGCGGTATCGGTTCAACTCAAACCCTATCAAGTCGTCTAATTCATCATTGCTGGCACATCCGGCAATCGCATCACGCAAGCGCTTCACAAGCATGTCGTCGATGCTGACTTGGGCATATCTCGGGTCGTTTCGCAGTTGGTCGTCAAACGCCAGACGCCGCATGTAATGCGAATGCGCGATCTGATCGGGTGCCATCGGGTAGCGGGCGGGCGCATCCGTGGGGTGGCCCTGCCCTGCGCTGCGTTCCGCAACGGCGATCTGGTGCTGCAACTGCGTCACGGCACCCGGCAATAATTTGAGCGCTTCACGGTAGTCAGCACCCAATGGTTTGCGCAATTCTGTCTTTCCGACGATTGCCTGCAAGTCTTTCGGCACGACAAGCCGCGCGTGATAGCGCCCGGAACGGTTGATAAGGTGTCTGATTTTGCCAGCCATGATAAACCCGATTGTAACCAAAACTGTAACCGTTGAACGGCCTATCACCCTTATTTGCAAGGATTTTCTTTGATGTCAAAGGGATGGGATGGTGGGTCGTGAGAGGCTCGAACTCCCGACATCTTCGGTGTAAACGAAGCGCTCTACCAACTGAGCTAACGACCCGCTGCGCGTCTCTTAGCGCATGGCGGGGGCAGGCTTCAAGCCCCTAACTCAATCTATTTTGCACACCGCCCTTAAGGTAAAACACAACGCCCTGCCCACCGGGCAAGTCGCGCAGGGCTTCGGTTTTTAAACCAAGCACGATCAGCCGCAACATACGTGACGTTATGCCGTGGGTGATCAGAATGGCAGGGCCTTTCAAATCTTCCAAAAACGCTGTGCAGCGGGCCCGCAGGATGTCAAACCCTTCGCCTCCAGGGGCGGATTCGTATAAATCAAAGGTGTCGCGCGCATCTGGCACAATTGCCATCAGATCGGTGCGGGCGTGCCCGGCCCAGTCGCCAACGCCAATTTCGCGTAGGCGGTTGTCGGTCTCGATGCCATCAACCAACCCTTCCAATGCGATAGATGCTGTGTGGAATGCCCGGCCCTGTGGGCTGGTAAGCGCTGCAAATCCGCTTAGGTCACACGTGTTGAGAATCCGACGTTGCGCCAGTGCCTGCGCCCTGCCCTGCGCCGTCAGCGCCGAATCAAACCGACCTTGCAGACGGTTCTGGGCATTCCACTCTGTCTCTCCATGGCGCAGGATATAGAGCGGCGGATAGGACGTCATCAGTCGGCCTCAAGAACCTGTTCGGTTCCGTCTTCCAACCGGTATACGCAGCCTTGTTTGTTCGACATCTCGCCTGCCTTGGCCCGATCAAGCCCTTGCACAATTGCCCGCAAGACTTGGCCCAACAACCCATGTGCCACGATGACCGTTGGCCGGGTCAGATCGTTCAGGAAACTTAAAATACGGGCCTCAAAGGCCGCCAGCCCTTCGCCACCTGTCGCTGCCTCGTAGATGTCCAATGCAGTCGGCCCGGTTGCCGCCCATTCGGGATGAGCTATCATGATTTCAGACCGCAGCATGCCCTGCCATGCACCAGCGTCAATTTCCATCAAACGTGGGTCGGTTTGATAGGGCGTTCCGGCAAGGGCAATGTCAGCTGTCTGGCGCGCCCGCCCCAGCGGGGACACCCAAATATCGGGATTTTGCGCCAATATCGGCGGCAGGATCGCCGCTTGTTGATGCGCCTCTGCGATGCCCTGCGCGGTCAGCGGCGAATCCAATTGCCCCTGCAAACGGTAGACTTTGTTCCATTCCGTCTGGCCGTGCCGCAGGAACCATATTTTGGGAAAATCTAGAGGCAAGGTCATTGGCATCCGTTGATAAGGTGCCGCAGGTAAAGCGAAATCTGACCGTTTTGACAATGTCAAAAGCAGACATTTTTGGCCTTGATAGGCGGTGCAAGGCCGCGCGCCAGTGAATAACCAACCGGAAGCCGCAACCGTTATGCTTTTAAAAAGGCCTAGATGTCCTCTTCGGACGTAACCTCGGCGGGTTTAAGAGGGCTGGTCTGACGCACTTTGACAATCAACACCCGACCATTTGGCAGCTTCTTTTCCTTACGGACCTTCACGCGGCCCATCGGTGGCAGGATCAATTCGCGGTTGTCGGCCAAGGCTTCTCCCAAGACTGCAAGCATGGAATCCACGACAGGTTTGGCATCTTTCTTCTTTATGCCAGACCGCGTCACAACCGCATCAATCAGTTCTTTTTTGCGCATCACCGGGCCAAGGATGACCGCTTGCGGGCCCTCCACGACAGAGGGGGGCGCGGATTTGGTGGCCAATGGTGTCTTGCCGTCCAATGCGGAAATCGGCGCGCGGGCGGCACCTGCTTCTTTGGGCTTGGGCGCGGCAGATTTGGGGGCCGCGCTTTTGGCTACAGAGGATTTTGACGCCGTGCTGGTGGTCTTGGCTGTCTTTGTTTTAGCTGTGCTTTTTGCTGTCGCGCTCATGTTGACCTCACCGTTTCAATTGTTTCTTGTTTGGAAACAGAATACGGGGTCTGCGGTATAATTGCTAGTCTCAGCGATAATCCAATTGCACGGGGCGGAAATTTTGGCTGCAATTTTCGCACTCAAAGCTGGATTGGCCCACTACTTTTGTTCTGAATACCTGTGATGCCCAAAAAAGCGCCGCACAATGGCGACGCTTTTAAGTATTCAGCTTCAAACACCCTTTAGTGGGCTGTGGCGCTGTCGCCTGATCCAGACTTGGCCGCCAATGCTGCCGCAGCAGCAGCATCTTCGGCTTCCTGATCCCATTCGATCGGCTCAGGCTCCAGCACCAGCGCATGTTTCAGCACTTCGGACACATGGGTCACTGGGATAATGGTCAGCCCCTCTTTCACATTGTCGGGGATTTCCGGCAGGTCCTTTTCATTCTCTTCAGGGATCAGCACCGTGGTGATGCCACCGCGCAGCGCCGCCAGCAGTTTTTCCTTCAAACCGCCAATTGGCATTGCATTGCCGCGCAAGGATACCTCGCCCGTCATTGCGATGTCTTTGCGCACCGGGATCTGCGTCAGCACCGACACAATTGACGTGACCATCGCCAAACCCGCAGAGGGACCGTCTTTGGGTGTGGCCCCGTCCGGCACGTGCACGTGAATATCAATCGTATCGAATTTTGGCGGTTTCACGCCAATTTTCGGACTGATTGACCGCACATAACTGGATGCAGCATCAATGGATTCCTTCATCACATCGCCCAGCTTACCCGTCGTCTTCATCCGGCCCTTGCCTGGTAGACGCAAGGCTTCGATTTGAAGCAACTCACCGCCCACGGAAGTATAAGCAAGACCTGTCACCACACCGATCTGATCGTCCTTTTCGGCCAAGCCATAGCGGAACTTTTGCACGCCAAGGAAATCATCCAGATTGTCGCCGGTCACCGTGATGCTTGTCGCCTCTTTCTTGATGATCTTGGTCAGCGATTTGCGCGCCACTTTGGCAATCTCACGCTCCAGGTTCCGCACCCCTGCTTCTCGGGTGTAATAGCGGATCATCCCGGTCAAGGCACTGTCCTCAATAGCAAATTCCTTGCCCTTCAAGCCGTGATTCTTGATCTGTTTGGCCACCAGATGCTGTTTGGCAATCTCGCGTTTTTCGTCCTCTGTATAGCCGGACAGCGGAATAATCTCCATCCTGTCCAGCAGTGGCCCCGGCATGTTGTAGCTGTTGGAGGTGGTCAGAAACATCACGTTGCTGAGGTCATATTCGACCTCCAAATAGTGATCCACAAAGGTGGAGTTTTGTTCCGGGTCCAGCACCTCAAGCATCGCGGATGCGGGATCACCCCGGAAATCCTGACCCATCTTGTCAATTTCATCGAGCAAGATCAGCGGGTTGGTGGTTTTCGCCTTTTTCAGCGCCTGAATGATCTTACCGGGCATCGAGCCGATATAGGTCCGGCGGTGACCGCGGATTTCAGATTCGTCGCGCACCCCACCCAGCGAGATGCGGATAAATTCGCGTCCCGTTGCCTTGGCCACAGATTTACCAAGCGATGTTTTACCCACGCCAGGAGGACCGACCAAACACATGATCGGGCCTTTCATTTTGCTGCTGCGCTGTTGCACGGCCAGATATTCGACAATCCGTTCCTTGACCTTTTCGAGGCCATAGTGATCGTCATCCAGCGTTTTCTGTGCTTTGCTCAGGTCCTTTTTGACACGTGATTTCACGCCCCACGGGATCGACAACATCCAATCCAGATAGTTGCGCACCACGGTCGCCTCTGCTGACATCGGGCTCATGTTCTTGAGCTTTTTGATCTCAGCATCCGCCTTTTCACGGGCCTCTTTGCTCAACTTGGTGGCGGCAACTTTTTCTTCCAGCTCAACAACTTCGTTTTTGCCGTCTTCACCATCACCCAATTCGTTCTGAATGGCCTTCATCTGCTCATTCAAATAATATTCGCGCTGGGTCTTTTCCATCTGCGATTTGACACGGGTTTTGATCTTTTTCTCGACCTGAAGTACGGACATTTCGCCCTGCATCAATCCGTATACTTTTTCCAAACGTTCTGAGACCGACAAAGTCTCAAGAAGGTCTTGCTTTTGTTCAACCTCAATGCCCAGATGACCAGCAACCAAATCAGCCAAACGCGCGGCTTCGGTGGTTTCACCAACGGCTGTAAGCGCCTCATCCGGCACGTTTTTCTTTACCTTGGCATAGCGTTCAAATTCATCTGCAACAGAGCGCAGCAGCGCCTGTGTGGTGGTCGCATCGCCGGGCATTTCGGTCAGATATTCGGCGCGTGCCTCAAAGAAATTATCGTTCTCAAGGTATTCGGTGATCCGCACCCGCGCTTGGCCTTCGACCAACACTTTTACCGTGCCATCAGGCAGCTTCAGCAGTTGCAGCACGTTGGCCAGCACGCCCGCCTTAAATATGCCGGATGCGTCTGGTTCATCCTCACCGGGGTCAATCTGGCTCGACAGCAGGATCTGCTTGTCGTCGGCCATCACTTCTTCTAGTGCGCGCACAGATTTTTCGCGGCCTACAAACAGCGGGACAATCATGTGGGGGAACACCACGATATCGCGCAACGGCAATACCGGATATGATGCGTTTAATGGCTCTTGCATGCTCAATTCCTTATTTTGGCAAACAATCATGGTCCCTCAATAGGCAACCCGATGTTTCCTGTTCTGGGTTAGGTATCTGTGCACCCTGCCCGCCTGTTTCAATCCCTTAACCTTGGGAACTTGTGGGTATCATCGCGTGTGACGGGCGCAAGAGCAACCAACGTTTTTGTTCATGGTTGATCGAAATAAATCCCAATTACAGTGGGATTTACATTAATTTTATGCAGCGCTTGACCATCTGTGATGGGCGTCAGCGGTATTTTCAGGCGGTTTGATTGCCTCAATTGGCCGACGGGTCGGGATGGCATCGTCATCCAACAACGCCCGGTGATTTCGACACAGGCGGTAGATGAATTTACGTTGCTGTTTCTTTTCAGGAACGATGCAGGCCAGCGGCACAGTCGCTTGTGACGTGAACAGTTCGGGAAACAAATCGTGCAATTCCTGTCGGGCATCCGCGTGCAGGGATTTTAACGTTTGAGCGCCAAAATAAAGGCTCTCACTTGGCGCGTTGTTGGCCCAAATGACCTCGTGTTCATCAAACATAAGATGAAAATAAGTCACGTCCACAACGGGCTCTGACACTGTTATGTCAGGTAGTCCGGTCAACACATGTGCCGCGACAAAGATGTTTTCAGCGGCAAACATGCGTTTGGCCACGACCGATGCCGCCAACATCCGGTGTTGTCGTGACACGCGCAGTGGCTGTTCGGGCACTCCACACCCCAAGGCACCACGCCCAATTAAAATGGGGCGCAACTTGCGGTCCTCTTGCTGCTCTGCCCGGGTCACATGCCGACGGCCAATCCAGCGCAATTTCTTGGGTCCACGCAGCGTGTTAACCATGTCACCGATGCGCAAATCTTCGATCCGCTGCTGCCCCTGTGGGGTGGCAATCATGGTCCCGTCCACGAAACAAATCATCAACGACACATTGTCAATTATCGCGCCCAGTGAATCGTTTGGCCCCACTTCGGTCAGGCGTAGGGTATAATCCCCAGCATTTGGAAATGTGACAGGCAGGGTGATTGTTTCCAAGGTATTTGTGGTGGGCAAGACTGTCATGCTTGCAATCACCGTGCCGACATCATCCAAAATCTCAATCGTGAACCCTTCGCTTCCCGCATTGCTGTTGGAAGCGGTGCGCAAGGCGGTATCTAAGGTCAATTCGGTCGCGGTCGTGTTGAGCACGGTAAAGGTCTGCTCCATGACGGTCACAGCATTGTTGAAGCCGTCCATCTCAGCCACGCGATTTGAACTGCCATTCCCCAGATAGGCATTTTCGGTATAGGAGGTTTCCATGTCGGTCCCGGACCAGCCAGTATTACCGCCATTGAAATTACCGTTGATGATGACCTCTGTAGGTGGTGGCATGGTGAACCCTCTTTAAAATCGTGTTAACCAATTTTATCGGAGAATTAGGGTCATGTTTGGAACAAAACGCGGCAATAAAGTGACGGCAAATGTCATCCGCACACAGTTTTAGAGCGGATCAATGTCCCCTTGCGCGCGGCCTGCGTGGAAATCAGATTGCCATGCCTCAAACGTGCCTTGTGCAATCGCATCACGCATCCCCGCCATAATATCTTGATAATAGCGTAAATTATGCCAGGTGAGCAGCATTGAACTGATAATCTCCTGCGACCGAAACACATGGTGCAGATAGGCACGTGAATAATTGCTGCACGCCGGGCAGCCACAGTTTTCGTCCAAGGGCCGGGGATCATCCATATGCCGTGCGTTTTTGATGTTCAAAACCCCGTGCCGGGTGAAAACCTGTCCCGTGCGGCCAGACCGTGACGGCAAAACGCAATCCATCATGTCGATGCCACGCGCGACGGCCCCGACAATATCGTCGGGTTTGCCGACGCCCATCAGATAACGTGGTTTGTCCTCGGGCAACATATCGGGGGCGTAATCGAGACAGTCAAACATCGCCGCCTGCCCCTCGCCCACCGCAAGACCACCAACGGCGTAACCATCAAAACCAATCTCGCGTAGGGCTTCGGCGCTTTCGCCGCGCAGGTCTTGCTCAAGGCCACCTTGTTGGATGCCAAACAACGCATGCCCGGGGCGGTCGCCAAATGCCTGTTTTGACCGCGCGGCCCACCGCATTGACAGCTGCATGCTTTCGGCGATGCGGGCGCGGTCCGCGGGCAGTGCCGGGCATTCGTCAAAGCACATCACAATATCAGACCCCAAAAGTGCCTGAATTTCCATTGACCGTTCCGGAGTGATCTCATGCTTGGACCCGTCGATGTGACTTTTGAAGGTCACACCGCGTTCGGTCAGCTTGCGCAAATCGGCAAGGCTCATCACCTGAAAGCCACCCGAATCCGTCAAAATTGGCTTGTCCCAGTTCATGAACCTATGCAGCCCGCCCAAGGCCGCAATCCGTTCCGCCGTGGGGCGCAGCATCAAATGATAGGTATTGCCCAACAACACATCCGCGCCCGTCGCGGCCACGCTTTCGGGCATCATCGCCTTGACCGTGGCGGCGGTGCCGACCGGCATGAATGCAGGTGTGCGGATGTCGCCGCGCGTGGTGTGGATCACGCCACTGCGCGCCTTGCCGTCTTGGGCCAGCTTTTCAAACGAGATATGGGTGTGGGCTTGGGTCATTTCGGCGATCCTTACGAATGGTCCATGGGCGATAGCTCAGTGCGGTTAAACTTGCAATCAGCACCAAAAACCACCACATAACCCCTAACAAACATAAACTTAGGGACGATTATCTTGGACATCGAACAATTCCTCTTGGACGCGCTGCAAAACAATCTGGCTTGGCTGTTGCTGGCGCTTTTGGTTGTCATTCTGATCTTTAAGGCAGTCAAGATTGTCCCACAGTCAGAACAACATGTGATCGAACGCTTTGGCCGCCTGCGCGCGGTGCTTGGGCCGGGGATCAATATGATTGTGCCGTTCATCGACCGGATTGCCCATAAAATCTCGATTTTGGAACGGCAGTTGCCCACCGCGTCCCAAGACGCCATCACCCGCGACAACGTGCTGGTGCAGGTCGATACATCGGTTTTCTATCGCATTACAGAGCCGGAAAAGACGGTATACCGTATTCGTGACGTTGATTCCGCGATTTCAACAACAGTGGCAGGTATAGTGCGGGCCGAGATCGGTAAAATGGATCTTGATGAGGTCCAAGCCAATCGTAGCCAGTTGATCACCACGATCAAAGCCCACGTAGAAGACGCCGTTGACGATTGGGGCATTCAAGTGACGCGCGCCGAAATTCTGGACGTGAACCTTGATCAGGCCACCCGCAACGCGATGATGCAACAGTTGAACGCCGAACGGGCGCGCCGTGCACAGGTGACCGAGGCCGAAGGTAAAAAGCGCGCCGTGGAATTGGGTGCGGATGCGGAACTTTATGCCTCAGAGCAAACCGCCAAAGCCCGCCGCATTCTGGCCGAGGCGGAAGCCTATGCCACCCAAGTCGTGGCCGTCGCAATCAATGAAAATGGCCTTGAGGCCGCGCAGTATCAGATCGCCTTGAAACAGGTCGAGGCACTGAACGTGATGGGGCACGGTGCGGGCAATCAAACAATTGTTGTTCCAGCCCAAGCACTTGAAGCCTTTGGCGACGCGTTCAAACTGTTAAAAGGGCGTGGTTGATGGAACACTATCTGACGCTTTGGTGGGTCTGGATTTGTGCCGCATTGGCGCTTGGCGTTATTGAGCTGCTGGCACCCGGATTTATCTTTTTGGGTTTCGCCATCGGTGCCTTGGCGATGGCGGTCTTTATCTTTGTCCTGCCTGCCACCAATGTGCCAGCCCTATTGGCGATGTTTGCGATCCTGTCCTTGATCGCATGGATTGGCCTGCGCGTGGTCTTTCGCCGTCAATCCAGCGGCACGCGGATCGTTGACCGGGACATCAACGAAAACTGATTGATCAATCTGATCTGATCCCCCCAAATCCTTTGTGGGGCCTGACTGTTTGTGGGGAACGGTAAGGCTTTTCTCCCATAGATCACATTCTCTCATTGTTTCATTTTGACTGCATCAACGTTCCTGCACTTAAAATGATGAGTAAAAAAAATGAGAAAATATATCGCCGAGGCCATCGGCACATTTGTTCTGGTGTTCTTTGGTGTCGGGTCGGCGGTCCTTGCGGGTGGCGGCATTGGCATCGCGGATTCCATTTCCATCACCGGTATCAGTTTTGCCTTTGGTATTTCGGTCATCGCCATGGCGTATTCCATCGGTCAAATCTCTGGTGCGCACCTGAACCCGGCGGTTTCTATGGGGGCCTTTGTGGCAGGTCGTCTGTCGCTGACGGATTTCATCGGCTACGCCATTTTCCAAACCATTGGTGCCACAATTGCTGCCGGGCTGATTTACGTGATGGCCAGCAATTCGGCAGGCGGTTACGACATGGCCGCTAACGGGTTGGGTCAAAATGGATGGGGCACCGGATACGGCGGTGAATTCTACATGATCTCGGCGTTTATCTTTGAAGTTGTGGCAACTGCCGTGTTCCTGACCGTGATCCTTGGGGTCGCCTCGCACAATGGCGCGCCGATGCTGGCCGGGTTGGTCATCGGTCTGACGCTGACAATGATCCACCTTGTCGGCATTACTGTGACAGGCACATCTGTGAACCCTGCCCGGTCTATTGGGCCAGCCTTGTTTGTCGGTGGCACCGCACTTAGCCAACTTTGGTTGTTCATTGTGGCCCCATTGATTGGCGGTGCACTTGGCGGTTTGCTGCACAAGGCACGGATCACCGCCACCGAAAGCTGACGTGACGTTTAGATTAAATAGCAAAGACCCACGGCCTTTCGTGGGTCTTTTACGTTTGTCGTCTATAGAATCCCTTGAGCCACCAATGCGCGCCTGATACGGCATGCGTTCACCTTAATGGAGATCTGCACATGGACAAGCTGACATTCGGCTGGGAAGAATGGATTGCCCTGCCTGATCTGGGTCTTCCGGCGATCAAAGTAAAAGTGGACACTGGCGCGCGGACCTCTGCCCTGCATGCTGATGAGATTGAGGTCTTCGGCCCCTCATCAAAACCCAAGGTCCGCTTTAAGGTGCACCCGATTGCAGGCCGTGAAGACATTTCCATCACCTGTTCCGCCCCCATCGTTGACCGCCGCGAAGTCACATCATCCAATGGCGAATCTGAACAGCGCTATGTCATTTCAACCACGATGGAAGTTGCGGGCCAAAGCTGGCCCATTGATGTGACGCTGACCAACCGTGCGGGCCTGACCAGCCGGATGTTGCTGGGCCGTCAGGCGTTGAGCGAGCATATCAACATTTCCGCAACTGAGCGGCGGTTGCAGCCTGACCTGAGCTATGACGTCTATCACACCGCCGCCGTGCGCAAGACCGCCCCGCAACGCGCATTGCGTATCGCCGTGATGTCGCGTGAGGATAACTATTCCACCCGCCGCCTGGTTGAGGTGGGAGAGGCCCGCGGCCACACTGTTGAGGTGATCGACACCACGCGGTGTTACATGGCGATCAACCAACTGGCCCCCGAAGTGCATTATGACGGCAAACGCCTACCCCGCTATGACGCGATCATTCCGCGCATCGGGGCGTCCGTGACGCCCTATGGCTGCGCGGTCATTCGGCAGTTCGAATCCATCGGCACCTACTGTGTGAACGGCAGTGCGGGTATCACCGCCAGCCGCGACAAATTGCACGCGCATCAGGTCCTGTCCTCTAAACGTATCGGCATGCCGACCACGGCTTTTGCCGCCTCGCCCAAGGACACGTCGAACCTGATGGCGCTGGTGGGCACGGCGCCCCTGATCGTCAAATTGCTGGAATCCACTCAAGGCAAAGGCGTGGTGCTTGCCGAAACCAAAAAGGCGGCTGAATCGGTAATCGACGCCTTTCGCGGTCTCAAGGCCAACTTTTTAGTGCAGGATTTTGTGAAAGAAGCCGCAGGCGAAGACATCCGGTGTCTGGTTGTGGCGGGCAAGGTTGTGGCATCAATGAAGCGCACCGGGGCTGAGGGTGATTTCCGATCAAACCTGCATCGGGGTGGATCGGCCAAGGTGGTGCGTATTTCCAAGATTGAGCGTGACACAGCGGTGCGCGCCGCACGGGCCTTTGGCCTTGGTATGGCGGGGGTTGATTTGCTGCGTTCTGATGCCGGGCCAAAAGTGTTGGAGGTCAATTCATCCCCTGGATTTGAGGGTATCGAAAAAGCCAGCGGCAAGGATATTGTTGGCAAGCTTTATGATGAGATCGAAGCGCGTGTTAAACCACAGCCCGTGCGGCGCCGTAAATCCGCAGGTGATTGATCTTCCGCTTGCCATGGGGGCCGTTCGGATTAAGATCGAGTTATATTAGTTCTTTATTTCAGGAATTTGCCATGCGCCCTCTTGCCGTTATCGCCGCCTTGATGACCCCCGGTTTTGCCTTTGCTGACTGTGCTACAGATGCCGAAATTGCGGCGTTTGTCGCCTCAGTAACCGCCAATGAACCTGCCATCGCCCTCAGCGCGGATGGCAGCATAGAGGACGCCCTGTGCACCCAAGCCAAACTGGCCATTGCGATGGAACCAACGATGGGGCCGGTGATCGGTTATAAGGCCGGGCTGACCAGTACACCCGCACAGGAACGGTTTGGCGTGACGGAACCGGTGCAGGGTTTACTGTATCAAAATATGATGGTGCAGGATGGCGCATCGGTTCCGGTTCAATTTGGTGCGATCCCGATGGTCGAAGCCGATTTGGTACTGGTGGTTGGTGATGATGCCATCAATGAGGCCAAGACGCCCGGTGATGTGATATCCAACATCAGTGCGGTGCATCCGTTTATCGAACTGCCAGATATGACCGTGGCACAGGGGCAACCGATCACCGCCGTGACACTTACCGCCATCGGCGTCGCCCCAAAGCTGGGCGTGCTGGGGGCCGCCCTGCCCGTCGAGGACCCCGCCGCAATGGCCACTGCGTTGGAAGAGATGATTGTGACCCTGCGCGATGGTGCGGGTGAGGTGATTGTCACCGCCCCCGGTGCGGCGGTTCTGGGCAATCCGGCCAATTCGGTGCTGTGGTTGATGTCCAAGGGCATAACCTTGCAAAAAGGTGATCTGATCAGCGTCGGTTCGTTTGGCCCGTTGACGCCCTCAGCCAAGATGAACGGCGGCGCAAGCGTGACCTATTCAGGCTTGCCCGGTGATCCTGTGGTGTCGGTCACGTTCACGCAGTAGCTTCGTCCCTAAAATATCCGTTTACCATCACAATAATGGCGAATTTCGTGTCTATTGCTGCCCCGATAATGGACGAGGGCCAGTTTTTTGCAGGTAACACAACAAATAGTCATACGCTTTGTCACCTTGTTGGTGTTCATCGCCGCAGCGTGGATTCACATCCATCGCATGGTCGTGGTGCCGCTGACGTTCTATGAAACATCCGCTGACCTACAAGCGGCCCCCACAATGCCCCTGTCCGAACGCGCTTTGGATGTTCTGACCAACAAATTTCCGCAAAAGGCGTATTTCGCCGCCTTTGCCGCCCATGCGGATGGCCGCTTTGGATGGGTAAGCGGCAGACATTCAGCAGCAGACGCCCGCCGCGAAGCCTTGGAGCGCTGCAACCGAGGCGGCATCGGATGCGAAATACAATCCACCATATTTCCGGAAAAGTATGACCCGAATTTTGTTGGCAACACCGTCTCACAACGGGCTGTTGCCAAGAATATCGCCCGTTTCTCACCCCGCGGATCACTTTGGTATGCGTTAAGCCCGGATGGCGCATGGGGCGTGCAAGCAGCTGGTGCAATCCCGCCATTGCAGGCATGGCGGCGCTGCGAAAAATTTCTGAAAGGCAAAGAACGCCCAGCCTATTATTCGCAGAACGGGTGTAGGTTATATTATGGCCCAATGTACGCCGTCAGCAAATGACGCAGCTACGCTACTGGACGATGCCTGCCATAATCCCTATATAAACGCTCAGGATATTAAGGCGAGGCAAAGATGACCGAACAAACCCAACCGCTCGAAGGGACGCCGCTTATTGCGCCGTCGTCAACGGACCATCCGCTTTATGAAGCGGTGGTTGAGGCATGCCGCAGCGTCTATGACCCTGAAATCCCCGTCAATATCTATGAACTTGGCCTGATTTATACCATTGATATCAACGACCAGAACGAAGTTGATATCAAGATGTCCCTGACTGCTCCCGGCTGCCCGGTGGCGGGTGAAATGCCCGGGTGGGTGGCAGATGCGGTTGAACCGCTGGCCGGTGTCAAACATGTTGATGTAGCACTGGTGTGGGAACCGCCTTGGGGCATGGATATGATGTCAGATGAGGCGCGGCTTGAACTTGGGTTCATGTAAACCCGCTATTGATTTCCTTAGTCCCTAACTCTGTCATGCGTTGCGACGCATCGTGGCCCTTGCACGATTTTACGCTTCCTGCGACATTGGGCGAAACAAGGGGCAATTGATGACGGAATGGGCGGTTCTTACCGGTGATATTGTAAAATCGTCCGATATGACGTCGGATGAATTAACACGCACTTTCAAAGGCCTGCAAGACGCCGCTCAGGTGATTGAGTCATGGCAAGACGCGCCTGTTTACTTCACTCGTTTTCGGGGCGATGGCTGGCAAATTGTTGTCAAACCGGCGCTGTGTCTGCGGGCCCTCAGCGCCCTGCGCGCGGCTGTGCGTCGTAGTGGCAAGGGATTTGAGACACGGATCGGCATCGGGCTCGGTACAGCTGTGATCCACGATGGTGATCTTGCCGGGGCTGAGGGGCCAGCCTTTGTCCGCTCCGGTCATGCGTTAGATCAAATGAAACGCGGCTCACTTTTGGCCGCACCAGACGCGCCGCAGGCGTTACGCGTCACCCTGCCCTTGGTGGATCATATTATCAAAGGCTGGACCGTGCGTCAGGCCGATATTGCCTATCTGATGTTGACCCTTGAGGGCCCGACCCAAGCGGATGTCGCAGACCTGCTCAATCTGACCCAGCAAACGGTACAACAACAGATCGACAGCAGTGGCATTGCAAAACTGCATGAAGCCTGCACCATACTGGAGGAGACTTCATAACAGCCTTTTTTGACTGTTTTTTAATTTAACAGGCTTTTTTGCCTGTAATTATGTAAAACAGGCAATTCCGAAAGTGTAAAAGACCATACCGCCCCAAACGCCCTAACCGATATCGGACCACCCCATGCCCGACCTATTTGTCCAAACCGCCCTTGCCATGCTTACCGCACACGTGCTGGCGGATTTTGTGTTTCAGACCAATTGGATCATCGCAAACAAGCGTAAACCAGCGGTCTTGGCTCTGCATGCTGGTATCGTCTTTGTCTGTACGACAGTGGCGCTGGGCGGAAGTGTGCAACTGGCATTGCTCATCGGACTGGTCCATCTGGCAATTGATGCGGTGAAAACCTATACCCCATCGACTGATACGCTCTGGGCATATTTTACCGATCAGGTGACCCACTTTTTGACCATCGCAGTGGCCGCTTGGCTGGTTCCCGGTGCCATGGCGATGGGCTTGTGGGCAGATCACATCGACACACTGCTGCCCATTGCGGTGTTTGTGACAGGACTGATCCTTGCCACCCGCGCTGGATTTCCTGCCATCGGCTATCTGATGGCCAGGTTTCCTGTCAAGAACGACACCGAAGGGCTTGAGAACGCAGGCAAAATCATCGGCCTGTTGGAGCGCACCCTAATCTATCTGATGGTGATGATAGGTGAGCCAACCGGCATTGGATTTCTAATTGCCGCCAAATCAATTTTACGCTTTGACACCGTTTCAAAGGACCGCGCCATCAGCGAATATGTCATTATCGGCACGCTGGCATCGTTCGGGTGGGCGCTGATCATGGCCTTGGTGACCCAGACAATCCTGAAAGCACTTTAAAATCTGCCCCCCTTGAGAATGCACCGCCCGCCGCTTATCTTACGCCTATAGGAGTATTCGCCATGTTCGGTATCCCCGGCAAACAAGCCGTCACCATCACCCCCAAAGCCGCCAGCCACATTGCAAAATTGATGCAATCGGCGGGGCACGCTGGGCTGCGCATTGGCATCAAGAAAGGGGGATGCGCGGGCATGGAATACACCATGGAATATGTGGATACGCCTGACCCGAATGATGAAGTTGTGGATCAGGATGGCGCGCGGGTGATGATCGCCCCGATGGCACAGATGTTTTTATTCGGCACCGAGATCGACTATGAAACCAGTCTGCTCGAATCCGGTTTCAAATTTCGCAACCCCAACGTGACAGAGGCCTGCGGCTGCGGCGAGTCGATCAAATTCGATGATGCATTGGTCGCCAAGTGAGCCTCGCTGAGGCCGATATCGCATTTGCCAAAGAACTGTTTTCTGAATTGCCCGACATCACCACCCGCAAAATGTTCGGTGGGATGGGGATTTATTCAAACAGTGTGATCTTTGCGCTGATGAAGTCTGACGCGCAAATCATGATCAAATCTCAGGACAGCAGCTTTGACGCCAAACTGGCCGATATGGGCGCGCAAAAATGGACTTACACCCGCAAGAACGGTGCTGAATCCTCGATGCCCTATTGGACATTGCCCGACGCCGCCCTTGATGATCCTGACCTTGCGACCACGCTGGCCAAAGAGGCGCTGACCCTGCTGGGCTGATCAGCCCTTATTTTGCAGGTGTACATAGGTCTCGTTAAAGCGCCGCGACAGGTGATCGCCCGCCAGCACAACCTTTTCTGATCCCTTCGGTGCCACATTGGTTTCATAGGTCGGATTGAAAAACAGCGGCACCGATATCCGTTCAGTAGCGCCACCCACCACGCGGTGCGGTGTTGCGCGCACCTTACCGTCGCTCCAGAATGCGATCATTTCCCCAAAGTTGATGACAAATTCACCCGGCGCGGCACTGACGGGAATCCAACCACCGCCACGTTTGCGCACTTCCAACCCCGGTGATCCATCCGTGGCCAACAGGGTCAGACAGCCATAATCGGTATGGGTGGCAATGCCAAAATCCTTGGCACCCGCCCACGCGGGCCGTTCAGGATAGTAATTCCCCCTCAGCAAGGCCATCGGTGCGTCAAACGCTGCATCAAACACATCACGGCGCGCGCCAATCGACTGGGCAACACCGCGCAATACCTCCATCGCGACAGCGCAGGCATCAGTATAATACCTGCTGATGATCTGTTGAAAATCGGCTGGTTTATCGGGCCAGATATTTGCCGCATAAAATGGCGTTGCCAAACGCGGGTCCCCTTCGGGCAGGGTCAGGCCATTGTCAAAAAACTGTTTGTAATCAGGATTGGCATCTGGATCGACTTGCTCTGATCCGGCAGCGCCCCAGCCCCGGTTCGACCCGGTCTTAGACATATCGAATGCGGTTTTGTCCACCTCTGGCAGCTTAAAGAAGGTGCGGTACGTTTCGATCACGTCGCGGACATGCGCGCCGTCAAGCGCAGTATTATGCACCTTGGCAAACCCAATTTCAGTTGCAGCACTGCGCATGTCGCGCAACGCTTCTGGGTCGCCTGCGCTTAAACGGGCCAAATCAATTCTGGGGATCATTTGTGGCACTCCTTACTCCTTCCCTCCCTAACCTGCATTTCATCCATGGAAAAGCCTGACCGTTGCCGCCGACCATCCGCAATGCTATCCAAGGTCAACAGACCTACGAAAGGCATCTCATGCGACGTAAAATAGCCGCCGGTAACTGGAAAATGAACGGCACCGCCGCCGCATTGGCCGAATTGGATGCGCTGGCCCCGATGCTGCCCGATGGTGGACCCGAGGTGGTGATCTGCCCCCCCGCACCGCTGCTGTACCGCGCAGCAGAAGCGACCAAACCGCACGGCATCGCAATTGGCGCGCAAGATTGCCATATGCAGACATCCGGTGCCTATACCGGCGACATCTCTGCTGACATGGTGGCTGACAGCGGTGCCACATTTGTGATTGTAGGCCATTCAGAACGCCGCGACGCCCACGAGGAAACCAACGGTGATGTGCGTCAAAAGGTCAAATGTGCATGGGGCGCAAACCTCACCGCGATCCTGTGCATTGGCGAAAGTGGCGATGACCGCACCGCCAACAACACGCTTGATATCATCGGTGGTCAGCTTTCCGGCTCCCTGCCCGATGCGACAACCGCCACCAATACCGTCATCGCCTATGAACCGATTTGGGCCATTGGCACTGGGTTGGTCCCCAGCCTTGAACAGATCATCGAGGTACATGATTTTATCCGCGCCCGCCTGATTGCGCGCTTTGGTGATGACATCGGCACTGCGATCCCGCTGCTCTATGGCGGCTCTGTCAAACCCGACAACGCCGCAACCATCTTTGAGGCCGAAAACGTTGACGGTGCACTGGTGGGTGGCGCATCCCTCAAGGCCAGTGATTTTGCCCCGATCATTGCGGCCCTTGCTGCTTCTTAACGTTCCCGGGGCTCCGCCCCTCTAGGGTCAAACTGTCCACCGGACAGTTTTTTATGGCCCTTTCAACCCTTTTACAAATACCTTTGCACCACAGATGCAAAAGGGCGGCACGTCGATTTGACATGCCGCCCTTTATCATTTTTTCCAGAGCAAACCCGCTACTTGGTAATAATCTCCGGCCCCATCATCAGGGTCGGTAACCAAGTTGAAATGATCGGGATGTAGGTCACCATAATCAGGAACACGAACAACACAGCAGTGAATGGCAGGGCCGCACGGACCACTGACATCATCGGCATGTTGGCCACACCAGAGGTCACGAACAGGTTCAGACCCACGGGCGGTGTGATCATCCCGATTTCCATGTTGACCACCATGATGATGCCCAGATGGATTGGATCAATCCCCAGCTCGATCGCAATCGGGAACACCAGCGGTGCCACGATCACCAGCAATCCTGACGGTTCCATAAACTGACCACCGATCAACAAGATCACGTTGACGATCACCAAGAACATGATCGGCCCAAAGCCCGCGTTCAGCATTGCAGCTGAAATTTGTTGCGGGATTTGTTCGTCGGTCAGCACGTGTTTCAAGATCAGCGCGTTGGCGATGATGAACATCAACGTCACGGTCAGCTTGCCCGCCTCAAACAGAGTATGGCGAACATCGCGATGCCAGAACGCCGTCAGCAACGCCATGGGTTTGTTTATCAAGGAAATGTTATTGCCCTCACCAGGCACATGCAACGGCCCCATGTCACGATAGACGAAACATGCGATGAAAAACGCATAGACCGCTGCCACCGCTGCCGCTTCTGTGGGGGTAAAGATACCGCCATAGATACCGCCAAGGATGATCACGATCAGCATCAGACCCCAACCGGCGTCCTTGCCGGCGTCAAACGCCTCACCCCAACCGCGCCATTCGCCTTTGGGCAGGTTCTTGACCTTCGCCATGACATAGATGGTCACCATCAACATGGTGCCCGCCATAAGACCGGGGATCACCCCAGCAAGGAACATCCGGCCCACAGACACGTCCGTGGCAGAAGCATAGACCACCATCACAATCGACGGTGGGATCAGAATGCCCAAGGTGCCTGCGTTGGCAATCACACCCGCCGCAAAGTCTTTGGTATATCCAACCTGCCGCATGCCTGCGATCACAATGGAACCAATGGCGACCACTGTTGCGGGCGAAGAGCCAGAGAGCGCGGCAAACAACATACAGGCAAACACGCCCGCAATCGCCAGACCACCGGGTAAGTGACCCACCAGCGCGATGGAAAACCGGATGATCCGTTTCGCCACACCGCCCGTCGACATGAACGACGAGGCGAGAATGAAAAACGGGATCGCCAGCAGGGTATAGTGACCCGCCATTGCTTGAAAAAACGTCTGAGCAATCGACGCCAGCGACGTGTCGCCGAGCACCAGCAGGAACAGGATCGACGACATGCCAAGCGACACCGCAATCGGCACGCCGATCAACATCAACCCGACAACCATCGCAAAGAGAATGACAATTTCCATGATATCAGCTTTCTGCGTTCATGTGTTTGACGGCTTCGACTTCGTCCTCGGCCTCGTGGCTGACGATCAACGTGTCCTGACGCCCTGTAATCACCCGCAACGTGGCTTGTACAAACCGGAACAACAGCAATCCCATACCAAAGGGCAGCATCGCATAAGGGATAAAGCGTGGTAGCTTTTCATAAGCTTCGCCCTCGTTCATCAGTGGCTCAATAAAGCGCAGCCAATCGGGCATGGGGATGTCAATCACCTCGTACCATGCTTGGTCACGGCTGTTTTCAAATCCGGTCGGGAACCAGCGGCCAGACGTGGCATCAAGGCCCGCAAACGGTGCCCAATAATCCCATGCACCCTTAAAAATCAGTATCCCATAACCGATACAGATCACCCCGGCGATCACCGCTAAAATCCGACGCGGCCCCGACTGAAACAGATTGATCACTGCATCCACACCCAAATGAGCCGTCATCTTGACCGCATAGCTGACGCCAAAAAGCACCAACCAAGCAAACAGAAACGTCACAGCTTCAAGACCCCAGATGATCCCAGTGTTGAAACCATAACGCAGAACAACATTGATAAATGTCAGGATCGTCATCAGACCAAGAAGGATCGCAATTGCGGTCTCTTCGATCTCGTTTACGATCCGGCCCAGACCCGTTTGTGCAACCATATGTGTCGCCATGCCGGTTCTCCCCAGAATTTAAGGTGAAATACTCTGGCAAACGGGCCAGCCCCCAAATCCAGGGCTGGCCCGTGCCATTGTCAGATCAATGCTTGGCGTTGATCGCTTGAGCGGCGTCGATGTTTTCCTGCCCGACGTCGTCTTTGAACTGCTCCCAAACGGGCTTCATTGTGGTGACCCATTCGTCGCGCTGTTCAGCGGTCAATTCACGCACCACACCGCCTGCTTCGATCACAGAGGCTTTGGCTGCGGCGTTCACAGCCGTAGATTCAGCGTTACGTGTTGCGGTCACTTCTGCGATGATTGTCGCCAGCTGGTCACGTACATCTGGCTCAAGGCTGTCCCACCAATCGGTCGACGTCACCAGCATATAGTCGATGATGCCGTGGTTGGTTTCGGTCACACCGTCCTGAACTTCAAAGAACTTTTTGCCATAGATGTTCGACCATGTGTTTTCCTGACCGTCTACAACACCTGTCTGTAAGGCACCGTATACTTCGGAAAACGCCATCGGCTGAGGAGAACCACCAATCGCCGCCATCTGTGCCTTGAGCACGTCGGAATTCTGAACCCGGAATTTCAGGCCATTGGCGTCTGACGGGCTGATCAACGGCTTGTTGGCCGACATCTGCTTCATCCCATTGTGCCAGAACGCGAGACCCAGCAGGCCACGGCGGGTCATGGATTCTTTCATCGCCTGACCAGTATCCGAGTTTTGAAACTCATCAACGGAATCGATGTTTTTGAACATGAACGGCAGATCGAAAATGCGGAATTGCTTGGTGAATTGTTCAAACTTGGACAGCGATGGGGCCGCCATTTGAACATCGCCCTGCAACAGCGCTTCTAGAACCTGATCATCGTTATACAGTGTTGAGTTTGGGAAAACTTCGACACAGGCCTTGCCATTCATTTCTTCATTCACACGGCTCTCAAGCAGCGATGCGGCAATGCCTTTGGGGTGCTTGTCGGTGTTGGTGACGTGGCTCAGCTTGATCACGATCTCGCCTTCGTCACAGGCGGCGGCAACAGCGCCAGCGCTGACGGAAAGGGTCAGCGCCACAGTGGCAGCGGTCAAAAATTTCATGGTGTCTCCTCCCAGAGAATAGAATCAGTCAATTCGGCATTCTGTTGAATGCGCTGAAGTCATAAAACGGAGCAAACCCGACGATCACAAGGACGTGTTAAAAATCGGACTGATACATGATTATGTTATTTAAAAACAATGTGATGTGTAACCACACTACCGCCTGCCAAATATTGTCTGCCGATCACTGTGCGGGATTCCGCACAGCCGAATCACCAGCTGTGCGGATTCTCGCACATCATGAAGTGCGAAAATCCTCTGGCCTGATTCCATACCGCGCGAGTTTGTCATAAAAGGTCTTGCGTGGCAGCTTGAGCGCTTCTGCCGCCGCCGCCGCCTGACCCTGCGCGCGGCGCAGTGCCGCCTCCAACAGGGATTGTTCGACTTGCGCCATCTGTTCAGCCAACCCTAGGCTGGCATCATGCCCGACATCTTCTTGCAGACCCATCACAAACCGCATGGCCACAGACATCAACGCACGGGCGTTTCCCGGCCAATCGCGCGCCATCAATGAGGCAACTACCTGTGGTGTCACCTCAGGGGTGGGTTGGCCGGATTGTTCGGCGGCCTGATCCACATAGCGACGAAACATCACAGGTATATCCTCTGGACGTTCAGCCAGCGACGGGATGCGCACGGTCAGCACTTCCAATCGGTAATAAAGGTCCGCATTAAAACGCCCGGCAGCAACCTCTGCGGCAAGGTCTTGAGTACTGCCCGCAATTAGGCAGACCGGGCTTTGCCCCTCCATTGCTTCGCTTAAGGTTAATTGTATTTGCGCCGGAAGCTGCGCAATCTCGTTGATGAACAAAATGCCGCCTGTGGCCTCGGCCAAGGCATCGGCCAGGGCCTCTTGGCTTAGTCCCGCAGCGGCCCTTTTGATAAAGGGGGCCTTGGACCGGGCGGAACTGAGGTGGATCACCTCAGCCACCTTTGAGATACCTGCTCCCGGCGCGCCAGTGACCAGAACATCACCTTCGGTTTGCGCCACCAACCTGACCCGCTTGCGCAAGGCATTGGACAGATCAGAGGTGCCAAAAAGCATCCGCGCTGCCGGGTCGCCGCTTTCGACCAGTTGTCGCAGGCGGCGGTTGTCCAACACCAGCGCGCGGGTTTTCAACGCACGTTCCAGCACAGCCAACAGGTCACCCGGTGCGCAGGGTTTTTCCAGGAATCCAAACGCACCCTGCCCCATTGCCTCAACCGCCATGGGAATGTCCCCTTCACCTGTCAGCAAGATCACAGGCAGATCCGGATCTTGTTTGCGGGCATAGTCCAGCAGGTGAAACCCGTCGCGGCCCGGCATGCGGATGTCGGACAGAACGACCCCGTCAAACTTGGCGGTAATGCGGTCTTTGGCCGCGACAAAAGACCCCGCGGTGAGTGCAGTGATATCTGCCAATTCCAGCGTCTGCGCCAAAGCCTCGCGCACGGCGGCATCGTCATCAACCAAAAGTACGTTGCGTGTCATGCTGCCTTTGTCCCGTCTTCACCTGTGTCGTTCTGCACAGGGGTCGCCCGTTCCAATGTCACAGAAAACAGCGCCCCACCACCCGGCACATTGGTGCCGCTGATCTGACCTCCAAAGCTTTGGACAATGCCGTAACTGATTGACAGCCCCAATCCCATACCCCCGGTACTGCCAACTGATTTTGTGGTATAAAACGGGTCAAACACCTTGTCCGGCATCTCGATCCCCGGTCCGGTATCGCAAAAATCAACAGTCAGTGTGTCGCCTTGAGATACCACAACCCGCAGCACTTTTTCGGTGCTGTCCGCCATTGCATCAACGGCGTTGGTGATCAGATTAACAAACACCTGCCCCAGCCGCACTTCGCCGCCACGCACCAAAATCAGCGCGTCCGGTAGATCATAGATCAGCGTAACGCCCGCGTCCTGAATATGGCCCATCGTCAGGTCCAGCGCAGCTTGCAGCACTGGGGCAAGTTCAACCGCTTCCTGCGGTCCGTTTTCCTGCCGCGCAAAGGCGCGCAGGTTTTGGATGATCCGCCCCATGCGCCGCGCCATATCCGAAATGCGGGTCAGGTTTTCAGTGGCCCGGTCAGGCGCGCCGCGTTCCAGAAACGTGCCTGCGTTTTCAGCAAAGGACCGGATCGCCATCAACGGCTGGTTCAATTCATGGCTGATCCCAGCAGACATTTGCCCCAGTGCGCTCAGCTTGCCTGCTTGCACCAGGTCATCCTGCGCCCTGCGCAACGCGGCTTGTGCTTCTTCGCGCTCAGATGCCTCGCGCAGCAATTTTTCATTGGTGTCCCGTAATGCAACCGTGCGCTCCGCCACCCGGCTTTCCAGTAGTACATTGGCGTCGGCCAAGGCGCGTCTGCGTTCAGCGGCCAGAAACAACAACGACCCGAATGCAAGACACAAGGCAGCAACCGCAAGCGCCTGTGACAATGCAAAAGCGCGTGTTTGGCGGATGTCCAACAGCACCTCACCGCGCATCCCAATCACCGGCAAATCGCGGGTCAGATGCAAGGCGTCCTGCGGCAAATAACGTCCCCAGCCCAGATGCCAAATTTCGTGACCACCCGGCGCGGACAGTGAAAAATCTGGGGCGTCGCCCACAGGCGGCACCAGCCCAGCAGCCCCTTCGGGGCGTTGCCAGAACAACAGCTCTGATCGGTTAGAAATATAGACAACCCCTTGATTGTCTGTGAAAAATGCCGCCGGATTGGTGCCGCGCCAATTGTAATCAATGCCGTTAAGGTCGGTGATCACGACCACTGCGCCCTGCACTTGGCCTGCGCCGTCAAAGACCGGTGCGGCGTGATAAAATGCCCGGCGGGTCAATGGTGCACCTGCGCCGTGCCCCCAGCCCAAAGCGCCGCGCAAGGCACGTTGCACATACGGTTGATCCCCCATGTCGCGCGGGAAATCCTCTTGTGCAGCAGCCACAACCCGCCCGCTTCGGTCCAGCACCGCCACATCCAATGCGGCCGATTTATCAGCCACCTCTTGTAACAACACCATTGTGTCAGCCAGATCAGCGCCCGCCAATTGTGCCGCGACCTGTGGGTGATCCGCCACCAACACCGCCAAATCACGATAGCGCTGCAATTGGCTGACCAACCGATCGCCCGCCAAGGCCAGATCGGCCTGACCCCGCGCCTCAAGCTGGCCTAAGCCTTGCACATAGCCATAGCGCCAGATCGCACTGGTCAAGACCAGCACAACCCCAAGATAGGTCAGTACAATTGCCGCCCGTTGGCGCATTCCGTTTTTCATTGCACGAGTTTGCACGAGCCCCCTTGCAATGACCAGTCCCACACTGTTGTTTGGCCGCATGAAAACACTCAATCTATCGCCGCTGGACCCCGAATTTGTCCAAGACCCCTATGCCGCCTATGCACGTGCGCGCGCTCAAGGCCCGGTGCTGTTCTGGGAGGATTACGGGATGCCAGCGGCCTTTGACGCGGCCACGGTGCAAGCGCTGCTGCGTGACCGCCGATTGGGGCGCGAGGTGCCCGCCGACAAGCGCAAACCCTACCCAAACCATCTGTCCGATTGGGCGCTGGTTGAGGCCCATTCGATGTTGGAACTGGAACCACCCCGTCATACCCGCCTGCGCGGTCTGGTGTTGCGCGCTTTTACCTCGCGCCGGATTGCGGCGTTACGGCCGGATATTGATGATATCACAGCTGAACTGTTGGCCGACCTGCCGTCGGCCCCTTTTGATCTGATCCCGGCCTTTTGCGCCCAATTGCCGGTCCGCGTCATCGCGCGGCTGCTGGGCGTGCCAGAAGAGATGTGGCCGGAATTGCTCCACTGGTCGAACAAAATGGTGGCAATGTATCAGGCGAGCCGGACCCGCGCCGTTGAGGACGCCGCGAACCAAGCCTCACGTGATTTCACCCGTTTCCTGCGTGGCTATATCGACAAGCGGCGCAGTGATCCGCGCGATGATCTGATCACCCATCTGATCGCCGCAGAAGAAGACGGTGAAAAGCTGAGCACCGACGAGCTGATTGGCACCTGCATTTTACTGTTGAACGCGGGCCATGAGGCCACGGTGCACAGCCTTGGAAATGCGGTGAAATGCCTGCTGGAACATGAAACACCCGTTAAGATGCTGGGCCCGGACCACATCGCCGCCACGGTTGAGGAACTGCTGCGCTTTGATCCGCCGCTACATATGTTCACGCGCTATGCCTATGAGGATATTGCGCTTGGGGATGTCACATTAAAAAAGGGTGACGAAGTTGCCCTGATGCTGGGGGCTGCTGGGCGTGATCCGGCGCTCTTTGAAAACTCTGATACCTTTGATCCACTGCGATCCGCCAAGCCCCATGCAGCCTTTGGCGGCGGTCTGCATTTCTGCGTCGGCGCACCACTGGCGCGTCTGGAATTACAGATCGCCCTGCCCGCGCTTTTTGACGCGCTGCCGGGGATGACGCTGGCAGAGGTGCCAAGGTATGCCAACGCCTATCACTTCCATAAGTTAGATCAGTTGCGGATCGCACCGTAACTACGCAATCTGATCAAACGACAGACAGGCTGGCGCATTTTGCCAGATGATTGATGCGGGCCGATGTGCTGCCTTGCATGAGGGCACCCAAAGTCCCTAACCCGCGACGGCCCGTTACAATAAGATCCGCACCGCATTTTTCTGCGCAAGCAACGATGGCCTCTGCCGGATCGCCATGCTCAATATGAGCCTGCTTGATGGCAAGGTCATATTCTTTGGCAACAGCATTTGCCGCCTCAACGACCTTTTCAGCTGCCTTGGTCACCTCTTTTGACGACGGCATGGTTGTAACCGCGTGATATCCAGCAACCGCACCCATAGCAAATGCAACGGTCTGTGGCTCGGGCGTGTGAACCACATGAATATCGGACTTAAACTGCTGCGCCATCTTGCAGGTCAACCGCAGCCCGCGCTCAGCAGTTTCCGATCCATCAAAGCCAACAACTATTCTCTCAAACATATTCATCTCCCTTTTGTGTGAGACTGAATAATACAATTTTGAGTGGTTCTTGCCTTGATATGCATCAAGCTAAGGGTCTTTTGCCTGACTGCCGCATTACGCCATTGCCAGTTAAAGCGGCAACATCACTGTCGACTTGATCTCCTCCATCGACAACAACGCCGTGACGTTATGCACCCGCACCTCTGATATCAGGGCTTGATAAAACGCGTCATAGGCGCGGGCATTTTCCACGCGCACTTTGAGGATATAGTCGATGTCCCCCGCCAAACGATGCGCTTCCTGCACTTCGGGGCGGTCTTGCAGCGCTTTCAGGAACTTCGCCTGCCAATCGGCCTCATGCTCTGACGTACGGATCAGGACAAAGAAACAGGCCTCAAACCCCAGCGCTTCGGCGTTCAGCATGACGGTTTGTTGGCCGATCACCCCGGCGTCACGCATTTTGCGGATGCGATTCCACACAGGCGTCTTCGAAGACCCGACATTTTTTGCAATATCGTCCAAAGACTGGCTGGCATCGCGTTGCAGCTCCGCTAAAATCTTCCGATCCGTATCGTCGATCCGAACGTTCATCCCGTTTTCCTTTGCTTCGTGGTCTTTTGTTCCACCGCCGCCAGAAGATAGAACAAATGTCCTTATGTGCGCAAGCATCTAGCGCTATATCGGGATAATTTCCTATATATAGAGCCAAGTCAAACGCAAGAACGGGTGCTTTACATGGATCATTTTCCCATCTTTCTGTCCACAAAGGGTCAGCGCATTGTGCTGTCCGGTGGCGGTGATGCCGCAATGGCCAAACTGCGCCTGTTGATGAAGTCGCAAGCAAAGATCAGCGTTTTTGCAACCACGCCTGCCGCTGAGATCACCCAATGGGCCGAAGCGGGTAAATTGACCCTGCACCACCGCGCCCTGTCGCATGGCGATGTCTTATGTGTTGCGTTGTTTTATGCAGCCGATGAAGACGCCGTGGAGGACGCCCGTACCGCTGCGATTGCGCGTGCCGAAGGGGCCTTAGTCAATATCGTCGACAACCTTGCCGACAGTGCATTTATCACCCCTGCCATCGTGGACCGTGATCCGGTGACCATCGCCATTGGCACTGAGGGCGCAGCCCCAGTTCTGGCCCGTGCCATCAAAGCCGACCTCGAAGAACGCCTGCACTCCACCCTTGGTGCCCTCGCCCGCATTGGCAAAGGTTTTCGCAAAGCGGCTGACGCCCTGCCCTTTGGCCGTGCCCGCCGGGATTTTTGGCGCGATTACTATTTCAACACAGGTCCAAAAGCGATGAATGAGGGTGAAACCGCTGTTGCACCTGCGCTTGACGATCTGTTGGCTGATCATCTGACTAAAACGGCACGCCCCGGCCATATCGCTTTTGTGGGCGGTGGCCCCGGTGATCCTGAGTTGCTGACCCTGAAAGCCCGCCGTGCCTTGGATGAGGCCGACGTGGTAATCTATGACCGCCTGATCAGCGCTGACATCCTTGAACTGGCGCGCCGGGAGGCGGTGATGATTGATGTGGGCAAAGAGGGCTTTGGCCCGTCGACCTCGCAAGACATCATCAACGATCTGTTGGTTGAACATGGGCTGGCAGGTGCGCAGGTGGTGCGGCTTAAGTCCGGTGACGCCACTGTGTTTGGCCGTCTGGACGAAGAGATCGACGCGGTGGATGGCGCAGGCATCGGCTGGCATATTGTGCCGGGCATCACGTCGGCCTCTGCGGCGGTGGCGGCCATTGGTCAAAGCCTGACCAAACGGGGGCGCAACGCATCGGTTCGGTTCCTGACCGGGCACGATATGAAAGGCTTTGCCGATCACGATTGGGCGGCTCTTGCGCGACCTAACGAGGTTGCGGCGATCTATATGGGCAAGAAATCAGCGCGCTTTGTTCAAGGTCGGCTGCTGATGCACGGCGCTGACCGGGCTACGCCTGTGACTGTGATCGAAAATGCCTCGCGGCCTGATCAGCGCATTTTGGAAACCACATTGGCGCATTTACCCGGTGACCTGACAGATGCCGACATGTCCGGCCCCGCCCTTACCTTTTACGGCCTCGCCCCACGAGCAGCCCTGGCCGCAGCACAAGAAACAAAAATTGAGGAATTTGCATAATGGCCAAACCTTTCACCCCCAAAGTTGTCACGGCCAATGCCCTACTTGAAGGCGATGTCATCTATCAGACGGCAGATGGCTGGACGCGCACCTTGACTGAGGCCGAAATCCTCACCGATGAAGCTGACGCTGACCTGCGTTTGATCGACGCCAGTGCCCAGATAAATCTTGTGGTAGGCGTTTATCTCGCGGATGTGGCGCTGGACGACGGCATCCCACACCCTACCCATTTCCGCGAAGATTTCCGTGCCACCGGCCCGTCAAACTACGCACATGGTAAACAAGAAATCCGCAAACAGGAGGCCCTGTAATGTACCACTATACCGATTTTGACAGCAATTTTCTGGCCAGCCGCAACGCCCAGTTCCGCGCGCAAGTGGAACGCCGCATTGATGGGTCCTTGACCGAGGATGAATTCAAGCCGCTGCGCTTGATGAACGGCCTCTATCTGCAACTGCACGCCTATATGCTGCGGGTGGCGATCCCTTACGGCACGCTGAGTGGTGCCCAGATGAGTAAACTGGCCGACATCGCTGACAAATGGGACAAGGGCTATGGCCATTTTACCACGCGCCAGAACATCCAATACAACTGGCCTGAGCTGCGTGATGTACCTGACATGCTGGATGCGCTGGCAGAGGTAAATCTGCATGCCATTCAGACCTCGGGCAATACCATCCGCAACGTGACAGCGGACCATTTTGCCGGGGCCGCAGCAGATGAAATCGCTGATCCACGCCCGGTGGCTGAACTCATCCGCCAGTGGTCCACCGATCATCCTGAATTTCAATTCCTGCCGCGCAAATTCAAGGTCGCGGTGACAGGGTCGGTCAATGACCGCGCCGTGATCAAAGCCCATGACATCGGCTTGCAAATTGTCGAACAGGACGGCGAGATTGGCTATAAAGTCATCGTTGGTGGCGGTCTTGGCCGTACCCCGATGATTGGTAAGGTGCTTAAAGAGTTCATCGCGCAAGCCGATCTGCTGCCCTACTTGGAGGCCATCGTCAGCGTTTATAACCTGCTGGGCCGTCGCGATAACAAATACAAGGCACGGATCAAGATCACCGTACATGAAAACGGCATTGAGGATATCCGTGCGCGGGTCGAAGAACGTTATGCGCTGATCCGTCCACAGTTCACGGGTGTCGATCAACAGATGTTGTCGCGGATCGAGGCGGACTTTGCCAAGCCGACATTTAAAACCGCCAGCGAAGAGCCGTTTCATAACGCCTATCAGCATGATCCGCTGTTCCGGTCCTGGGTTGATACCAATCTGACCGATCACGCCGAACCCGGCTATGCAATTGTCTCCATCAGCCTCAAGGCCCATGGCAAGACCCCCGGTGATGCGTCATCAAGCCAGATGCGCCTCATGGCCGAGCTTGCCAAACGTTACGGCCATGATGAATTGCGCATCAGCCACGAGCAGAACGTGATCATGCCGCATGTGCACCGCGGCGACCTGCCATCTGTGTTCTCTGCTCTGCGCGCTGCGGGTCTTGGCACCGCCAATATTGGGCTGATCAGCGATATCATCGCCTGCCCCGGCATGGATTATTGCGCGCTGGCCACAGCACGGTCGATCCCGATTGCCCAAGAAATCGCAACGCGTTTTGATGAATTGAAGCTGGAACATGATGTAGGCCCGCTCAAGATCAAAATATCGGGCTGCATCAACGCCTGCGGGCACCACCATGTGGGCCATATCGGCATCTTGGGGCTGGACCGCGCAGGCGTGGAAAACTACCAAATCACGCTGGGTGGTGATGGCACGCAGGATGCTGCCATTGGCGAACGTGCGGGTCCGGGGTTTTCAGCGGATGCTATCATTCCGGCGATAGAACGGCTGGTGCTGGCCTATCTTGATCTGCGCGTCGAACAGTCCGAGACCTTTTTGCAAACCTACAAACGTCTTGGCCTCGCTCCGTTCAAAGCAGCCCTCTATCCAGAGGCCAATGCTGAGAAAGACCGGGCAGATGCCGCTTGACCAACCCAAGGTTCACCCTTTTTCAAATACCTCGACACAGGGGTCAGACACTGACGCCGCATTGATGGAAAAGGTTGCAGGTCTGAACCGCGATCTGCGCCATCACAGTGCCACGGATGTGTTGCGCAGGGCCGTCCGCGAGGTGCCAAACCTCGCGCTGGTGTCCAGCTTCGGCGCGGAATCAGTGGCGTTGCTGCATCTTGCCGCCATGGTGGAACGCGACTTGCCGGTGTTGTTCATCGACACCGAAATGCTGTTTGCCGAAACGCTGGTGTACCAACAAGAATTGTCAGAACGGCTGGGCCTGCGCAATGTCACGATCCTGCGGGCCGCTGATATTGCCACACAAGATCCAGACGGGACATTGCACCAGAGCAATCCTGATGCCTGCTGCGCGCTGCGCAAATCTGTGCCGCTGAACACAGCACTTGCGGAGTTTAACGGGTGGATCACCGGGCGCAAACGATTTCAGTCCGATACCCGTGCCGCACTGGAGTTCTTTGAAGTTGAGAGCCCAAATGACGGTTCAGCGCCCCGGATCAAGGTCAACCCATTGGCGTTTTGGAATGCCCCTGACGTGGCTGACTATATCGCTGAAAACCGCCTGCCACGGCATCCGATGGTAGCACGCGGATACCCTTCGATCGGATGCGCGCCTTGTACTTCCCCTGTGAAAGAGGGTGAAGATGCGCGTGCAGGTCGTTGGAGAGACACACAAAAAGAGGAATGCGGCATTCATTTTGTAGACGGCAAAATGGTGCGGACAGGAGCAAACACATGACACAACTGATCAACGATACTGGCTTTGTCGCCGATGACTGGACCGCCGGGTTTTGCAGCCAAGGGGCCGCAAATGATTGCATGTCCCTTGATCTGGCATCCGATGCGAACCCGGCTGATGTTGCTTTGGAGGGTCTTAAGATGATCCGTATTGATTTTCCCTCTGCTGCTGATGGCCGTGGGTTCACCATTGCGCGGGCGCTGCGGTTGCGCGGCTACACTGGCCGATTGCGTGCCAAGGGTCACATCATCGCGGATCAATACGCCATGGCGCGGCGGTCCGGCTTTGATGAGGTTGAGGTGACCGACGAAATTGCCACCCGCCAACCCAGCGATCAATGGCTGTTCCGCGCGGATTGGCGCGACAACGATTACCAATCCCGGCTGCGCGGTGCTGCGACGTAAAGCTGCGTTGCCCTTACCCCTTCCCTATTCTAGAACAAGGCCGCAGGTGTCCGCCTGCGTGAATGAATTATGACCGAGCAAACACCTGTGAACCAAGCCGCCGCAAAACCCGTGCCGACCCTGCCCGACGCCCAAACCGTGACATCGGTAAAACACTGGACAGACAGATTGTTTTCTTTCCGTGTGACCCGGCCTGCATCCTTGCGGTTCCGGTCCGGCGAATTTGTGATGATTGGCTTGATGGGTGATCCGAACCCTGAGACTGGCAAACAAAAACCCTTGTTGCGAGCCTATTCGATTGCGTCCCCTGCGTGGGATGACGAGTTGGAGTTTTATTCAATCAAGGTGCAGGACGGCCCGCTGACATCCAAGCTCCAGCATATTCAACCCGGTGATGAGATCATCCTGCGCCCCAAGCCCGTTGGCACGCTGGTGCATGACGCCCTGCTGCCCGGCAAACGCATCTGGTTCTTTGCCACCGGCACCGGCTTTGCGCCTTTTGCATCGCTACTGCGGGAGCCGCAGACCTATGAGGATTACGACGAGGTGATCATCACCCACACCTGCCGTGATGTGGCCGAACTGGAATACAGCCGGACCTTGATCGCGGACTTACAGGCCGACGAAATGATGCAAGAACTGATCGGCGTCGAGAACTTGGCCAAGATCCGCTATTACCCGACCACCACCCGCGAGCAGAGCCCAAAAATGGGCCGGATCACCACCCTGCTTGAGGATGGCACCGTGTTTAAGGATCTTGGCATCGACGGTATCTCGGCGGACACAGACCGCGCGATGGTTTGTGGCTCTTTGGGGTTAAACACCGATATCAAGAAAGTCCTCGAAGGGTTCGGCCTTGAAGAAGGCGCAAATTCGGACCCCAAACACTATGTCGTCGAGAAGGCGTTTGTGGGCTAATATCCTAGCATATAATTAAACGAAAAAGCCGCGCCCTTTTGCAAGGACGCGGCTTTTGTTGTTCTAGTGTCTGGCGAAATCAGAGGTTCAGCGCTTCACGCACTTTTTCCAGCATTGTTTTCAACAGTTCTGGGTTGTCCTTGGCTGCTTCCAAACCTTTGGTCAGCGTTACCTTTTGCAAGGCACCAAGATCAGAACCTTCAACCATTTCAGTAACTTTATCCAAGTCAAAACCGTCAACTGTCAGGGCTTCATCGGCCTTTGGGGCCTCTGCTGTTGCGTCGGTTGCCGCTTCGGCTGTGGCTGCCGTTGCGTCTGACGCTGCTTCAGTTGTGGCTGCCGCTGCATCTGTTGCCGCCTCGGTTGTGGCTGTAGCCGCGTCATTTGCTGCGGCGGTTGTGGCAGCGGCTGCGTCAGTTGCGGCTTCCGATGTGGCTTCTGCCGCATCTGTCGCTGCTTCGGTTGTTGCCTCTGCTGCATCTGTTGCTGCTTCAGCTGTTGCGTCCGCTGCATCCGAGGCTGCTTCGGTGGTCGCTGCGGCTGCATCTGTCGCTGCTTCAGTGGCGGCCTCTGTCGCGCCGTCAACCGCTTCAGTGGTTGCTGCTGCGGCATCCGTTGCAGTTTCAGTTGCTGCGTCTACGGCGTTTGATGCTGCGTCGGTTGTCGCCGTTTCTGCCTCTGTTGCAGTTTCAGTTACCGCATCAACTGCATCACTTGCAGCCTCTGTTGCCGCGTCAACAGCATCTGTGGCTGCGTCTGCTACGGCTTCGGCGGCCTCTGCTGTTGCGTCAACAGCCTCGCCAACGGCACCTTCAACTGCGTCAGCAGCGTCGCCTGCGGCTTCTGATGCAGTTTCGAGTGCTGCTGGCGCGTTCACCGCCTCAGAGGCGTCGGTCGCCATTTCAGTGGCAGACTTGCCAGAATACAGCATGTAACCGCCAACCGCGATCACAGCCGCAATGATAATCCAGATAATGTTCTTCATGTTTTTCCCCTCATGATTGGCTCAATGGGGGCTAAATCTACCCCCGCAGCCTATGCAGGGTCAAATGCGCGTCAAACACGAAAGGTTCAAGGGGAAAATCTGAGCGAAAGGCACCCTAGGCTGAAAATTGCAGCTTGAAGAAGCGCCTGACCGCGTTTACCTTGCAAATTCGAAATTTGTTAATAATCAAAGGACAATCACCATCGCTCGCAGACCACATAATGCGCCGCCGCAACGTGACACCGGCCCGCGCGTCAACGACATGATCCGTTCCCCTGAAATCCGCCTTATCGGCGCCGATGGCGAAAATGCCGGCGTTGTGACCCCATCACGTGCGATGGAAATGGCCGAGGAAGCGGGCCTTGATCTGGTAGAGATATCACCAAACGCCAATCCGCCCGTGTGCAAGATCATGGATTTTGGCAAATTCAAATACGAGACACAAAAGCGCGAAGCCGAAGCGCGCAAAAAGCAAAAGATCATCGAGATCAAAGAGGTCAAGTTCCGTCCGAACACTGACACCAATGACTACGAAGTGAAAATGCGCAACGTGTTCAAGTTTTTGGAAAACGGCGACAAGGTGAAAATCACCCTGCGGTTCCGGGGCCGCGAAATGGCCCACCAGAATCTGGGCCGTGAACTGCTGGAACGTGTGGCTGAGGACACCAAGGACGCTGGTAAGGTTGAGAACTTTCCCAAGATGGAAGGCCGCCAGATGGTCATGCTGATTGGACCTTTGCCCAAAGGGTGACACCTACCCCATCGACATAAAAAAGCCCCCGCATTTCTGCGGGGGCTTTTTTGTTTGTTACCGCAACAACCCGGTAATGTTGCGCACCACCGCGCGGCGGTTTGCGGCCTCCGACAACAATGTCGGCACCTTCAACGCAGATTCACCATAGCCTTGGGTGATCATGTTTTCCGGGGGCACATTGAAATATTCGGTCAAGGCAAGGGCAACCGTTTCAGCGCGTCGGTCTGACAGGGCAAGGTTATAAGTCGCATTGCCGACAGCATCGGTATGCCCCTCCACCAGAATAACCGTCCGGGGGTCCTGCGCGATCAAATTGCTCAGGGTGGTCCCGATTTTCGCCAAACTGCGCGCCTGTTCTGGCAAAATCGCGGCGGACCCGGTCTGGAACCGCACCGCATCTAGCTCAAGCTCTGGGGCCAATGCACGTACCTGTTTGATTTCGCGCACTTGGCGCAGCGAAAACCGTCGGGCTTGGTCATTGCCTAACTGTGCCGCCAGGGCCAGCCGCAATGCATCTTCGTTCTGGTTCCCGACACTCTGGCTACGCTGCACTATCTGTGGCAGTTCAGAGACAATAACCTCTTGTTCGACGGCGGCGGTGTCATCAAACAAGATGTATTCCCGCCCCTGCGCATCAACATTCATCCGGCGCATGACTGATCCATCGCGACCGCGAATGGTGACAACCTTTGATCCATCGGGTTTCAACACCGTGCTGCGGCTTGACCCATCGTTAAAGGTCTCCGTGCGCACCTCATCACCGGGCCGGCGGATCAATGCGTCGTCATCTTTCAACACCCGCAAATCGCCGTTCGGGTCCTGGACAACCACCCGGTCACCAGAATTGCTGACAACCTTGTCACCATTTTTCAAGATGGCGCCGACAGCAACCGCGCCAAGACCAAGCAGCAACGCCTTTTCAAACTTGCTGAGCCCGCTTTTACCAGCCACAGGGGCAACCGCAGCGGTGTCACCAGTAACAGCCGTATCAAAGTCCTGATCAGAGGACCGCACATCTTCGGTGGTGACTTCTTCGGTCACCACATCTGCATCGCCGGTTCCTGCATCGGCTTCGGCGGCAGCGGCAGCGGCGGCTTCTCGTTCCGCCTCAAGCTGCAAACGGCGTTCCTCGCGCAGGGCTGCGCGGCGTTCCTCCTGAAGCGCCTCCTCAGCGGCGGCTTGCTCCGCTGTCTGCGCCTCTGCTGCTGCTTGCGCCTCTGCCGCAGCTTGCGCCTCTGCTGCTGCTTGCGCCTCTGCCGCAGCTTGCGCCTCTGCTGCTGCTTGCGCCTCTGCCGCAGCTTGCGC
>JBPOFF010000004.1:0-306434 GCA_051251995.1 Sulfitobacter sp.
GAGGAGAACTAGATGACGACACCCCTGACAGCCTTGGAACGCGACTTGCTCGCCTGCGTCGAGCGGTTGGTGACGGCCTGCGAGGTCTCAGCAAAGGAATTGAGCGGGTTAGAAGCACGCTCGACGACCAAGATGCAGAACCAGATGGATGGATTGGCCGCCTGCGTGTCGGTGCTCATTCAATCGCAAACGGCGTCCGTGGCTGCGTTGCACGGCTTGTTGAGCGAGGGCTCGAACTACGGGAAGCTGTGCACGCAACTAGAGACCAGCTTGAAGTTAGTGAAAGCCGCCGAAGAGAGGTTGAAACTGAACTAGAAGAACGGGAGGTCGAGATGGACCGGGGGATGACGCATTGAATGTGGGACCAATGTTTGGTCTCAGACGGCAATCCCGACCTAAAAGGCAGCCAACGGCGACTGTTTGCTCGTGTGATTCAAGAATTGCACTTTTGTCGACATACGAATCTCTGTATGTTGCAAAAAATGGATTTTTTAGACATACGATGATTGGTATGATTACATGAGCGCCAAAACAACTACCATAACTAGAGAAGCCCTCGTTGAACGATACCAAATACCTCCGCTGCCACCACATCCTGATCTGGAAACGCGGAAGGTTTTGAAGGCATTGACGATCGCTCATAAGAACCTTGCAGAACTGAAAGGTCGCGCAGGTAGCATCCCTAATCAAGGCATACTCATTGACACCTTGATGCTTCAAGAGGCTGCTGCGAGTTCGGAGATTGAAAACATCGTCACAACTCAAGATGAGTTGTTTCAAATCGATAGTCGAAAGGGAATTTACCCATCTCCTGAAGCCAAAGAAGTAGGCATGTACGGCGAGGCATTAAGGCTGGGATATTCCCAGTTGGTTGAGAAAGATGGCATGATAAGCAGCAACCAAATCATTGCCCTCTTTCAAACTCTAAAAGGCAGCACGGATGAATTTCGAAAGATGCCTGGGACCGCGCTTAAGAACGAGAGTTCAGGCGAAATAGTATATGTTCCACCACAATCTCACAGTGATATATTGGATCAGATGCGAGCGCTTGAACGCTTCATCAACACGACAGAGGAAACGGACCTAGACCCACTCGTTTCAATGGCCCTTATTCATCATCAATTTGAGAGCATTCATCCCTTTTCTGACGGGAATGGGCGCATTGGGCGCATACTGAACGTGCTCTACTTGTGCAGGGTCGAACTTCTCGAGATTCCGATACTGTATATCAGTCGCTATATCACTCGAAACAAAGGCGAATACTACAGATTGCTTCAGCACACACGCGACACGTTGGAGTGGGAGCCATGGTTGCTCTATATGATCAATGCGGTCTCAGAGACGGCCAAAGAGACCACCCAGCTTGTTTTTGGAATCAAGCAGTTAATGTCCGAGTACAAGAACCGCATAAAGCGTGATCATCCTAAGTTATACTCACATGAACTGGTCAATAATCTGTTTCGCCACCCATACACCCGCATTGAATATGTCATCGAAGAAGTAGGTGTGGGCCGACAGACTGCGGGCCGATATCTCGATCAACTGACGCAGTCAGGTCTTCTAGAGAAGGTGAAAGTTGCCCAAAGCAACTATTACATCAACGCACCGCTTGTTCAGTTGCTTTCACAAAATGGTCCGGAGTGACGCCAGTCCGGCACCCAAATACAAGCTTAGGGATCAATCTTGATTGCGGCGACCGGCCGTTAGGCGTCACACAAGCCACCATACCATCAGACAGGCGCTACCAGCCACTCTGGCAATGGGGGCCGAGTGGCGGAACACTGGCCGAGCGGAAAATCCGCGATATTGGTTGCAATTCGTGGCCAGCTCAGGAAAGCTTCTCACTATTGAAGGCAATGACATTCCATATTTGTCGTAACCAAAGTGGAGCTTTGATACGTGATTACCGATTTCAGCTCAGTTTTTCTGAAGAGTATTTCCGCATTCAACAAACAATTCCCCGGCCTGTCTCGGCACACCCGCCAAAAGGCCATTTTGTCGAACGCGCTGCGTCCTTACCGGACGGTTGCGAATGACCATTTGCGCCGTGGGCTGCGGCTAAGTTGGATCAATGCTGCGACCGCGCTGTTCCATGACCGTCTTGAGTGGGCCAATGCCTATCCAACCGCACCCCGGGCGCAAGAGTTGCGAGATTTCGAAGCGACGTTCAATGCGATCAGCAAAGAGATTCTGGCCAAGGTCTGCAATCTCGAGAGTGGCAAAAGCATCGGCGAAAGCCCTATTGACGTCCATCTTGATCTGCTGATCGCCGAGATGCCAGCCCACTTGCGCGGAGATGAGATGGCGCCTGAAGTGGCTCAACAATTCGGGCCCACGCTTGCCGCAATCACATCAGTTTCCCCATCCGAGGTTCCAAGCGAACTCAAGCGGGCAGCGCTTGACGGGATCGCGCCAAATGGCGCAAAGACCCGACATTTTGGCCAATTGTTTGCCGATGAATTTGCCCGTGTCCTTCAAGACCCAAACTACTATCCAGAAGCCGCTGGGTCGTTTGGAGTGATACAGGCCGAAGCGCAACGAACGCTGCTGCGAGAACTAAAAACAGAGGTCGCCGAAATGGCGTCCAACCTGCCCACCGATGTGGTGAGCGAAGTGAAAGCGACCCTTGACGCCCTATCCGACGATTGGCTTGGGGCCGACCTCAAGCAGCAGTTGAATGACTTACAGTCCGGTATCGACGGCCTGGGTCAGCAAGGCGGGCGGATCGAGGCCGGCCTTGGCCAAGTCCACAGCCGCCTTGACGAGATCGCGGCCGGTCAAGGACCGGCCCGCAAAAGAGTTCGCGTTGAAGACGTGCATACATCAACCCAAACCCGGACGGTGATGTTGGCCGGTACGCAGACGTCCGGCACAGTCATGAACCGCTATTTTGATGATGCCGCAGACAAGATCTCGCGACGGGCCGCGCGGATATCCGAAAAGGCAGCTGTCGTGCCGCTCAAATGGGATTTTTCCCTTTCGATAACAGAAGAAGGATTTCAAAGCCCCTATGCAGAGACGGGCGCGTGGGAAACGCTCAACGAAAATGTCATCGGCGCAGTGCTTTTGTTGGGCGACGGGCTTTCGGACGGCCTTGTGCCCGATGAGAGCTTCTTGGTTGATCTATCGGATCGCGATTGGCTGAAGCCGAAGGGAGTCTTTGACGACACGCATGCTCTGCGTGGCCGCCCTAAACTCGACTTCATCAATGAAGGCGGCGTGCCGCTGACGTACGAGACCCGTTTCGCTTTGGAATGCCTGCTGCGCAGCGTGCCATTGACCGTCATCGTCACCGCGCCTGACGCTGCCGCCAGACCGCCGCTTAGCAACTTTATCGCGTTTCTGGAGGCCAACGAGACACCCATCGTCCAGCTCGACGATATCCGCAGAAACGAACCCTGGGCCGAAGATTTCGTCTCTTCGCTGCCGGGCGTTCATTCCTCGGTCCTTCGCAACCCCTACCGGGCTTTGGATTTTTATCAGACCGACGATGCCGACGCTTTTGTTGGTCGCGATCGAGAGGCGGCCTTTGCCGCAACGGATATTGAACTTGCTCTCAAGAACGGCACACCGCTCTTGATGGCGATCACAGGTCCCAGCGGCTGCGGAAAGTCGTCTTTCTTGCGGGCCCGTGTCGCCGCAGAAGCGCAGAAAACCCACGACCTGATCCCGCTGGAAATGCGCCCAACTGATTTTCAATGCGAAAACGGGGTCGGCGTTAAGTGTTTGCCGATGTTGATGTCAAAACTCGGAGCGCTGTCATCGCTTGAGATTCCAAGCAACTTTACGGGTCCAAATGCGCCGCATCAAACTTTGATGTTGCCGCAGATCAAGAGCTTGATTGACGACGGCATTGATAATGGGTTCTTGCCCAAAATGCTGATCTGCATCGACCAGTTCGAGGAAATCCTCGACGATTTGAGCGAGGACGTGAATGCCGAGGAATGGCGCTCGATGATTGAAGTGCTGCACCATCTCAACCAGCAGCATGGCTGGCCGGTCGTGTTCACCCTCGAAGACAGCCGCAAAGATCGCTTTGGACGCCACAAAAGCGAACTTGGCTTCACGGATGCGACAATCGTTGAATTGCGTGATGACGACGATAGCTTTTATCGCAACGTCATCGTCAAACCGTTTGAACGCAATGGAATCGACCTCGATCGGGAAATCGTTGACGAGTTGCTGGGCGAAATCAGGGACCTGCAAGCGCAGAACACGTCATCATCGTCACCGCTGCCGCTTTTGGCACTAAAGCTCAGCCGGTTCTTCCGCGAATTGGCACCGCGGGCACCAAAACAGGTCCAGGATACGCGGCTTAGCCAGTCGTTCAACCGTCTGCCGGTGACCCGTGCTGACATTGCGGGCACCTCTCTTGCCTTGGGCGATATGGTCGCGGATCTGGCCGCAACGGCCTGGAACAACGGCGGCGGGAACGACGACCCTGATTCAATTAAATTTTTTCTCCGACCACTGGTCCGAATCTCGATCGATCTGGACCATCCCGGCGAGGGGAAGATGGTTCTCAAGCCTGTTCAGGGACGCGGTTATCGCACCGAGCAAGCCTTGCACGATGCCTTCAAAGAGCTTCGCCTCTTGGTGCCCTCGGCGGGTGGATACCGGCTGGTACACGAAGCGGTGATCCGTCGCTGGCCGCGCGCACGCAAGTGGTTTGAGGCAGATCAGGACGAGTTGGAGGCAGAGGCTCACTTCCGGTCTAAAGCGCTGGGGTGGACAAACGGGGGCTGCGAAGACCTGCCCCCACCGACAGAGGATGAAATTGCGATCGCCGCACGAATTCTTGGTGGCCACCTTCGCGATTGGTCGATGACCAATCTTGCGGTTCTTGGCGATGAAGAAAAGGCGCTCATGGATTATTCCATTTGCATTTTCAAGACATCAAAAACGCCCGCGAAATCCATTCTGGAAAATGAACCGAGCGGGACATACATGCACCTCGCCGCGTCCTACGGCTTGGACGATCTGATCGCAGACTTCATAAAGATCGACCCCGAAGCGGTGCATCTTAGACATGGGAAATCAAATAGAACTCCGCTTGGCCAGGCAAGTTGGGCACAATTATCCACCACGCAACTGCTTTTGAAACACGGATCGCATGTCGATGCACTTGAAGATGATAACTTCACGCCGCTCGACAGTGCCGTCTGGGGAGAGAAACCTGACATTCTATCCATCCTGTTGAAGAAGGCCGATCCACAAGACTGGCCGGAAACCGCGCAGAACCCCCTTGGCGGAGCTGCACGGCGAGGGCGGCTCGATATCGCGAAAATGCTGACGGACGCTGGCTTTCGCCATGACCAAACCCCCGAAGGCGGCTTGACCCCGCTTCATGAGGCGGCACTTCAACCGGACTTGTCGGTCTTTAAGCATTTCCTGGAACGGGGGGACGTGCGTGTCATCGATCGATATGGCGATACCGCACTGCACCTTGCTGCCCGATGGGGAACTTTGCCCATTATTGAACATATCCTGACCACCAGGGAAGGCGCGCAACTGCTGAGCGGCAAGCAATCGAACTGGGGAACGCCCCTGATGTGTGCGGCCCTGCTCTACAAAACAGACATCGTCAAATACCTGATGTCACTTACGCCGGATATCAATGTCCGGGCCGAAGCCGCCCACTGCAAGGGCTATACTGTCTTGCACATGGCGCTTTATAATTACCATGACGACAGTGAATTTATCCTGACCGACCAAGCGCGGCAGAACATGTTCGCGACCATCAAGCAACTGCTGACGGATAAAAATCTGAATGTCGGGGCTCGCACCAAAAAACCCGCAAAACCTGAACCCGTTACAGCCGACGCCGAGAACGAGGCGGCCGGTCTGACTGCGTGGGAAATGGCCTCGGGCTTGCCTGAGATCCAACAAGAGATCGCAAAACACCCCAGATTTCCCGAAGAACGCCTTGAAGAACTTCGGGCGGCCGAACGCGGCAAACACGTCAGTCGCATTAAGGAACAACTTTTCGAAGCAGCAAAAAGCAAGGCGAAACGCAAGTTTGTCGCGGCGCTGCAGCAAGCTGACACGGCAGTCGACCTCGACGCGCGCCGCGAGGTGCAGAAAGAACATTTCAGCGTGGGCGCCATGGCGCTCAAAAACGGATGGAAGGACTTGATCTACGCCATGATCGAGGCGAAGCAAATCGATCCTTGGGCCATCGGCAAGAACCATGCCGGACTGTATAACGAAGCCGTCAAACTCGGCGAAAGCGAAATGGCACAGTACCTTGAAGCGTCTATGCCAGCAGAGCTTCCCACGCAGGCCGCAACGCCGATTTTGATGAATCTATCCGACCTGGACTCGAAACTCGATCTTGATGAACGAAAGCGTATCAGGACGGTCGTTTTAACGCATGTTTCGCCCGAAATTGCCACCGAAAGCCTGCATGCCTTTGCCCGGCTTGGCGACGAAAAAACCATAAATGACCTGCTGCACCGTGGGGGTGATGCGGACTGGCAAGACGATTGGGGCCGCACGGTCTTTGAAACAGCGCCTGACGCGCTTCGCTCGGCGCGGGGGCTGCCCGATTTGGGCGTTGCTGGCCCCGTCGGGGGCAACAGCCTGTTTTATCCGGACGCGGAAGGGTGGTCTGCGCTCAGCAACCCATCGCTTGTTGAGGATCTCGACAAGTCTGACGACATGGCGTGGGATGAAGACGTGGTCTGGTCGGAGCGTCGCCTGCCCTTCTATCCAGATGAAGCGTCACGATTGCTGCGGGCAAAACACCCTGACTGGCCTACGGCGACTTTTCTTTACTATCTGTCCCATGGAGATGCGCTCTACTGGCTCAATGGCACATCACCACCGATTCACGAATTCAACGCGAAGTACACCCGCGACTTTGAGGGGATCAAAGCCTTGGACTACCTTAAATTCTTTTGCTTCTTCGTGCGCGGCGAAGAAGGCCCCTTCTACATCCTCGACGGACGAGATGCCCATTATCTGCCGGATGATCTTGAACGGCAGGAACTGGAAAAAATTAACGAATGCTACCAGATGCCCCGTCCCTGGGGCGACGATGAGAACGGCAATCGTCGCATTTCGACCCTCTTGTATTACTCAAACGTAGTCTTCGTCGGCGATTTCCTGATCCAACCTTCGGGAATGGTCGAATTAAAGGATGACTGGCCAGTCGTTTCGGACCTGACGCAAAAGATCGATGCGCCTGTCAGTTGACAAAGCGATGGGGAGCAACAGAAACGCCCGTTTAGAAGGCCGGGCGTTTTTAGATTTTGCGCTTCGGAACCGCCGCATACCTTTACCCGTCGAACGAGATGTTGCTTCGGTCTACGAAACCCGGATGAGACTACAAAATTCGCAAGCGTTGGCCCGGCTCAAGCACTTTCGTCAGGTACGTTCGTTCCATCGACTTTGCGAGTTTTGTACCGACTTTGTAGCCTGCTGATAAGAGGCGGGGTTGAGGCTTTGCCACAAATTAATTCAGCCAATCATTCTTCATCATAGAAATAGAATTTGCGGCGTGAAACGTCGCTGTTCTTGATAAGGATTTTCCAAAGCGTTTCGCCAATAAACGCGAGGATGATCCCCGCTACGGCAAGGTGTAGTAGAAAGAGTGTGTAGATATCCCAGAAGTTGCCAGTTTCTGAGCGGTAAGAGATGAAGCCGATGCTACTAACGACCAGAAGCATGATGCCCATCAAGCGCAAAGAGTTCGCGAACTTATTGATCGGTGTCTTGGGGTCTTTCAGATGTTTCATCGGGTTGCCCACCTTATCCAATCGCTGAAAAGAACAGCGTTGCTTCGCTTTGCGGAGACGTGCCTTTCGACAGTGATTGTTCAAAAATGTATTGGGTGAATTTTTGGACTTCAGCGCTGGTAAAGGACTTTTCGTGCGCATTGGCATGCTCGAAAACAGCCTGCGCGGTTTCCCCGGCCAGACGAGCTGATTGCTCCATGTCAGGAACGGAGGTACCAAAGACTAGCCAAATCAGGTTCTTATCGAACTCTTCGCAAAATTTGACTGCGACCGACAGTGGCAACTCCCGTTTTTCAAGTTCATAATTCTTATACGACTTGTCGGCGATCCCGAGTATCGCGGCGACCTTGCTTTGAGGGTAGCCCAATTGGCTGCGCACGCTGAGCATCCTTTGGCCTATCCCGATCAACACAGTTGACATGCGGACAAATGTTCCCATATTTGGACTAACGTTACCCAATGCGACGTATTTCACCTATTCATACACCTATCTGGTAAAGAGGAAAGAACTATGGACGATTGTTCCCTGCTTACCCCAAGAGAACTGGCCGCTCAGACTGGTTGGCCTGAGAAGCGGATCAGGAAATTGATCTCGACGAGAAGCATTAGGTTCTTAAGAAATGGGGCTAATTTTCTTCTGCCTCAGAATGCCATCCATGACTACATTGCTCGAAATATGGTCGAGCCATGCCAAGCCGAGGTGCAAGAAGATGAGTGACATTTTGCCATCATATACGACGCCGCGTGCCCTCGCGAAGCGTCTTACCGCTTCTCCTAGATTCGTGTCAGATACTGTTCGTGAACTCGGATGCTTTTGCAAAATTGGTCAGAAAGTCATTATGTTGGATCATCATGTGGTCACGTTTATGGAGGCGATGGAATGCCGCTCAAAGTCTTCAAACGGAACAAGCTCTATAGCTACAGGGGCACAGTTGCCGGTAGGCGATTACGAGGCCCTACGGGAACAGCGGACAAAAGGGTCGCCGAAAGGATCGCAGCCGAAGTCGAAGCAAAGGCGTGGCAAAGTCATCTTGATGGACCGGGCGCAACGCTGACGTTTGCCCAAGCCGCAATCGCCTATCGGCAGGCTGTGCATGACGACCGATTTCTTAACCGTGTTGAAGACTATTGGAAGGATACGCTTGTCCCGAAGATTACAGGCGAGGCTATACGCCAAATGGCCCGCAAGCTGTATCCCGGTGCAGCCAACGCAACTTTGAACCGCCAAGGCATCGTACCGGCGCAGGCGATAATAAACTACGCAGCAGATTTGGAATGGTGCGCGCGGATCAGGGTGAAGCGGTTCAAGGTCAATGCCAAGAGAAAGACCCCTGCCACACGGGCATGGGTAGAAGCTTTCGCCCAACAAGCGGTACAAGATGAGCTACACCATTTGGCTGCGTTGTGCCTGTTTATGTTTGGTACGGGAGCGCGACGTGGTGAGGCATGTTCTTTGACCTGGGGTGACGTTGAGCTGTTTCAGAAGAAGGCCGTGATAAATCAAACCAAAATCGATGACCAACGCGTCGCGCACCTGTCGCCGCCAGTCATCGCGGCATTGGCGAACATTCCTTCGAACCGCAAACCTGACAGTCTGGTGTTTCAGTATGCCTCTGGCGAAAGCGTGGGGCAGGTCTGGAACAACGTCATTGAGCGAGCGGGCATCGAAAAGCTATCGCCCCACTGTTGCCGCCACGGCTTTGCAACCTCGATGTTGCAGGCTGGTATTGACCCCAAGACTGTTGCGGTGCGCGGCGGCTGGAAAGACGTTGGAACAATTATGAAGTTCTATGCCCATGCAATGGACGATCCGACCGTCACGGATGTGCTTTTTGGCACAAAATAGACACAAGGCGAAAGCAACAGGCAATCAAATAACTGTAAATAAAAGGAAATATAACAATGACTTGGACCCTTCGTTGGGGAAGGGTGTCCCACCTCCGGACATACGGAACCCCAATAAAAACAGCAACAGGCAAAGGTACTTGCTATGCAGGTGAATGTAGCCTTTTGCAGAAGAATGCAGGAACGCATGTTTCCGATAGGCGCAAATCTGACACAAGGAAATTGTGCTTTGTTCTACGTTGGATGAATTGAGAAGCGGATTACCCGCATCGTAAAAACTGGCGATGTAGGGAAATTGGACACTTCAACGGCCAATATTAAGAAGCCTTCTTCCATCCAACAATACGCAAACAGTCTTTTTCTGGTAGGGGAGGCGGCATCAGGTGAGCAGCCTCACTGAAAAGTTAAGCTCCGCCGTTCGCATGGTCCATTTGATTGAGAGAGACTTGGAAGAGGCCTGCTTTGTCATTCGGAACCCCAAGGCGCACGGCGGGCGGGATGTGCTGAACAAGACCCATGGTTGGGCCGATCCAATGAAGCCTGACCGCGCCCGCGACTTCAAACCTATGCGCGAGAGTGCCGACCATGCTGAGGCCCGAAAGGTTTCCACTGCTTTTCCCCGATGCATTTTGCTGGGAATGGTTAGCAAAGGTTGAGTGAGAACAGCTTCCAAGAGTTTGATTTCATTTCTGAAATGCACAAATGTCCGGCTTGACGTTCAGGTTCTACCGTTCAGATTGAATCATCTGTGGAGTCTTACCGGTCCACCCGGAAAACGCCCGGTAGAATGAGTTTGGACCACGATAGGCAAGTAGGTGCGCGATCTCATCGACACTCAGTCCTTCGATTCTGAGATAATTCATTGCGAGATTATGTCGCGTGCTGTCCAGAATCCTGCTGAATGTCTCCTGCTCGGCACGCAAATGCCGTTGCAAGGTGCGCGGTGTGCGATGTCATAAGTAGTCGTTTCGCCGCGCCTTCAACGCTTGCGTCACCGCTTGGTAGCATTTCCAGCAGGACGGCTCGGATAGCCATTCTCATTATAGCATTCGCCGCCGTTTCCTTCTGTGGCGATGCCTTCATCCAGAAACGAGAGTTGACTTACATCGACGCGCTGGAAGTGGTTGCCTCCAATTCGGTAGGTGACACAACTCAAATCGAAAGGATCACAATCCATGACTAAGCGCATTCTCATTACGGGCGCAGGTTCCGGCTTTGGTAAAGGTGCCGACCTTCAACTTGCACGCAGCGGTCATGAAGTAATTGCTACAACGCAAGTTAGCTCACAGAAAATGGATCTTTTGGCTGAAGCAAACTCGGAAGGTCTGAACATGCGGGTCGAAGTGATGGACATCACTAATGCAGAAGACCGCGAAGTAATGTTCGAAAACGAAATCGACATCCTTGTGAGCAATGCTGGGATTATGGAAGCTGGACCCGTCTCAGGCATTCCGATGGAACATGTTCGGAAAAATTACGAGGTCAACGTCTTCGGTATACTCGCGGTAATTCAAGATTTCGCGCCCTAGATGGTGAAACGCGGCAAAGGCAAAATTGCCACGGCAACCTTAACGGGCGGCCTGATCACCGTGCCGTTTGTTGCGATCTACACCTCCACAAAACACGCCCTGGAAGGTATCGTAGAAGGTCTCAAGGCCGAATGGGCGGGAACGGGCGTAGTCAACCCCGGCAGTTTCCAGACCGGCTTCAATGACAGAGGCGCGGAAACCATGGGACGCTGGTTCAATCCAGCAAAGTCGCGGGTCAAGCCCGAGCTTCTTGCTGGTCTTCCCGGCCTCGGTCCTCACGGGTGATACCTGGTCAGATGGACCCGCGGGCCCAAGCTGATGACTTGGTAAAGGTCGTCGAGGAAGAGGATTCGAAATTCCGCAATGTTTGCCCACAAGAAATCGTGCCTTGGATCAAGGCGATACAGGAGCAAACTTGGAATTCGAAGGGTGATAAGCCTATTTGGATTGATCCGTCAGTTTAATTGAAGAAACGGACGTTTGATCTATCAAGGTGATCGGCAGGATGGTCTCAGGCTGAAGAGTGTCCCACCACTGCAAATGCGGTGGGGTGCAGTCTGGCACAAGCGGCAAAACGCGGCTAGAACGCCACTTCAGTCGTTTTTGCGACACCTTTGGCGCGAATAGGAAGCTCAGGCCCATGTTCACAGTTGTTTTGCTCACATCCCCGGAAACACCGACCCTTGAACCGGCGCTGGTTGAAAGCCTGCGCAATGCGTGGGGTGGGGGGGATGCGATTTGGCTGGCACCGGATGAGGCGGCCGAGTTTTCCATAGCACAGGCACCCGGCAACCTTTGGGAGGTTTGGGAGAACTGCCAAAGTATGGGCGTTGATCTGGTTATGGTGTCAACCGAAGGCCGCCAGAAAAAGATGTTGTTGGCGGATATGGACAGCACAATGATCCAACAGGAATGTATTGACGAGTTGGCGGATGAGGCGGGCGTCGGTGCGCGGGTCAAAGATATTACCGCGCGGGCAATGAACGGTGAATTAGATTTTGATGGCGCGCTACGCGAACGGGTTGGGTTGCTGGCGGGCCTTGATGTTGGCGTTATCGACAAAGTGCTGGCAGAACGGATTACCTATATGCCGGGTGGGCGCACATTGCTTGCCACGATGAAGGCCCGAGGTGGGTATGCCGCGCTTGTTTCAGGTGGATTTACGGCGTTTACGGCACAGGTTGCTGCCCAGCTGGGGTTTGATGAAAATCGCGCGAATACGCTGCTGGTATCGGCTGGTGTTCTGACCGGGGAAGTGGGCATGCCGATCCTTGGCAAACAGGCTAAGGTTGACGCGTTGGAAGAAATCACTGCCAGATTGGGACTATTGGAAAAGGATGTCATTGCCGTTGGGGATGGGGCCAACGACTTGGGTATGTTGCAAATGGCAGGGATGGGTGTGGCGCTGCACGCCAAACCAACTGTGGCTGCCCAATGTGATGTGCGCATCAATTTTGGCGACTTGACGGCGTTGTTGTATGTTCAGGGCTATGCCAAGGATGAGATTATGAAGTAGCACAATTTAGCGGTTTACTTAATTAACAAATATGTTAATTAATGTGTTATGACAAATCTAGCCACGACATTTGCCGCATTATCGGACCAGACGCGCCTTACCGTTGTGGAACGTCTGATGGCGCAGGGTGAATTGGCTGCCGGTGATCTGGTCGCACATGCGAATATGACCGCGCCCGCCGTGTCACGGCACCTGAAAGTTCTGCGCGAGGCGGGGATCATTCAGCAACGTGTCGATGGCACCAAGCGGTTCTATTCGGTTCAGCCCGAAGCCCTGCGTGCCATTTCCGAATGGACAATCTCACATCGCGCTTTTTGGGAGGCCGGGTTGGACAGGCTGGACGCGTATTTTGCGCAAGACGAAGGGAACCCAAATGCCTGACATCCGACTTGAGCGCAGTTTTAATGTCAGCCCTGAACGGCTGTTTGAGGCTCTCTCATCCCGCGCAGCGCTTGTTCAATGGTGGGGGCATGATGGTATGACCTTGCCGGACGAAAACCTTGATTTCAGTCAGGTCGGACCATGGCATTCAGAAATGCTGAGCGATGAGGGCAATCGGTTCAAGATGTCTGGTCAGGTCACGCGGGTTGATCCGCCCAAGACCATCGGTTTTACATGGGGTTGGCACGACCCGGATGATCAACGCGGTCCAGAAAGCCATGTGACGTTTTCCGTTGTTGAGACAGCGACGGGATCAAAGCTGATTATTGATCACCGTGAGCTGCTTTCTGACGAAGTTGCGGCGCGCCATTCAACGGGGTGGAATGGTCCGTTGACGCGGCTTGAGCGTTTCCTGAACGCAACCCATTAGATTTAACAAAGGAGAGAGAGACAATGCCAGAGTTTATGTTTGCATTTCATGGTGGCGCGATGCCGGAAACACCCGAAGATGGGGCCAAAGCGATGGCCGCGTGGGAAGCGTGGATGACAGGTTTGGGCGACAATATGGTCAACCCCGGCAATCCCGTGGGCATGTCAAAGACGGTCAGTTCCAAGGGTGTCGAAGACAACGGCGGCTCTAATCCGTTGTCTGGGTTCACAATCGTGCGGGCAGATACGATTGAGGAAGCGTGCAAAATGGCCGCCGGATGTCCGATGGTTGCTGATGGATCAGGCACGGCAGAGGTCGCACCCATCATTGAGATGTAACGCAATCCGGCGGCGATCCGATCCGTTCAGATCAGGCCCGCTGCCGGTTTCAAAACACCGGTTTCGATTCCACGCCAGTTTTTTATGGGCGCATTCATCCGTTTCAAAGCGGCTGGATGATTGGGGTCCAACACGCCAACCTTTACTAAAAGCGCGGTTATGGCGCATTCGGCGGCGCGGGTTGTGCCACAGGCCGCCTTCAGTGCGATACCGCGTTTCAGTTCTGGCAAAATAGCGATGAAATACCCTTCGGCACCAGTTTTTAGGGCGACCTTGCCATCCATCGCACGCATCAGTTCGGTGCATGCGCGACCTTCCCCTGCAACCAAATCAGGATGTAGCCGCATGGCCTGATGCAGGCGTGCCTCGGCTGATCCATCCGGCGCTGCCGCGAAATGCGCCATGGCGCGGGCCATCCCATGCAATGTGCAGGCATAATTCGGAGCCGAACAGCCGTCGATGCCGTATCCGGGAGAGGTTTCTTGTGTCACCACCTCAAAAGCTTCAAGGCAGGCACGCTGCACCGGATGTGACGGGTCCACATAATTGGCGTCGCCGCCAAGGTGTTGGTTGAGCGTAAGAAAGCCGCTGTGCTTGCCGGAGCAATTGTTGTGAATTTGGCAGGGGCGCTCATCGGCACGAATCAATCCCTCGCGGGCGTCGCGGTCGGATGGTTCTTGCGGCCCGCAGCGAAAATCACCATCGCTCAGCCCCAGCATTCCTAACCAGACATTTACCCGATCCGTATGAATTGCGGCACCCTGATGTGAAGCACAGGCAAGTGCCAGGTGTTCGGTGCCAAGGCCAGCCTTGTCTGCGGCACCAGAATTTATCAACGGTAAGGCTTGAATCATTTTGGAGGAAGAACGCGGCAGAACAACAGCCTCTGGATTACCCCACGCCTGAACGATCTGACCGCTCTCATCACAGATCACTGCATGGCCGGAATGCACGCTTTCGAGGAAGGGTCCGCGCCAGATTTCGGCAAAAGGGGCTGGGTTGACCATGAATTCATCCTTTTTGTGGGCGAAAACCTGCCAATCAGGCTTTCGTTAGTCGCGTGTTTGTCGTTATTATGCTTGTTGTCGGAAAGAATACAGGCACTTGCAAGAGAGCAACCGTTATAAGGGTCGCCGACAAGTGTTTGGAACGATATTTGAGGTTAAGGACGGCTGGAGGCTGTACATGGGAATTTTGAGATCGCTGGGGTTGGCAACAGGTGTTGCGACGTTACTGGTAAGTGGCGTTTCGGCGCAAGAGCAGAGCACAAACAGAGTTGCCGCAAAAACCGATTGGAGCGTCTTCGTCGAGGATAATCCAACTGAGTGCTGGGGCGTGTCCACGCCTAAGGAAACTGTGAATTCCCGGAACGGCAACGTTGTTGCTGTGAACCGAGGGCAAACATTGCTTATGGTGTTTTACCGCCCCTCTGCTGGTGCCAAAGGGCAGGTTGCGTTTACGGGCGGATATCCTTTCGCGTCTGGTTCAACCGTGAATATGAACATTTCGGGCAACACGTTTGAATTGTTCACTGATGGTGAATGGGCATGGCCGGCAACCACAGAGGATGACAACAAGATCATTACCGCGATGAAACGTGGCGCAAATGCTGTGTTGAGTGGACGTTCTGGCCGCGGTACACAGACCAAAGATACTTTTTCGCTGCTTGGCTTCACTGCGGCAGTTGAGGACGCGGCAAAGCGCTGTGGCGGGTAAAGACCTGATTGAATTTATGGACGCGGCCCTGCTTTTGCAGGGCTGTTTCTTTTTGATCTACCTGCGAACCCCTATATAGAGGCACATCGCCGCCAATCGGAGAATCGCCCCCATGTCTAACGTCATGTCCAGCCCCACAGCACCGATTACGCAAGACATGCACACTATGCCACGCAAATTGCCGGAAGGGCCTGCCAACCTTGTTGGAATGACCCGTGAAGCGATGCGTGATGCGTTGATCACAATTGGCACGCCGGAAAAGCAAGCCAAGATGCGGGTCGGGCAAATCTGGCAGTGGATCTACAATTGGGGCATCCGCGATTTTAACGCGATGACAAATCTGTCCAAGGCTTTCCGCGCCGAACTGTCAGAAAATTTTGTAATTGCGGTGCCAGAGGTGGCGACCAAACAGGTCAGCGAAGATGGCACGCGCAAATATCTGGTTCGTATCGCGGGCGGTCACGAGGTCGAGATTGTCTATATCCCCGAAGAAGGCCGTGGCACGCTTTGTGTCTCGTCGCAGGTGGGGTGCACGTTGACCTGCTCGTTCTGCCATACAGGCACGCAGAAATTGGTGCGTAACCTGACGGCTGGAGAAATCATCGGGCAGGTGATGGTGGTGCGCGACGATCTGGACGAATGGCCAGAGACCGGTACGCGCACCTATGAGGCGCGGTTGCTATCGAATATTGTGCTGATGGGCATGGGTGAACCGCTTTATAATTTTGAGAACGTCCGCGATGCGATGAAAATCGCGATGGACCCTGAGGGGATACAGCTGTCGCGTCGCCGTATCACGCTCAGCACATCGGGTGTGGTGCCGGAAATCGCACGCACTGCGCAGGAAATTGGCTGTCAGCTTGCCGTGTCATTCCATGCGACGACGGACGCGGTGCGCGATACATTGGTACCGATCAACAAGCGCTGGAACATTGCCGCGCTGCTAGATGTGCTGCGCGAATATCCCAAGGTCAGCAATTCAGAGCGGATTACATTTGAATATGTGATGCTGGATGGGATTAATGACAGTGACGCAGATGCACATCGGTTGGTTGAATTGATCCGGGGCATTCCGGCCAAGATTAACTTGATCCCGTTCAACGAATGGCCCGGTGCACCCTATAAGCGGTCATCGAACAACCGCATCCGTGCGTTTTCTGAGATTGTGTATAAGGCCGGGTATGCCAGTCCAGTGCGCAAGCCACGTGGTGAAGACATCATGGCAGCATGTGGTCAGCTCAAATCTGCCTCTGAGCGTGAACGCAAATCACGTAAACAGATTGAAGCAGAGGCGGGTATGAGCCAGTGATCTGTGTTGCCTGAAATCTATCTGATTGCGGATGATCTGCTCGGCAGGCTGTATATCATGCCTTGTCCCTCTGGCGATCACTTGACCCAAGATATTGCCGCCTATCGCGCCCGTGGGGTGGATACCGTTGTGTCTATGCTGGCGGTGGACGAGGCAGCCGATCTGGGGCTGACGGATGAAGGTGCAATCTGTGCGAATGCCGAGATGGATTTCGTATCGTCACCAATCAAGGATTTTGGCCTGCCAGACATCATGGTTTTTGATGCGTTGGTCGAACGCATTGTCGGGCTGCTGCGCAGAGGCAGGCATATCGCTGTACATTGTCGGGCGGGCATTGGCCGGTCTGGTATGGTGACGGCGGCAGTGCTGATTACGATGGGTGCCGATGTCGATACCGCGGTTCAAAAAGTGACAACTGCGAGGGGGGTATCGATTCCCGATACAGTTGAACAAGGCAGATTTATTGCGAATTTTCAGTTGCGTATATCTCCAGATGTTACATAAGTATCTGATAAGTAATAAAAATATTAAAATCATTCCGTAACGGCAACCATCAAAAGACCTTTGTGCTGCCGCAATCCGGTAGAATTCCTGCCATGGTCCCGGATCAGGTTGTTTCCTGTAAGCAACCAATCAGGAGACATCAGATGTCTATCATGTTTAACGCAGACCCATTTGCCACCGCACAGGTGATCGACCTTGTTATCCGCGAACGTCAAATGGCGCTTTCGGCCCGCGAATGGAAACATCGCCTTGCTGGATACGGCTATGCCATCAAAGACACGGATCATGGTCAGGTTGTCGAAACCCTGCCGCATCATATCGAAGTTGGTGTGTTGCCAGCCCAGATGCCGACAACACACTAAGACCTTGCTTTAACGCCCGGGAATTTGATCTCGGGCTGTGGGTATGTCCCAGTTCTCGATCAATTCCATCGCCTCTGCGGCTGTTTCGACAAAGCGGAACAGATCCAAATCTTCGGCTGAAATTGTACCGGCATCGGCCAGTGCTTCCCAGTTGATGATTTTTTCCCAGAATGCGCGGCCGAACAGCAAAAACGGCACGCGCTGCATGCGCCCTGTTTGTATCAGAGTGAGTGCCTCAAACGTTTCGTCCATGGTGCCAAACCCACCGGGGAACACACAGATCGCCTTGGCGCGCATCAAAAAGTGCATTTTGCGGATCGCGAAATAGTGAAAGTTGAAACACAGCTCAGGCGTGACGTATTCGTTCGGGGCTTGTTCAAACGGCAATACGATATTGAGGCCAATTGACTGCCCGCCCGCATCGACGGCACCGCGGTTGCCTGCCTCCATCACACCCGGCCCGCCACCTGTGACGATGACATCCTCTTTGCCGCCTGTTTCCATCGATTTGAGCGTCATCAACCGCGCAAATTCACGGGTTTCGTCGTAGAACCGTGACAGTTCTGCCAGCGTTTCAGTGCGTGCAGTGTGTTTTTTTGACGGTTCAGGAATGCGTGCACCCCCGAACAGCACAATGGTTGATTTGATCCCATGCGCGTCTAAGCCCATTTCAGGCTTCAACAATTCCAACTGCAAACGGACAGGCCGCAATTCATCGCGGCACAGAAAATCGTTGTCGTTAAATGCCAAACGGTAAGCAGGGGCGCGTGTTTGCGCGGTATCTGGTGTTTCTTCGGCGGCAGCACGGTCCGTATGGGCATCGCGCAAGGGGTGACGGCGGTGATCGTCGTTCATGGTATTCTCCGGTTATGCGTTACGGGCAACGTGGCCCGGTTCTGCGGGACTTGCAACGGGTCTGAGTGATTGCGCGAAACCGTATCGCCGGGTATAGCGCGGTAACAGTTATTCAGCAGTCGGAGACGCACCCATGTCCAACGCCCAACTTGAAACCGCCATCGAAGCCGCATGGGATACCCGTGATCAAATCACATCGGCCACCACAGGTGAAACACGCGACGCCATTGAAGAGACACTGAACGCGCTTGATTCAGGTAAGCTGCGGGTCGCAGAAAAGCAGTCTGACGGCAATTGGCACGTGAACCAATGGGCGAAAAAGGCAGTTCTGTTGGGGTTCCGCATCAAAGACATGGAAATGCATGCTGGCGCGCCACAAGGGGCAAGTTGGTATGACAAGGTAGACAGCAAATTCAACGGGTGGGGTGCAAATGAATGGGGCGCGGCAGGATTTCGCGCTGTTCCAGGGGCTATTGCGCGTAAATCAGCGTTCATTGCGCCGGGTGTTGTGCTGATGCCGTCATTTGTAAACCTTGGTGCTTACGTCGACACGGGCACGATGGTCGATACCTGGGCCAGCGTCGGTTCGTGTGCGCAGATCGGCAAAAACGTGCATCTTTCAGGTGGTGTTGGCATCGGCGGCGTATTGGAGCCGATGCAGGCCGGACCGACGATCATTGAAGACAATTGTTTTATCGGCGCGCGATCCGAAGTGGTCGAAGGCTGCATCATCCGCGAAGGGTCCGTTTTGGGCATGGGCGTGTTCATCGGTCAATCGACCAAGATTGTTGACCGAGAATCCGGCGAAGTCACGTACGGCGAGGTGCCGTCAGGATCGGTTGTTGTTGCGGGGTCGATGCCGTCGAAAAATGGTGTGAACCTGTATTGTGCGGTGATCGTGAAACGTGTGGATGAACGCACGCGGTCCAAGACCAGCATCAATGAATTATTGCGTGACTGATCTACAAACGTAATTATCATTTCTAAAGGAGTTTCTCATGGGTATCGGATTCTTTGGCGCAATCATCGTTGGCGGTCTTGCGGGCTGGATTGCCAGCATGATCATGAAAGCCAACACAGGCCTGTTCGCAAACATTGGTTTGGGGATCGTCGGGGCAATTGTGCTGAACTTCATTCTGCGCTTGTTTGACATTTATGCGGCCGACGCTTGGAGGTCGCAGTTACTGGTTGGATTGGTTGGTGCCTGTCTGGTGATTTGGGTTTGGCGCGCGGTTCGCAAGCGCGGCTGACCCTTTCCAACGGGGCAAGGACGCGCTAGGGCTGCTGCGAATTAATTTGCAGCGGCCGTTTTCATGTCAGAGCCTAAAAAATCCAAGAAACCATCGCGCCAGCAGGTCTATACTTTGCTGGTTGAGATTGGCCGCAAGGACGGTGACGGTTTGCCCGACAAGGCCACCGGGGCTGCGCTGATGTGTTTTGCGTCAGGCGTGGATGAAGCAGAGGCCGTGCGTGAAACGGTTGCGATCCTCAAGCAGGCGGACACCAATCCGCTGGATGTGACCGGATACGGCACCATCGCCGACCGCGAGGCCGAAGGCCACGAGATTGACGATGAGGAACGCGAATTGATGCAGCGTGCGTTGGAAGAAAACTCAGTGATCGTGGCGCAGATGACGCCGTTTTTTGACTGAGGTTACTTCGATGCGACCGATACACCGCGACCAAGTGGGATAACTTCGTAGCCGGGTTCCTCTGGTTCATCATCGGACATTTCTGCGGGAAACCCATCTGCCAAAATGGACAACCCGGTTGCATCCTCTAATCGACGAATGATGTCGTCAGACTGCGCGCGATTGCCATAGCGTTTTTGACCGTCTTTAAAGATGTCGATCATCAGTGGGCTGATTTCCAGCGGGATGCCGTGTTGTTCAGCGATCTTGTGAAACAGTCCGATGTCTTTCAGCACCAAATCCATTGTGAAAGAAATATCACGACTGCCATTCAAGATGACCTGACCTTCGGTTTCCGCAACAAAGGACGTACCAGAAGAAATTGTGATTGCCTCATAGCTAGTGGCCATATCCATGCCAGCGGCCTTCATTGTCACCATTGCCTCGCAGAGGGTCAGCAGGTTTGCGGTGGCGAGATAGTTGGTCATAACCTTGAGCACGGAAGCAGAGCCAATAGGCCCGGTGTGTAAGACGCGGCGACCCAAGGTGGTCAACATTGGTAGCATTCGGTCGAATGTATCGCGGTCACACCCGGCAAAGATCGAGATATTGCCAGTTGCCGCGCGGTGGCATCCACCAGAAACCGGGCATTCGATGGCGGAGGCCCCTTTGGCATGCACCAAGTCAGCGATGCGTTTCACCTCAGTCTCGTCGGTGGTGGACATTTCGGCCCAGATTTTGCCTTTGCTAAGGCCCGCCAACACGCCATCTGCGGCCTCCATCACGTCGCTACAGGCGGCGGGTGAGGGCAGGCAGGTGATGATCACATCGCACTGTTCGGCCAGTTCTTTGGGGCTGATTGCACTGGCGGCACCGCGTGAAACAAAGTCATCGACAAAGGCTTGGTTCAGGTCGCGCACGGTGAGGTCGTACCCATTGCGCAAGATGGACCCGGCAAGCTTACCGCCGACGTTCCCAAGTCCGATGAATCCGATTTTCATGATGCGTTTCCTTTGATTTTCCCGCTCAGGCGTTTTTTACGATTAACAGGACCCGCGCTTCACCTTGGGCCTTAATGGCATGATCTCGATCAGCGCGGTAACGCAGGGTATCACCAACGTTGGCTGTTGTTTCTTCCTTATCGGACCGGACAACAACGGTTCCCGCAAGGACGGTCAAATGCTCTTCACAACCAGTTTTGTGCGGCGCGCTATCAAGAATGGCCTTGTTGTTGAATTGAATGTCATAGACTTCGGTTTGTCCGACATCCTCAGGCCCGCTTAGAATACGGATAACGCAGCCGCTGGCCTTGTTGTTGATCTGGGGTATTTCACTGGCGCGCACCACTTCCCTGATTGACCGGGGGGCGTCGGCGCTTTCATCCAATAATCCGGCAAAATCAACATTCAGTGCGCGGGTCAGGTTCCAAAGGCTCGCCACCGTTGGGCTGGATTCGCTGCGTTCGATTTGGGACAGCATGGACCGCGAAACACCCGAAAGTTGTGCCAATGCTTCAAGGCTGAGGCCTTTCTTCTTGCGCTCTTCCTTTAGGCGAGAGGCAAGGCGTGGTCCTATTTCAAGATCGGCGGGCAAAGGTGTGCACTCTCAGTTCCATTATAAAGCGTCGTCTGAATGTGCGCAGAGAAATGAAATTTTGAAAGAGGCAAATCTAAAGTAACAGCCAGAAGAATTGTGCGTTACGCCGCCCGTTGGCGGGCAAGGTGAATGGCATCATACCAACGCAGCACGTGATGGCCCGGCCGCCCATGTTCAGGCAACCCACTGCGATCAAAATGGTGCAGGATGCTGCTTTGTAGATGGGCTGCATTGCGCCTGATCCGCCCAATATAAAGGCTTTCCAATGCGGTACCTGCGGCCAGCATTGTTTCGTGTCCCGGCAAAAGCAATTGCGAATAACAAATTGTTGGCCCGCAAGGTTCGATCAACGCCGCAAAACCGTTGACCAAATGCCGTGCGGGGACAAGCACCGCTTCTTCGTTGAACAGGTATTCCACCTCAGGCCCATCAATCACCAACCGTTGATCTGGTGATACGATGACGTCCTGTTGCAGGCCAAAATACGGTGCGCGCAGGCGGATGGGTCGGAAGCTGCCGCGCGCCGGAACCATCCGGTTGACGCGTTGAAGAACAGGAACAACGCCTGTGCTTTTGGTCATAACGGTATCGCCGCGTTGCAGCTTTGCCAGTGGTTTGTACCCCCAAGGGGTCGCCAAGGGTGTGTCAGGCAATAGTGTGGGCATCGGGCCAATTGGTTCAATTTGATTTGATAGCGCTGCAAAGATCATGTCCGGCGCAAATGTCTGATCGTTGCGTCCCAACATCAGGTCGCGGATGTCATCCAAGGACAGGGGCTGTGGGTTTGCGACAGCCACGCTGGTGACATGGGTGTGCTCTGGTTGTTCCAGCGTCATGCGGCCCCATTTTGCAGTGCTGTCCCACGAATAGGTGATGCGCACAACGTCGGTCCTACCGGCATCTTTATGCTGGATCGCCGCATGGGTGATCGCCTTTCCCTGCACCTGAACCATCGCAATACCACCGCCCGGTATCGCCTGAAATGTCAGGCTGCGCAGCCATGGGTGAGTGGTTTTATAGCCAAACAGAACTTGAGGGCGGCCATCAGCGGACAGCCGGGTTTCAAACATGATCGTGCCGCGCGTGAGTATCGCGCGCGGGTCGTCTGCCAGCAGTGGTTTGTCTTTCTTGTCAGACCCTAATCCGCGGAGCGAAAAGCGGCGGTCATCATGATCGGTTAATGCAAGCCATGTCATGGTCAGGCCGCCTGTGTTGCGCGCAAAAGGTTGGCCTCAAATCGCTTGAGGGTGCGACGTGCCGAGGGGGAATAGCCCTGCCCAGTTGCTGGGTTCATCTCGGGAAAGATTGCACAGATCTCTTCGACGATTTCAGCTTCAAAGCTCTTGGTGGTTTGTGGGCCGGGCAGAAAGCTCTCGGTCTCCAAACCTTCAGAAAAGACAACTTGGTGGCGGTCAAACATCAGATGGACATAGGTAACTTCGCCCCCTTCGCGCCGTAAAACAGAGCGATCATTCACTAGATCACGTGCTGCAATCAGCACCTCTGCTTCGCCGAACAACAGTTCCGCCAGATTGTCCCGGATCAGAATGCGGTGCAGCGGGGAAACCAGAAGATCGCGGTGTTCGCCAAAGGTGTTCGCCCGAATATGAATTGGGGCAAAATCGCCATGGGCTGCAACACTGCGTGTGCCGATCCAGCGCAAGGGCTGTGCACCGTCATCCTTGGTTAGAACAAGATCACCAGTCTGCAACAATTCGGCCCGGCATTCGCCATCAGGCGTGGCGATCAGGGTGCCGGCCACAAAGCAAGGAACCCCAGTCGCGTTAACAAATCCAACGTCTGTGTCCGTGCCGTTATCGATTGTATAGGTAAAGTTAAAGTTCTCGACATCGCCGTCGCCCGTAACTGTGAACGTCCCATCTGCATTTAGGCGAACCGTCTGACCCGTTGGCAAGGTGACTATATCACCAACAGAAACCGCAACCCCGTTGATGTGGGTAATGGTAAGTGTACCACCGCCGTTGTTGATGTCGTTGCCCAGAACATCAATTTCTCGTTCACCCAACGGGAACAAATCAACGTTATCTGAAATGGCGACCAGATCAGTTTGTACGGAATCCCCTGCGATCAACAGATTTGAATCATAGTTGCTGTCGGACACGTCAGCGATGGCAATCCGCATGGAGTTCACAACCCCGGGATTGACGAACATCGTGAGGGTCAGCGTGATGGTAAAGCCGTCCATCTCGGTGTTGGCTTCGTCGTTTTGGTTCGACACATACATGTTGATGTTGTTCGACGTGTTGACATTGCCGGGGTCGACATCGCCGTTACCTACATCCATCGGAACAAGGGTGCCGTTAATCCAAACACCGACAAAATCCTGATAGATTGAGTTTTCAAACTCGGGATATTCCTCGGATGAAAATACAAACTGCATGGTCATGACGGAGGTGTCGGGGATAAAATCAATATCCAGCGTTGCGGCATCATAGGTGCGCGCGCCAGCAGCAGCATTGTACTGACCGTGGTTGTTCGTACCGGACGTATTTGTTGATGTGTTGGCATTCTGGTTTGCTTGACCACTGGAATTCGTAAAATCTTGCGCGTTGCCAGTAGAAAGGATCACACCAGTGTCACCCGGTGTCACCCCCGGTGATGTGGATGTGCCGCCCGTGTAAATGCCCGCGCTGTCTATATCGCCAAAGTAGGTGGCCCCGGTGACCGTAACACCGTTGCCAAAGATTGAATTCGCCATATCCGTTGCGGTCGTACCTTCACGGACTGTTTCAATCGGTAGTTCCGACGCTGCAACCATATCTCTGCCCCACACCTTTTGGCCGAGACAGCTACAGTCAGCACAGCATGGGTTGCCCCAAGCCTATTGTGGAATTGATGACCGATTTGCCCTGTTTTCAGGCGCTAATTCGGTCGTGCACTGCTGATGCCCTGCCTCGGGTCATATTATTGACAACATCTTAACACGAGAAACGCGAAACTGTTAAGCGTTTCCTGCATCCGACCCCTTGGCATCGCGCCAATTTCGCCACAAAAAGGGGATGCAACCGATTTTCCCTAACAAAGGACCTTTCAATGTCTGGCATTGATCCAGCGGAACTGACCGCAAAACTGGTACGCTGTGCCTCTGTGACGCCTGCAAATGAGGGTGCTTTGGAAATCCTGCATGAGATGTTGAGTAGCGCGGGATTTGAATGCGCTTGGGCAGATCGGGGTGGTATCAAGAACCTGTTTGCCCGATGGGGCGGCAAGGGCAACACCCGGTCGTTTGGGTTTAATGGCCATACAGATGTTGTACCGATCGGCAACGAAGCAGATTGGTCGATGCCGCCGTTCGGGGCAGAGATCAAAGACGGCGTTATGTATGGCCGTGGGACCACCGACATGAAATCCGGTGTTGCCGCCTTTGCTGCCGCCGCCATTGATTTTGTGCGCGAAACTCCACCAGACGGCTCCATTATTATGGCAATCACTGGCGATGAAGAAGGCGAGGCAGACGATGGCACCACCGCATTGCTGGACTACATGCAGGATCACGGCGAACGCATGGACGTTTGTTTGGTGGGTGAACCCACTTGCCCAGAAACAATGGGCGATATGATGAAAATTGGTCGACGCGGATCAATGAACGCCCATTTCCACGTGGTCGGCAAACAAGGGCATGCGGCCTATCCGCACCGTGCAAAAAATCCGCTGACTGCGATGGTTCGGTTGATGGACCAGTTGTCGTCACACGAATTGGACCAAGGCACCGATCATTTTGATGCGTCCACATTGGCGGTTGTGACGGTCGATACCGGAAATCCGGCCACAAATGTGATCCCCGGAGCCTGCACTGCGGCGGTGAACATTCGGTTTAACGATCTGCATTCTGGTGCCAGCCTGACACAGTGGCTGGAGGAGAAAGCCGCCGCAGTGCGCGCAGAATTTGGTGTTCAAATTGACCTCGAAGTTAAAATTTCGGGTGAGAGCTTTATCACCCCACCCGGCCCGCTGTCTGACATGATATCAAAGGCTGTAGCGGCTGAAACAGGTGTAACACCTGTATTGTCGACCAGCGGCGGAACGTCGGATGCGCGGTTTGTGAAATCACATTGCCCGGTGGTCGAATTCGGTTTGGTTGGGCAATCCATGCACCAAGTTGATGAACATGTTCGGGTGGACCATATTCATCAACTCAAAGGGATCTATGGTCGCGTTTTAAGAGACTATTTTGCGTGAAGATTTGTATCGAACTTACGGATGACGCTGCCACATGCAGGATGTTGCGACGGGTGGTGTTTATTGATGAACAGGGTGTGTCGGAAGTAGATGAAGTTGATGGCCTTGATGGTGAGTGCCTTCATCTTTTAGCCCGTGATGGTTTGACGCCAGTTGGGACTGCGCGGATACGCTTGATGAATAATGTTGCCAAAATCGGGCGGGTTTGCGTGATCTCGTCCTATCGTGGCACCGGGTTGGGTGCTGCCTTGATCCGCAAGGCTTTGGATGTCGCGCGGGAACAAGAAGGCATAACCCAAGCCAAACTTGGTGCACAGACCCATGCATTGGGTTTCTATGAGGCGCTTGGATTTGAACCGATTGGACAAGTATACGATGATGCCGGCATTGCCCATCGCGACATGGTTTTAAATCTGTGAAACAGACATTGATCATTATGGTCAAAGAACCGCGGCCGGGTCGGGTAAAGACCCGGTTGGGGCGGAGTATTGGGATGACAGCAGCGGCGTGGTGGTTTCGACACCAGACGCGCAAACTGACCCGTCGATTGCAAGACAAGCGATGGCAGATTGTCCTTGCCATTTCCCCGGACGTTGAAGGAATGCAAAGTCGCGTTTGGCCCGAACACCTGACACGTTGGTCACAAGGGCGTGGCAATCTGGGCGACCGGATGGCGCGAATGATGGGGCAGGTTCAAATTGGCACGGCCTGCGTCATTGGTGCGGACATTCCCGGCATCACAAGGCATCACATTTCGCAGGCATTTCGGGCACTGGGGAACCACGATGCGGTTCTGGGACCTGCACCAGATGGTGGGTATTGGTTGCTCGGCTTGAAATATCCGCGCCGCCAGCCTCCTGGCCTGTTCGAAGGTGTGAGGTGGTCCACATCGCATGCCCTTGCCGACACCAAACGAACCCTTTCCGGTTATCGCATCGCTGAGATTGAAACCTTGGCTGACGTCGATGAGGCAACCGATTTGCCATGACGCGGGCCCAAGCCCGTGTTACCTGAAACCCATGAAAAAATTACCGTCAAAGTCCGAGATTCTTGAATGGATCGAACAAAACCCAACCCTAACCGCCAAGCGTGACATCGCTAAGGCGTTTGGGATCAAAGGGGCAGCGCGTATCGACCTCAAGCGCATGATGAAAGAACTTGAGGCCGAAGGGCATCTGGAAAAACGCAAGAAAAGCTATCAGGACCCGGATCGTTTGTCACCTGTTTCTGTGTTGGTGATAACAGGCGCGGATAAAGACGGTGATTTGTTTGCCAAACCGATGGAATGGCAAGGTAGTGGTGCGGAGCCTGTGGTTTTGATCATACCGCGCGCGGGTGATCCGGCGCTGGGCGAAGGCGACCGGATCTTGTCCCGGCTGACCTTGGTTAAAGATGACGGGCATGCCTATGAGGGTCGGCTGATCCGCCGGATTGGCAGCAACCCGAAACGGGTCATGGGGGTGTTTCGCAAGACATCCGAAGGCGGGCGCATTTACCCGATTGATAAAGGTGCAGACCGCGAATGGGTCGTGGACAGTCATGCGACCCATGGTGCCAAAGATGGCGAGTTGGTTGAGGCGGAACAGGCGGGGCCAAAGGGGCGTATTGGACTTCCACGGGCCCGTATTGTGGAACGCTTGGGCGACCCATCTGCCCCCAAAGCGGTATCCTTGATCGCCATTCATCAGCACGGCATTCCTGACCATTTCCCCGACGCGGTGATTGCAGAGGCGGACGCGGCAAAGCCGATGGGGTTGAAAGGGCGCGAGGACTTGCGTGATTTACCGTTGATCACAATTGACCCGTCTGATGCACGCGACCATGACGATGCTTGTTATGCAGAAGTGGACAATGATCCGAAGAATGCGGGTGGTCACATTGTCTGGGTCGCCATTGCGGATGTTGCAGCCTATGTCACGCCGGGTTCTGCATTGGATGAAGAGGCGCGCAAACGTGGCAATTCGACATACTTCCCTGACCGGGTTGTGCCAATGTTGCCCGACCGATTGTCAGGCGACCTGTGTTCGTTGCACGAGGGTGTGCCGCGGGCCTGTATAGCCGTTCGGATGGTGCTGGATGCCAAGGGTCAGAAACTGTCCCATTCGTTCCACCGGGCGCTGATGAAATCGCCGGCCTCACTTCATTATGAAGAAGTGCAAGACGCGATTGATGGCAATCCAAATGACCGCACTGACCCCTTATTAGAGACCGTTTTGAAGCCACTTTACGCTGCTTACGACGCCCTGAAAGAGGCCCGCAATCTGCGCCAACCCCTTGATCTTGACCTGCCGGAACGACGTATCGAGTTGGGTGAGGATGGCAAAGTTAGCTCCGTTAATTTCAAAGATCGGTTGGACGCACATCGGCTGATTGAAGAGCTTATGGTTCTTGCGAATGTTGCTGCGGCAGAGACATTATTGGCCAAAAAAACGCCACTGCTGTTCCGAGTGCACGAGGAACCTTCGCCCGAGAAGCTTGAAAGTTTACGCGAGACTGCCCAGGCGGCGGGATTCATGTTAGCCAAAGGGCAGGTATTGCAGACCGCACATTTGAACCGATTGCTGAATGACGCAGCGGGGACGGATGATGCGGAGCTGATCAACATCTCGACGCTGCGGTCGATGACTCAAGCCTATTACGCACCTACACATATCGGGCATTTCGGCCTTGCCTTGCGGTCTTACGCGCATTTCACCTCGCCGATCAGGCGCTATGCTGATTTGATCGTCCATCGCGCATTGGTGACGGCCCACGGTTGGGGCGATGATGGATTGCGGGCCGAAGAGATTGAAATGCTTGATCAGGCGGGCGCGCATATATCTGATACAGAACGTCGGTCCATGGTCGCCGAGCGTGACACCACAGATCGGTATCTGGCGGCGTTTTTGTCAGAGCGTGTTGGCAATGAATTTAGCGGACGTGTCAGCGGGATCGCGCGGTTTGGTGCCTTTGTGAAATTGGACGAAACGGGTGCTGATGGGTTGCTGCCGATGCGGTCATTGGGGCGCGAATATTTCCATCACGATGCTGAGGCACAGACCTTGACCGGCTCTGACACCGGCATGACGATCAGCATTGGTCAGCGCGTCACCGTGCGACTGGCTGAAGCGGTGCCTGTCACCGGTGGTATCGCGCTTGAATTGCTTGAGATCGAAAATCAAAAGGTCCCGCAAGGGGGGCGCAGCCTTGCTGGCCGCAACCCCCGGCGTAAAGGCACAAAGGTCAAGGCCAAGCAGGACAAGATCAAGCGCAAAGTGAAACGGACTCGGCGCTGATCGACGGCGCAGACATCGCATCGGTCGCCCGATCAATGTAGCGACACAGAATTTCGTCCTCCGCGATCCGAGTTTTTAGCAATGTTTGCCCCGGCGTCGCACGCATAGCTGCCAGCATGGCGGCTACAGAGGCGTCAGCGGCGGTTGGTTTGTCGCCAAAAAGGAACTTCCCATGCCACAGCCGGGTTGTGATCGCTTTCAGGTCTGGTTCGATTTTTTCCATACGTTCTTCTGCCGTCAAGCGACCAAGCCCTTGCCGATGCATGCCTTGCAAACAGGCTTTGCGGATTTTTCCGGTGACAAATCCACGTAGAATTTTAGGAATGGCAGAGAAATAGGTGTCGCGGATGATCGGCCAAACGGTTTCTTCACCCCACCGCTGCATAACGCAATGAAAATACAAATGTTCGTCCGCCATTCTGATAAATGCCTGCGAGGTGGCTTTTTGCATATCGCTAAGGCCTGCATCAAATTCTGCCCCCTGTTGCTCTAGGTAGGCCCGGATATTTTCACTGTCTTCAATCAAAGTTTCGCCAACTCGGATCGCAGGCAGCTTTTGCTTCGGCAGGCTTCGTGGGTCCATCGTATCTTCGCGCTGCCATTTCTGTCCTGACATGTTGAGCAACCAAATTGCTTTTACGCAAAAGGGGCTAGCACTTGCTTGGCCGAACGACGGTGCGAAAGTGATGAGGGTAATCATAGGTCTCTCCAATTCAATCTGGAACCTACCTAACAAGCAATGCTGTCAATTATTGTCAGTATGTCATAGGGTAGATATATGAATCGCACACACCGCCTTTTTCAAATGATGACGGCATTGCGGCGAATGCCGGCGCCTGTTCGGGCGCTGCAATTGGCGGATGAACTTGATGTATCATTGCGTACGATTTACCGCGACATTGAAGGGTTGCGGGGCCTGGGTGCGGTGATTGATGGCGAAGCGGGCTTTGGTTACACATTGATTGAAGATGCAGCCTTGCCGCCCTTGGGGTTTGAGAATGATGAGCTTGAGGCGCTGGTCCTTGGTCTGCGCGATGTGGCTGTGATTGGCGATCCGGCCTTGGCTCGTGCCGCACAATCTGCATTGGCAAAACTGACGGCGCGGGTGCCACCGCGTCAGGCTCATCGGTTGAAACACGCAATATTGGACGTACGCAGGTTTCGTACACCCGACGTGCCGCGCATTGACGTTGCTGGATTAAGGGCTGCCACGTGGGATGAAGAGACCGTCAAGTTTTCATACACCGATGGCAAGGGGTCGCTGTCGAAGCGTGAAGTTGACCCCTTAGGCATCGTATATTTGCAAGACACGAATATGCTGATGGCGTGGTGTCATCTGCGCAAGGATTTTCGGGTTTTCCGACTGGATCGTATGGATGATTTGATGCGTACGGGGCGCAGCTTTCGGCCAAGACGTGTCCCGATGTTACGAGACCATTTGGCCAGAATTAGAGCGGAGATGGCAGCAAAGGCGGAAAGCGGCGCGACGGCAGAGTGACCCCTTTGGTTGGAGTGCAAAGGTCGTTAAGGTGATGCAAAATCAGTCACAGAAGCAGGCGCGTTATGTCGAGGATATTGGTACAGAGTATTGCAATTTTTGGGGTTCTTTTGCCATGCCTTGCGATGGCTGAAGTTTCTGGTGCATCCTTGCGTCCACAAGCGCGTACCGAGGTTGTTAAAGTAAGTGCGGCAGATGAAGAGACCGCAACGATAAGAGAAGCGTCAGGTGCCGGATTGCGCGAATGGATTGAAAACTTCCAACCGCGCGCGTTGACGCAGGGGATTTCTGCCACGACATTTGACAGGGCCTTGGGCAACGTCAGCTATGACGCGCAGGTCATAAAGCGCGACCGAAACCAGTCTGAATTTACCAAGACAATTTGGGATTACCTTGATACTGCGGTATCCGATCTTCGCATTGAAAATGGCCGCGCTGCGTTGGCGAAATGGGACGGGACACTTTCCAAGATTGAAGCGAAATTTGACGTAAACAAAGAAGTCATCGTTGCCATCTGGGGTTTGGAAAGTGCTTACGGCACCTTTCGGGGTAGCAGCAGCGTTATGAATTCACTGGCAACTTTGGCCTATGATGCCCGGCGTTCAGCGTTTTTTGAAGATGAACTTATCAATGCCCTTCAGATTTTACAAAGCGGCGACACGACAGTAGGTCAGATGACGGGCAGTTGGGCCGGGGCGATGGGGCACACCCAGTTTATGCCGTCGTCCTTTAACAGGCATGCAGTTGATTTTGACGCTAATGGTAAGCGTGAAATTTGGGGAGAAAGCCCGATTGACGCACTGGCATCCACCGCTGCCTATCTAAAACACTTTGGTTGGAAAAAGGATCAGCCATGGGGTGTTGAGGTCCGTGTTCCGGATGGGTTTGATTATCTGTTGGCAAACCGCGAAATTCAGAAGTTACCCAGTGAATGGGCGATGTTGGGGATCAAGGATACCAACGGTAAGGCGGTTGCAGATCATGGGTTGGCATCAGTGCTGCTACCAGCGGGTGCGGAAGGCGCTGCTTTCCTTATCTTCTCAAATTTCGAGGTAATTGAGCATTATAATACCGCTGACGCCTATGTGATTGGGGTTGGTCACCTCAGTGATCGGATCGACGGGGCGGCATCCATTCAGCACGCTTGGCCACGTGGGGATCGTGCGCTGACCTATGATGAAAGAATTGAGTTACAAAAACGGCTGACCGCTGCCGGGTTTGATACCATCAAAATCGACGCAAAGATGGGACCGTTGACCGTTAATGCGGTGCGCGCTTTCCAGCTTTCCAAACAGATTATTCCGGATGGTTATCCATCTTTGCGCCTGTTGGATCGGCTGCGCGCGCTTTAACGGGGTAAACATGTGGCTGGCGATCTTGTCACCATCCACATGAGATTGCTAAATTAAGATGCTGCTTTGAGCATGTCTTTTTCTTTTAGGGCTGCATAGGTCGCGTCCAAAGCTTTCTTGGCGCGTTTGCCAAACTCTTTGACTTCCTCTGGTGTAATCACCAACGGCGGAGATATGATCATACGATCACCAACATGGCGCATGACCAGATTGTTCGCGAAACAATTCTCACGGCACATATACCCAACAGTTCCCGCAGCGGAGGCAAACGCTGCACGGCTTTCCTTGTGCGGGGTAAGTGGTAGCGATGCCATCATACCGGAAACATTTACGCCGCCGACCAATGGATGTTCACCCAACTCTTGCAGTGTTTCATTCAGGGCGGGACCTGCCACATTGCGCACATGGTCAAGGATGTTTTCCTCTTGCATAATCCGCAGGTTTTCCGACGCCACGGCGGCACAAACGGGATGGCCTGAATAGGTATAACCATGGTTAAACTCGCAGGCGTCTATAACCTCGGCGATCTTGTCGCTGACGATAGACCCGCCGATTGGGGCGTAGCCAGAGCTGAGGCCCTTGGCGATTGTCATGATGTCGGGTGTGATACCCATCGTTTGTGACCCAAACCAATTTCCGGTGCGGCCAAAACCACAGATGACCTCGTCAGCAATCAACAACACATCATACTTTGTGCAGATACGCTGAATTTCAGGCCAATACGTGCTGGGTGGAATGATCACACCACCAGCGCCTTGTACTGGTTCACCGATAAATGCCGCGACATTCTCTGCACCCAGTTCAAGGATTTTTGCTTCAAGTTCCTGCGCGCGGGCCAATCCAAACGCTTCCGGTGTTTGACTGCCACCTTCGGCCCACCAGTCTGGCTGGCCAATGTGATGGATACCGGGGATCGGCATGCCGCCCTGTTCGTGCATATAGTTCATGCCACCAAGGCTGCCTGAGCCAACAGTCGACCCGTGATAGGCATTTTTGCGGCTGATGATGTGGCTTTTCTCGGGTTGGCCTTTTTGGGCCCAATAAACACGCACCATCCGCAAGTTGGTGTCATTCGCCTCGGAGCCGGATCCGGCATAGAAAACGTGGTTTAGGTCACCGGGTGCCAAATCAGCCAGTTCTTTGGAAAGCGCAATTGCTGGAACATGGCTGGTCATAAAGAATGTATTGTAGAACGGCAGCGCATCCATTTGGCGTGCAGCGATTTTGCCCATTTCAGGGCGACCATATCCCAAGTTTACGCACCAGAGACCCGCCATGGCATCCAATATCTCGCTGCCTTCGCTGTCTGTCAGATAAATCCCCTTGGCCCGGGTAATGATGCGTGTACCTTTGGTGGCCAATTCGTCGTTCGTGGTAAAGGGGTGCATGTGATGCGCGGCATCAAGCGCCTGAAGCTCTGCAGTGGGAAGATGATTAGTGATTGCGGTCATTGCGCGTACCTCTTGGAAAGCGGCTAAAATTAATGGTCATAGAATATGATCAAATTATGCGAAGTCAAACCGATTCAACTACCGAGTGATTATGATTGCAGTGCCTCGCGCACTTGACGCACACCTTGCTCTACATCTTGGGCCATCGCATCTGCCGCCGCTTCGAAATCACCCGCGGATAGAGCATTCAGAAGGTCCATGTGTCTGTCTGGCAGATTGTTGGTGCCAAATCGCCCACACACAACACGCAGCGAAGGCCCAAACCGAAGCCACAGGCGATCAACAGTGGCGGTAATGATAGGCGCATCCGCGCAGTCATAGATATAGGCATGGAACCGATAGTTATGGGTAAGGTAGCCACCGACATCACCCTGTGAGATGGCCTTGTTCAGATCGTTATCACAGCTTCGAAGATGAGCTAACTGATCTGTTGTCATTCGCGCAGCAGCGCGCCTTGCAAGCTCTGGTTCAAGCGCTTTTCGCATAAACCCAAGCTCTTCTATGCTCTGTTCGGTTAAAATCGGCACGCTAACTCGTCGATTGCCTTGGTGGGTTAACGCACCCTCCGCAATCAGACGGCGCAACGCTTCACGAACGGGGGTCATTCCCACGTCCAATTCAGTTGTGAGCCCTTGAATTGTCACCGCTTGCCCGGGGGCGAGATTCCCGAACAAGATCATTGCCCGCAGACGTTCGTAGACATGCTGATGCACAGGCGCTTTGCCAGTATCCTCGGACGTAAACGGGTTCGTTGGGGCAACCAGTTCCAAATTCATCTTAAATCGCCTGCTTTTTGCTCGGTATTGATTACCTTGCACCACGGTGTTGTGCATGACAGCATAAATTATCTTGCCGTAAGAGGCAAAACTTGATCAAATTAACCAAAGGCGGGGAAAAACCCTGTCTGTCTACCGGGAGTAACACATGAAATACGGAATTATTGGTAGCGTCGCTGCCACTGCTTTGCTTGCATCCACGGCATTTGCGGAAGAGGTGCGGGTTTATAACTGGTCCGACTATATCGACGAATCACTATTGGAAAAGTTCGAAACCGAAACCGGGATCGACCTGATTTATGATGTGTTCGACAGCAACGAAGTGCTAGAAACCAAGATGTTGGCAGGCGGATCAGGTTATGATGTTGTTGTGCCATCCGGCACGTTCTTGCAACGTCAAATAACCGCAGGCGCATTCCAGAAATTGGACAAATCCAAGCTGAGCAACATTGGTAATACGTGGGATGTGATCAATACTCGCGTCGCCAAATATGACCCTAATAACGAGCACGCAATCAACTATATGTGGGGCACCACAGGCATTGGCGTGAACATTAACAAGGTCAAAGAAGTTCTGGGCGATGATGCACCAGTTGATTCACTTGCCCTTATCCTTGACCCAGCCAACATGGAAAAACTGGCATCTTGTGGCGTGCAATTCCTTGACGCCCCTGCTGAGGTTGTTCCAGCGACACTGGCCTATATAGGCGAGGATCCAGACAGCCAGGACCCTAAAGTGATTGCAACGGTTGAGCCGACGCTTTCGGCAATTGCACCGTTCGTTCAGAAATTCCACAGCTCTGAATATATCAATGCTTTGGCGAATGGTGACATCTGTGTTGCCTTTGGTTGGTCAGGTGACATTCTGCAAGCGCGTGATCGTGCCGCAGAAGCCGACAATGGCGTCGAGATCGAATTTAACGCCCCAAGCGAAGGTGGATTGATGTGGTTTGACAACATGGCGATCCCTGTGGATGCCCCAAACCCGGATGGCGCGCATAAATTCCTGAACTTCATTTTGGATGCACAGAACATGGCGGCGGCGTCTAACTACGTTTATTACGCCAACGGCAATCTGGCCTCACAAGAGTTTCTGGCCGAAGATGTGATTGGCGATCCAGCGATTTATCCAACGCCTGAAACGCTTAAGAACCTGTACACGACGACGCCTTATGGCCCAAAGGTACAGCGGACCGTGACGCGGATGTGGACCAAGATCAAATCCGGTACCTAAGATTTGGATTGAAGGGTGAGGCAACATGAGCTTCGCCCTTTCGACTACGACGTACCGAATAAAAGAAAGAAAACCCCATGAGCCAGACTGTTTTTGCACCGTGGGACGACCCCAAAGAAAAGCCATTGATCCAGTTCGAAAACGTCACCAAAAAACTTGGTGAGTTTGTCGCGATTGATGACCTGACATTAGATATTTACGCGCAAGAATTCTTTGCCCTGTTGGGACCATCGGGTTGCGGTAAGACGACGATGATGCGGATGCTTGCCGGGTTTGAGAATCCAACGTCTGGCAAAATGAAACTGGCTGGCCAGGACATTGCAGATGTGCCGCCCAACAAGCGTGCCGTGAACATGATGTTTCAGTCATACGCCTTGTTCCCGCACCTTAGCATTTGGGAAAACATCGCCTTTGGATTGAAGCGTGATAAGCAGAGCAAAGACCAGATTGCCGCGCGGGTCGATGAGATGCTCAAGCTCACCCGACTGGAAAAGTTTGCGCAACGTAAACCGCATCAAATTTCAGGTGGTCAACGGCAACGGGTTGCTTTGGCAAGGTCTTTGGCGAAGGCCCCGAAGCTGCTGTTGTTGGATGAGCCTTTGGGGGCGCTGGACAAAAAGCTGCGCCAAGATACCCAGTTTGAATTGATGGACATTCAGGAAACCACAGGCACGACTTTTGTGATTGTGACCCACGACCAAGAAGAAGCGATGACAGTGGCAAGCCGTGTGGCGGTGATGGACGAGGGCCGGATTATTCAGGTGTCTACGCCTGCGGCAATTTATGAATATCCAAATTCAGTCTATGTTGCTGATTTCATTGGTGAAGTGAATATCATCGAAGCGACGGCTAAACCCGCTGGCAAAGATCAATACCATCTGGATTGGGCTGCCGGCGAGGCACCGATTTTGGCAGCGTCAGAAAAACCATTCAGCGATGGGCAGCGGGCGCATTTGGCGATTCGACCTGAAAAGATTGGGATCAGCGCAGAAAAACCAACAGAGATACCAAACGCCTTACAAGGCAAGGTATTGGACATCGCGTATCTTGGCAACCTGTCTACCTATCACGTGCAATTGCCGGGCGGGCAGATCATCAAAGCACAAACCGCCAACACCCGGCGACTTGCCCGGCGTAACATCACATGGGAAGATCCTGTCTGGATTTCATGGAGCGCGACCGCTGGCGTGCTGTTAGACCAATGATGCGCCGCACGGTCCTTATCATTGTCCCTTATGCGTGGCTTTTGGTGCTTTTCTTGGTGCCGTTTCTTATTGTTTTTAAGATATCGCTGTCGGATACCGCATTGGCGATCCCGCCTTACACGCCGAACTTGCGTGATGGATTGGGTGCTTTGCTGTCCGAGCTCGATTTTGAAAACTTTGCCTTCATCGCGTCTGATGATTTATATTGGAAGGCCTACCTCAGCTCATTCCGTATCGCGCTTATTTCGACATTCTGCACACTGTTGGTTGGCTATCCAATTGCATACGGTATGGCCAAAGCCCCCGCAGAATGGCGCCCTACGCTGATGATGTTGGTGATCCTGCCATTTTGGACTAGTTTCCTGATCCGGGTTTACGCATGGATGGGCATCCTAAGTACCGAAGGGTTGTTGAACCAGTTGCTGTTGTGGCTGGGCATCATTGGTGAACCTCTGACGATCTTAAATACAAATACGGCAGTCTACATCGGGATCGTTTATACCTATCTGCCATTCATGATCTTACCGATTTATTCTGCATTGGATCGTTTGGATGAATCGCTGAATGAGGCCGCAGAGGATTTGGGATGCTCGCGCATCCAAGCATTCTGGTTGGTCACAATCCCCCTGTCCAAGAACGGCATCATTGCGGGCTGCTTCCTTGTTTTCATCCCGGCGCTGGGCGAATTTGTGATCCCGTCACTTTTGGGCGGTTCTGGCACGTTGATGATTGGCAAAGTGTTGTGGGAAGAGTTCTTTAACAACCGTGACTGGCCTGTGGCGAGCGCCGTTGCGGTGATCCTCTTGTTGATCCTGATCATTCCGATTGTGCTGTTCCAACGGAACCAGCAAAAACAAGCGGAGGCGGAACAATGAAGCGTTTAAGCTGGTTCAATGTCACCTCGCTTACCCTCGGGTTCGCGTTTCTGTATATCCCGATGATCATCCTGATCATCTACAGTTTTAATGCGGGCAAACTGGTGACAGTGTGGTCCGGGTTCTCAACCAAATGGTATGGCACGCTGTTCCAAAACGAGGCGTTTATGAATGCCGCATGGGTGACGATCAAGGTCGCGGTCATCTCTTCCACCTTTGCCACGATCCTTGGCACGATGGCCGCCTATGTTTTGGTGCGCGGAGGACGGTTCATGGGGCGAACGTTGTTTTCTGGTATGATTTACGCGCCGCTGGTGATGCCTGAGGTGATCACCGGCCTGTCGCTGCTGTTGCTTTTTATCGGCATCGGCTTGGATCGAGGTGTGCTGACCATCGTTCTGGCGCATACGACCTTTTCGATGTGTTATGTTTCGGTGGTGGTGTCATCTCGATTGGTCTCATTTGACCGCTCGCTGGAGGAAGCTGCCCTTGATCTTGGATCGTCCCCTTGGGAGGCATTCCGACTGGTAACTTTGCCAATCATTGCCCCTGCGGTCATCTCTGGTTGGTTGCTTGCCTTCACGCTAAGCCTTGATGATCTGGTGATCGCGTCATTTACGTCCGGCCCTTCCGCGACCACATTGCCGATCAAGATTTTTAGCGCAGTGCGTTTAGGTGTCTCGCCAGAGATTAACGCCCTATCAACCATCATGATTGCAATTGTCACGGTAGGGGTGATCAGTGCATCATTGGTCAGCAAACGCAATTCACTACGCGCACAAAAAGATGCGCAGGCGGCGGAACGCGTTACTGAATGAAGCACATTTATCCTGATTTTGCCTATAGTGATGTACCGCGTGCAGGATGTTGGTGGGACCAAACCTGTGCCTTGCCCAATCGCCCTGCGCTGCAAGGCGATCATCGGTGTGATGTGGCGATTGTTGGCGGCGGGTTCACCGGAATTTCTGCGGCTTTGCATCTGGCTGAGGCAGGCGCTGCTGCAACGGTCCTTGAAAACCGATATGTTGGATGGGGCGCGTCCGGGCGCAATGGTGGGTTTTGCTGCCTTGGCGGTGGCATGTTGGATAACGCCGCCCTGGATAAAAAGTTTGGCCGTGAGGGCCGGGATGCATGGCGGCAAGCAGAACGTGCTGCGGTCGATTTAGTTGATGACCTAACCACCCGTTTGAACATTGATGTCGATCGCCATTCAAACGGTGAAACCCAATTCGCGCACCGACCTAAAGACATGGAAGACATGCGCGATCAAGTGGCGTATTATGCCGATAGCTATGGTGTTGAGGCGCGGCTAACAGAACAGGCTGACCTTGAAAGCAATGGCATGAACGCCGGGTTTCATGGTGCGTTGACAGTTCCAATCGGGTTTGGGCTTAACCCGCGCAAATATATCGTGGGGCTGGCCGCCGCTGCTGAAGCAGCAGGTGCGCAGATTTTTCATGATACTTCGGTCGACCAGATCACCCAAAAGGACGGCAAATTTCAAATCCAAACAGCAGAAAGTGTTGTGATCGCCGACAAGGTGATTATCGCCACCAACGGCTATTCTTCCGAAGATTTGCCCGCGTGGCTGGCTGCCCGGTACATGCCGACACAATCCAGTATTATTGTCACCCGCCCACTGACTCAGTCAGAGCAGGACGCGCAGGGATGGAGCAGTGGGCAGGCGTCGTATGATACACGGCATTTGTTGCATTATTTTCGACTGATGCCAGACAATCGTATGCTGTTTGGTGTCCGCGGTGGTCTGATGGCCAACTCGGGGTCAGAGGCGCGTGCGATTAAACGGGCGCGCGCGGACTTTGAGACGATGTTTCCGGCATGGCGTGATGTCGAAACACCATATGCTTGGTCCGGCATGGTCTGCATTGCGCGTGACCGGATGCCGTTTGTTGGCGAAATCCCTGACACGCCGGGGATGTTCACTGCTATGTGTTATCATGGAAATGGCGTTGGGATGGCCAGTTATTCAGGTGCATTGCTTGCGGATTTGGTACAGCAAGAACCTCCTTGTCGCCCCTATCCTGAAGCCCTCCAGCACCCTCTTGCCCGATTTGAGCTTGGCCGCTTTAGGCGTGCAATTATGCCTTTTGCCTATGCTGGTTTTGGGCTCTCTGATCGGTGACCTCACGACGCGGCAGTTGACAGAAGCCAACTCTTGACGCATCCGAGTAGGCAAAAAGAGTAAAAGGTGAGCAGATGAAAATTGCGATGATTGGCACCGGATATGTCGGATTGGTATCCGGTGTGTGTTTTTCTGATTTCGGCCATGATGTAATCTGCGTTGATAAAGACCCAGAGAAAGTCGCGCAGTTAGAACAAGGCGTTGTGCCAATCTACGAGCCGGGACTGGATGAGCTGATGGCCAAGAATGTGGCCGCAGGTCGCTTGTCATTCTCAGGTGATTTGGCAACTGCTGTGGCTGGTGCCGATGCCGTCTTTATTGCCGTTGGGACGCCAACCCGGCGCGGGGATGGACATGCTGACCTGACCTATGTGATGGCCGCAGCCGAAGAGATCGCGCAGGCGTTGACGGGATATGCTGTGATTGTCACCAAATCGACAGTTCCTGTTGGGACAAATCGTCAGGTGAAACAGACCATACACAAAGCCAACCCAAAATCTGATTTTGATGTTGCATCCAATCCTGAGTTCCTGCGCGAAGGTGCTGCGATTGATGATTTTATGCGCCCTGACCGTGTGGTTGTTGGTGTGCAGAATGACCGCGCCGCAGAAGTGATGAATGATATCTATCGGCCACTTTACCTTCGAGATTTTCCCATCATGGTGACCGATCTCGAAAGCGCTGAAATGATCAAATATGCGGCCAACGCATTTTTGGCGACCAAGATTACGTTCATTAATGAAATTGCATCGTTGTGTGAACGGGTTGGCGCAGACGTCAAAATGGTGTCCAAGGGTATGGGTATGGACGGCCGCATTGGGTCAAAGTTCCTGCATGCGGGGCCGGGATATGGCGGCAGTTGTTTTCCAAAGGATACAAAGGCGCTGGCGCGTATCGGCCAAGAGCACGGCATGCCAATGCAGTTGACCGAAACGGTTATCAAAGTGAATGACGAAGTGAAGCGTCGGATGATCGACAAAGTTGTTGATATCTGTGGCGGTAAGGTGAACGGAAAGATCATTGCGGTGCTGGGCGTGACATTCAAGCCCAACACAGATGACATGCGCGATGCGCCGTCTTTGACGATCATTCCAGCCCTTGTGGGGGGTGGTGCCAAAGTCCGTGTGGTTGACCCTCAGGGGCAGCGTGAAGGTGAAGCGCTACTCCCCGGTGTGAACTGGTTTGAGGATGCATATAAAGCTGCACAAAATGCCGAAGCCATTGTTATTTTGACGGAATGGAATGAATTTCGTGCGCTGGACCTCAAGCGTTTGGCGAAACGTATGACCACACCCGCAATGGCTGACTTGCGCAATATTTATACCACAAAAGATGCTAAGCGCGCCGGGTTTACCTCTTATGTTTCTATTGGTCGTGAGGGTTTTGGGCTTTAACTCGCTTCTCTCAATCCACTTACGCTGCTTGCCAATACGGCTGATCCCCCTTCGAGGATCAAGACAGTTTCCCCGGCTTGTGTGCGTGCTTCGGTGATACGCGCATAGGTCTCTGCTGGATCGGATAACAGCAATTCACCATTTGCACGGCTTTCCACTTCAAAGCTATAGAGACCATTTTCAAAGGGTGTGCCGTCATCGGCAACGCCAGCCCATTCAACAGGTTCTGCGGAAACAGGTATCGAACTGCGCTGGACCTCTTGGCCATTGCTATCATAGACAACCAAGAACACCTCATCTGATACGGCTGCGGGGTTAGGCGTGATTGTAATTGGCCTACCATCAAATTGAACGGGCGCAGTTGTGCGCGCTTCCATTCCGATCCAATTGGCCATCTGAGCCATATTCCCCGATCCAAGCTGGGCAGTGAGTGCGGCCAGCAAATCGTTTGACAAGACCTGCTGTTCAACCATCGAAAACTGGGCCAGCTGCGCCGCGTATTCCGAAGAATCAATTGGTTCTAAAGGGTCCTGATACTTGGCCTGCGCCGTCAACATTTTCAAGAATGTCTCAAAGTCAGACGATAATACGGTGTTGTCAGAGGTTGTGGCCGCTTGTGTTCCAGAGGTGTTGGCAGTCGTGAGTGCGGTATTTGAAATATCCATTTTAGTCCTTCTTCAAAGCCTGAGGTCAAGGCCATTTTTTGCCCCATCCGAGAGGTGAATTTGTGTGCTCTGCAGTCCGTCACTCTTGTGATCCTGCTCTTTGTGTTGTGAAATAGCGGGCTGTTGCTGCTCCCCTTCGCCATCAGAGGAGCCTTGTTCGGCGCTGGAAAAAGAAAATGCGATATCTTCATAACCCATACTCCGAAACTCTTGGGCAAGCTGTTCAATATGACGGCGCATGAGGTCCAAGGTTTCGGGTCGCTCTGCCAAAACATTGAAAACAATACCTTGTTCCGACTGGGTCATAGAAAGCCTTACTCGCCCCAGCTCATCTGGGTTTAAGGTGATTTCAACTGGTCGAGAGGGTGCATGACGCATAACGTCGGCCAACTGCCTTGCAATGTGGAGAGGTAAATCGGCGCGCGATGCGATGCTATTATGCGAGGAAATATGTGTCAGTGGAATATCAAGCGGTGAGGTTGTAGGGGACTCTTTCGCCAAGACCTTTGCTTCAAATTGACCGTCAGACAATTGCTGTGCTGAGAATGCAGTCATTTGAATAGATTGAGCAGGCCGATCAGGAGCTGGTTTGGTGGGTAACATGGCGGCTTGCCCCGCGGTAAGATCAACTGCCGCTCCGTCCTTTTTATAGGCCGGCAGGTGGTTAGTTTGGACATCTGCCATGTGTCCCGAAGACACAGTCAATTGTGGTGGCGTTGTGTTGGCCGTTTGACCTGAGGGAGAGATGTGCCTTAGCGTGAGTTCTGATTGTGCAATACTCTGCCCGGTCATGTGGTTGTGAATAGTTCCGACACCCCCACTTTCAGACGAAAATGAGGGACGATGTGCACCAACCGGATTGCTTTGTTGTTGTTTTCCCTCAATTCCTGAAACAGGTTGTGGCAAGATCTCTGAAGCTTGATGCGCGTCCATCAGTGTTCTCGATAGAACGGTAGCTTGAAGATGCTGGGAAGTGCCGTGATCGAGACTATTTCCAATGGAGTTCGGAATGATCCACTGATCCGATTGTGTGTTTGTAACGGCTAACGGCCCTTCGATCCGATGAAATTGGTCAAACGTTACTTTTGACGACATCGTCCCCAAAGCTGCATTCCTCAAGAGCGTGTCACTAGCTGGCTTGCCACCTATGGGTTGCGGTCTGCCAAGAAAAGTTTGGCCACCATCTTGCAATGTAATCTTTGGATTGCTTTCGAAACCTGCCGTGGCGTGGTCGGCCGTATGTGGGTTATCAGAATCGTCACCACTCAATTCAATCGGCTCTTGCGCCGTCTGCACGCCCAATATTTGATCGCTGTAAGATGAGGTTCTTGCTTGTCTTGGCGCATGTAATGCAGGCACTAACTGATCAACGGGTTCATTCAAAGTTACATCCTCTTTGGCAGAAATACCCGTCTCTTCATCCAATCTAACCTGTTTTTGGGAAATATGATCGAGCGACTCCGTTGAAGAATTTTCAGAGCTGTTTCTCGCTTCCTTGATGAGGGAAGCATCAATGTCGTTATCCGATTTGGCATCCTCACCTTTCTTGTTAGCGCCGCCATCTGGAGATGTCGTTTTCTCCTCCTGCGCGCTGTCAAATATTTGCTGGAAATTTAAACGTGGCCCATCCTTACTCACATCAATCATGTCATTTTTGGCATGTGGACTTTGAGCCGAATCACCTTTGATAATCGGTGGAACGCCTGCTGACGCATTTTGGCTCATGAACAATGGATGCATAGTCGATCTCCGGGATTTCTTCGCCGATTTTTCGAATATGCGCGATCATCCTTACTGGTTGTTTACTGATCTCGGGGCAAGATCAGAAAAATAGAGAGCAATTTAAGGACCTGATGTATGACTGTTATCCCACCTATGCGATCTTCGCCAATGCCCGTCCCGAAGGACAAGGTGCTAATGGAAGCTGCGCAAAAATTGGAAGCATCCTTTTTAGCCGAAATGTTGAAATCAGCAGGCCTTGGCCAATCGAGCGAAAGTTTTGGTGGCGGCGCTGGGGAAGACCAGTTTTCCTCGTTCCTGGTTCAGGAGCAGGCAATGTTGATGGTCAAGGCAGGGGCCATTGGCCTGAGTGAGTCAATCTATGAAACATTAAAGGAGCGACAGAATGTCGAATGAAAATATCGAAGAGAGCTTTGAAGCTCTTGATCGTCTCTTAGAAGCGGAACGCGCGGCGCTCTTGATCGGCGATCTGGAAAAATTGACACAGCTGTTACCGCAGAAAGAAGCGTTGATTGATGCATTAAATAGCGCTGTTCACCGGAACCTACCCATCCTTCAATCCATTGATGGCAAGGTGAAACGCAATCAATTGCTTTTGGATGGTGCGTTGGAGGGCATTCGAAGTGTGGCGCAACGCTTGGCTGCATTGCGACAATTACGAAGCTCTTTGGAAACCTACGGATCTGACGGGAAGAAACGTAATTTCGAAGTGAATCCTGATCACTCTGTCGAAAAGCGTGCATAGGTGTTTGAATAAAAAGCCAATTATTCGACCCGTGCCTATTTAGAATGCGTTAAGACAAAACCGTACATGGTGGCGATGCATCCGAGGTCGGGTGGCGCAACGTGATCAAAACACAAGCGTATGCAAAAGTCAGAACGACATTCCGTCCAGCCCTAGGAGGGTGGGACAACAACGGACGCAAAGCGTCAATGACTGAAGGAATATGCTTATGTCGAGCATTCTTACAAACAATGGTGCAATGGTAGCATTGCAGACTCTGAAATCCGTCAATTCAAACCTGACTGATACCCAAAACCAGATTTCTACTGGTAAAGAAATTGGCTCTGCCAAAGACAATTCTGCGATCTGGGCGATTTCGAAAGTGATGGAAGCCGACGTCGCTGGATTTAACGCAGTGTCAAAGTCGTTAAACGTCGGCGAAGCAACTTTGGGTGTTGCAGCAGCGGGTGCAGAGTCCATCGTTGAAACACTGAAGGAAATGGAAGCGCTTGCTGTTTCTGGTGGCAGTGAAACTGCTGACTTCACCAAAATTCAAGCGGATATGTTGCAAAAGGTCGCTCAGATTACCGAGACAATTGCGGCTTCGCAATTCAACGGTGTGAATCTTCTGTCGACGGCTGGTGCCGGGTTGAGCGTGGTTTCCTCTGTTAACCGTGTTGGTGTGGCACCTGCAACAATTGCGACGATTGATGTCGCAAACCTAGACTTTGAAGCGGGGATCGACACAGGCGGGATGACGGCGATTACATCAGCTGCAACTGCATCCGATGCTTTTGATGAAATCCAAACCATGCTTGCGACAGCGATTACCGGGGCAGCAACCATCGGTGCGGCAGCAAGTCGGGTCTCGGATCAAGGCGACTTTGTCGGTAAATTGAGCGACTCGCTGAAGTCAGGTATCGGTGCCCTTGTTGACGCTGATATGGAAGCTGCATCTGCACGTTTGCAGGCACTGCAAACACAACAGCAGTTGGGTGTTCAGGCGCTTTCGATCGCCAACCAGGCACCGCAGACCATCTTGTCACTCTTCCGTTAAATCGAAAATCAAGGGTGCAGCCACTGCACCCTTGATACCATTCGCAATTATGTAAGGGATTGACGTGAACACATCTTCCATGGCTCAGCGCGCCTATGCGCCGACGTCCGCTCCGATACGATCTGAACGCAGCATAGAATACGATGTTATTGCGCGAGTTACCTCTAGGTTAAAGACGGCAATCGAAACAGGAGATCGTGTAAAACTGATACATGCATTGCATGAAAACCGAGAGCTGTGGCGCGTATTGGCGATTGATGTTGCAAGCCCCGAGAACCTCTTGCCAGCAGATTTGCGCGCACGGATATTCTATTTGGCAGAATTTACAGATCATTTTTCAAGTAAGGTCATCCGCGACAAAGTGTCAGCGATACCGCTCTTGGAAGTTAATACCGCGATTCTACGCGGCTTGAAATAAGGTCATAAATGCAATGAGCGGACTGGTCTTAAAATTGAGCCCTAAAGAACGTGTATTGATCAACGGCGCAGTCATCGAAAATGGTGATCGTCGGAGCCGCTTGGCGATCATGACACCAGATGCGCATATTTTGCGGCTACGCGATGCAATCCATCCGGAAGATGCGAAAACACCAGTGCGTCGCGCATGTTTTGCAGTTCAGTTAGTATTGTCGGGTGACAGTGACCCCGACAAAGTACATCTTTCCCTATTACGACAACTTGAAGAGTTGAGCCAAGTGTTCACGGATCCTGACAGCCGCAATATTTTAACGGACGCAGGCAATGGGGTCATCGAAGGTCAACATTACCGGACTCTGAAAGCGCTGCGCAGTCTCCTGCCTCGTGAGGAGCGGCTTTTAGCAGTGAGGCAAAATTGATGTTTCAACCAGTCATTCCGTCCGTCGGCCTTGCGGGTTGGCGGTTTTTGCAACGAACCTATGATACACAGTTTGACGCGTTTACAAAGTCCATTGAGCTGACACGTGACACTGAATACTTTGGGCAGAAGATTGGAAGCATCTCCACCGCAAAAGAGTTGGTCGCAGATCGTCGTTTGTTGACCGTTGCATTGGGTGCGTTCGGATTGCAGGATGATGTCGACAATCGCTACTTCATCCAAAAAATACTGGAGGAGGGTACAACCAACGACGATGCGCTTGCGAATAGGTTCTCTGATCCCCGCTACGTCGAGTTTTCCGAGGCTTTTGGCTTTGGTCCTTCCGAGTATTTGAAGGTTGGTGAACCTGATTTTGTACAAGCAATTGTTGCGCGCTTTCAGGCAAATAGTTTTGAGGTCGCGGCAGGTGAGCAAGACGATTCGATGCGTGTGGCGCTTTATGCCCAACGCGAGTTGGCAGAGCTTGCTGAGCAAGATAGTTCCACCGATACAAAATGGTTTACCATCCTTGGGGATCCGCCAATGCGGAAACTATTTGAGAAGGCGCTTGGCCTGCCAAGCTCAATTGGCCAGATTGACATTGATCAACAACTGTCGACTTTCAAAGATCGAGCGACCTCCGTTTTTGGATCTGAGGGATTTGATCAATTTCTTGACCAAGAGGCCCGCCAGATGGTGATAACAAAGTTCATTGTTCGGGATCAGATCGACAATCTTGGCATTGGATTGTCTTCAGGTTCGATAGCTTTGACTCTCTTGCAGTCCTGACATTTAAGATGCTTCTTGTACTGGCCTATAGCCTCGCACTTGAGTATTACCTGTTAGCTTTCCCCGACGCAGAATGAGTTCTAGTTGTTGGAAACTATGTTCGCATCCCAGCGTTTCCACCTTTGCCAAAAAACCGTCAAGTTCAGATGAGAGCGCGATTGCCTGATCAACTTCGGGGTCGCTTCCAGCTGTATAAAGACCAGCGCGGATCATCATTGCATTGCGATCATATATCCCAAGCATCTTGCGCGCCTGTGAAAGGATCGCGTTTTCCTTTTCATTAGCCGCGCCCGGTAAGCTGCGCGAAACCGAACGTAACACGTCTATAGCTGGGTAACGTCCCCTTTCCGCAATCCCCCGATCCAAAACAACATGACCATCTAACACACCGCGCAAGATATCCGCGATCGGTTCGTCCATATCTGATCCTGCTACAAGAACACTGAAGAGCGCTGTTATGTCGCCTTTGGCCAAATGGCAGGTTCCCGCGCGTTCGCACAGCGACATAATCAAATGTGATGTGGACGGTGGATATCCTCGCAAGACCGGCGCCTCTCCTGCTGCAACGGCAATTTCTCTATGGGCTTCGGCAAACCGGGTGATGGAGTCTGCCAAGAATAGGACGGACATGCCCTGATCTCGAAAATGTTCCGCTACAGCCATGGCGGACCATGCACACCGCCTGCGTTGAAGCGGTGATTGATCAGATGTGGCGGCAACAACGACTGTCCGCTTGAGCCCGTCTTTTCCCATAACTTCGTCAATAAAATGCCGAAGCTCGCGCCCGCGTTCGCCAATCATCGCAATGACAACAACGTCTGCTTCCATGTGTTTCGCGAGATGCCCAAGAAGGCTGCTCTTGCCGACACCGGAACCCGCAAAAAGACCAACACGTTGCCCGCGAACGATCGGTAAGAATGTGTTTGTAATTGCCATGCCCGTATCCAGCCGGGCACCCAAAGCGCGGCGGTCGTTGGCCTCTGGTGGCGATGCACGCAACGGCCTTGAGAGAGGCCCACGAAGGAGAGGACGGCCATCAAGCGGGTTCCCAGACGGATCAATGACTCGGCCAATCCAGTCACTTGCCGGCGCAATTGTACCTGCGTCAAGCAGAACAACACGATCATTCAGCGCGACACCGTCGGGAGGCGCGTCGGGCAACGCGACAATCAAATTTCCTTCGATCTGTACGACTTCACCAGAAATGGCATCCGTCTTTGCGCACCGAACACTTATCCAGTCACCGATGCTTGCCTGACCTGAAAGCCCTGCAATACGCACCACGCCCGCCTTGACTGCCACAACACGGCCAACTGCGCGTACAGTCTGTAATGTTTCGATTTGGGCCGTGAGTCCGGAGATCTGTGATGTAAGTGGCATAGCATTCCTTTGACGTCTGCAAACCCTTTCTAAAGGAATCAGGGTTAAGCCTTGGTTGAAATTGCATGAGGGAGAAGCCCGGATGTTTGAAAACCTAGACATTTTTAAAATGTCAGCTGCCATGGCAAAACACGCAGGCCAGAAACAGGCCATCGTTGCCCAGAACGTGGCGAATGCGGATACGCCAAACTATATAGCGCAGGATTTACCTGAGTTTAGAGACACGTACCGCCCAACTGACGGTGCTGGTATCCAGCGGGCCACCCGCCCGCAACATTTGCACGGAACACCTACGGGAGATGCTTTGGCCGCAGCGTTTAAGGCTAAGGATGAGGCAACGCCAAATGGCAATCAGGTTTCATTGGAAACCGAAATGCTAAAATCAGTAGCGGCAAAGCGACAGCATGATCAGGCACTGGCCATCTACAAGTCAGCGTTGGGCATCTTGCGCAGCGCGATCCGTAGCTGAAGGAGGCAAAGATGAGCGAATTTTCAAAAGCACTTGGTGTATCGTCCAGTGGTTTGCGCGCGCAGGCGACGCGTTTGCGGCACTTGTCGGAAAACATCTCAAATGCGGATACCCCGGGATACCGTCGCAAAACAATATCATTTGAGACAGCATTTTCAGCAGGCGAAGGTGTCTCAGAGGTATCCCCCGGTCGTGTGAGGTTGGATCGCAGTGATCTGGAGACAATCTATGATCCCAGCCATCCGATGGCGGATGAAAGCGGGCATTACGATGGTACCAACGTCGATCTGATGATTGAGCTGGCCGATGCGCGAGAAGCGCAGCGCAGTTATGAAGCGAACCTCAAGATGTTTGAGCAAACCCGAAAAATGTCAGCGGGTCTGATGGACCTATTGCGGCGGTAAAACCGCACGTTTTTTTACGATCAACAAAGGAGATCCAGAATGGATATCAAAGGCCTTTCGGCAATTCACAAATACGCTGCCGCTAAACCAGCCACAGAACCAAGTATCGGCGCGATGGATGCGGTAAAAGAAATTGCGAATGATTTTGCGGCCACCATGGCGCAGGGTGAGGAAGCGGCAAAAGGCGCGATGATTGGTGATGCTGATCCGCACTCGCTGGTGACTGCCTTGGCTCAGACAGAGTTAGCTGTTGAGACCGCAGTGACAGTCCGAAACAAAGTTGTTGAGGCCTATCAAGAAATCTTGCGGATGCCTGTCTGATGTTAAACGAGGTCATCTTTTTTGACACTCTGAGGCAAGGGTTGTGGGTTGCTCTTATTATATCCACGCCGATCCTGACCGTCGCATTGTTGGCTGGCGTGTCCATCGGTTTGGTGCAGGCGCTGACATCCATTCAGGAAATGACACTTACATTCGTGCCAAAACTTGCCGCGATTGGCGTCGTTTTTTGGTTTTCAATGAGCTTCATGACACAGACGCTGGTGTCGTTTTTTCACGAGCGGATCATTCCGCTCATTATTGGGGGTTGAGATGGACAACGCTGGATACACTACTCTTTCCCGCCAGTCTGGCCTTGCCAGAGAGATGCAGATCGTTGCGAATAATATTGCCAATACGGCAACGACAGGTTTTCGTGCCGAAGGGCTGATCTTCTCCGAATATGTGAAGCCAGTTGATCGCGGTGCATCGTTGTCTATGGGGCAGGGCAATGTCCGAAATACATCATTTGATCAGGGTGCATTGACCCAGACTGGTGGCACCTTCGACTTTGCCATCGAAGGCGACGGTTACTTCTTGGTTGAGACGCCAAGGGGCGAGCGTTTGACCCGCGCAGGGGCATTTTCGCCAAGTGCGGAAGGCGATTTGGTCACTTACGACGGATACCGGGTTTTGGATGCGGGGGGTGCGCCACTATTTGTGCCGCCGGGCAGCAGTATTGCAGTTTCCGCAGACGGAACCCTAAGCGCAGATGGGACGCCCTTGGGTCAGATGGGCTTGGTTCGACCCATTGATGCCTCGGACATGGAACGTGAAGACGGCGTGATGTTTCGAACGGCGGCAGGTTATGAACCTACTGACGGCGCGAGGATTGTGCAGGGATTCATCGAAAGCTCAAACGTTAACGCGGTAAGCCAGCTTGCCCGCATGATTGAAGTGCAGCGGGCTTATGAGCTTGGTCAAAGTTTTCTTGAAAGTGAAGATGAACGGGTTCGGGCTGCGATCAAGTCATTAAACACTTAATCAGAAGTTAAAAACAGGAGGCTCGTCATGCGTGCTTTAAAGATTGCAGCGACAGGTATGTCCGCCCAACAGATGCGGGTTGAAACGATTTCAAACAACCTCGCGAACATGTCGACGACCGGCTACAACGCCCGGCGCGCGGAATTTGCCGATTTACATTATCAACAAATGGCACGTGCAGGTGCGGTGAATGCATCGGATGGCACAGTCTTGCCAACGGGGGTCCAGCTTGGTTTGGGTGTGCGACCAGCTGCCGTATCCATTCACCTCGCACAGGGGTCGCTCTCTGCTACGGGCGGCGATCTGGATGTTGCCATTGATGGGCTTGGTTATTTGGAAGTTACTCTGCCCAGTGGTCAGACAGCTTATACCCGTGATGGTGGGCTAAAACGGACAGGCGAAGGCGTGATCGTTACGTCAGATGGTTATCCAGTCGCACCGGAAATCGTGATCCCGTCAGACGCGCGAAGCCTTTCGATCAACAGTGAGGGCGAGGTCTATGCTTATTTCCAAGAAAACGCAGCTGGACAACTCTTGGGCCAATTTACCCTCTCGGGGTTTACGAATGCCAAAGGTCTTGAGGCGCTCGGCAGTAACTTATTTTCTGAAACAGAAGCATCCGGTCCTGCGCTCATCTCAACCCCGGGCCAAGATGGGTTAGGCACCCTGCGACAGGGCTACCTTGAAGATAGCTCGGTGGATGCGGTACGTGAAATCACGGAATTGATCGAAGCACAGCGCGGCTATGAAATGAATGCCAAGGTGATTTCGGCGGCAGACCAAATGATGGGCGCAACGACGCAAGTGCGCTGATGTTCTTTAGGTTTCTTTTTGTTTTTCTCCTGTCGCTCCCGGTCAATGCCGAAACGGTGGTTCCGACGCGAACAATTCGTGCCAATGCGATCATTACCGAAACGGACGTGACCCTTGCCCAAAGTACCAACGCCCAAGGGTATGCACGGGTACTTGATGTTGTGGGCCAGGAGGCGCGGACAGTCCTCTACCCCGGGCGGCCGATCCTGTTTGATGATGTTGGGCCACCTGCGATTGTGATGCGAAACCAACTGGTTCAGGTGCAGTTTTTTGGAAATGGCCTCAGCATCGTGACCGAAGGGCGGGCGCTTGAACGAGGTGCCGTCGGGGACAATGTTCGCATCATGAATCTTTCGTCTCGGGCGACCTTGTTCGGTCAAGTCCAACAAGATGGCACCATCCACGTCAAACAATAGGAAGTATAATGAAACTGTTCTTTGTTACTGTATGCACTCTTTTACTGGTTACTGGTTGTGGCCGAAAAGACCATTTGGGTAAGGCACCGTCGTTCTCAGAACCGATGGAGTCCCAAGAGCATGCTGCAATGTTGTCACCTGGATTACCGCTTCGCCTTGAAGAAGAGCGCCCGGTTAATCAGGCTTCTCTTTGGTCCGGCACCCGCCAATCTTTGCTTGGTGATCGACGTGCCGTTCAACGTGGGGACATCCTAACAGTCGTCATAGAAATTGACGAAAAAGCAGAAATATCCAATGCCACTGACCGCTCGCGGTCAGGAGCAGAGTCTTTGGGCGTTCCGGGTTTATTCGGGTTGCCCCAGCGTTTGGATGAAAAACTGCCCGAAGGGGCGTCCTCTGCCGAACTCGTTGGGATAAATTCTTCTAGCAGTTCCTCTGGTGACGGTTCGGTGAAGCGTAAAGAAAAACTAACGTTGCGTGTCGCCGCGACGATTGTTGATGTTTTGCCAAATGGTGTCTTGTCAATCAGTGGGTCGCAAGAACTTCGTGTGAACTTTGAAATGAGAGAACTGTTAGTAACGGGTTATGTTCGCCCTGCTGACATATCTCGACAAAATGAAATTACGTATGACAAAATCGCATCGGCCCGCGTTTCCTATGGTGGTCGTGGTCAGATAACTGACGTGCAACAGCCTCGTGTCGGCCAACAAGTGTTGGATGCCGTACTGCCATTTTAGGAGAGTAATATGTTGAAAAAGATTTTGCCGATTGTGCTGTTTTTGGTTGGCTCGGGTGCGGGTGTTGGCGCAGGGATTTTCCTGCGCGACCCGCCTGCTGAAGCCGAAGTTCATACACCATTGGACGATGCTGATACACATGCTGACACCAATAATAAGCCTTTTGATCCAGACAACCCACCGCCCCAGATGGAATATGTGAAGTTAAGCAACCAATTTGTTGTCCCAATTGTTCAAGAAAAGCGGGTCGTGGCACTTGTGGTGCTGGCGCTCAGTCTTGAAGTGCCAGAAGGACAAAAAGACGCAATCTATAAGAAAGAACCCAAGCTTCGGGACTCCTTCCTTCAAGTGCTTTTTGACCATGCAAATATTGGTGGATTTGATGGTGCGTTTACTGACGTGGAGAACCTTACAGTTTTAAGGAATGCACTGCGCGAAGTTGGCCAACGCGACATGGGAGTTAGCATTGTGCATGACGTGTTGATCCTAGAAATTGCGCGTCAGGATTATTGATGCTTTTTGGATGTGGCCGATTAGCGAACGCCATCAGCAGCATCAGAACTGGATCGTATGATCAATGGCCATCAAAAGCGCATCACTAGCCCTCTTTGCTGCAACCTTACCACGCTCTTGTTCTAAGAGTTCTTCAATAACCAGAACTTTTCCGTAGGCTTTTTTTACCTGTGCGAGGTGCTGCAATTTGAGGGCAAGGACTTGTGCAAGTTTTAGGTTTATCTGCGTTTTTGATCGAGCAACCCAACTCTGCCACATGATCTCAGCGCCAATTGCACGCATTTTGTCATTGTTTTCTGGTTTGGCCTGCGCTTGGAGAACCGAAAAATCCAGCCGATCTAGTTCACTACGAAGCCGGGCCTCTTCAGAGACAAGTCTTTGAAAACTCTGCTGCTGTTGGTCATATTTTATTTTAGTGATGCTCAATAATTCCACCAGGTCATTGATTGAGGTCATGTACGTCCCTTTGCTTTCTTTCGCATATCTTCTGCAAAACGGATTGCCGCAGCCACTGCCCGATAATGCTCTGGCGGAATCTGATCGCCAATTGAGGCCGTCGAATATAGGGATCGGGCCGTTGGGGGGTCACTGTGGATTGGAACGCCTGCCGTCATTGCAGATTCGCGAATGGCCCTGGCAATTTCGTCGATTCCTTTGGCAACACAAACGGGTGCCTCACCAGGACTGCGGCTCCATTTGAGTGCAACAGCATAGTGGGTTGGGTTGACCACGATTACATCGGCTTTTGGAACATCAGCCATCATCTGGTTTTGCGCCACAGACATTGCGCGTTGCCGGCGCTCTTGTTTTTGATGTGGATCACCCTCTGCATTTTTCGTTTCGTCCATAATCTCCTTTCGCGACATCTTGTTTTTTCTCAGATGTTCGAAATGCTGCCAAAGCGCGTCGATCCCACCAATCGCGCCGGAGACAAGCACAATCACAAATAAAAATGCCAGACAGAGCTCTGCCATAAGAGATAAAACAAGATGTGGAGATGTCTCCAGCGCCGTGATCATTTCTGGTAGGTGTGCACGCACGAAAAAGGCAACGCAGATTGAATAAATGCAAAGCTTGGTAAAACTTTTGAAAAATTCAAAAAGCCCACCTCGACCAAACTTATTTTTCGCGTTTGAGATAGGTGAGATACGTGATAATTTTGGCGAAAGCTTGCTTGGTGCAAACACAAGTGCGCGCTGTGCAAAAATTGCAAGGATCACCGCGACCGCTGGAAAGGTAAAAAGCGGAAGGATCGCAAACACAACCTGTGATACTAAACCACCAAGGGACGAAGATATCGGCATATTCAGAATGAACGGCGCTAGGTCAGAAGATTGATCGATCATGATCATCAAAGCTGTCCCCATTTCGCGAAACCCATTCGCCCCCGTTAAGAGAAACGCAGCAAGCAACCCAGCGTAACCGGCTGATGTCATTAAGTCAGTAGATTTGGCAATCTCACCTTTTTTCCGAGCCTCCAATAATTTTTGCGGCGTCGCATCAAAGGTCTTTTCTGTTTCGTCATCCGATCCACTCATGGGGCCACCGCAAATGGGTTGATCAGAAAGCTATCAAGAGCATGCAACCAAACTGAAAGCATCATGGGTGATGCCAAGCAGAGTAAGAACAAGCCTCCAGCTGTGATAACTGGCGCGCCTACGAAGGCAACCATAAGCTGTGGCATTGCCTTGTTAATGGCACCAATCGCCAAATTATAGAGCAGCGACAAGATGACAAAAGGCGCGGCTAGGGTGAATGCAAGTTCAAACGCGCGCTTTATCTGCCCAATGCCCCATGTAGAAAGGGTTGAACCATCCGGGAGCCTTCCGATGGGAAGCAGATCGTAAGATAGAATTACCAATGCAATTGCTTTGATGTGCAATCCAGTCATTACAGCAAGCGCCAACCCACCAATGATCAAAACATATCCAATGGCGGGCAAAGGTTCTGCGACCGCCCCGCCTAGAATTTGAGACAAAGATGTAGATTGAGCAGCAATAGACCCGGCTGTTTGCAAAGCGAGAACGAACATCCTTATGCCCAACCCCAGGATGAGGCCAGCGCCCGTTTCCGTTACAATCAACCATGCCATGTTAGAAGGATTTGATTGAACGCTTGCAGGGGTTACGGCGGGCGAGATGATCAATACAAATGCCAACACCACCACCAATTTGACTCGGATTGGGATCGTTTTTTCCCCAAAGGCGGGCATCAAAGATACCATCGCGCCAACCCGTACAAACACAACAAAGCCGTGCCATAATCCCGCGTTGGCAATTGGTAGCAGGTCAGCCAAATTGGCGTTCATGCCGCAATCACCCCAACCAAAGAAGGGCGTGCATCCAGCCCGATTTCTTCGAAAGACAACACAGGGTTCGAGATACCTTTGGCGCGCATTACTGTGCGCAAAAAACGCCGGCGACGGGTATTTGTTACAAGGGCGGCATATACACCGTTGCGGCTCGCTGCATCGAGTTTTTCCGCAGCACGCTCAGCTAGCTTGTTAAATATTTCCGGTGGTAATGCGATGTCTAAGCCGCGCTCTGCATCGACTTGATAGGTTGCAAAGGTATCTTCCCATTCCGGGGCCAGTTGAACCAGCGGTAACGTGCCATCGACCCGTCGCATTTCAGCGACAAGTTGAAACCCTAACCTTTGTCTTACGTGTTCGCATATTGCCTCTGGCGATGCATTTTGGCCGCGCGCTTCAGCGGTTGCTTCAAGGATCAAGGGCAAATTGCGGATCGAAACCTGTTCATCGAGAAGTAGACGTAACACAGCATGAAGCACATCAATTGGAACTTTGTCTGGGACAAGCTCGTCCAGCATCTTACGGTTTGCTTCGGCACGACCTGCATCTGAGATGTTCACCATTTCATTAAGTGTTCGGCGCAGTGATTTTAAGGTAAGCAGCCTGCTAAAGTTACGCTTTACCGTTTCGAGCAGATGTGTCGCGAGAATTTCGGTTGGTGTGACAATGGTTATTCCTGCAATCGCCGCTTCTTCTTTGTCTTTTTTATTAATCCATCTCGCGGGGGCACCGTAGACAGGTTCAGTTGTCTCAGTGCCAGAAGGCAGTGCTCTTTGATCGTCAGGAACAAGAGCAAGTAGTTGATCAGGGTTTAGTTGCGCGCGGGCTTGTTCAACACCTTGAATCCGAAGCACATAGGTTCCTTGCGGTAACCCAGCATGATCCGTTAGGCGAATTTCAGGGAGGATTAAGCCAAAAACAGATGCCACATGTGTGCGCATGTTTGAAATCCGGGCATCTAAACCAGTGCCGGGATCCAAAACCATATTTACGAGATCTGGCGCAAATTCGACATGGATATCGTCGAGTTCTAAGACGTCACCAAGTGATTTTTCTTTTGGTAATGCACTGATATCAGAAACCTGCGGTTTTGAAGCAGCCGAAATGCGCGCCTTTCGGTACATCATGAAAGCTGCACTACCCAGCGCGGCCCCTCCTAATAAAAAGGGTAGAAACGGTAACCCTGGGAACAGGGCGAATGCGAACATCAAGACTGAAACAGTTGCCAAAGCTGATGGGTGTTTGCCCAATTGACTAAAGACAGCCAAATCAGTTGCTCCTTGTGTGCCGCCACGGGCCAATAACAAGGCGGATGCAATGGAAATGACGACTGCGGGAATTTGTGAAACAAGGCCGTCACCCACAGTCAATATCGCGTAGGTTTCGAATGCGTCACCCATGGGCATACCGTGGACGACCACACCCATTATTAAACCGGCGACCAGGTTGAGCAAAGTGATCAAAAGGCCAGCTATTGCATCACCTTTGACAAACTTTGATGCACCGTCCAGTGAGCCAAAGAATGTTGTTTCTTGTTGCTCTCGCTCCCTTCGTTCCTTGGCTTCTTGGTGCGTAATCGCACCAGCTGACATGTCACTGTCGATAGCCATCTGTTTGCCGGGCATGCCGTCCAGTGCAAACCGCGCACCAACTTCCGCCATGCGTGTGGCCCCCTTGTTGATGACCATAAAATTTACAATCAACAGCACGCAAAAAACCACCAAGCCAAGGAAAACTGAGCCACCCATCACAAATTGGGCAAAGCTTTCGATCACATCGCCGGCCGCATTTGTGCCAGTGTGTCCTTGTCCAATAATAAGTTTTGTTGAAGACACGTTAAGCGACAATCGCAACATTAACGACGCAAGCAAGATAGTCGGGAACGCAGAAAAATCTAAAGGCCGCTCAATGAATAGCGTGATTGTAAAAATCAGAATCGCAAGCGCAAATGAAGCTGCAAGCCCTGTGTCAAGAACCCATGATGGCATTGGCAAGATCATCATCACGATGACTGCCATTAACGCCATTGCAAGCAGGATCGTTGGATTGAAGGCGGCTTTAAATGACAAGTTACCCATACTTTAATGCACGGAACTGAAGCAAATATGCCGCCGACAAGATTCTAACATGCAAAGTGTCTGGAAAAGGGAGCGACTTTGCGCCGCGAGCGCTCGGCAACCCGTTTTGTTGCCACTCTGATTTGATTGTTTATTCCACAGTGTCTTTTTCATTTGATGTCCTCGAGCGGTCACATTCTATGACCTATGGACACTATAATTTATCGGAGGTTTATTTTCAGTAACCTTCAGAAGCAAAATCTACTGGGTGCCGATTATTCAACTGTTGCTCTCAACTCAGGCATTTTTAAGAGCTCTTCCATTGTTTGCCGCGCTTCAGCACTTTCTTTCAAGACAGCGCCGCTTCGATTTAGCATTCCAACCTTACGATTTTCTGGTGCAGAGGTAGGCTCTGCCAATGCCTTGATCTGACCAAATATAGGGGTTTCCGCATCAGTTAAATCACGCCAATTGCCAGCAAGCCACGCACTTTGCGCTGCGGCTTCTGGCTGCCTCGCACCTTGATAGAAGTTGTGTGCATCTTCAAACGCACCTACTTTGTGTTTTGCCTCTGCACGTAATATGTTAGATATTTCGCTATCAATACCAATAAGTTCAGCAAGGGCTTGATAGGGCTGTTCCAAAGCCAATGCTACTTTTGCGGCAAGCTCTTGCCGCTTTGGGTTGCGAGGGCGGTCCGGAATGGTTTCAACGAGGGCTGAGGCATTTGAGGCGAAACCTAGGACCAAAAGCCGATCAGCAACGGATATCTTTGTGCTCTGGTCAAGTAAGGTCAAATCTTTAGCGGGCTGGCGAAATATAATGTCCAGAAAAACAATATCACTGGCCGCTGTGGCTGCTTTTTGAAGTAACTGTGTCCGCAATTCATCCAAAAGCCCAGTTGTGCCAAGATTTATCATAGCCTTAATCTCAGATGAGGCACGGTCAAAATTAAGAGTCTCTATCAGGGACAAAATATGCACCCTGCGTAGTTGTGTCTCAAAAGCTGTGCCGCGTAGTTCCTGAGCGTACGCTTCCGCCAAGCCAATAAACTCTGGTTCAATGGGTTTTTGGTTTGCTATTTGTGCGTTCAAAAGGTTGATCAACGCTTGAGGCGATTCCGCGTCATTTGCCATGGCGATCTCTTTCAGATCATCAATACTTTGCTCCGTCTCGCCGCGATCCATGTTGAGATTAGCATTTGCGACTTCAGCTGAAGGAGGCAAAATATCGGGCATTCTCTCAAGGCTTCGCAAGGCGGTTGCCGCACGTTCCTGATCGCCAAGGGACAAGAAACGTCCACTTACGATAGGTGCAAGATGTTGCCGTAAATGAGCTGGAAGTGCGCCTAACGTACGAAGGACAGCCGTTGAATCAACAACCGGGTCATTGAGATTATCGGGGTCAGCCAAAAGTGCCCAAAGTGAGATACTACCTGTGCAATCCGAAAAGGAACGGATTGAAAGGCCCGGCTTGCTTCCACCAGACTCCATAATGTCTGCCATATCCAATAGGATCTGCTGTTTCTCTGCTAAAGCTGGGTCAAGGTTCAAAACCTGCCGCGCTTCGGCTCCAAAACCAAAAAAGACGTATATTTTTGCTAACTTAATTGCGACATCGGGGTTAAGTTTGTCGAATTCACCAAACAAATCCAAGCGGGCCTCGCTAATTTGAACATCGAATTCTCTCATGTCGCCCCAAGCGGTAACATCTGTTTCATCGTCCTGGGGGCACCACTGTCCCTGATCAGAGAGCTTTCGTTCTGAGGGGTGTGAACGGGTTGGCGTATCCATACTGGTTGTAAGACGAATGTTGCTCGACGTGCGAGCTGGATTTTTCGATGTAGTTAAGGGTGGTAACAAATGTTCGAAGGCGGTTGCGTCAATTCGTCTGCGGTGAGCTGATGCCGTGACCTGATTTGGCTCCAAGACACCGCGCGTCGCCGCTCTGCCAATTTCAGTGGAAAGGCGCGATTGCAGATCTTTCAGGGCAATAATGTCTCGGCCCGATAATTCTGTGCGATTGGGCAAATCGTTCGTTTCCAATAGTGGCACCTTCCGTTCGATCGCACGTTCCGGTTTGGTGGTAATTTGCGGCGAAGTTGGTTTTCTCAGTAATGGCGGCCTCTGTCTTTGCGCAACATACGCAATGTCTAGCGCCACATATCCGCCGTCTACGTTAAACGCCGATACACCACATTCACAACCAAGGTGAATGGTGAGGGTATCTTCGTTTGCGTCCACCCGCTCAATACGATCGCGAGGTATTAGATCAAAAATCCGTGTAGTATCGAATCCCTTGTCAAATTCTGTCAGCTTCAACATTACCTTTCGATCAACTTGTCTGATATTCCAACTCCGTCCATCAGGAATTTTAACAACCAAACGTGTAAAGCCAACGTGCTCCCCTGATTGCACAAAAGCAGGTTCGGCCTGGGCTGAAACTGACCACAGCAATAGGGTCATGAGCGAGACAACTCTCAGCATAATCATGCTGCGCCTTGTTTGACCGACTTCAGGGCCTCCTCCAAATCAGAATAGCTGGGGCGACAATGCGAAGGTGTGTTCTGACGGCCAACTTCGATACAGATATTTGTCGCGTGATTATGTAGGTTGGCGACGAGGACCTCACGGATCAGCTTGTAAAAATGCGCCTCTTCTTCTGTTACATCTTTGACTTTGGCTGCAAACGGGCCAACCAGACCGTAAGCCAGGAAAACGCCAAGAAATGTACCAACCAAAGCGCCGCCAATAAGTTTACCCAAAATTTCTGGTGGTTGGTCGATTGAGCCCATCGTCTTGATAATACCCAATACCGCCGCAACGATGCCAAGCGCGGGAAGGCCGTCTGCAAGCGTTTGTAAGGCGTGGCTAGAATGCAGTGCGTGGTGTGCATTTGCCTCCATCCTTTTTTCCAACACCTCCTCGACCTGATGCGGATCATCGTAATTCATCGACGCTGAACGCATGGTGTCACAAATCAAAGCGATAGCCTCAGAGTCGGTGAGGATTTTTGGATACTTAGAAAAAATTGAAGACTCTGCGGGAGCTTCAATATGCTCTTCGATTGCAACAGGATTTTGACGTGCCAGCCGCACAAGTTCGAACAGAAGGCATAGCAAGTCGCGATAGTCTTCATGCTTCCATTTGGGGCCCTTAAAGACCTTGCCGATGTCCTTGATAGTATGTTTGATTGCAGGCATATCGTTGCTGATTAGGAATGCCCCAACACCTGCACCACCAATCATTATGAATTCAAAAGGTAAAGATTTGAGGATGATCCCCATTTTCCCGCCAGCGGCGAGATAACCTCCAAAAACCATGACGAAAATGGTGATGATGCCAATGATTCCGACCATGTTATTCCCTTGAATTACCTACTTCGACCTATTGTCGCAAACAGGAGTTAAGAAAGCCTCTGCGTCACTCAGGATTTGGGCGCATTCGCATTACGGCTGGCAAGAATTACGCTTATTGAATACGCCGCGTCTGGTGATAGGCCGGCTAGGACTGCAGCGGCGGCGTCAGGGCGCATTCGACCCAGAAAACCGGCAGCAAAGTCTGGCTCCATAGCTCCAAAAAGTGCCGCAGCATCCTTTGGCTTCATATTCTCGTATACAGACGTCAAACGCGCTAAGTCGTTCTCTGCGGCGTTATTGGCAAGAGCTAAAGTTCCCCTCAACTCAACTTCGGCTTGTTCAAGGGCGGTGAGACGCTTTTTAATTTCTTCATCTATGACCGAAAGTGCCTTACTACGCATTTCCATCTGAACTTCACGAGCTTTTACTTTTTCTTCTCGCGCTTGCAATGCAACAAGCAAGGCGCTCATTTTTGATCTATCGCCCGCTGTGATCGTCGCTCCGACCAGCGGACCGTGAGCTCGTTCTTCCGAGACCGCCTTTGTTGAATCCGCACCTTGTGCAAATGCAACGCTAGTTCCCGATGCCAATCGCAATATTGCTGATGTCATGAGTAGAATCGCAATGATTGCCACAGACCCACGGCCTGAACGCTTAACAGTTTTACTCTTTCGTTTCTGAATGTTCATGACGCAGTTCCAGACGCGCGATGCCGTACAAACATTGGCTCGGATGGTTGTGGTGGACGGGGTTCTTCACATTGATTTTTAGGGTGTGCTTCAGACGAAACCGGTTGCAGGTCGTGGAGCGAAGCCATTTGTAGCTCAAGTCGGCGTGACGTTTCTTCTGCGCGTTGGGACAAATCAGAAAGTGTTTCTGCAGAGTGCCCGGCTGATCTTTGTGCGGCTGTTAACGTCTTAGTTAGATCATCAACTTGCGAGGATAAAATCGCAACAGCGCCACCAACACCTTTTTCAAGATCGTTGAAGCGATTGAGCCTACGGCCCAAGATAAAGCAATAAAACGCCGCGCCAAGTGCTCCTGCAACCAGAAGAATATCAGCAATCATTTCCATATCAATCTCTCAATTCAGTACAAATTCCATGATCAGCAAGTCGTTGACGCGCCCTTGACCTGTAACAACTTGGACCCGTCGCAACATTTGTGCCCGAAGTCGCATCAATGCGGACGGATCCTCAAAGTCACTGGTGTCGATTGCGCGAAGATAGCTGTTCAAAACATCAACAACGCGCGGCAGCAGAGTTTCGACATCAATCTTAAACTGCACTGGCACTTCTAGTTGCGCCCTGAAGCGGAGATGTCGTGCAGTGGATGGCGCCCTGAGTGAGATGACCAATGGATCGACGGCAATAAATGCAACGTCTGGTATCGCTTCGGCTTCAACCTCATCTGATGAATGGTCAGACGCTTCGGACGCTAGAATCATACCAGAATTGACAGCAAAAAAACCACCGCCGGCCCCAGCGAGTCCCAATACTAATCCTATCAACAAAGGAAGCTTCGATTTTTTCTTTGGCTCTTCAGGGGCCTCATTTTCTGGCTCTGACATATTCACCCATTCTATTGTCTGTCGTCAGTTATAGACTCAATTGCACTAACCGAATGTTAAGCCTGTTGGTCCATTTCTTGGGCGACGTCGGGCAGAACGCCACGACTATTCGGAGAATAATGTGCAGCAATTACTAGATGTCTGGATGCGATTGGATTTCCGTCGGCAGATCACTGTGATCCTTGCAACCGGGATTATGTTCGTCGGTGTCTTGGCAATGTCTCGTATGGCAACGGCCCCCAGTATGACGCTGCTCTATGCTGGATTGGAAAGCGGTGCAGCTGGGGATGTCGTCCGATCTTTGGAACAGCGCGGCGTCGTTTTTGAAGTACGCGGTGGTTCAATCTTCGTGGATCAGCAGGAGCGGGATCAATTGCGTCTTACCTTAGCAAGTGAAGGTCTGCCTGCGAATGGTAATCGTGGTTACGAGCTTTTGGATAATCTGACTGGGTTTGGAACAACTTCGCAGATGTTTGATGCAGCATATTGGCGTGCCAAAGAAGGTGAGCTTGCGCGGACAATTGTGGCCAATCCCCATATCGCCATGGCGAGAGTACATATTGCCAGCACTGGATCAAACCCATTTCAGCGAGGTGTGACCCCAAAGGCGTCTGTTTCTATCACCCCAAATGGTGGATCGGTAACCGCTGAACAAGCCAAAGCGGTGCGGTATCTGATCGCTTCTGCCGTTGCGGGATTATCGCCAGATGATGTTGCAGTCATCGATGCCAATGGTGCTTTAATCGGTCAAACGGATGATATCGCACCGGCCATCGGGGGTGACGACAAGGCCCAGGTTTTGCGTGAGCGCGTTCAACGCTTGTTGGAAGCCCGAGTTGGTTTTGGCAACTCCGTCGTTGAAGTCAGTGTAGACACCGTGACTGAAAGCGAATCGTTGCGTGAGCACCGATATGATCCAGAAGGCCGGGTCGCGATTAGCACTGACACCGAAGAGCGTAGCAATACCTCAAAAGACGCAGGCTCCGGTGAAGTTACTGTCGCCAGCAATTTGCCTGACCAAGAAGGCGGTGGCGGTGACAGCTCATCGTCAAATAACAGTGAGACACGTGAACGTATTAACTATGAAGTTTCAGAGACGGAACGGGAAATCATTCGCGCGCCAGGGGCGATAAAACGTGTCACTGTTGCCGTATTGGTAAATGAGCCAACAAGCACCAATGAGGCAGGCCAGCAGGTACCAGAACCCAGAAGTGACGAGGAGCTTTCAGCGCTGCGCGAGCTGGTTTCGTCAGCAGTGGGGTATGACGAAAGCCGGGGCGATATTATTACAATAAAGTCGATGCCACTGCAGGCTATTTCACCAAGCGGAACGGCTGTAGGGCCTTCTATTTTAGATCAATTTGATCTGGATCTAATGTCTGCGATCCAAATGGTCGTTCTTGCGCTTGTCACACTAATCTTGGGTCTTTTTGTGGTAAAACCTATTCTTTCACGGAAGCAAAATGAAGAATCCGGCTCTGTAGCTGCATTGCCAGTTGCTAAACAGTCCTCTCAAGAAAATGTCGATTCGTCCGCTCTAACAGGTGAGATTGAGAACGATGATTATGACCTACCTGATCTGACGGGCGGGCTTAACCTTGACGACGATCAAGGCATGTTGCCTGATTTGCCGATGATGGGTGGCGTGTCTGATGATCCAGTGGATCGCTTGCGGGCAATGATCGGAGAGCGGCAAGAAGAAACGGTAGAAATTCTGCGTAGCTGGCTTGAAGACAAAGAGGAAAATGTCTGATGTCACTTGCGCATCGCTATCACAACTTCTCTTCGCTGCCGTCCACAGATGAACAGCCGGAATCGTTGAATCCAGACAATGTCGAGGATGCAAAGTTGCAGTCCTTTGAAGACGGTTATCAGGCGGGTTGGGAAGATGCTGTTAAAGCCCACGAAGTGGCAAAAGACCGGATCGCTGCGGATTTTGCTCAGAACCTGCAAGACATGTCGTTTACCTTTCATGAGGCCTTTACGAAGCTCGGCCAAGCAATGAAGCCTCTGCTCACGCAGATCGTTACAAAAGTTCTTCCTGAGGTCACAAACAAGATTATTGTTGCACAAGTTCTTGCTCAAATAACTGATCTTATGGCGGACCAATCCGAAAATGCCATCCAGATTGCCGTATCACCAAAGAATCTGGACGCGTTAACCGAACTGCTAAGCGAAATCACCAACATACCTTTTGAGTTAAAGGGTGAGCCTGCTTTGGGCGAAGGGCAAGTTTATCTTCGTGTAAATACGGATGAGCGCGAGATTAACCTTGATGCACTTCTCATGGGTTTTTCAAACGCTCTTGATGCGTTTTTCCAGCAAATAGAACAGGAACCAAATGATGACTGATGTATCACCAGAGGCGCTGTTGCCAGCAGCGGACCGCTCAAATCCTTTCACATCAGTTCCGATTGAGGTGAATGTTTGTGTGGGTAAAGCACGGCCGTTGATCCGAGATTTGGTCATGTTAGGCGAAAATGCGGTTCTAAAACTAGACAGCAAAGTCGATGATCCAGTCGAACTTTATGTTGGGGAGCGCTTGATCGCCCGAGGCACTCTCGAAGAGTTGGACGGGGATGAAGCTGGACAATTGGCTGTCAGGCTTACTGAAGTGGTTAACCTTCAGAGCAACCTGTGAACCGAGCGTTTCTTAATCAACTGATAGTTGCAGCTTCTTTGAGCATATTGCTCAGCTTTCCGGGCGCTGCAATAGCACAGGATCTTTCAATTTCGCTTGGCGATGATGGATCGATTAGTACACGCACAATTCAACTTTTCGCGCTCATCACTGTTCTTAGCTTAGCACCTGGCCTGGCGATAATGGTGACCTGCTTTCCATTTTTGGTCACGGTACTATCAATTCTCCGCCAAGCGATCGGGTTGCAACAATCTCCCCCGAATATGTTGATCGTTAGCCTAGCATTGTTTTTGACCTATTTTATTATGGAGCCGGTCTTTGTTAGCGCTTGGGAGAACGGCATTGCACCACTCACCAACGAAGAGATCGACATTGAAACGGCTTTTATTCGAACGCTTGAGCCGTTTCGCAGCTTCATGGCTGGGCGTTTGGATCCAGATACATTCTTTGCAATGGCAGAATTGCGACCCGACACCATTAACGCTGAACTTTCACCCGAGGCACCTCTTTCTGTGCTGATCCCAAGCTTCTTATTGTCAGAAATCTCGCGAGCATTTCAAATCGGTTTTTTGGTCTTTCTTCCATTCCTGATTATCGATCTTGTTGTGGCAGCGATCTTGATGTCGATGGGTATGATGATGGTTCCGCCAGCTGTTGTATCACTGCCCTTTAAACTGGCGTTTTTCGTTGTCGCGGATGGATGGAGTCTGATCGCTGGCAGTTTGGTTCGAAGCTATTTTTGAAGAAATTTTGTCAACTAATTAAGTAGTATGCGCCGCGTTCTATCCTGATGGATTAAGGACTGCGAAACACTGGTATTGCAAGTTGCGGATGGTGTCAGGGGTGACACTTGCATGCGGGAGCAGTGATGTGTTGGGATTTATTGGTGACTATTGGCCGCAGTTACAGCTGCCAGAGGCAAGGCAATGAAGGCGGCTCCGATTGGGCAGTCCATCACCAGCACTATCATTGGTGCGCTCGGGTGGATTCTTTTGGTCGGTACGCTCAATAAGTATTTGCACCCCATTGAGGCGGCCGTGGCTCTTTTTGGCGTTGTAATGGCAGAGGTTTTAAGTCGCTTGTTGGTGGATGGATTGCCGCAGCTTCAACTTGGCGAAAACAATTCCAGAAACTGGGATAAGCTCCTGAGTACTGTATTGCTGCGATGGGTTTTGCTTTTATTTGTCACTCTTGTTCTCGCCCGTTACGCGCCGATGTGGTTTTTTGAAGGCCATGGTTATGCAGTTATCTGTATACTTGGGCTGGTTCTAAGCCTTAAGCTACTGCGGCTCAGTGTCGTGTGCCTTGCGGCCAATCAAAAACGATCTGCGCTGTTGATTGAGCTTCGCAATGTAGTCCTGGCAGTGGGAGTTTATGGCGTTGCTGAAATTGGCTTGATCAATGCCGATCTGGTTCTGTCGTTAGCCTTGGCACTGTCGCTTGGCACGTTAGTTTTGGTATCGTTAGGTCTGCGACCACATCGACCAACTGCGCAGGATAGCAAGTTAGAATCCAGTAATTTCTTAGGGCTACCTTTGGGTGTGACGCCCTACTATTGGCTCTACGTCGACCTAATCATGCTCAATTACATCTTAACGCCACAAAACACTTTTGTGTATCTCATTGCACGCGGATTGGCCCAAGTCATACCATTGTGCCTCCAACTCGTAAGTGGTCGGATCGCTCATGCGCTGTCCTTGGCTTTTGAAGGCGATGAATGTGAAAGCTTTGTTGCAATCGCAGCAAGAACCAATCTAGGCTACCTTCTCATCGGTGGTGGCGCATCTTTGGTCGTACTCAGCGCTGAAGCCTATATACCGACGTTTTTCGATTTGGACCGCGTCATTTTTCGCGACATCTTGTTTTGGCTTTTGATTGCCCAGGCGTCACCAGTGTTTTTTGGTGCAACTGCAATGCTTCTGGATACAACCCGGAGTAACATGTTAACGAAATCCCTGGCGATGTTTGGTTTCCTGACATTTATAAGCAGTTATGCTGTGTTAGATATCAGTGAACCAAAGCAGATAGCCCAAGTGTTTGCCTCTTCTCACATTTTGATCGCTGCCATCTCAGCGGGGTATTTAGGTTTTAGATTTGGGGTTTGGCCAGGATTAACCGCTGTATTTTTCCGGCAAATCAAGTTGCTCTGACTGGCGAGGTTCAGCGCACAACAAATTCGGCATGCAAAGCACCCGCTGCTTTAATGCTTTTTAGGATGTCGATCATGTCGCGCGGGGACACGCCCAGCGCATTCAAACCTGCAATCACTTCTGACAATGACGTTCCGGGTTGGACCTCGGCCAGACTTATGCCCGGTTCTTCTTGAATGGCGGCATTTGTGCGGGGTACAACAATTGTCGCACCCTCAGTAAAAGGGTTGGGTTGAACCGCGATTGGCGTTTCTTGAATACGTAAGGTCAAGTTGCCCTGAGAAACGGCGACCCGCGATATACGGACATCTTCACCCATCACAATGGTGCCAGAGCGCTGATCGACGACAACCCGTGCTTTGCGTTCGGGTTCAACGCGAATATTTTCAATACGCCCCAAAGCGTGCGCGACGGAGGCCATCCGCGTGGCGGGTACATTTAGCTGCACGGTTCCGCTATCCAACATGACGGCAACACGTCTGCCAAAATCTTTATTTATGGCCTGCTCAATCCGTCCTGCTGTCGTGAAGTCTGCCTCACGCAATGCCAGACGCAATTCTTGGAGAGAGGCGAGCTGAAACTCAATTTCTCGCTCAACCCGTGCACCCGAAGGGATTACACCGGATGTTGGGACGCCCTGTGTCACTTGACCGGCATCGCCTTCTGCCACTGCACCACCAGCGATAATTGTACCCTGAGATACTGCATATATCTGACCATCAGCAGCGTTCATCGGCGTCATGATCAGCGTGCCACCCATAAGACTTTTAGCATCACCAATTGCAGAAACTGTTACATCAATCTGACCGCCGGCACGTGCAAAAGGAGGTAAAGTTGCTGTGACAAGAACAGCGGCGACATTCTTTGGGCGAAATTGTTCACCGGTCACATTTACACCCAGCCGTTCAAGGATGTTGGTCATGATGTCTTCGGTGAATGGCGCGTTGCGCAGCCCATCCCCGCTGCCATCAAGCCCGACAACCAGACCATATCCAACCAGGTCATTCCCGCGAACTCCATCAAAATCAACGAGGTCTTTTATCCTGACGGGACTGGCTGCTGCCATATTGACGCAGAGTAGCCCAATGCACAGAAACGCAAAAAAACGCATCAAAGGAAATTCACGAGATTCAGCTGAGACATCCGGACTGTAACTGAATAGAGACTTTGAAGTTGAAATTGGACTTCCTCCAGTTGCGTGGCCGTTTCAAACGGATCGACTTCAAGCAGCGCCGTCTTGGCAAACTTGAGACTTGTTGACTCTGCTGCGTTTCGGGCTGCAACAGTATCAATCCGGGCCTCAACAGACCCGACATGGGCGCGCAATGCGGTAATGTTATCTTGGGTCGCGAGCATATCTTGAGCGGTGAGAGCATGCAGTTCGGATTGCGCCTCGATGGCCAATCCAAATGCAGGGTCGTCTGACAATGCAGAAACTGCGGCCAAACGGAGCATCTTTGTGATCCCGGGATCTGTTGCACGTATATCCAGCGTCAATGTTTCTGTCGATGAAAGGGAAAAAGCGCTCAGAGGGTCCGTCCCCCCTTGATAAGCAACTGCCGCATAGCCTGTTGGTGAATCAAACCAAACCTCAGCGGCCGCCATCATATCCGCTGGCGTTGTGGCCCCTGCCATGGCGAATTTCAACTCGGCAATGAGTACATCACTTTTAACCAATGGTGACTGATCTGTGGCGGTTCCTGCGAACATGTATCGGCCAGCGATGTCAGTGTTCAGCGTGCCAACCATACTATCTAACGCACCACGCGCTTCTGCGGCGATATCTGCACTGCTGGTGCCAACTGTGTTGGTTCCTGCGATCAACAAACTGCTTGAAAGGGTTTGGGTCAGCCCGTCCAGCTTTTCCAAAGCGGTCTGCATTGTGCTGGCAAAATGCGTAGCCTCGGTTGTGGCCACGCTGTACCCAGTCAATATGTCGGCTTTGCGCTCAATATCAGTGAGGTAGCTATAATTACCCGCCAATACTTGCCGCACATCAGCGACCTGACCTGTTGCCAGTTCCGCCGTAAGGCGACTCATATCCTGTTTGAGTGCTGTGTTCCGTTGGCGCAGCATGAAGGATTGCGCGAGATCGCCCAGAGAAACGGCTGTCATTGTTTATAACCTCAACATTGTTTGCATCATTTCGTCCACGGCTTCGATGACGCGGGCATTTGCGGCATAGGCTTGTTCAATCACCATCAAACGGGCGATTTCATCGTCGCTATCGACACCATCTGCCAGTTGGCGTTCGGTCAATTCCGTAAGCTGAGCTGAGGTATAACTGAGCGTTTGTTCTGATTGCGTGCGTTCCCCGCCAATCGCTGAGATATACGTTGATACCAAGTTAATTGCTGAAAAGGCACCGCCGCCAAAGCTGCCACTTGCCGGGGTGCGTGCGCCGATCAGGGTATCAGTCAGGCTGTGCAACAGGCTGGCGTCGCCGACATTGCCGGGTGCTGTCGCATTCATACCATCTCTGATGCGCCATGTCTGACCTCCCTGATCAGGATCAACAGATGCATTCAGCCTAAGCCTTTCTGAAAGACCCACTTCATCCAGCGGATCGAACGCATTGCCGTCGTCCGTAAACAAACCAGCATCGCCCACTGACAAAGTTCCATCAACAGACGGATCTTGAAATCGCTCAACCAAATCACGCGCTAAGGCATCAAGTTGGGTTTGAGCTTCCACGGCGTGTTCATCGCGAATTGCAAATTGCGCCCCAATTGCCCCACCGCGCAAAGCGCCATCTGTTGATCCGGTGCGTATCGCCACACCATTCAGGGTCAACCCGCCAAGGGTGCCAGAAGATTGAGTCATATATGGTGTAACGATATTGACCGGCTCAAAACCAACTGTAGCAGCAGAACCGTCGATTAAAATCGCACCGCCAGTTGTATACAATGCGATTTGCCCATTGTCTCGCGGGACCTCTCGAACAGGGACTAACGCACCGATCTGGTCAACAACTTGCTGCCGTTGATCCAGCAATGCTGGAACATTGCCATTTTGGACTTGGGCAGCTGTTATTTGTGAATTCAGCGCTTGGATTTGCTGAAGGGCACCGTTTAGCTCCGCTACCTGACCTCCGATATTCTGATCGGCTTTTGTGCGCGCATCCTGTATTCCTGCTGACGCATCACCAATGCTACGCGCCAGCCCCCGTGCGCTGACTACCGCACTGTTCAGACGCTCTGGTGCATCGGGACGGCTCGCAGCGACAATCAAACTGTTTTCAAAGCCTGAAAGCTGCGCGGATAATGACGCGGGATCGTCGGGTGTTCCCAATAGTTTTTCGATACGTGTAAAGAAATCAGTCGACAGGCTGGCATGACTGTGGGCCGCATCGGCCAATCGTCGGTCAGATGCCAAACCAGCATCAACAACCCGAGTGACACCATTCACCTGAACCCCGCCATATGTGCCGATATTCGATGAAGATAGCGATAGGACCCGGCGGCCATACCCGGGCGTTAGGGCGTTTGAAATATTGGATGAGACCAATTCGGCCCCGCGCCCTGCGGCACGCAGGCCAGACATAGCGTTTGATAATGCCCCGGATATGGTCATGGCTTCGCTTCCTTTGAATGGATCGGATCAGGTCATTCCAACATCACCGCTTGATGTTGGTTGTCTCCTGCAACATTTCATCGACGGTTTGAATGACCTTGGCGTTTGATGAATATGCGCGTTGCGTTTGGATCATCGATGTTAATTCGCCCGCAACATCTGTGGACGATTCCTCAAGAGCGAAGGAAACGATGTCACCCGTCGGCCCGTCACTTGCGTCCCATAAAAAGAATGACCCGCTATCGACTGACGGTTGGTAAGTCTGGTGGTCAAGGGCAACCATGCCATTCGGATTGGGCAGGTCGACCAGCGGAACCTGATAAACGGTTCGGGTGATGCCAGTATCAAAATACGCATGCACATAGCCGTTTGCATCAACCTCAACAGACGTCATGTTCCCGACAGGGGAACCATCCTTTGAAATAGATACTGGGGCGAAGTTGTCCGAGAGTTGTGTCAGGCCATCTGTTTCCCCAATCACACCGATATCAATTTCGATTGGGCCGCCAGCGACGTTTACGATTAAATTCCCGGTTGCCGCATCATATGTACCGCCGCTGAGTGTCGCTACAGATGCTAAAGTACCACCAGCGGTGCGGCTGTCCGCAAAGGTCAATGTGTATTCACCGATGACAGTTCCCGGATTGACGGAATCGGTCATTGTCATCGTCCACTCGTTTGACGATCCCGTGCCAGGTACAGTTGGTGCAAAGCTGATGTTGATGCTTTCTGAAATCCCGAGGTTGTCATAGTATTCGACGGACAGCTCTTGGGTGTCACCTGTTGCCCCAGCATCTGTTGCGGTTGCAGGCAGATTTACGCCAAGACTCATGGATGTCGTTGGTTCGCCTGAGAATTGGTTAACATTGATTTGTACTGGTTCCAGCCCATCTGCGGTATCGCGCGGAAAAGTCGGGATCGTGCCATCAGGTCTGGCGGGCCAGCCCAGCAGAACAAGACCTGATGTTGACCGCAAAAACCCATCTGAATCGGTCCTGAATGATCCCGTGGACGTTAGGAACATTTGGGAATCACCATTGCCAACATTGACGTCCGAACTTTGCGCCACAGGCAAAAACCCACGCCCTCGTACAGCTAGGTCAGTGGCATTGTTCGTCGCAACAAGCGGTCCTCGTTGGTCCACCAGGCGTTGCGTCGTGGCCCGGACACCCCCTGCGGAATAGGTGCCGCCGTGTGATGAAATCACCATTGAGTGGAAATCAGTCTGAACCCGTTTGTATCCGTAAGTTGAGGAATTCGCGATATTGTCTGAGATGGATGCAAGCCGCGTCGCGTTCGCTTGCAAACCGGCAACCCCTGCGTTGAGCGAAGATGAAATTGTCATAGACACGCCTTTCTGCTGTATCGACCAAAGTTGACCCAACAGATAGGCGTGCGCAGCTTAACACAGCGCTAACAGATAAAATCTGATAGATTTCAATTGCGTTTTACATCCCGCAACAGCACCACCTCCAGCCGATTGTTACGCCGCGCCATCGTGTTTGGTAACACCGGGTCCCGGTCGGCATGCCCCGTCACTCGCTTTATTCGTGTTGTCACCACGCCATCCTTTTGTAAAAGAACACGCATTGCAGTCGCCCGTTGAGCAGATAGTTCCCAAACGGGGCTATTGGCCAATACGATAGGGTTGGCACTAACGTGTCCGCCAATTGCAATATTGTTGGTTACAGATTTTGTTGCTTCGGTAATCACCAGCGTCAGATCACGCAAAAGTTGCGTTGGCACATCGGTGCCATTTTCAAACAGCAGGGCGTCGTCCAGCTCGAACAACTCTATCACCAGCCCTTCGTCAGTGATGCGGGTCACAATATGCTTTAATGCATTTTCCATGACCAATGATTCGCCGCCACGACCCATCAGAACATCATCAACTTCTCTAAAGACTTCTTCTTGTGCTTCTTTAGCGCCTTCATCCACAGAGGTTCCGGTGTCTCCGCGCGCAGCGTTCTCTTGGAATGAATGATCTGCCGTGGCCCCAGTGCCAACTTTCGGCAAAGTTTGCTCGGAAAAAATACTATCCCCGCCAAAGGATCCATTACCACCCCCAGATACCCGGTTGATGGCGATGGTTGGCGAAAAGTAATCCGCAAGCCCCTTACGTTGTTGTTCAGTCGTTGCATTCAACAGCCACATCAACATAAAAAATGCCATCATCGCGGTTACGAAATCCGCATACGCGACTTTCCAAGCACCACCATGATGCCCACCGGCAACGATGACTTTTTTACGTTTAATGATGACTGGTGCCAAATTGCTTTGCGCACCCATCTCCACCACCTTTTATTCACCCAAGACCTTTCTAGGGCACTAAGGTTTACCGCCAGCTTAACAAATCCAAATGTCATTACTTCTTGTGAACGCTTGCACTTGGCTATGCTTTGACGATTGATGTGCGGGCAAGGAGCCCCACAAAATGCAAGATACGGTGACAGATAGCAGGTACGCTTGGTTTCGGCTTTTTCTGACCCTGCTTGTCGCCACCGTTGCAAATGCGGGTATGTGGGCAATCATCGTCATTATGCCCGCAGTCGAAGCGGAGTTTGCCACAACGCGCGCCGATGCGGCATTTCCATACACCTTAACGATGATTGGCTTTGCCTTGGGCAATTTTATAATCGGACGGGCCGTTGATCGCTTTGGCGTCACGCTGTCGCTTATCGTTGCGGCGCTGGCGATTGTTGCGGGGTTGGGCCTTGCCATTCTTTCTCATTCCATCGCGATGCTATCGCTTTCGCAGTTGATCATCGGGTTTGCTGCTGCGGTGGGGTTTGGACCATTGATCGCTGACATCTCGCATTGGTTTGTGCGCCGGCGCGGCATCGCTGTCGCAATCGCAGCAAGCGGGAATTACCTCTCTGGCGCAATCTGGCCGATGGCGTTGGCAGGCATCTTACAAGACAGTGGATGGCGCGCGGTCTACGCTGTGATGGCCGTTGTGACACTGGTTTGCGTGATCCCGCTGTCGCTGGCCCTGCGGCGCCGCGTCCCAGAGGAGGCGCGCAATGCAGCGCAAGTAGCCTCAAATCTTAATGCACAGTCGTCCGGCCTGAGCCCGCGCACATTGCAGTATCTACTGGGACTTGCAGGCGTCGCGTGTTGCGTGGCGATGTCCATGCCGCAGGTGCATATCGTGTCGCTTTGCGTTGGCTTCGGGTTTGGCCCGGCTGTGGGCGCACAGATGTTGTCCCTAATGCTGATCGGCGGTGTTGGGTCGCGTATCGTATCGGGGCTGTTGGCTGACAAGTTGGGTGGGGTGCGCACCCTGCTGATCGGCTCAGTTCTACAATGCATCGCATTGTTCTTGTATCTACCCGCCGGTGGCATGGTCTCGCTCTATATGGTCAGTCTGGTATTTGGTCTTAGCCAGGGCGGCATTGTACCGAGCTATGCGTTGATCGTCCGCGAATATATGCCCGCCAAAGAAGCAGGCGCACGGGTTGGATTTGTACTGATGGCAACGATTTTAGGCATGGCATTGGGGGGCTGGATGTCAGGCCAGATTTACGACCTGACAGGATCGTACCAATGGGCGTTCATCAACGGCATTATTTGGAACGGGCTGAATATCGCGATCATGTTGTGGTTGCTCAACCGAAGCCGCCCGCGCGCACCACGCATGGCTACTCAACCGCTTTGAGCATGTTTTCGAGCCTTGGTCAGTAACATCTGTTTTTGCCGTTCACGAAAGCGGTCCTTGTCCCAATCTGATGTCTCATTGAAGCAATTATGGCAACTGACACCATTCTCAAATTCCGGCCTTTTGGTATCTTCAGGCAGGATTGGCCTGCGACAGCCATGACACAACTTATGCGGTCCCTCGACCAAGCCGTGCCCGACGCTGACCCGGTTATCAAAGACAAAGCAATCACCCTGCCATGTGCTTTGCTCCTGCGGAACTTCTTCAAGGTATTTCAGAATGCCGCCCTTGAGGTGAAAAACGTCTTCGACCCCTTGACCTAAAAGATAGTTTGTTGATTTTTCGCAGCGGATGCCACCCGTGCAAAACATCGCAACCTTCTTGTTGTGAAAGCGATGCTTGTTGGCCTCCCACCATGCAGGAAATTCACTGAAACTGTCGGTCTTTGGGTCAACTGACCCGTCAAACGTGCCAATCGCCACTTCGTAATCATTGCGGGTGTCGATCACGGCGACATCCGGGCTGTTGATCAGGTCATTCCAATCTAGCGGATCAACGTAATTTCCGACCTTTGCCAATGGATCAACATCGGGTTGCCCCATCGTGACAATCTCGCGCTTTACCTTGACCTTCATCTTGCCAAAAGGACGGTTTTCGCTGACCGCTTTCTTCCACTCCAAATCCGCACAGTCGGGCAAGGCGCGTAAATGGGCGATGACAGCAGCAACCCCATTTTCAGGCCCGGCAATCGTGCCATTCACGCCTTCATGGGCCAATAATAATGTGCCTTCCACTTGATGCGCAACGCAGAGGTCCAGCAACGCAGGGCGCAATGCGGCAGGGTCGGCAAAACGGGAAAAGTGGTATAGGGCGGCAATTGTGTACATGGCCGCGGAAATAAGCGGTTGAGGGTCTGTTGCGCAAGAGGGCAGTAGGTTAAATTCCACCCAAAGCACCATCAGGCGAGAGGATATTTCCATGCAGGCACTCATTGTTATCGACGTTCAGAACGATTTTTGCCCAGACGGCGCACTTGCTGTGCCGGGCGGCGATGAAATTGTGCAGGGCATTAATACGCTGATGTCCGACTTTGATGCCGTGATCCTGACCCAAGACTGGCACCCGGCGGGCCATTCTTCTTTTGCCTCTGCGCACGATGGAAAATCGCCCTATGATATGATCGACATGCCATATGGACCTCAGGTGTTGTGGCCCGATCACTGTATCCAAGGCAGCATGGGTGCAAAGTTCCATATGGAACTGCAACAGGACCGTGCCGATCTGATTATCCGCAAGGGATATAACCCCGCCATCGACAGCTATTCAGCCTTCTTTGAAAACGATCACAAAACGCCAACTGGGTTGGAAGGTTATCTGCGCACCCGTGGCATCACAGAGCTGACGATGGTTGGCCTCGCGCTGGATTTTTGCGTCAATTACTCGGTGGTGGACGCAGCAAAGCTAGGATTTGACGTCACAGTACGCCGTGATTTGTGCCGCGCGATTGATCTGGACGGATCGCTGGGTGCAGCAATCGACGGGATGACCAAAGCGGGGGTTAAAATAAGCTAAACGAACATCAAAGCCCGTCAAGGATTGGCCGTCCGGCGGTGAAAACGCCTTTGACGATCTTGATGCCCTTTACCAAGTTTGACCGATCGCCGAACCTGTCATTTGACAAAATGGGCAATTCCTCTTTCTTCGCAAACTTCAGAATGAAAACGTCGGCTTCTGTCCCTGCGGGGCAGACCATCACCTGTGTCTGTGGCAACCCCAATGCCCGCGCAAAGCCCCTCTCGGTCAATGATTTGTCCTTAAGATGATGCCGCGATGAAGCATCCAAAAAGACGATGGGGCTGATGTCACGCTGTTTCAAATAATCGACTACACTGCGTAACGTATCAAGCTGCGCAGTTTCGCCGTCCCAATACATCACGTTGGTCCCGTCAATGACAATGCGCCGACCGGGCGGCGCTGATGTCTTTGCTACCTTAGCAGGGAGATGCGTCCTGTTTCGTGCCTTGATCGACAAGGCGACGCTTAAGGCAATCGCAATCGTCAAAGCCGCAGCACCCCAATAGGCAATCGTCTGGGCATTAATTGGAATTGCCTTGGCAAGATAGGCAACCACACCCGCAGTTAGGATCAGGGTCACCCAATAATACTGCACCAGACAGGTGATGTATCCAATCAGCGCGAGCCCCAAAATGATCGCTGCTAAAATTTGAAGTGGCTCCATTGTGGTCTCCGGCTTTGGCTGCATCTCCATGACCAGACGGCGATCAAATGGAACGTTCATATGAATTTATAAACAAGAATCGGCGTAATTGTCCTTGCCCTTCATGGTCTCTCCTTGGCACAAAAGGCTGAACTGCAAAGGAAAGCTTAATGGTCGATATCGCCTCTCGCGTTTACAATCACAAGTGGAAGATCGACCCAATTGTGCGTTCTTTGATCGACACGGATTTTTACAAGCTGTTGATGTGCCAATCAGTTTTCCGCAACAAACCTAATACGCAGGTGACCTTTAGCCTGATCAACCGCTCAAAAAACATCCCGCTCGCGGATCTGATTGACGAAGGTGAACTGCGCGAGCAGTTAGATCATATTCGCTCTCTGTCGTTAAGCCGGGGTGAATCCACATGGCTGCGAGGCAACACGTTTTACGGCAAACGCCAGATGTTTCGCCCAGATTTTATGGAATGGTTCGAAGGGTTGCGCCTGCCGCCCTATCACCTTGAACGCAAAGGTGATCAATACGAACTGACCTTTGAAGGGTCTTGGCCTGAAGTCATGTTGTGGGAAATCCCTGCCTTGGCCGTGCTGATGGAATTGCGCGGGCGTGCAGTTCTGAATGGAATGGATCGCTTTGAATTACAGGTGCTTTATGCACGCGGCATGACGCGAGTGTGGGAAAAGATAGAAGCCCTGCGTGAAATCCCTGACCTGTCGATTGCGGATTTTGGCACCCGCCGCCGCCATTCGTTTCTCTGGCAAGACTGGTGCGTGCAGGCGATGCGTGAAGGGTTGGGCAACGCCTTTACCGGCACCTCAAACTGCAAGATTGCAATGAGCCGTGAAGTCGAGGCAATCGGGACGAACGCCCATGAACTGCCTATGGTTTACGCCGCGCTTGCCAAGGACGATGCGGCATTGGCGCAAGCACCCTATGACGTATTGCAGGACTGGCAGGACGAACACGAAGGCAACCTGCGCATCATTCTGCCTGATACCTATGGCACCAAGGGCTTCTTGGACAACGCCCCCGATTGGCTGGCCGGTTGGACAGGCATTCGAGTGGACAGCGGCGACCCTGCAACTGCGGCCCAGATCGCCATCGATTGGTGGCGCGACCGGGGCGAAGATCCACGCGACAAGCGGGTGATTTTCAGCGATGGTCTGGATGTGAATAAGATCAAGGAATTGCATAGGCAATTTGCGGGCAAGGTAAAGGTCTCATTCGGGTGGGGTACATTGCTCACCAATGATTTCCGCGGCTTGGTACCAGACGATGCGTTGGCCCCCTTCAGCCTTGTCTGCAAGGCGGTTGAGGCAAATGGGCAACCCACGGTAAAACTGTCGGACAACCCTAACAAAGCGATGGGCCCAGCGGATCAAATTGACCGCTACAAACGGGTGTTTGGGGTAGGGGAGCAGGCGGCGCAGAAGGTTGTGGTTTGAGTCGACGCGATAGGCGTAGGGCGATATGTTGACTGCATTTGTAGATTAAAGATGCGCCTACCGTATATCGACTGATCCCTAACTTCACCCCCGCCGAACAACCCGCTCTCGCCAAACAATCACCAGCCCACCGAGAATGATCAGCAATGCCCCCGGAAAAAGTTCGCTCCACGGGGCCTCATCGTAAAACACCCAACCAAATACAAAGGCAAACGGAATACCGAAATAGCTGAAAGGGGCCAGATTGCTTTGTTCTGTCATGCGGTAAGCAGTTATCAACAGCAACACCGCTGAGCCGCCAAAAGCACCCATGCCGATGATCCACATCAGATCGGTGGAGGATTGAAGGGGTGTAAAGCCCTTTGTGAAAACTGCGAGGATGAGTGATCCAACCGCCGCGATGCCAGACGAATACAAATTGATCAGGGCCGTTGGCACCTCACGGTCCATCATGCGTGCGGTGATTCCCGTGAGGGCATAACAGGCCGCTGCGGCAAGCGGTAGAAGCGCGGCGGGTGTAAACGTGTCCCGGCCCGGTCCCACAATCATGATCACCCCGACAAATCCGATCAGAACTGCGGCCCAGCGTGCAGGCCCTACTTGTTCGCGCAGCAATGGTACGGCAAGGGCGACCATGAACAGCGCGTTGGCGTAGGTGATGGTTGATGCGGTGGCAAAGCTGAGCAAACCCAAAGATAGATAGAAGAAATACTGCGCAAACGTCAGGATCGCGCCGCGGGTCAGGGCCAGCCGCCATTGCCTGACACGCATATGCCGTCCGCGGGCATGCCAATCGATAGACCACCAAAGGGCAATACCAGCCGGGATCAACCCAAACAAATTGCGATAGGCTGACAGTTCCGCCGCGCCGTACTCAGTAGAGAGGTGTTTGATGATCAGGCCCATTGCATCAAACAGGACTAACGCCAGCAATGAATAAAGGATGGCGAGTGTGGTCTGATTGGTTGGCATGATTTTTCGATCAGTTGGGAATCGGACGATACGCGGTGGTCCGTGCAACTCTGTTTATGTGCGACAAATATTGTCGAGACCAGAAAAGAAGCGTTTCTGATCCCAATGGCGTCGCAAATCCACCTTGCGTTTGGCCGCACAAAATGCGTATTTAGATATGCTTGGTGTTCCGAAAAGCGCCGTTTGGTGTGGGACCGAAAAGGGAATTCAGTAAGGGCCGTCTGCGAGGACACCCGAAGCCGAAGCCGCCCCCGCGACTGTAAGCGGTGAGCCAAAGCCCATCAGCCACTTGTCCATCCGGGCAGGGAAGGCGGGCCAAGGCCACGACCCGCGAGCCAGGAGACCTGCCAAGCATGAATGAAACGCAACATGCCGTCGGGTGTGACGGTAAGGAGTACGAAGATGACCACGATGACAAAGACCCTCAAAGCCAGTCGCGCACGGTTCGTTCCAGCCCTTTTTGCGGCAATGATCGGCGTTGCGATGATCACACTGACAGGCCATGTTCAGGCTGCGGCACTGCATGACGCTGCACATGATGTGCGCCACGCCACTGGGTTTCCCTGCCACTAATTTCGTCATGTCGCAGGCATCAGGCGGGCTTGTCCTTTGACAAGGCCCGGCCCTTCGCGTTGGCGGTAGTTGGTTTTCGGACGTCCAGCCGTTAGCGCAGTCTGCTATGGCGTGATTTCATCGAGGATATGTTCATGTTTCAGAGATTTCTGATAACGTCGCTTTTTGCGGGCGCGGCGGCAGGCCTCATCGCGGGCATCTTACAATTGATATTCGTGCAACCGGTGTTGCTGCATGCTGAGCTTTACGAAGGCGGCGATCTGGTTCATTTCGGGGCCGAAGCAGTCAGCGCCCATCCCGACTTGCCCGGTTTCGACGCTGTACGTGATGGGCTGAGCGTGGTTTTCACCATGCTGACCTACACCGGCTATACCCTGATCACTGTTGCCCTGATGAGCATCGCCGAAGAACGCGGTGCGCACATTGACGGTCGTACAGGTATATTATGGGGTATTGCAGGTTTCATCACCTTCCATTTTGCACCGGGTCTGACCCTTGCCCCCGAAGTGCCGGGTGTGGCCGCTGCTGATGTCGGGGCACGGCAAGTCTGGTGGTGGTCCACCGTAATTGGCGCAGGGATTGCAATGTGGTTGCTGGCGTTTGGCCGCAATTGGACAATATGGGGTGTTGCGGTCATCTTGCTTGCCGCGCCTCATTTGATTGGTGCACCGGAACCTGAGGTCTTTACCGGACCTGTTCCAACAGAAATCGGGGCGTTGTTCGCCGCCCGTGCCTTTGGCGTTGGGTTGGCTGCTTGGGTTCTGGTTGGGTCTTTTGCTGGTTATTTCTGGCAACGCGAAGGAGAGCGTGAAAATGGATAGAAGTCTCGCTCTTTTTGCAATTGGTTTGGTATTTGGCGGTGGTATCGGGTTTGTTGTTGCGGCGGGCAACGGATTTACCTTTGATGGTCATGACCACGGTGATACCGCGACACATGGTGATGCGCAGATGGATCATGCCGCCATGGGGCATGCGATGATGCACGACACACCCTTGGACATCCCCGCAGAAAATGCGCCGATGGTATCCATGACACTGGAGGCCGACCCAATGCAGGGGTATAATTTGCATGCCTTGGTGAATAACTTTGAATTCAGCCCTGAACATGCCAGTCTTGCACATGTGCCGGGCGCAGGGCACGCGCATGTTTATATCAACGGTGAAAAGGTGGCGCGGCTCTATGGTCCGTGGATGCACATTGACGCTTTGCCCGAAGGTGAAGTGACCATTAAAATAACGCTCAACAGCAATGATCACCGTCCGTTGGCAGTAAACGGTGAACCAATTTTTGTAGAAGCAGTATTGATCCTTGAATGACCGTGGCACATTTGCCCGTAAATAGGATAGACCGCAGGCTACCCGTTACCCATGTTAGGACGTATGAGATGACCGTTACCCTACACGTTTGCACCACCTGCCGCGCTGGCGAAGTGCTTGAGGAAGACGCGCCGCGCCCCGGTGCGTTGTTGTACGCTGCCCTGACCGATGCAGATGCGCCCGAAGGGGTGAACATCGTTGGTGTCGAATGCCTGTCCGCGTGTTCGCAGGGTGCTGCGGTTGCATTGTCTGAAGCGGGCAAATGGACGTATGTTTACGGGCGTCTAACCAAGGATGATGCTGACGATATTTTGGCGGGTGCGGCGGCCTATGCTGCCACCACCGATGGTCTTGTCCCTTGGCGTGAACGCCCCGTAATTTTCCGCAAACAAAGCCTTGCACGTATTCCACCATTGGAGCTGCCCAAATGACCGATCTTGCAAAAATTCCTGTCACTGTCATCACCGGGTTTCTGGGGTCTGGCAAAACGACGCTGATCCGGCATTTGATGACCCATTCCAAAGGCCGCCGTCTGGCCGTTTTGGTCAATGAATTTGGTACAGTGGGCGTCGATGGCGATATTTTGAAATCCTGCGCAGACGAAGATTGCCCGGCGGAAAACATCGTGGAACTTGCCAACGGATGTATCTGTTGCACTGTGGCCGATGATTTTATTCCAACGATTGAGGCCTTGATGGCAATGCCTGTGCGCCCCGATCATATCCTGATCGAAACATCAGGCTTGGCCCTGCCGAAACCATTGCTCAAAGCATTCGATTGGCCCGCGATCCGATCCAAGATCACTGTTGATGGTGTCATTGCATTGGCAGATGCCGAAGCTGTTGCGGCAGGGAGATTCGCGGCCGATGTGGCCGCCGTTGATGCACAGCGTTTAGCGGATGATAGCATTGACCATGAAACACCGCTCTCCGAAGTGTTTGAGGATCAAATTTTATGCGCTGACATCATCTTGATGTCTAAGGCAGACCTTGCAGGCTCTGATGGCCTTGCCGCCGCCCGCAAGGTTATCGAGGCGGAAAGCCCCCGTAAAATTCCTATTCTTGAGATGAGCGAAGGCGTGATTGACCCGAACGTCGTGCTGGGTCTGAACGCAAAAGCCGAAGATGACCTTGCCGCACGTCCCTCACACCATGATGGCCATGATGATCACGAACATGACGATTTTGAAACGGTTGTGATCCCGATGCCTGAGATCGACGATGTTGAAGCCTTGATCAAATCCATTGAACACCTCGCAACCGAACAGCATATCCTGCGCGTCAAAGGCTATGTTGCCGTCACAGGCAAACCAATGCGTTTGCTGGTACAAGCCGTTGGTGCACGGGTGCGGCACCAATTTGACCGCCCATGGGGCAGTGACATGCGCGCTGGGCATCTGGTTGTGATCGGTGAACATGATCACGTTGACGTCGCCAAAATTTGCGAAGCCTTGGGCGCATAACCCATGCATGTCGTCTTCCGCGAAAGCCACGGGCTGGAGGATGCGGAGACCCCGTTTGATCCGGGGCAAACCCCCGCTGATCTGGTGGTGCTGTCCTTTTCTGACAGTGACCTTGGCGCGTTTGCGGCAGGCTGGCATCGTGGCGGTGGGCCGGAAGGCAAGCTGCCTACATTGAGGTTGTGCAACTTGGTGGCATTGCGGCATCCGGCGTCGGTGGACAACTATGTAGAGGCGACGTTGACCGGGGCCAAAGGCATCCTAATCCGGTTGATTGGCGGTGAAAACTATTGGCCTTATGGCATCATGCAGGTGCAAGATTTTGCCCGCCGCAATGGCATTGCCTTAGCGATCTTGCCTGCCGATGGTCGTGAAGACCCGGCATTAGATGCCCATTCCACATTGCCGGTATCGACCCTGCGTCGGTTGTCGCATTTGTGTGACGCGGGCGGGGTCGTGGCTGCGCAAGCGGCACTGGCGCAATTAGCATTGGCGGCGGGGTTTTATGCAGGTCCAGTGCTTGGGGCAAAAACCGTGCCCGATTGTGGGTTTTATGACCCGATAAAAGGCGTTGTTCCAGCGGCAGCATTCCAACACAATAGCGTGGCGGTGACCTTCTATCGCAGCTATCTGACTGCCGCAGATACCAGCCCGGTTGATGCGATGATTACGGCGTTAAGGGCGCGGGGATTTAACGCCATTGGCGTCTTTGTGCCATCGCTCAAAACCGACGATGCTCGGTTGTTTTTGGACGTTGCCTTGGCTGAGCTCAAACCCGTCGCGGTTGTAAACGCAACTGCCTTTTCCGGACGCGGCAGCGATGGCACATCACCCCTTGATGTGCCCGGATGCCTAGTGTTTCAGATCGCGCTCTCCACAGCACGTCATAAGGAATGGGCGGAGTCCGAGCGTGGGCTGTCCCCCGCCGATCTTGCCATGCATGTGGTGCTGCCCGAGGTGGATGGCCGTATTTTTACAGGTGTTGTCAGTTTTAAAGCGCCGCAGAAGAAAGACCTGCATCTACAATTCTCGCGTTTTGCCCATCAGGCGGAACAGGCGCGGATTGATGCGGTGGCTGACCGTGTTGCGGGCTGGCATAGGTTGGCAACGACTGCCGTCAAAGATCGCAAACTTGCGTTGGTTCTGTCCACCTATCCCGGACGGGCGGATCAGATTGCCCATGCTGTTGGCCTTGATGCTTTGGCATCGGTTGAGGACATGATGCTGACGCTGGCACATGCGGGATATAGCGCAGAACCCGCAATTGGATTTGGAAAGTCGCTTAATCAGCAGACCATTGAGTGGCCTTTGGCGGCCTATACAGAAGCGTTGACCACCTTACCTCAATCCTTGCGCGATGATCTGCAAACTGCATGGGGCGCACCCGAGTCAGACCCGCTTTTTGCCAACAATGCGTTCCATTTTCCGGCGCAAACGTGCGGCAACGCATTGGTCGCCCTGCAACCTGAACGCGGTGCAATTGCGGCGCGTGACACTGACTATCACGACCTCGCCCGCGTTCCGCGCCATTCCTACGTGGCGTTCTATCTTTGGCTGCATGAACAGGGCATGCACGCGCTTGTGCATATCGGTGCACATGGCACATTGGAATGGTTACCGGGCAAAGCGGTGGCCTTGTCAGATGACTGCTGGCCTGAGGCGTTGACCGCAAACCTGCCGATCATTTATCCGTTCATTGTCAATGATCCCGGCGAGGCCGCGCAGGCGAAACGCCGGATCGGGGCCGTGACGTTGGGCCATTTGCCACCGCCGATGAAAGACAGCGCAACCCCGGATGGATTGGTGCGCCTTGAACAGTTGCTGGATGAATATTCAACCGCTGACGGCCTTGATCCGGCCCGCCGTGACCGCCTGATTGAAACCATCCGGTCCGAGGCGCAGGCGGCGGGGGTTGAAGGTGATCTGGGTTTAACCGAAGACGCCAGTGCCGCCGAGGCGATCACCCGTATTGACCGATTTGTCTGTGACATCAAAGAAAGCCAATATGGTGATGGTCTGCATATTTACGGTGCAGCCGAAGGGGAAAATGAGGGGTTGTTGGCCGCCCTTGATGGCAAACGTGTTGCCTCTGGCCCGTCTGGCTCACCTTATCGGGGGCGCTCAGACGTACTGCCGACGGGGCGAAATCTATATTCCGTCGATCCGCGTTCTGTGCCATCGCGCGCCGCCTATGCCCAAGGGGTTAAGCTGGCCGAAGAACTGCTGCGCAGGCATCTACAGGACCAAGGGGATTGGCCAAAGGGGTTGGTTGTTGACCTCTGGGGGTCCGCAACGATGCGGACAGCGGGCGAAGAGGTGGCGATGGCATTGCACCTCGCTGGCTTGGCCCCGACTTGGGACGAAGGATCGGAACGTGTATCAGGCTTTGAAATCCTGCCACTAACCCTGTTGAACCGTCCGCGTATTGATGTGACGCTGCGGGTGTCTGGCCTGTTCCGCGATGTGTTCCCGGGTCTCAGTCAATTATTTGAGGCGGGCGCTGCGGCCCTTGCCACCCGTGAAGAAGCACCGGATATGAATCCCTATCTGACGCAGGCCCCACGTGTCTTTGGCCCCAAACCGGGGCTTTATGGTTTGAATATGGACAGCGTGCTGACGGATTATTCTGACACCGGACGCACCGCAGCAGGTGAGGCGTGGCTGACAGGGTCTGAATGGGCGATCAACGCCAAAGGTGAAGCACATCAAGACCGCGCTGGACTGGAGGCGCGTTTGCATAACGCTGATGGATTTGCCCATATTCAGGACCTCACCGAAACTGACGTTTTGCTGGCCTCTGATTACGCCAGCCACGAGGGTGGGTTTGCCGCTGCGATGGCACATTTAGGCGCGGCAAAACCCGCGATGTATCATGTGGACAGCACGGTTGTCGGCACGCCGCGTGCCCGCACGATGCCCGAAGAAATCGCCCGTGTGGTGCGCGCTCGTGCTGCAAACCCTGATTGGGCCAGTGGCATGATGCGGCATGGGTTTCGGGGTGCCGCCGAGGTGGCTGCAACCCTCGACAACCTTGCAGCTTTTGCGCATCTGACGCGCGAGGTGCCAGCACATCTGTTTGATCTCTACTTTGACGCCACGCTTGGCCGCGATGATCTGGTCGCATTTATGGAGGCGGAAAACCCACAGGCCTTGCAGGAAATGCGCGACCGTTTTGCGGCGCTGCGAGATGCGGGCCTGTGGATCACACGCCGCAATTCAATAAACGCACAGATGGATGTGGTAGATTGAGCGTGGCACCGGAAATCAAAGGCTGGTGCCCGGGTGCATTGCGGCCGATGTTGTCTGGCGACGGTTGGGTTGTGCGGGTCCGACCCTATGGCGGTAGGTTGCGCCGGGCGCAGGCGGACGGGCTTGCCACACTTGCAGCGGCGCATGGCAATGGCACGTTTGATTTATCCAGCCGTGGCAACATCCAAATGCGCGGCGTGCGCGAGGCCAGCCATACACCCCTGATCGAAGGGCTGCGGCGGATGTCTTTAGTGGACGCTGATGCTAATGTTGAAGGGCGGCGCAATATACTCGTCATGCCGTTTTGGCAGTCTGACGACGAGACCGAATTTCTGGCCGCAGAACTGACAAAGGCGCTGGCGCAGCCCGACGCGCCGGCATTGCCGGGAAAATTTGGTTTTGCCATCGACACCGGACCCAAACCCGTTCTGCAGTCTGCATCCGCTGACATCCGGCTGGAACGTAGCACAGAGGGTGGGCTGATTCTTGTGGCGGAGGGTGAGGCGAAGGCCAAATCTGTTACGCTGGCAAATGCCGTTTCTGAGGCTATCGCGTTGGCGCATTGGTTTATGGCCAGACGTGACACAGAAGCCCGCATGGCATCGCTGCTTGCGAATGGCGCGATACTGCCACACGGTTTTGATGCCGCACGCCAGTTGCAAACCTATGCCCCAAAACCCGGACACACGCCTTTGGGGGCCATGGTCGCCTTGGCCTTTGGACAATTGAGCGCCGAAACGCTGGCCACGCTTGCCAAACATGGTGGGTTACGCATGACGCCGTGGCGGATGTTGCTGGTTGATGGGGCGCGAGAATTGCCAAAGATCGACGGCATCATCACCGATCCAGATGACCCAATATTGCGCGTTGTTGCCTGCACGGGCGCGCCGGGATGCACGCAAGGTCTTGGCCCAACCCGCGATGTTGCCCGCGCACTGGCACCACATGTGCCGCAAGGACAATTGTTGCATGTATCCGGCTGCACCAAAGGGTGCGCACATCCCAAAAGGGCCGCGACGACAGTCATCGCGACGCCAACCGGATATGACCTGATCCGTGACGGCACGGCGGCGGACGCCGCCGCGCAAACCAATTTACCCCCTGACACTTTAATCAAGGCGATCTGATGCCCCATACCTATATCACCGACGGCGCAGAGATTTATCGCCAGTCCTTTGCCACCATTCGTGCAGAAGCGGCGCTGGGCCGATTTACGCTCGAAGAAGAAATTGTCACGGTGCGGATGATCCACGCCTCTGGCATGGTTGGACTGGAGGACCATGTGCAGTTTTCCGACGGGATGGCGATTGCTGCGCGCGCGGCCTTAGAAGACGGCGCGCCGATACTGTGTGACGCCTATATGGTCAGCGAAGGGATCACCCGCAAACGTCTGCCCAAAAACAACGAAGTGATCTGTACTTTGCGCGATCCCAAGGTGTCGGATATGGCACAGGCGATGTCCAACACACGATCAGCGGCAGCGCTTGAATTGTGGCGGCCCAACCTCGCAGGGGCTGTGGTTGCGATCGGCAATGCGCCAACTGCGCTTTTCCATTTGCTGAACATGCTGGAAGACCCCGAATGCCCCCGCCCCGCAGCCATTATCGGTTGTCCGGTGGGCTTCATTGGCGCGGCGGAATCCAAAGAAGCTTTGATGCAGGACTTGCCAGTGCCCGCCATGATCGTGCAGGGACGTCTGGGCGGGTCTGCTATCACAGTGGCCGCCGTCAATGCGCTTGCCAGCAGGGTGGAATGAACGATGGGTAAAGTGATTTGTGCGGGTCTAGGGCCGGGTGATCCCGACCTGATGTCGGTGAAATCTGACCGGGTGATCCGGGGGGCGAAACACCTCGCCTATTTCCGCAAAAAAGGCCGTGCCGGACAAGCACGCACCATTGTTGCCGACATGCTGCGCGCCGATGTGGTTGAATACCCAATGGAATACCCCGTCACCACTGAACTGCATTTCAGTTCGGATGAATACAAACAACTGATGATTGATTTCTATGCTAAATGGGCTGATAAATTGGCGGCCTTGGCACGCGATCAGGATGTTGTCGTACTGTGCGAAGGAGATCCGTTTTTCTATGGATCTTTCATGCACCTACACACCCGTTTGCAAGGCCGCGCGGAAGTCGACGTCTTGCCTGCAATCCCAGGTATGGTCGGGTGTTGGAACGCGCTGGATACGCCGTTCACATGGGGTGATGACGTGATGACGGTCTTGATGGCAACCCTGCCAGAGGATGATCTGATTTCGCATATGTCACGGGCTGATGCGTTGGTGGTGATGAAGACCGGACGCAACCTGCCCACTGTTCGTCGCGCGTTGGCGGCAACGGGGCGTTTGGACGACGCGTGGTTGGTTGAAAAAGGCACAATGCCGGGTCAGCGGGTGGCGAAACTGGTTGATGTGAATGATGCCGACTGCCCCTATTTCGCGATTGTTCTGGTCCATGGTCAGGGCCGCAGACCAGAGGCAGCGGAATGACAGGTTGGATCGCAATAGCGGGCCTTGGGCCGGGGCGTGATGATCTTGTGACGCCTGAGGTCAGTGCCGTTTTGGCGCAAGCCACAGACGTGATTGGCTATATTCCTTATGTGGCCCGTGTGGCACCACGCGCGGGGCTAAACTTGCACCCAACCGACAACCGGGTTGAGATTGACCGTGCGCTGCATGCCCTGCAATTGGCGGCGTCCGGTGCGCGGGTTGTGGTGGTGTCCTCGGGCGATCCGGGCGTTTTCGCGATGGCGTCCGCGGTGTTTGAAGCTGTTGAAAACCACCCTGAATACACCGACACCGATATCCGCGTGTTGCCTGGTATCACTGCAATGCTGGCTGCTGCTGCTGCTGCTGGTGCACCACTCGGCCATGATTTCTGTGCGATTAACCTCAGTGATAACCTCAAGCCGTGGGCTATGGTTGAACATCGTTTGCGCATGGCGTCGCGTGCGGATTTTGCTATGGCGTTCTACAACCCACGTTCGAAATCGCGTCCGCATCAATTCACTGAATGCCTGAACATTCTGCGCGAAGAATGCGGGTCAGATCGCCTGATCATATTCGCCCGCGCCGTTAGCACGCCAGAGCAGATGATCAGCACTGTAACACTGGGCGAGGCGACACCAGAAATGGCGGACATGCGTACGGTTGTGTTGGTTGGCAATTCGGCAACCCGGCGCGTCGGGCGGTATGTCTACACACCTCGGTCTGCGGTATGATGCAACCACGTCAACACTTGCGCTACGTCATTGGCGATGGTGTCACCCGGCACGTTAGGACGGTTTGCCATGATCACCGACAAGCCCAAGGTGCGCGCTGCATCCAGTTTGGCCCGCGCGCCAGTGCCGCCCGCGTTCTTGGCGACGATATGACTGATGGCGTGTTTTTGCATTACCTGAATGTCACCTTGGGTCGTGAAGGGCCCACGCGCAAGCAGAACAGTAACATTTGGCATGGGCAGCGCTGCGTCTGGCGGATCGACCAGCCGCAACAGATAATGATGCTGCGGCTTGGCTGCAAACATGCCGATATGCTGTTTACCAATCGCCAGAAACACGTAGGCAGGGGCATCGGGCAAAAGCGCGGGGATATCTTCAAGCGTCGGCACCAGCGACCACTTGTCGCCGTCCTGAGCCACCCAAGGTGCGCGTTCCAGCCGGAGCAGTCGAACCTTGGTATCGCGACAAGCGACAAAGGCATTTCTGCTCATCCCTGCCGCAAACGGGTGTGTGGCGTCGATGACATGGGTGATCTGTTGTGCACTCAGATAGTCAATCAACCCGGGCACACCGCCAAAGCCACCAATGCGCGTGGGCAGAGGTTGCGAAACCGGGGATTTGGTGCGGCCCGCATAGGAATAGATCGCGTTGATACCTGCATCAGCAAGCGCAATGGCCATCTGGCTTGCTTCGGTTGTGCCACCCAACAAAAGGACGCGCATGATGGGTGATCCTTGGCTTAGCATCATTGGAATGTCCGACGATAGCGCGACTGGTCTGCCACCTGCAAGCCGTGCCGCGATTGAAGCGGCTGATGTGATCTTTGGCGGCCCACGGCATTTGGACCTTGCGAATGCAGGTATCAAGGGGCAGGCATGGCCTGTGCCATTTTCGATTGATCCGGTACTGGCCCATCGTGGCAAACGGGTTGCGGTGCTGGCCTCTGGTGATCCATTTTGGTTTGGCGCAGGAGGGAGCCTGACTGCTCATGTGCGCCCTGATGAATGGCAGGTATTCCCGGCACCTTCCACGTTCTCTTTGATCGCGGGTCATTTGGGGTGGCGGTTGGAAGAGGTAACCTGCCACGGTCTGCATGCGGCCCCATTTGCGCGGTTGCGCGAGGTGTTAGCGCCAAATGCCTGCATGATCTGTCTTGTCCGTGACGGCGATGCACCCCGCGCATTGGCGCAATGGTTATCTGAACAAGGCGCGGGCGAAGCGGTGCTGAATGTCTGTGAGCGGATGGGGAGCCCTGCACAGCAAGTGCGCCAGACAACCGCAGCAACTTTTGATCTGGCAGATATTTCTGCCCCCGTGGCTGTTGCGATCACGCTGCCGGATAATGTTGGATTGTCGCGGGCGTCGGGCCTGCCTGATGACGTATTCAGCAGCGATGGCCAGATCACCAAACGACCGGTTCGCGCGCTGACCCTATCAGCGCTTGCGCTGCGAAAAGACGAATTGCTATGGGATATTGGTGCTGGTTCGGGATCAATTTCGGTTGAGTGGTGCCTTGCCGGGGGGCGGGCCATTGCGTTTGAACAGCATGAACTACGCGTGGTCAATATTGCCCGCAACATAGCTGATTTTGGCATTGATCACCGGATGTCGGTGGTTCACGGAGATGCAGTCGCCAAGATACAGGACTGGCCTTTGCCCGCTGCTGTGTTTGTTGGTGGCGGTGGAAATCAGGCGTTGTTCGATCAGCTTTTGAGTATCCTGCCGACAGACACTAGACTCGTTGCCAATGGTGTGACGCTGGAAACAGAGAACCTGTTGGCACAGCTACATGCCGCACACGGCGGTGATCTGCTGCGCATCGAACTGGCACAGGCCGCGCCGCTTGGCCGGATGCGGTGCTGGCAATCGGCACGACCGGTTGTACAGTGGAGTGTGACCCTATGAGGTTCGCTGGCATTGGATTTCGCGGCGCGGCTGATTTAGTCAGCTTGCAGGACGCGTTGCAACAAGCACTAAGCGCCACAGATGGCGGTGCCGTCGATGCACTGGTGACAGAGGCGGCAAAAGCCCGCGAAAAGGTGTTTCGCGAGTTGGCACAGGTGATGCGGGTTCCGGGTATGGGCGTCACTCAGACCGACTTAGGCCAGATGCTGACCCCGACCCAATCTGCCCGTATTCAAGATAAATTTGGCACCGGATCATTGGCCGAGGCCGCGGCCTTAGTGGCCGCTGGCCCCGGTGCGCGATTGCTTGCAGAGCGGGTAATCTCAAGCGATGGTATGGCGACGGCGGCGATTGCCGAGAATTAAAAGGAAGAACCTGTGACAGTACATTTCATCGGTGCAGGGCCGGGCGCGCCTGACCTGATCACATTGCGCGGGCGTAATTTGATCGCGGCCAGCCCTGTATGCCTTTATGCGGGATCATTGGTGCCAGAGGCGTTGCTGTCGCACTGCCCTGACGGTGCGCAGGTTGTGAACACAGCGCGCATGTCATTGGACGAGATTATGGAAACGATTGCTGCTGCTGATGAGGCAGGCCACGATGTCGCGCGTTTGCATTCGGGTGATCTGTCAGTGTGGTCGGCGATGGGTGAACAGCTACGGCGCTTGCGGGCATTGGGCATTGCCTATGATGTAACCCCCGGTGTGCCGTCTTTTGCAGCGGCGGCGGCGGAGCTTGGCGCAGAATTGACCCTGCCGGGTGTCGTGCAGTCTGTAATCCTGACCCGCACGTCAGGCCGTGCAACCGCAATGCCAGAAGGCGAGACTCTTGAGAATTTTGCCAGAACGGGCGCTACTTTGGCAATTCACCTGTCCGTGCACGTGTTGGACAAGGTGGTTGCTGAGTTAACCCCACACTACGGTGCAGATTGTCCTGTTGCCGTGGTCTGGCGCGCCAGTTGGCCGGATCAACGGATCGTCAAAGCAAAGCTAGCCACCCTGCAAACCGCCATTGGCGCAGAGATGGAGCGCACGGCATTAATCCTTGTGGGTCATGCCATCGGATCAGAAGATTTTGGGGAAAGCAGGCTTTACGCGGGCGACTATGACCGCCGTTTCCGCCCCGTTGGCACCGACCCACGTTTCCCGGAGACAGCAGAATGATCCCCCCCGGCATCCTGATTTCGGCACCGTCGTCTGGTACGGGCAAAACCACATTGATGCTGGGCTTGCTGGCGGCACTCAGAGCGCAGGGCGTGAATGTGCAGCCCTTCAAAAGTGGCCCGGATTATATTGATCCTGCGTTTCATACGGCCGCATCTGGGCGGGCGTCGTTCAACCTTGATAGCTGGTCGATGGACCGGGCGCGCATAGACGGTTTGACGGGAAATGCAGCGGGTGCTGACCTGATTTTGGCTGAAGGGTCGATGGGGCTTTTTGATGGCGTAGCTGTGCCAGGGGCTTGCGGCAATGGCGCAAGCGCGGATGTCGCCGCGATGATGGGTTGGCCCGTGGTTTTGGTTCTGGATGTATCGGGTGCCGCGCAATCGGTGGCCGCCACAGCGCTGGGGTTCAAGATGATGCGGCCTGATGTCACGCTGGCAGGCGTGGTACTGAACCGGGTTGCATCGCCGCGCCATGATACGCTGGTCCGGGTCGGGATGGAGGCGGTTGGCATCAAGGTGCTGGGTTCCTTGCCACGCCGCGCCGGGGCCGAATTGCCAGAACGCCATCTGGGATTGGTTCAGGCGGGCGAACAAGAAAATCTGCCACAGGTTCTGGCAGACACCGCTGCGTTCATTTCCGAAAACGTAGATATCGCTGCGATCCGCGTGGCTGCTGCTGGCACCATGACCGACGCACCGCCACCTGCAAAAATCCCTCCGCCCGGCGGACGGATCGCGCTGGCCCAAGACAACGCTTTTGCCTTTGTCTATCCACATCTTTTGGCCGGATGGCGCGCGGCTGGGGCTGAGATCATCCCGTTTTCGCCATTGGCAGATGAGGCACCTGATGCAAATGCGGATGTCTGCTGGCTGCCCGGTGGGTATCCTGAATTGCACGCTGGACAGCTGGCGGCGGCGTCAAATTTCCGCGCTGGATTGCAGAGTTTCGCGCAAACCAAACCTGTGCACGGCGAATGCGGTGGGTATATGGCAATGGGTGCAGGGTTGGTTGATAAGGACGGCGTGCGACACGAGATGACTGGGTTGTTGGGGTTGGAAACATCCTTTGCCAAGCGAAAGATGCACCTCGGCTATCGCAAAGCGGACCTGAATGCGGCGATACCCGGCCATAATGCACGGGCGCGATTGCGGGGACATGAGTTTCACTATGCGACAATTCTGACCGAACCAGACGCGCCTTTGGCTCATATCACCGACAGCAACGATCTGGACGTTCCTGAAACGGGGTCAGTGCGGATATTTGAAGGTGGCGGTCAGGCAACAGGCACGTTTTTCCACATGATTGCCGAAGCACCATGAGCGGTTTTGTCTCTTTCGTGTCATCGGGGCCGGGTGACCCAGAACTGTTGACGGTGAAGGCGGTGAACCGCTTGCAGAATGCTGAAGTTGTCTTGTTTGATGATCTAAGTTCTGGCCCCATTCTAGAGCATGCCAAACCGGATGCTGATCTGATCGGCGTTGGCAAACGCGCTGGTCGTGCATCGCCAAAGCAAGATCATGTGAGCCGTACCTTAGTGGAATATGCGCAGGCCGGATTGCGGGTTGTGCGATTAAAATCCGGCGACAGCGGTATGTTCGGACGGTTGGAAGAAGAGATCGTCGCCTTGCAGGCTACTGGTATCCCATTTGAAATTATCCCCGGCGTGACATCGGCCTCAGCCGCGGCGGCAACGGCGGGCATTCCACTGACCCGGCGCCTGACTGCGCGGCGGGTGCAGTTTATCACTGGCGCGGATGTGACAGGTGATTTGCCTGCGGATGTGAACATGGTCGCACTTGCCGACCCAATGGCGACAACAGTGGTTTATATGGGCAAACGCACCTTTGCCGGATTGGCCGTGCGGTTGATCGAACATGGGTTGCCGGGCGACACCCCCGCAATGCTGGCCGAAGCGGTATCAACCCCGGCTGAAAAGGTGCAACGGTTCACCATTGCAACCCTCGCCACCCATCTGGAAACCACGACCAGTACCACACCTGCGCTCATCTTTTATGGTCCCTTGGCGGAGCTGGATGGGTGAAAATATCGGTCTGCACAACCTGCACTTCGGATGGGTCATTTGTTGGTATTCTGCGTGAGAGGTTGCAAGAATATGATGTCGTTGGCGTTGATTGCATGTCGGGCTGTTCAAGGGCGCAAACGGTGGCTTTTCGCAGCCCCGGCAAAGTGGCCTATTTGTTTGGGGATATCACCCTGACCGATATGGAGGAGCTGCGTAATTTTGCGCGGCTTTATCAATCGTCCGCAGACGGAACATTTGCGGATGCGCGGGTTCTGGGCAACCTACGCACCAAAGCCATTGCGCGGATACCGGGGTGACCATGATGCATCTAACTTTGATCGGGATCGGCACGGGCAACCCTGAGCATCTGACCCTACAAGCGATCCGGGCGATCAACCAACAGGACTTGATCCTGATCCCGCAAAAGGGAGAGGGCAAAGCGGATTTGGCGGAACTGCGCCGGGCGATCTGTGACGAGGTTCTGACCAATCCAGCAACACAGATTGTCGAGTTTGACCTTCCGGTACGTAATGAAGCAACCGATGATTATCGAAAACGCGTGGATGACTGGCACGACGCGATTGCTCTGACGTGGCAGGGCGCAATGGCAAGTCAACCAAGCGCCATAAAAATCGCGTTGCTGGTTTGGGGTGATCCCTCACTGTATGACAGTACACTGCGGATTGCATCGCGGTTGGTGCCTGCACCGACCCTTGAGGTGATCCCGGGCATTACGTCTTTGCACGCCCTCACGGCGGCGCATGCGATCCCAGTCAACGACATTGGCGCCCCTTTTGTCGTGACCACCGGGCGGCGGTTGCGGGACGAAGGATGGCCCGCTGGCGTTGATACGGCTGTGATAATGCTGGACGGTGGCTGCGCCTTTCAGACGTTGCAAACGAAAGGCCTGCATATTTGGTGGGGGGCCTATGTCGGTATGAAAGAGCAGATCATTTGCGAAGGACCAGTGGCCGAGGTGAGCGATAAGATTATCAAAATGCGTGCCGATGCCCGCGCCGAACATGGCTGGATTATGGATATCTATATCCTGCGCAAAGGATTCTGAAAACAAGGGTGGGCGATGCGCCCACCTTACGAGAGATGGCGTGTAAGGTGGGCGCATCGCCCACCCCCCGCTATGTATCAGGATCAACCTTGCCGCGCATCGCCTTTACCTCACCGCGCACTTTCTTGGCCTTCAACCGTCGCTTCTTTGACCCTAGCGTGGGCCGGGTTGCGATGCGTCGTTTCGGCGGAGTTAATGCCTTTTTGATCAGTTCGGCCAACCGTTCCCGCGCAATGTCACGATTGCGGGCCTGCGACCGGGTTTCATCACATTGAATGACCAAAGCACCCTCGAGGGTCCATCGCCGCCCGGCCAGCCGCCGCAGACGTGTTTTAACCGGACCCGTCAATGACGGCGATGTCGCTGCTTCAAACCGCAGTTCAACGGCAGAAGAAACTTTGTTAACATTTTGCCCACCCGGCCCAGAGGCGCGCATGAAGCTCTCACTCAATTCCCAATCTTGCAGGGCAACGGTGTCTGTGATGTGTAACATGGCCCAACATCGCATGGCCAATGCGCAAGGTGAAGAGGTGGAAACGAAATGGGCCGCCCTGATAACAGAGCGGCCCAATCGAATGGTTTAAGGAGGTGGGATCGGTTAGATCAAACGTCCACCTGAGTGATATTCGCTGCTAGGGGCTGCCCTAGCAGGTAACCTCCCAAGCTGTTCCGACACCTCGCTCCAGTACCTTTCTTGACACTAGATCACCTCCTTTGCATTTGTTGAACTCACCCAAAGGTTTGCACAGGTTTTTGAATTCACAAAGCATTTTTTTCAAGGTGGCGTGATCTTGTGGTTTTATGGCTACGCGGTGCGCAAAAGTTTCGATGTGATCATGCGAAACGGGACAAGAGCGACCAGTGCGATGCTAAGCTTCACCGCCCAATCCGCAACAGCAAGTGAGACCCAAAGCGGCGCCACTGGGCCTGAACCAAGCAAGGGCAAGGTTTCAGCGGCCCAAGATACATCAGTTGTAGGATGCACAAACGCCAATGTCCCTGAAAACGCGATGGCAAAGAAAAGCGCGGTGTCCAGCGTGCTGCCGATCAAGGTACTGACCAAGGGTGCGCGCCACCAAGCACCGCCCCGCAAAGCGGCAAAGATGGAGACGTCGAGTAATTGCGCGATAAGGAAGGCGACACCAGAGCCGATCGCGATGCGCAAGGTGACCAGAGGGCCAAACTCGCCCATGATCTGCGTGCCGATCAGCGAACAGATCAGTCCGACGATAAACCCGACAAACACAACGCGGCGTGCAGCCGACGCGCCGTAAACGCGGTTCATCACATCGGTGACCAAAAATGCGAAAGGATAGGTAAATGCGCCCCATGTGAGCCATTGGCCGTAGAGGAATTGAACAAGGATGTTTGACGCCACAACAATTGTGGCCATGGCAATAATGCCGGGAAGATAGGTGCGTGTCATATATAAAACCGTTTTTTGCAAGGGTGCGGCGACTTGGCCTGCGGGGATCGCAGACAAGGGCGCTCTACGGTTTATGGTCGGTGGGCGCAAGCTATTCCGTTACGAGGAATTCGACGATCTGGGTGCGCTGAATAGCCAAAAAGTTGTCGTCGGATATCAGCGTAAGAAAAATCTGGCCTGCGTTATTGTGCCAAATGCTTAAGGCTTCGAGGTTGTCATAACGACCGGGGCCGGTTGTCAGCAACGTCTGCTCCCCAAGATCAGGGGATGTAAAATCAAACCGTCGAATACGACTGCGAAACCCCAATGGCGAAGCGGCGCGTTCAAGTAGATAGAACAATCCGTTATCATCAAAGTCAGCCCCGACAGGCATAAAGGGACCGCGACGGGGGATGAAGTGGGCAATCCGCCATGATCCATTGGCATAGGCAAAAACCGGAAACGGTGTTTTGGTTGCGCCAGACCGTTCGGGCAATGTGTAGAGCGCCGCGTTCGGATGAACAGCAAGCGCTTCAAGCCCGGAGTTTTTTTGCAGTTTGGCAAAATCGGGGTTTGGCATGCTTTTTCCAACACGCCCGGACAGCAGATTTACCTCCGCGACACGATGCTCTCTTTCAAAGGATATAAACGCCCGTCCTTGATGATCAATTGCAAGGCCTTCTGCATCTGAGCCGTCGTCAATCAGCTCAGTCCCATTGGCATCAGTCAGTACGGTCTGGCTGCGTAACTGCATGGCCTTTAAGACCCAATTCTCACGGATCATTACAGCGGAGATCAGACGCCCTTTGTCAGTGATCAATGTGATTTGGCCGCCGTTGTCAGATACCTCAGCCCCGGAAAACCCGCCAAACCACGCGTCCGGTTGCGACCAAATCACATTTGACGACAAACGCAACGAAGGCTCTGCCTGCGCCGATTGAGAGATGCAGGTCAGCGCAATGAAGAAGAGAAGCCTAAGCCGGATCAGTTTTCGAGCACAGATTTGCATTGTGCGGGCAGGTCGGCCAGCACCAGTTCGCGCCGCGGTTTCGGCTTTGGTGCGTTTGGATCTCTTGGCTTGGCTTTGGGTGGGTTCAGGATGTTTTGTTGCCATTCGCGCGCATCAGCGCAACCATCTCCGGCAGGCGGTGGTGTTTGATTGGCACAGCCGCGTGCGCCCTTGGGGCAGGCAAGGCGCACGTGGAAATGGTAGTGGTGACCATACCAAGGGCGGATTTTACGCAGATAGGCGCGGTTACCTTTTTCGTCGTTGCACATTTGCACTTTGGCACCGGGAAACACAAAAATCCGCTCAACCCGTGGATCTTCGGCAGCGGCCTTAAGGATTTCATGATGCGCGCGTGTCCAGCTGCTGTTTACATAGGCCCCGTTTGAACGCCGCATAGAAATCGACGAAATTTTTTCGCGTTGCGCGCGCGACAAGTTCAATGACTTGGGTGGCAGCATCCAGATGTCTGCATCAAGGCCAATCTGGTGGCTGCGATGCCCGGTCAACATTGGGCCGCCACGTGCTTGGCTCATGTCTCCAACGTAAAGTCCTGCCCATCCCGGTTGTTGTGCGGCCTTCGCGCTCAATTTCTTGACCATGTCGATGGTTTCGGGATGCGCCCAGTTTCGGTTCCGCGACAGACGCATAGCCTGCCAAGTCGGTCCAGTTTCAGGCAATTGCGCGGCTCCTGCAAGACATCCTTTAGCATAGCTGCCATATGCAGCTGGTGATTGCGACGAAGATGAGCTTTTGGCCCCAAAAAGCTTTTTCGCCTGCACATTGCTGAGCGCGCCACCAGAGGACCCGATGGTCGGCAGAGCAACGGATTTACCGCTGATGTCAGTGTTGGATTTGCCACCACCACATGACCCCAAAATAAGGGCAAAAGCGGCGCAGGTCATAAGGCGTGTCAGGATCATTTCACAAAATCTCCATTCGGTTTGACCCATGCTAACAGAATCAACCCCACGATGAACAGTCCCACAACGGGCGTAATGCCAAGGCGCTGGCTGCCGGTTACGTCGCTGGCAATGGCAATGAGGGCGGGTGCAATGAAGGACGTGGCCTTGCCTGACAGCGCATAAAGACCAAAAGATTCGGTCATCCGGTCTGGGTTGCCTTGCCGCGTCATCATATTGCGCGAAGACGCTTGCAATGCGCCACCTGCTGCGCCGATCAATGCGCCTGCAACATAGAACATAACGTCCGGCAGCGAGGAGCCATTCGCGACATTCATACCAAGCACCGATGTCGGCGTCAGCGAAATGATAAGGCAGGCGGTGAGGATCAGAATGACACAGCAGAAAACAATCACTGGCATGGGGCCGATCCGTCGATCAACGCGCCCGCCGACAACACAAAAGATCGCACCAGAGATTGCGGCAAGAATGCCAAAAATGCCAATTTCCTGTATCGACCATTCCAGCACGCCTGACGCATAGAGACCGCCAAAAGTATACATACCGTTGAGAGCGTCCCGGTAGAACATCGAAGAGCCAAGATAGGCCATCAGCGACGGATGGCGCGGTAAGTTTCGCAGCGTGCGCCAGAGGTCTGAAATGCCTTTGCCAAGTTTATAGCGGGCTGCCGTGGGTTTGGGCGTGTCGCGCATATAAAGGAAAAATGGGATCATAAACAGCGCGTACCAAATCGCGGTCAGCGGGCCGACAGCGCGGGTATCGGCCTTGGTGGCGGGATCAAGCCCGAAGATCGGGGAAAGCCCGGCCATGGTTTTGCCGCTGGCCCCGCTTTGAAAAAGCGCGATAATGATGATCAGCGCGAGAACACCGCCCGCATAGCCAAACGCCCAACCATCCCCAGAAATCCGCCCCCGTTCAGCCGGGTCCGGCGATAATTCCGGCAAGTAAGCATTGGTGAAAATCGTGGCAAACTCCATCCCGATCAGGCCTATACCAAAGAAAAACAGCGCCCAAAGAACGGAAAAATCCTGCGGGGCAGTCCACCAAAGTGCGCCGGAACCAACCACATAAAGTAGGGAGAATAGCCAGATCCATGGCAAGCGCCTGCCCGACGAATCCGCAATTGCGCCCAAGATAGGGGCAAGAATGGCAATCATGATTCCTGCGATCGCCAGCCCATACCCCCAATAGGCCTGCGCCTGTGCCTTGGCCGCAGATACATCCATGCCACCCTCAACCAAAGCCGCGGTGGCCGTCTGAGCAAAATAGGGGCCAAAAATGAACGTCAGCATCAACGTGTTATACGGCTGGCTTGCCCAGTCAAAGAAGTACCAACCCCAGATGCGCTTGCGTGCCGTAATCGTTACCATGTGATCGTGTTCCCTTGATTGTACAAAGGTAGAGCAGGGCAGCCTGGTTTACGCAAGTTAAGGTTTTGTGCTTTGGACGTCCTGCATGGGGGGCCATGGGCGATGGCTTTCGGCTGCACACCATTTCGCCACCCAATCTGGCATCGGTGGGGATGTTGTTGGGTATCCCATTGCGATCAAAACGCGTTCCGGCGCGACGATACCGTTCTTATCAGTGACAGCAGAACGATACAGAACATGGCTCGCGCATTCACCGTTCCGCTTCCACATGGATTGCTCAAGGTAAATAAACTTGTCATCCCAACACAGCGCCCGACTACGCATCTCAAAGCGTTCAAATCCGCGAATGCGGCGGCGAAAACGAGTTGAAGTGCCCGCCATGGTCAGCCCCCAGCCTTCGCGTTTAAGCATGCTGATCATTCCGATACGTTGCGCCATCGCTGTGCGCCCGAGATCATAGAGCGACAAGGCGCGGCCGTTGTTTAGCTCCATCCAGACATCCAGATCGTGCGGCCAGCATATGTGCTGGCTGATATGGGTCTCTGTCAGTGTCTTGAATGGTTCTTGGCGGCTGGCCAGCCAGACATCTTTGATCATGCGGACAAATGGGAACATTGCAAAGTCTCCTTTGTCACTTTGAGGCGCTTTTGGTGCGGCATCGTCAACCATGAACCTTGCGGCACTCTTGCGGTTTTCTGTCGCGGCGCTTAATTGACAGGCACCACTTTGAAAGGGTCTGCTCATGACGTCGCTATTTGAAATTCTGATGCTGTTGCTGAACATCGTCTGGTTTGTAATCATTGCGCATGTGATCATGTCATGGCTGATCAACTTTCAGGTCCTCAACCTACGCCAGCCTTTGGTCGTACAAGTCTGGTACGGGCTGAACCGCCTGCTGGACCCGGTTTATAGCCGCGTCCGTTCTGTGCTTCCGGCGATGGGCGGGCTTGATCTTGCGCCGCTGGTTGTATTGATTGCTGTGGCGGTCTTGCGGATCGTATTGATAAATAATGCGGCTGCCTTTTACTAATCAGACGCAGATTGGCACATTTTCAGAACAATGAGGCGCGACCTCTTGTTCACCAATTGTTAGTGTGGGAGTCTGCATAAAAGAGCAGACAATTTTACAGGTCCCCACATGAATGCCAGCGCTGCCACGCTGATCCGTGATGTATTCGGCTTTGACGCCTTTCGACCCGGTCAGCAGGAAATCGTTGAGGCGGTGACCGAAGGCGAAAACGTGCTTGCGATCATGCCAACGGGTGGCGGAAAATCCCTTTGTTTTCAGTTGCCCGCACTGATGCGCGAAGGGGTCACAGTGGTGATCTCCCCCCTTATTGCTCTGATGCGGGATCAGGTCCGGTTCTTACAAGAAGCGGGCGTATCTGCGGGCGCACTGACTTCTGGTAATACGCCCGAGGAAACTGATGCCGTTTGGAAAGGGCTGGAGGCGGGCACGCTTAAACTGCTTTATATGGCACCGGAACGGTTGGCCGCAGGATCTGCGATGGGCATGCTCAAGCGGGTGAATGTGCGCCTGATTGCAGTAGACGAAGCACATTGCGTCAGCCAATGGGGGCATGATTTTCGGCCAGATTACCTGAGGATTGGCGAATTGCGGCGCACATTAAATGTACCGCTTGCCGCCTTCACCGCCACAGCAGACGCAGAAACCCAAGCGGAAATCGTGCAAAAACTGTTTGATGGGGTGCCGCCACGGGCCTTTCTGCGGGGATTTGATAGGCCGAACATCCATCTGGCCTTTGCTGCGAAAAACAAACCCCGCGACCAGATTTTGAATTTTGCGCGTGCACGCAAAGGACAATCCGGGATTGTCTATTGCGGGACCCGTGCCAAAACCGAAGGGCTGGCAAAGGCGCTGCGCGATCAGGGCCATGTTGCCCTGCATTATCATGGTGGGATGGAAGCTGAGGATCGCCGGATTGCAGAGCAACGGTTTCAGCAAGAGGACGGTTTGATCGTGGTGGCCACGGTTGCCTTTGGCATGGGGATCGACAAACCCGATATCCGGTGGGTGGCACATGCCGACCTGCCCAAATCCATTGAATCCTATTATCAGGAAATTGGCCGCGCAGGCCGGGATGGTGCGCCTGCCGAAACATTGACCTTATTTGGTGCCGATGACATTCGACTGCGGCGCAGCCAAATAGACGAAGGATTGGCCCCACCGGAACGGCGCAGTGCGGATCACACACGCTTAAACGCCCTGCTGGGCCTGGCCGAGGCGCTGGAGTGTCGGCGCAAGACCTTGCTGGGATATTTTGACGAAACCGGCATCACCTGCGGACGGTGTGACCTATGTGATGCGCCTGCGGATGTTTTTGACGGGACAACAGCGGTGCGCAAGGCGCTTTCAGCGATCCTGAGGACTGAGGAATGGTTCGGCGCAGGTCACCTGATTGATATTTTGTTGGGGGTTGAGACAGATAAAGTAACCCAGCGTGGTCACACCAGCCTGCCGACTTTTGGCGTCGGAACGGAATATGACCGTCGGCAATGGCAAGCAGTGTTTCGGCAGATGATGGGCCATGACCTGATTAGGCCCGATCCGGAACGGCACGGCGCGCTGCGGATGACGGACGCAGCGCTGCCGATATTGCGTGATGAGGACAAGATCAGCTTGCGCCGGGACTCGATCAAAGCGGCGTCAGCAACCCGTCGCCCTGCGGTCAAAGAAATGGTCAGCGATGAAGACGCGCCGTTGCTGTCGGCATTAAAAGCCAAGCGGCGCGGGCTGGCAGAAGCAGCACGGGTCCCTGCCTATATTATCTTCAATGACCGCACATTGATCGAAATGGCTGAAACCCGGCCACGTGATCTGGATGGTATGGCGCGGATCGGTGGGGTTGGTGCAAAGAAACTAGAGAATTACGGTAAGGCCTTTCTTGAGGTGATCAATGGCGAGGTGCAGCAAATGCACCCAACACGGCGCAAACTGGCCGGGCGGGATGCGGGTACGGTCTATGATCAACTGTTGCAAGTTCAGGCTGATCTGACACGGGGGTCGGAAGGGGCGGACAAGCCTATGTCGTGTTCTGCGTCAGTGCTGGCCAAGGTTGCGCAACTGCGAAATGCCGACGATGGGGCGCTGAAACGGTTGCTTGGCGACAGGCATGCTGAACGTTTTGGGCCCGCCTTTCTGGACGTTCTGCGGAACGCGGGCTAGATCAGGCATATCTGCAATAAAGGAGATTTCGATGCTGGTTGTTATTTCGCCTGCAAAACGGCTGGACTGGGACGCAACGGATGTTGCGATGACCGAACCAGTGTTTCAGCAAGACGCAGTGCGGCTGGCCAAAACTGCGCGTAATCTGACTTTGGCAAAGCTCAAAGGGCTGATGGATTTGTCAGATGATCTGGCGCGACTGAACCGGGATCGGTTTGCTTCTTTTGCGGATGAACCAAGCGGTGACGCGATCCGGCCTGCCGCTCTGGCCTTTGCCGGAGACACCTATCAGGGACTTGAGGCCGCAAGCCTTGATGCAGATGAAATGGCGTGGGCTCAAGATCACCTGCGCATTTTGTCTGGCCTTTATGGTGTGTTGCGGCCTTTGGATGCGATCCAACCTTACCGGTTGGAAATGGGGAGCCGTTTAAAAACCCGGCGCGGCAGTAACTTGTATGACTATTGGCGTGATACACTGTCCAAAGCATTGAATGTCCAAGCCAAGGAAGTTGGCACAGACGTGCTGGTGAACTGCGCAAGTCAGGAATATTTTGGGTCGGTTGCGCCAAAGGCGCTTAACCTCCGGGTTATTACGCCGCAATTCATGGAAGACAAAGGTGACGGCAAGGGGCCCAAAATCGTCAGCTTCTTCGCCAAGAAAGCGCGTGGGGCGATGGCTCGTTTTGTGGTTCAGAACCGCCTGACTGACCCTGATGCACTTCTGAGCTTTGACGCTGGCGGCTATTCTTGGCAAGAGGCACCTTCAACGCCGGATCGCCCGGTCTTTGTGCGTCCTTACCCTACTGCCTGAACGGGTTCGTCCGCAACGGGGGGCAAAATACCTGCGCTATGAGCCGCCTCAATCTGGGCTATGATTTCAGGTTTGCGCAGGGGTTTGGTCAAGTAGTGGTCCAGCCCGGCGGCAAGAATACCCGCGTCGTCACCCTCCATCGCATGTGCGGTCAGGGCCACAATTGGCACGTGACCACCTGCATTTTCCTCAAGCGTCCGGATCGCTCTTGTGGCTTCTTTGCCGTCCATTTTAGGCATCGATATATCCATAAAAATGATGTCGGGGTTAAGGGATTGAAACAACTCAACAGCCTCTTCACCGTTGCCTGCAAAGGTAAGATCAACATCGAGATCTTTGATCATTTTTCGAAATACCAATTGGTTTGTCTTATTATCCTCGGCTGCAAGAATGCGCATCTTGCGGAGCTTGACGGCCACCTTTTGGGCTGGTGAAATCACCACGGCTTCCAATTTAGCAAAGAGTTCCTGACGGGGAAGCGGCTTTTGCAGTAACCCCTGAACGTGCACCCGCGCGGGATCTTTTTCAGCAAGGTCTGGATTGGAACTGAGCAGCAAAATAGGAATATTACTGCCTGTTGCACGCACGGCCTCAGCCAGTTCAAGCCCGTCCATTTCCGGCATGTTGTGATCGGTCAATATGAGATCAATATTTTCATCAAGCTTTTCCAGCGCTTTTGCTCCATTGGAACAACTGATCACACCCACACCCAATTGTTCCAACTGGCGTTCCAGAATGGTGCGGTTTACGGCAATGTCATCAACAATCATGATGCGCCGCAGGCCATCTGGCAAAGGATGGTAATCTGGCTTTAACGCACCCGCTGGCGGCATTTCCACTTTGAAACCAAAGCAAGATCCAATGCCCTCTTCGGAAGTAACCCAGATTTTACCCCCCATAATGTCAATCAGGCGCTGCGATATCGCAAGGCCAAGGCCAGTACCATCAAACTGGCGATTGCGTTCATTTTCGACCTGATTAAATTCGCCAAAAATATGATCAACCATTTTTTCGGGAATACCAATGCCGGTATCTTCGATGGTGACGTGCAGGCTTACCGTATTGGATGCCTCATCGGGCACGCCGGTAACCCGGACCAATACATGCCCCTCGGTGGTAAATTTGACCGCGTTCCCGACCAGATTGGTCAGGACCTGCCGAATACGGCCCGGATCGCCAATCAGTTCAGTCGGCATAAACATGTCGTAGTCCAAAAGTAACGAAAGCCCCTTGGTGCGCGCCGAAGTCTGGAGCAGCATCAGGACTTCTTGAATGGCGCGTTCAAGGTCAAAAGGTTCTGGGTGCAGATCAAGTTTTTTGGCGTCGATTTTTGAATAATCAAGCACATCGTTGATGATCACCAACAAGGCCTCACCTGAGTTCTTGATTGTCTCAACATAAAGTCGCTGTTCCTCAGTCAACTCAGTGTCGTTCAAGACGTCCGCCATCCCCACAACCCCGTTCATCGGTGTTCTGATTTCGTGACTCATATTGGCGAGAAAGGCCGATTTAGCCCGGTTGGCAGTTTCAGCAACGGCGCGGGCTTCCTTCAACTTCTCTTCATAAGCAACAGTTGCAGTGATATCGAGGCCAAGCGATACCATGTCGCCGCCCGGGCCGCGCTGGTCGATCAGTTTGATATAACTCTCATTCCAAAGCTGGATGATGACTGGTTCTGGGTTTGAAACCTGCAAGCGTTCGGTCATCATTTGGCGCCAATCGCTGGAGCTAAACGTGCCTGTGTTTACAATCCCCTCATCCGTGAGCGCCTGAAGAATTGTGACATAATTTACCCCCGGCTTGATGACCTCAAGACCGTCAAAAACCGACAGGTAAGATCGGTTTGCCATTATCATTTCATTATCGGCGTTGAAGAACGCGAATCCATCATTGATTGTCTCAATCGAATACCAAAGCCTGCGTTCGACGATCTCAATCTTTTGGTTCGCGGCGGTGAGGTCGGATTTGACCCGCTGGTTTTCCCCCCGGATGGTTTCAACTTCGGCACGGGTTTCAACAATTTCTTCTGTCAGCTGCTGCGCATGTTTCCCCAGTTTTCGGTTGGCAGCAAAAAGCTCGGCCTGCTTCAGCTCAAGCATACGTTCGGCGGCAAGGCGGCTACGACGCTCTTCAGTTAGTTTGTTGGCAAGGCTCATCTGCCACTCCGTTGTGGTCCTCAAGACGTCTTGCGCAGACTGCTTTAACAGGGTGAACATATCTTTAAGACAGGTTGCAGCCCTTGTTCGAATCCGGAGCGCATGGCACGATGGCGTCATTCAATTTGGAGATAGCTATGACATTTTTCCGCGCGCTGTGTTTGACTTTCCTTGTCTCGGTTTTCATCGCTTCTTCGGCTTCAGCTCAGAACGGGTCAGATAGGTCGGTTCCTCCTCACCGCTTTGTCTATACACAGGATGTGGATTTTTACGGCGCGGACCTGACCAATCTCTTTGATACGACGCAATCTGCGTGCGAACGCGCGTGTGCCGCGCAGGTCAATTGCGTGGCTTTTACCTTCAACAAACGGTCCAATTCATGCTTTCCGAAGTCTGACATCACAGAAAGGCAGCCCTACAATGGTGCGATGTCGGCCAGCAAAGTCGCAACTGATCCCGACGTGATTGGCAATGCTGTTGCCCGATCCGCTGATCTGGGTTTTCTATCTGACAGCGATTTTGCCAGTGCGCTGGCCTTGGTGGGCAACAATGCGCGGCGTTTGCCTGTGGGGGATGCGGCGCTGGATGACCTGATTGCTGCGATGACCGGGGCAAGCCAGACAGGTGCGATACAATCTGCGCGCGGCTGGGCTGGCAAGGCAATTGCGCTGTCTGACCGCGCTGATTTGTGGACTCGTTACGCACAGCTATCACTGCGTGAAGCAAACCGGGATGAAAATTCAAACCGCCGCCGTGACCGTCGCGATGCGCTATCAGCCTCAGTGAATGCTTATCTGCGGGCCTCTGATGCGGGAACGCGTGTGGATGCTTTGGATGTGATGGCGCAGGCGTTGGAGGCCAATCGCCGCGGGCGTGATATGATCCCGGCACTGCGGCTTGCACTGTCCTTGATGCCACGCGGTGATTTGGATGCAGAGCTGGACGAGGCAATCGGGAAATACGGGTTCCGCATTGTTGAACACAGGGTTGATAACAACGCAGCAGCACCCCGAATTTGTGCCGAGTTTTCAGAGAAACTGGTGCAGGCGGGCGTTGATTATGAACCCTTTGTGCGGATCGAAGGCAAAGGTTTGGTTGTGCAGGCCGACGAAAGCCAATTGTGCATTGATGGTGTCGAACACGGCGTCAGATATGATGTGACATTCCGTCAGGGATTGCCGTCCGGCAGCGGCGAAGCCCTGCACAAGGACGCGCGGTTGGTCTTGTATGTCAAAGACCGCAATCCCGTCGTGCGCTTCCCCGGCCGTGCCTATGTTTTGCCCCGCAGCGCCCAAGCGGCCTTGCCAATTGAGACCGTCAATGTAGATGCGCTGGATCTGAAGCTGCGCCGTGTTAGTGACCGTAATCTGGTGCGTGCGATCCGCGAAAGCTATTTCGGCAAACCGTTGAGTAAATATGAAGATGATCAGTTCTCCAGCGATCTGGCGCAGGAGATTTGGACGGGCAAAGGCGAGGTGCAAAACACCTTGAACGCCGACATGACCACCCGCCTGCCGATGGGTGATGTCTTGGCGGATCAAACCGCCGGTATCTATGCGCTCAGCGCGTCTGTCCCGGGGCAGGACCCGTACGATTATCCTGCGGCAACTCAGTGGTTTGTGCTGTCTGATTTGGGCTTGTCGACTTGGACAGGTGTTGATGGGATGCAGGTTGCAGTGCGCCGTTTGGCGGATACCACGCCGCGTGCTGGTGTGAAATTAACGCTCATTTCACGCGCAAATGCGGTTCTGGGAGAGGCGACATCGGACGCTGATGGCTTTGCGGTATTCCCGGCGGGTTTGACCCGTGGGTCGGGTGCGGCCAGCCCTGCATTACTAATGGCCGATGATGGTGGGCAGGACATTGCGTTTCTGCCCCTGACGGACCCCGCCTTTGACCTCTCTGATCGCGGCGTTGAAGGGCATCCGCCCAGTCCGCCGATTGACACGTTCCTGACCACGGATCGAGGGGCTTACCGCGTTGGCGATACGATATACGCCACCGCCCTGATCCGGGATACACAAGCCAAGGCGCTGACGGATCTGCCTGTGACCGCCATCCTCAAACGCCCCGATGGCGTCGAATATAGCCGTCACCTAAGCCAAAACGCCGTCGCGGGGGGACATGTCTTTGCGATGCCGCTGGGGCGTGATGTGCCGCGCGGCGCATGGCGATTGGATATTCTATCCGATGTGGATGGGCCTGCGCTTGCCAGTGAAACCGTGCTGGTCGAAGATTTTCTGCCTGAACGCATAGATTTTGACATCACTCTGCCGGATGCGCCGTTGCGGATTACCTCGACACCACCCGTGACCGTAGATGTGCGTTACCTGTTCGGCGCGCCGGGTGCCGATTTGGTCGTGGAAGGCGACCTGCGGCTCAGTGCAACCCGCGAGATTGCCGGCTGGGATGGCTATCAGTTTGGTCGCTACGACACTCGCTTTGGTACACGAACCCAATCTATCGGGAATGAAGTCACCGATGCCACAGGCAAAGCAATCTTGGCACTGCACCTGCCGGAGCTGGCCGAAGACCCCGGGTTGCCGCTGCAAGCGCAAGTGATCTTGCGGGTGTCCGAAGGATCTGGCCGCCCGGTGGAGCGCCGCTTGACCAAAGCGATTGCCAACGAAACAGCGCTTATTGGCATCAAGCCCAACTTTGATGACGTGTTGCCCGAAGGCAGCGAGGCGTCCTTTAGCCTAGTCGCAGTTGATCCAAACGATGCGTCCGCACAAATGCCAGTGCGTTGGACCCTTAACAAGGTTGAGACGCGGTATCAGTGGTATCAACTTTACGGCAATTGGGAATGGGAACCGACAACCCGTCGTATCCGTCAAGACACCGGTGAGATGACGTTGGGGGCGACACCCACAACGCTGACCGCGCCAACCGAATGGGGAGAATACGAACTGGTGATTGAACGGATCGGCGTACCCTATGCGGCGTCCTCTGTGCGGTTCTATTCTGGCTGGTACGGTGGTGATGGTGCGACAGATACGCCAGATCGGTTGGACCTGTCATTAAACGATACCGAATTTAGCATCGGCGATACAGTGCAACTGCGCGTGGTGCCTAAGGTTGATGGCGTGGCGCTGATCAGCGTCCTGTCGAACCAAGTGATCGAACGCAAAGCGGTTTCCGTTACAGCGGGCGAAAACCTGATCCCGCTTGAAGTGACGGATGCGTGGGGCAGCGGTGCCTATGTCACGGCGTCCGTCTTAAGCGGCATGGACGAGGCAGCGGGCCAAAACCCTGCGCGGAGTTTGGGCTTAGCCCACGCTGCGGTGCGTCCGGGTGACAAAGAACTGACCGTCACCTTCGAGGCACCTGAGGCTATCGACGGACAGGCAGGCACAATGCGCGCATCTGTGCTGGTGGACGGAGTGAAGCCGGGCGAGACCGCTTATGTCACCCTTGCCGCCATTGATGTGGGTATTTTGAACCTAACCGGGTTCACGGCACCGGACACCACGGATCACTATTTTGGCCAACGGCGTTTGGGCGTTGAAATGCGCGATGTGTACGGGCGCCTTATTGACGGTATGAACGGTGCGCTGGGCGCAGTGCGGTCGGGCGGCGACGCAGCGGCCAGTGCGCAATTGCAATCACCCCCTCCAACCGAAGAATTGATGGCCTATTTCACCGGACCTGTCCAAGTTGGTTCAGATGGTCGGGCAGAGGTTGAGATCATCCGCCCTGCATTTAACGGCACCATCAAATTGATGGCGGTGGCTTGGTCAGAGAGCGCTGTCGGTGACGCATCACAGGATGTGATTGCCCGTGATCCGGTTGTGGTCACGGCCTCCCTGCCGCGGTTCCTTGCCCCCGGCGATCAAAGCCGTCTGTTACTGGAATTGGTGCATGCATCTGGGGCATCTGGCGAAATGGCCCTCACGGTCTTTGCAGACGCTGGTGTGGCGCTGGATGCGGTGCCAGCAACCGTGACAATGACCGAGCAAGGGTCAGAGCGGTTGAGCATCCCTGTGACCGCCCGCGAAATCGGTGATCACCTGGTTACGGTCACTTTGACCACGCCAGATGGCAAAGAGTTGCGCAAAGTGCTGACGATGCCAGTGCGCGATAATGATCCAGAAATCTCAGTTACCCGTCAGTTTGCGTTAGGGGTTGGCGAAACGTTCACTTTTGACAGCAATGTTTTTGCAGGGCTGCGGCTAGGCACCGGGTCAGCGACACTGACCGCTGGACCACTGGCGCGCTTTGACGTGCCGGGACTGCTGCGCCAGCTTGATCGTTATCCCTATGGGTGTACCGAGCAGGTAACATCAGGTGCGATGCCGTTGCTTTACCTTAGTTCAATGGCGCAGGCCGCTGGCATAGGTGAACCCACGCAGATCAACGATAAGATCGGCAAGGCGATTGAACGCATCCTGACCCGTCAGGCCAGCAATGGTGCCTTTGGTCTGTGGCGCGCACAATCGGGTGAGTTTTGGCTTGATGCTTATGTCACCGATTTTCTAAGCCGTGCGCGGCGCGAGGGCCACGTGGTGCCTGATCTGGCCTTTGCACAGGCGATGGATAACCTGCGCAATCGGATCAGCTATGCCCCGGACTTTGACGAAGGCGGCGAAGACGTTGCATATGCCTTGCTCGTGCTGGCCCGTGAAGGCGCGGCAAGCATGGGCGATTTGCGGTATTACGCGGACACCAAAATGAACGATTTTGGCACGCCCTTGGCCGCTGCTCAATTGGGTGCTGCATTGGCTGCTTATGGCGACCAAATCCGCGCGGATACGATGTTCCGTCGCGCTGGAGTGTTGTTGCTGCGTGACCGGGATCGCCGCCGCAGTTGGCGGTCTGACTTTGGCACCAACCTGCGTGATACGGCGGGCGTTTTGAAATTAACGGCAGAGGCGGGCAGTAGCGCGATTGATGCCGCAACCTTGGTATCTTGGGTTGGCAACGGCAAAAAGTATCTGTCCACGCAAGAGGCTGCACAGGTTGTCATGGCGGCCCACGCGCTGGCATCACCAGAGGCGGTGCCGGGTCTTAAAGTTGATGGTCAATCTGTGAATGGCCCGGTGGTCAAACGGTTAAACGACACGGACCCAACTCCGGCTGTGATCGAAAACGTCAGCGATATTGCGATGGACGTGACGATGACCGCCTACGGTGTGCCGGAAGTCCCACCCGCAGCAGGTGGATATGGCTATGCGATCACCCGGGCGTATTACACCTTGGACGGCGTTCCCGCCCAAGGCCCCATCGCGTCAGGGGATCGGCTGGTTGTTGTCCTTGAAGTGAAACCGTTCGAGGACGTAGGCGCGCGTCTGATCTTGGATGATCCCCTGCCAGCCGGGTTCGAGATCGACAACCCAAACTTGTTGCGCAGTGGGGAAATCGGTGCGCTCGATTGGCTCAAGACAAAAGAAGCTGAAAATGCTGAATTTCGCAGTGATCGGTTTGTTGCGGCGGTCAATCACCGCGACGCTGATCCTTTCCGCTTGGCCTATATTGTGCGGGCCGTGACGCCCGGGACCTATCATCACCCGGCAGCCACAGTGACAGACATGTACCGCCCGGAATACCATGCCAATACTGAAACAGGGGCGGTGACGGTCAACCCATGATACGGCGGTTCGGCCTTTTTGCGCTTGTCGCGGTGCTGGGAATGGCGGCGGGCCTGCGCGATGGATTTGACGCTTGGGTCGCCGCCACTGATGTGCCGCCAATACTGGTCGAAACTTCAGTTGAAATCCGTGATCGCAACGGCACCCTGCTGCGTGTTTTCCCGGTGGAGGATGGCCGTATTCGTTTGGCGCTTGCGGTTGAAGATGTTGATCCCGATTATCTGGCGATGTTGATCGCTTATGAAGATGAACGGTTTTACCGGCACCGTGGCGTTGACCCAATCGCGGCGCTTCGGGCTACGGTTCAAGCGATGTGGAACGGGCGCGTTGTGTCTGGTGGGTCAACCTTGACAATGCAGGTTGCGCGGTTGTTGGAAAACTCGGGCACCGGGCGGTGGCAGGGCAAATTGCGGCAGGTGCGATTGGCTTTGGCGTTAGAGCGGCGGCTCAGCAAGGATCAGATATTAGAGCTATACTTGGCCCATGCGCCCTATGGTGGCGCAGTTGAGGGGTTGCGTGCAGGATCATTGGCGTGGTTCGGTAAGGAACCCAAACGCCTGACCACGGCAGAAATGGCGCTGTTGGTCGCAATCCCCCAATCGCCGGAACAACGCCGGCCTGACCGCCACCCCGAAAATGCCAAAGCAGCCCGCGCGCGGGTGTTAACCCGGGTGGGTGCGCCAGAACAAATGCGGTTGGCCGCAGTGCCTGCGACGATGAAATCCTATGTGCGGCTGGCCCCGCATTTGGCTGACCAGATGCGGCGCGAAGACCCATTGGCAGGGTTCCACGATTTGACCTTGGATGCGCGCCTTCAAATCCAGATCGAAGACCTTGCTCGGCGCGCTGTCCGGGGTCAGGCACAGGGGGTATCTGCCGCAATCGTCGTGGTGCACCACGAAACGGGCGAAGTCCTGGCCTCAACTGGATCGCCAGATTATTCCGCTGATGGCGGCACCTTGGGGTTTGTGGATATGACCCGTGCAACCCGGTCTCCCGGTTCCACGCTCAAACCCTTCATTTATGGATTAGCATTTGATCAGGGGCTGGCGCATCCGGACACGCTGATTGACGACAGCCCAGTGGCCTTTGGCCGATATGCACCACAGAATTTCGACGGCCAGTTTCGCGGCGAACTGACAGTGCGCGAGGCGCTGCAATTGTCCTTAAACATCCCACCGGTTTTGCTGACCCAAGAGCTTGGCCCCGCTCGCCTGATGGCAACGCTCAGGGCGGGGGGCGCTGACCCACAGGTGCCGGGTGGTAGACCGGGATTGGCAGTGGCATTGGGCGGTGTTGGTCTGACGTTGAATGACTTGGTACAACTCTATGCGGGCCTTGCAAACGACGGGCAGGCACAACCATTGGTCTGGCGTTTGGGGGCTAACAAGGTTTCCGAAAAACAAATGATGTCGCGGTCTGCTGCTTGGCAAGTGGGGCACATTCTGGCCAGCGTGACCCCGCCCGCTGGTACGGCCGCAGGTGTCGGGCAAATCGCGTATAAGACCGGCACGTCTTATGGGCACCGCGATGCATGGGCGGTCGGGTTTGACGGCGCGCATGTGATTGGGGTTTGGCTGGGCCGTCCTGATGGTACCCCTGTACCGGGCGCGTTTGGCGGCGATCTGGCCGCGCCGATTTTGTTTGAGGCATTTGGCCGATTGAAGTCGACGCCCGCGCCCATGCCACCACCACCGCCGGAAACGCTCATCCTCAGCACTGCGGCTTTGCCTGTTCCGCTGCAACGATTCCGAAGCCGAGATGCCGTTTTTCAAAAGGCCAGCGATGCACCAGTGGTCAGCTTTCCACCCCAAGGCGCGGTGCTGCGACAAAGCGGAGACAGCATTCCGTTGAAGGTGCGTGACGGGGTCTTGCCAATGACGGTACTGGTAAATGGTGCGCCAGTCCTTATGGGCCTGCGTGACCGCAGTGTCATGCTCCCGATCACTGGGCCGGGTTTTTCGGATATTTCAGTGATTGATGCCAAGGGGCGTGGGGCGCAGGTACAGATCAGGCTGGACTGATCTGGTTGATCGTCTTTGCGAAAAGACGCCGGGCCAAACCTGTCCGATTGCCGCAAGTCACAGGGTGGGGTAAAGACTTGCAAAATGAAACATATCCTCACTTTCATCGTTGCATTCTTGGCTGCACCTGCCGTGACAGCCCATCCGCATGTCTTTGTCGACACTGGGTTGGAAATGATTTTTGATAACGCAGGGCAACTGACACATGTGCGGGTGACGTGGCAGTACGACGAATTCTATTCATTGCTGATTACCGAAGACATGGGGCTCGACCCCGATTTTGATGGGGCACTCACGGCCTCTGAACAAGCCGCATTGACGGGGTTCGATATGAACTGGATTGAAGGCTTTAATGGTGATCTTGAGGTGGTTAACGGCGACAGAGCCTTAACCATGACTGGCCCGTCAGAGCCGACTGCAACCTTTGAAGAGGGCCGTATCACGACAACCCACCTGCGCAAGATATTGTCACCAGTAGATATGGCGGAACCATTAGTGATCAAGCCCTACGACCCGACATATTACACGGCTTATGACGTGACATTGCCTTTGGTGATTGCCGGGTCTGATGCCTGTCGCGCACGGGTTAAGATGCCCGACATTACTGCGGGATTGGCGGCTTTGCAGGAACAATTGAGCGGCCTTGATCCAGATGCTGACCCAGAGCAAGCAGGTCTGCCTAATATTGGGGCCGAACTGGCAAGTGATGTGATCGTGACATGCGCCGCGTTGTGACACTGGCCGCGCTGGCGGCGATATCGGCTGTTTTTTGGGTCTGGTTTAGTGGCGGGTTTTTGCACCTCAGCCTCTGGGCCGCTGATCAGCAACGGGCCTTCCAAAACACGATTGCGACAACTCTGCGCGCCACAAGGGCAGGCGAAGCGGGGGCGATTTTGGCATTGGTGACGGCCTGTTTTGCCTACGGACTGGCGCATGCTGCCGGGCCGGGTCACGGTAAGGTCCTGATCGGCGGCTATGGTTTCGCGCGCAAAGTGTCGATGGTGCGGTTATCTTTGATCGCCCTTGCGGCGTCCTTGGGGCAGGCCGTAACCGCGGTTATTCTGGTCTATGCTGGTGTGCTGATTTTGAACCTAAGCCGTCAGGCAATGGTCGGCGTCACCGAGAAGATTTTTGCACCAGCCAGCTACGCTGCCATTGTGGCAGTTGGGGGGTGGCTGGTGTGGCGTGGCTTGCGCAGATTGCGGGCGGCGAATACCCCAGCACAGGGTCACGACCCTTCTGACCACGGTGAGGTTTGCGCCAGTTGTGGTCATGCGCATGGCCCAACCCTGCACCAAGTGGAAAAGGCGACATCGCTCACCGAAACATTGGTTCTAATTGCCGGGATCGCCATCCGTCCTTGCACAGGCGCGCTGTTTGTTTTGATTATTACATGGCAAATGGGGATTGCCCTTGTCGGTATTGCTGGTGCCTTTGCTATGGCGCTGGGTACGGCCCTGATCACGATCGCCGTGGGGCTTGCTGCTACAGGCCTGCGCGGCGGTGTTCTGGCGGGTGCAATCGGGTCTTCGCGCGGCGCTCAGATTGCTGCGGTTGTCGAAGTGGTTGCTGGTGGTATTGTCGTAGCCATCGTAGGCGGTCTTTTGCTGCGCGCGATTTAGGGCCGTGATTCTAGGGCGCTATCTGCGCCCCTCGCGCAACCAAGCGGCGGTGATCAACACCGCGCTAAGCAGCAATACCAACCAACCCGGCAATATCGGTGTTTGGCGCACGTCGCGTGTTTCATAAGCACCGCGTGGGGTGATGCCCAACCAACCCCGTCCCGCTGCGGGGCGACCTGCACGGACATTACGTAAGCGTGGTGTACCGTCTTCCAATCGCCATTCTCCACCACGCAAAGCGGCAATTATTGGCGACAATGCAGCGCCATCCGCAATGGTTTCGACAAACTCACGCGGGGCCGCCGGGCCAAGACCAATCACCGACGTTTGATCTTCATCTTCCAAGCGATACAGGCCCATCTCTGGTCCTTGAAAAGTACCTTCAAACTTGCCCGGACCAGTTGGTGTCATGTCCACGATGCTTGTGTTGCCATCGGACGTTGTGACGGTAACAGGCGATGTGCTTTCGCCCAATGTGCGGCGTGTGATTCGCATGGTCTGACCTTCGGCTGTGGCGGTCAGCGCCTCTTCCTCCAGTTCGGGTTCTTTCATCATCCAATGAGCCAGCCGACGCAACAATTCCAGTTGCGGCCCGCCGCCTTCATAACCCCTGCTCCAAAGCCATGCATGGTCTGACGCCAGCAATGCCACCCGCCCTTCGCCCATACGGTTCAAAACCAAAAGAGGCCGCCCTTCGATGCCTTCAAGCACGACATTTCCCTGTGGGTCCTCAACATCAATCTGACGTAACCAGCGGCCCCAGTCGCCGTTACCCGCCAATCCGGCGGTGACGGGATGGCGTTGGCCTAAGTCACTGACTTTGGGCAAATAGGGTTCCTCGAACACGCGTGCTGTCGGCGTTGCTGGCAACACCAATCCCAAAGGCGAACGATATAGGCTATCCGCGCTGGCGAAGTCAGGACCAGCAGCCACCAAAACAGCCCCGCCATTGCGGACATAATTCGCGACGTTTTCAAGATAGAGACCCGGCAAGATGCCACGGCGTTTGTAGCGGTCAAAGATGATCAGATCAAAATCGTCGATCTTCTCCATGAATAATTCGCGTGTGGGAAACGCAATAAGGGAAAGCTCGCCTACTGGTACGCCGTCTTGTTTTTCGGGGGGACGCAAAATAGTGAAATGCACCAGATCAACGGAACTGTCTGACTTCAAAAGGTTACGCCATGTGCGGCCGCCGGGGTGTGGTTCACCACTGACCAGCAAGACACGCAAACGGTCACGGACGCCGTTCATTTGGATCAGCGATGTGTTGTTGCGGTCCGTCAGCTCGCCTTCAGTGAAGGGGAGCGAAAACCGGATCACATTGCGCCCGCCATGGGGCAGGGTAACGGGCAGGTTGATGTCCTCGCCAATTGGCACGCGGAACGTTTGAACGGGTTCGCCGTCAATAGAAATACCCAGTGGAGCAAGGGTTTGACCCGCAGGTGCGGCACCCAGATCATCAATGCGAAGTGTAAGTGTGACCGCCTCGCCAATAATGGCAAAAGCGGGGGCGTTGCTGACAGTCAATCGGCGGTCCCAGTCGGACTCGCGGCCTGACAACAACAAATGCATTGGCGCGGGCAAGTCGATGGGTAAATCGGCGTCGTGCACACGACCGTCACTGATGGCGAGGATACCAGCAACCCGTGCACGCGGTTCTTCGGCCAAGGCGTTTGCGATGGCGGCCATAAGTTCGGTTCCCGCATCCCCTTCACTGTCTGGGACTGATATGCGGCGTACCTCAGTATTCGGTCGTGCGGTAATTTGCGCTTCTATCTCACTGGCTGCTTGGACTACTTGATCTGCGCGATCGCTCAGCTTTTGGCTGGCGCTGTTGTCCTCGATCAACAGGACAATATCAGACAGCGGTGCGCGGTCTTCTTGTTGATATGACGGCCCTGCCAAGGCACCCAAGACAACCAATGCGGCCAATCCCCGCAACGACCAGCCTTGCAAACCGCGTATGGCCGCGAGCAAAACCCCGATAAAAGCAATGATTGCCACGACGATCAACAGCGACAGCGGGATCAGCGGGTCATACACAATTGTTGATGTCATTGGCCCAACCGATCCAACAGGGCAGGCACATGCACCTGATCCGACTTATAATTGCCCGTCAGCACATGCATGACGAGGTTCACACCAAAACGATTGGCCAATTCGCGTTGCCGTTCGCCGGAATACCCGCGCCCAATCGGCAACAGCGGCGCGCCATCACTGCGGACGGCCCATGCGGCGGCCCAATCGTTGCCGCCAATCAGCACTGGCGTCACGCCGTCATTGAGGTTCCGAAACGGCATCCCCTCAATCTGCTCAGCGTCTGGCGGGGATGCTTCTACCCAGACATCGCGGCTTAGATGGCGGCCGGGAAAATCCTGAAGAAGATAAAAGGTGCGGGTGAGTACGTGATCGACTGGCAGTAGCTCTAGCGGCGGAATATCAAGCGGTGCTGCAAGTTCCTGCAACTTGCGGCCATTTGGGCTGGCGGCACCAAATCGGGCGATATCTGCGTCGCGGGTATCAAAGACGATCAAGCCACCAGACCGGAGGTATTCATTAAGCTTGCCATAAGCGACAGTTGATGGCCGTGGTTGATCGGGTGTGATTGGCCAGTACAAAATCGGGAAAAACGCCAGTTCATCGGTTTCAAGATCAACCCCGATGGGGGGGGCCGGTTCCACCGAGGTGCGAAAAAACAATGTATCCGAAAGCCCAACCAGTCCGGCATGGGCAATTTCGTCTAACTGCGTGTTGCCCGTTAGAACATGCGCCAAGGACACTTCAACCGTGGCTTCAAGCGCAAATGTATCCGCTTCGGATTGCGCGTACCCTGGATTGGGTTGGCCAAAGATTGACAGCGCCAACACCACCATCGCTGCCGCGTTGCTACGGCTGAGCAATCGGCCAGACAACGACAAAGAGGCGACCACATCGGCCAGCAGTAGTAAAATAGAAAGGCTAAGTAGCCACCCCGAAATAGGTTGTTCGGGTGCAACGGCAAGACCCCGCACAGGGACATCCGCAGGCCAGGTTGCAGGCGTTAAAACGCTGTCTGCGGTAAAGACGTTACGTGCCAAGCGACGATCACCGGATCCGTAGATGCCCGGCCGTATCAAGGGCCCGGCGGGTGCACTGATCAGGTCAGGACCGTCCACGCCAGCAAGGTTCCCCGCGTCCGACAACACGCCATAGCCATCCATCACCCGTAGGGGCGTCCATGTTGTTCCCGCAAGATCACCCGCGTCTGGCGATGCCGAGGCAGACGACACAGCCAACCGTTCCATCATCTCAACGAACAATCCAGACAGCGGTAGGGTTGACCATTCCGCCGTTGCAGTGACGTGAAACAAAACAATCTGACCTTGCCCAACAGTTTTGCGGGTAACCAAAGGTGTTCCGTCACTCAGCGACGCGATAACGCGGCTGGCAAGCGTTGGGTCGGGCTGCGCGACAATCTGCGCTGAAACCGTAACATCGCCCGGAATGGTCAGACCAAAAAACGGCGATGTGTCGTTAAATTGGGCAAGTGACTTTGGCTCACCCCATGACATCGCGCCCCCAACGCTACGCCCACCTGCGCGCAAGCGGACAGGCATCAACGGGTCTTCGTCGATGCGGCTGATGTCGCTGGCGGCGATACGTGGACCAGCAAATCGTACCAACATGCCACCCTCATTTATCCATTCCAGCAGGGGGGCGGATTCAGCACCTGATAACGTGGCAATATCGGCCAGCACAATCACATCTGGGTTGGCGGGCAGGACATCCGTCAGCGATCCGTCAATGAGGTCGGCTGTTGGGGCCAAGGCCTGCTCAATATAATGGAGCGGCGACAAAAGTTGCAGCCCTTCGCGGTCATTGCGCCCACCGATCAACGCAACCTCGCGACGGCGCAAACCATCATCCACAACGGTGGTCGCCCCGGCAGAGCGTTGCCCGGCAATCACAAACCCGGTGACCCGCGCCCGCAATTCGGCAGGCAGGGCCAATTCGGCAGACGCATCAACTGCCCCTTGCGCAAAGGTCGCGGGAACCGTCGCCAGAATGCGCGCATTGCCTGCCGGGTCTCGGCCTTCTGCTTGGATGATCACGTCACGCTCCAACCCCGGTGCGGCACGGTTGAGCGTCAGTTTTACGACGCCATCCTCGTATCGGGCAGGCGCGATTGCCATCACATTTGCGGCGGTTTGATATATCTCGACACTGCCTTGGGCCTGCATTGCATCCAGCGCGATTTCGCGTCCGTCAAAATCTAACCCGTCGCTAAACCACAGCGTATTGAACGCAGGTAAGTCGGCCATTATTGTCGCTGTCTTATCGACATCAGCGACAGAGGGTTGCCACGGGGCCGGGGAAAACCCAGCAAGCCGGGACCGCCAAACATCTGCGGATTGAAACGTGGGGGCTTCGGGGCGTGCCAGAGTAATGAAGCCGACAGTTCGCCCCGCCCGCCCGGCACGGGCCAATTGTGCCTCGATCGCCTCGGTCTGTTGTGGCCATCTGGCGGCACCTGCCCACGTGCCATCCAAGACGATCAACAAAGGACCATTGCCATCAGCTTGATCTGTTTCTGGGTTCAGGATAGGGCCAGCCAACCCTAAAATAATCGCGGCGACAGCCAGCATCCGCAGCAACAGCAACCACCACGGGGTACGATCCGTAACGGTTTCATCGTCATTCAGCCCCAACAGCAAGGCAACGCCGGGAAAGCGGCGACGGATGGGCGCAGGCGGTACAGCGCGCAGGATCAGCCAAAGGATCGGCAGGGCCAAAAGCGCTGCCAAAAGCCAAGGTGCCGTAAAGCCGATGCCGCCCAATACGGTCATGCCGCAACACCCGCACGGGCATCAAGCGCGCCATAAAGCCACAGCAGTGCTGATTGCGCTGACGCATCTGTGTGATGCAGACCGTATTGCCAGCCAGTCAATGCGCATAACCGTTGCAGTTCCGACTTGCGTGTCGCAAGCCGCTCCAGATACCTGCCTTTTAGGTCATTCGCTTTAAGTGTCTCATGGCTGAGCGTACCGCCAACGCTTTCAAAAATGGTGCGTCCGGTAAAAGGAAACGCTTCCTCGGACGGGTCAAGCACGTGATACAGTACACCGCGGACACCCCGATCTGCGGCCTTGGTCAGTGCCAACTGCACCCCAACCAAATCACCCATGAAGTCGGAAATAAAAACCGCACGCGCATGCGGAATCATGGCGCGATGCTCTGGTGGGGCATAGTCAGCGTCATCGTCTTGACAGAATGTTTCCGCCAATCGCAGGACTTGTGGATTGCCCCGGCGCGGCGGCAATGCTGTGCCAGTCAAACCAACCCGCTCACCACTGCGCAGCAGAAGGATCGCCAGCGACAGACCAATCAATCGGGCGCGATCCGCCTTTTGCGGCACATTTTCATCAGAGCTGAAGCGCATCGACGCACCCTGATCGACCCAAAGCATCACTGACTGTGCAATCTGCCATTCGCGTTCGCGCACAAATTCCTGATCGCCCATCGCAGAGCGGCGGTAATCAATGTTGCGGCGGCTGTCACCCATCTGCGCCGGGCGGTACTGCCAGAAATCATCCCCCATTCCGGCGCGTCTGCGCCCATGCGCGCCCAACAGAACAGCGCCCGCCAGATGTTCGGCACGGGCTAGCAGATCTGGCAGCCGGGCGGCTTCGTGTTCTGCGGATGCGCGAAGGGTTGCGGGTGTGGTCACGCTGCGGCCTTTTTCCCGGTCAGGTCTGCTGCGGTTTCGTCAATCAGTGCATACAGGCTGTCACCGCGCGCCCGAGCAGCGAAATTCAACGCCATACGGTGGCTTAAAACGGGCCTCGCCATATCAATCACGTCTTCGGCAGAGGGCACCAAACGCCCCTGCAACAAGGCACGCGCGCGCACCGCCAACATTAAGGCCTGTGCTGCACGTGGCCCCGGGCCCCAAGCGACAGTATCGCGGACTTTTTGACTAACACCTGCTTCTGCGGGCCGGAATGCACGCACCAGGTCAAGGATCATCTCAACCACGGAATCACCCACTGGCATACGGCGCAACAGTCGCTGCGCGTCCAGCAATTCGGACGCGGTGAATGTCTGGACTGATTGCGCATCAACCTCGCCTGTCGTTGCGATCAAAATATCGCGTTCGGTATCGCGATCGGGGTATTCAACGTCGATCTGCACCAAAAAGCGGTCAAGTTGTGCCTCGGGCAGCGGATAGGTGCCTTCTTGCTCAATCGGGTTTTGCGTGGCGAGGACGTGAAACGGGACACCCAATGCGCGATCTTGGCCCGCAACAGTTACGGTCTTTTCCTGCATTGCCTGCAAGAGTGCGGATTGTGTTCGCGGCGAGGCGCGGTTGATCTCATCTGCCATCAAGAGCTGGCAAAAAATCGGCCCTTCCACAAAGCGAAAGGCGCGGGTGCCGTCCGCTGCAGTGTCCAGAACTTCAGACCCCAAAATGTCGGCAGGCATCAGATCAGGGGTGAATTGTACCCGGTTCCCGTCCAACCCCATCACTGTTGAAAGCGTTTCAACCAGCCGCGTCTTACCCAAGCCCGGCAACCCGATCAGCAGCCCGTGACCCCCGCACAAAAGCGCCGTCAATGTCAGGTCAACAACACGTTCTTGACCTATGAAACGATTTGTGATCGACGTCTTCGCCTCAGCCAGTTTTGCACCAAGTGCTTCGATTTGTTCTACCATGTCTTCGGCTTTGGTCATGACAATTGGGTTCCTTGCGTTATATCGTTCTAGTGTAAGTGTATCTCGGTCATAGGAAATGGCAAAAGCAATGAGCGGACAAAAAACCGTTACCCCATCAGCAGAAAGCCTTATGGCCTCAGCAAATGCCGCCAAAACACGCGGATTGCCGCCGCTGGAAAAGTGGAATCCACCGTTTTGCGGTGACTTGGACATGCAGATCAAACGCGACGGCACCTGGTTTTACCAAGGCACACCCATTGGGCGGCCTGAATTGGTCAAGCTGTTTGCCACGATTCTGTGGCGCGAGGGCGATAAATACTTCCTTGTTACGCCTGTCGAAAAGGTTGGGATCACGGTTGAGGATGCCCCATTCATCGCGGTTGATTTTGAAGCTGAAGGGCGGGGCAAAGATCAAAAGCTGCGGTTTGAAACCAATGTGGGCGACTTTGCCGTTGCTGGATCAGAATGCCCAATCCGGGTTGTACGTGATGAAAATAGCGGGGAACCATCGCCCTATGTGCTGATCCGTCGCAATCTGGAAGCACTGATCGACCGCAAGAGTTTCTATCGTTTGGTTGATCTGGGCACGCATCACGACGGCTGGTTTGGGGTTTGGTCAGACGGTGCATTTTTTGGGATTATTCCATCCGATGAACTGCCAAAGGATATTGATTAAGGCCCTTGATGAACCTCAACTGGGAAAGAATGTCGGCGTGTCGCCCTCGACCCATTGCGGATATTTTTGCATGATGTTCTCAACTTGAACTGACGCCAGAAACCGTTCCAACCATCCCTGAAGATTTGGCCAAGGCTGCGCATCGAACCAAGGTTTGTCGATGAACGCAAATTGCCGCACAAAGGGCAGAATGGCAAAATCTGCAATGGTTGGATGGTCGAACAGATGTTTGGTGATGTCCTGATCAAGCTTTACCAGAAATGCAGAAGCCAAAGCGCGCTGTTCCACCGGGTTCACGTCGGGGTGTCTGCTGGTGTATTTCGTCCGGTCCAACGCATCTTTGAAAGGCCCATCCGCCTGCTGGATCAAGTCCCAGCCAGCCGCGGGCATATCCAGCCACAGTGCGGGATCGTCGTTCGACAACGCCCATTTCATGATGTCGAGGCTTTCGTCGATGACCCCCGTATCGGTCACTAGACATGGCACTGTATCACTGGCGGATGCTGTCAAAAACGCTGCTGGTTTGTCGCGTAAAACAACTTCTCGTAATTCAACCTGCACCCCTGCCGCTGCAATCGCGAGTCGCGCGCGCATGGCATAGGGGCAGCGGCGAAAGGAGTAGAGGATGGGGGTCATATTACCCTCAATGCGCCTCGGCCCAATTCTTGCCTTGTCCCGCATCCACCGTCAACTTTACGTCCAGCTTTACCACTGGTTCGTTGGCATTTTCCATAACCTCGCGGGCCGCTGCGATTAGGCTGTCTTCGTGACCTTCCTCGACTTCAAACAGCAGTTCATCATGCACCTGTAACAGCATGGTTGCAGGAACATCAGCGATGGCGTCTGGCATGCGGATCATTGCGCGGCGAATAACATCAGCGGCGGTGCCCTGGATTGGCGCGTTGATGGCGGCGCGGGCGGCAAAACCAGCATGCGGTCCCTTTGCGCCGATGCTGGGCGTGTGGATTTTGCGACCAAACAGCGTTTGTACATAGCCGTGTTCTTTGGCAAAGGCTTTGGTGTCGTCCATATAGGTACGGATGCCGGGGAAGCGTTCAAAATACCGGTCAATGAACCCCTGCGCTTCGGCGCGGGGAATACGCAGATTTCGGGCAAGGCCAAAGCCGCTGATGCCATAGATCACTCCAAAGTTAATTGCTTTGGCTTGGCGGCGCACCTCTGGGGTCATCTCATCAAGGGGGACACCAAACATTTCCGATGCGGTCAGAGCGTGAATGTCGATGCCATCCTTAAACGCCTGTTTCAGTTCTGGAATATCAGCAATATGCGCAAGAATACGCAATTCGATCTGGGAATAGTCCAAGGCCACCAGCATTTTGCCGGGCTCCGCTATAAAGGCCTCGCGGATGCGGCGGCCTTCCTCGGTGCGAATTGGGATGTTTTGCAGGTTTGGATCAGTCGAGGCGAGGCGCCCCGTCGACGCACCCGCAATGGAATAGGATGTGTGCACGCGGCCGGTATCCGCGTTGATGTGGGTTTGTAATGCATCGGTGTAGGTGGATTTGAGCTTGCTCAACTGCCGCCAATCCAGAACGCGCGCGGGCAGTTCATGCTCGGTGGCGAGGTCCTCGAGGACATCGACACCTGTGGCATAGGCCCCGGTCTTGCCCTTTTTGCCACCTTCAAGCGACATCTCGTCAAACAAGATTTCACCCAATTGCTTGGGCGATCCGACGTTGAATTTTCGACCCGCCAGCCCGTAAATCTCATCTTCCAGTCCCGCCATCTTCTGCGCGAACGCGTTAGACATGCGGCTGAGTGTATCGCGGTCCACTTTGATACCAGACCGTTCCATTGCGGCCAGCACGGGCACCAGTGGGCGTTCCAGCGTTTCATAAACCTTGGTGACCTGCGCCATATGCAGTTGCGGTTTGAGGAATTGCCACAGACGCAACGTGATATCCGCATCCTCGGCGGCATATTTCACAGCATCCTCCAGCGGCACCTTGTCAAAGGTAATTGCCGATTTTCCAGACCCAAGCAGGGGTTTGATCGGGATCGGCGTATGATCCAGATACCGCTCTGACAATGAGTCCATGCCATGATTATGTAGGCCTGCGTGCTGGGCGTAGGACATCAACATCGTATCATCAAAGGGTGCAACCGTGATGCCAATCTGCGCAAAAATCTTGGCGTCGTATTTCATGTTCTGCCCAATCTTAAGGATACTCGGATCCTCCAACATTGGTGTCAGCATTCTAAGCGCTTCTTCGGTGGGCATTTGCCCTTCGGCCAAGTCGTCCGAGCCAAACAAATCGTCGCCACGATGTGCTTTGTGGATCAGCGGGATATAGCAGGCATACCCTGCTTCAACCGCCAGCGAAATACCAACCAGATCAGCGGTCATTTCGTTCAGGCCAGTGGTTTCGGTATCTACCGCGACGTAGCCAAACTCATACGCCCGGTCGATCCATTTTTGCAGTGCCGCCGCATCGCTGACCTGTTCGTACTTTGAGGGATCAAACGGAATGTCAGCGGCAACGGGTGCGTCCGGCGCGGCGGGGGCATCAGCAATTGCAGGGGCTTCACGGCCCAATTGTTCCGCGACCCGCTTGGAGAGCGTGCGAAACTCCATCTCGGCAAGGAAGGCTAGCAATTTGTCCGGGTCGGGGTCCTTCACCTCAAGATCGTCCAAAGTGAAATCCAAGGGTGTGTTTTCATCCAACAGGACAAGGCGACGGGATAGCCGGATTTGGTCGGCATTTTCAATGAGCGTTTCCCGGCGTTTCGGCTGTTTAATCTCACCAGCACGTTCCAGCAGCGCGTCCAGATCGCCGTATTCGTTGATCAGCAATGCCGCCGTTTTGATCCCGATGCCCGGGGCACCGGGGACGTTGTCAACGCTGTCACCTGCTAGGGCCTGCACATCGACAACCCGTTCGGGATAAACACCAAATTTCTCAAATACGCCTTCGCGGTCAATGGTCTTATTCTTCATGGCGTCCAGCATTTCAACGCCATCACCGACCAGCTGCATCAAGTCCTTATCAGAGCTGATGATCGTACAGCGCCCCCCGGCCTTGCGCGCCTGCACGGCAAGGGTGGCGATAATATCATCCGCTTCAAAGCCTTCCTTTTCTTCGCACGCAATGTTGAAGGCGATGGTCGCGGTGCGGGTCAACGGTATCTGCGGGCGCAAATCCTCTGGCATTGCATCGCGGTTGGCTTTGTAGAGGTCATACATATCATTGCGAAAGGTATGGCTGCCCTTGTCAAAAATCACTGCCGCGTGGGTCGGTGCATCGGGGCCGGTATTGCCCTCAACATAGCGGTATAGCATGTTGCAAAACCCGGCAACGGCACCAATTGGCAAACCATCGGACTTGCGCGTCAGCGGTGGTAAGGCGTGATAGGCGCGAAAGATAAAAGCAGAGCCATCAATCAGATGTAGGTGATGGCCTTTGCCAAAGGTCTGGGACATGCGCGCGTTCCTTTAATGCTCATCTAAGCAAAGAAACACATGCGGCCTGTGTCACAGACCCTTCATTGCCCTTCACCCTTTTACAAATACCTTCCAACGTATCGGCAGGTACAACCCGTCGTGAGGTCAGGCTTTGCCCTCAAAATCCGAATGCACGTATTTGCAGTCGCAATAGCCGCATTCAACAAACCCGGTGTCGCGGGGAATTTGAAGCCAAACTCTGGGGTGGCCCAATGCGCCTTCACTGCCATCACAGGCGACGCGATAGGTGTTCACGATGCGGGTTTCCGGCGCTGCAATGGTCATGGGGTTATCCTTGGCTTTGGGCGGATTGCCTTTCTGTTATGCCCAATCACACGGATAGGGACAAGCCCCGCATATCCCGTTTTAGCCTCGGTCAATGCGCGCCTGATAGCAGTTGTTGCGGGAGGAACGCACATGGAGATAGGCAACCCGCACGTCCTTGAAAAGATCAACCGCTCGGGTGGCAATATCAGCGGCAGGAATGACAGCTCCGGTGCCATAGACGATGCGGTCCTCCGATGAATACCCTTTGACCAGATAATCAGATGATGATTTCAGAATCGCAGGAACAGGGGTGCCGCCACCCCGGGCGCAATGATCAGCGCACAAAAAAATCGGTCCGGTTTCGGCGTAAGGATGCAGTCCGTCAAAAGGCCGATAGGCCAGAATCAACATGCCTGCACCCTTTGGAATATTGGTCAGGCAATGCCGGCAAGGGTTGCCATTGCCATCGGAAACCGCCGCTTCCGGTGCGTTGCCATAGGCGTCTGGCGCGCCGTCCTGATAGGCGCGGACAATGTCGGTGGGCAGGGCTGAATAGTGCATGTTTGGCTCCTTTGATTTGGCTTCTTTGTCGCGATTCAGACGGGCCCACTCAATCCGATTGCTGCGCATATTTGCCCATGGCCACGAAAACGGTTCACCCCAGCGCCTTCAACCGCTAAAAGGCCAACAAAACAAGGAACGAGCGGAGCAGCCAAAATCATGAACACCCCAAAACCAGTGGTATTGTGCATTCTTGATGGATGGGGATTGCGCGCGGAGCGTGAAGGCAATGCGCCTGTGCTGGCTCAGACACCCACCTATGACCGTATCATGCAGACCTGTCCAAATGCGACTTTGATCACCTATGGCCCGGATGTGGGATTGCCGCAGGGGCAGATGGGCAATTCAGAAGTAGGCCATACCAACATTGGCGCAGGTCGTGTGGTGGCGATGGATTTGGGTCAGATCGACTTGGCGATTGAGGAAGGCAGTTTTGCCAATAATGCGCGGCTACGGGCGTTTATTGGCCAGATGTTAGAAACCGGCGGCACCGCGCATTTGATGGGCGTTGTGTCTGATGGCGGCGTGCACGGACACCTGAACCACATGATCGCTGCGGCACATGCGTTGCATGATGCCAAAATTCCGATGGTGATCCATGCCCTGACCGATGGCCGCGATGTGGCTCCGCGTTCCGCACTGGGATACTTTGAGGCGCTGGAGGCCACGCTGCCGAAAGGCGTTAAGGTGGTCACGATCACCGGACGCTATTACGCAATGGATCGGGACAACCGTTGGGATCGCGTCGCAAAAGCCTACGAGGCGATTGCCCATGGCAAGGGTCATGCTGAAACCTCTGCCAAGGCAGCGGTTGAAAGCGCCTATGCCCGCGACGAGAATGATGAGTTTATCGCCCCAACGGTGTTAAACAGCTACGTCGGGATACAAGACGGTGACGGGGTGTTCTGCCTGAACTTCCGCGCTGACCGTGCCCGCGAAATCATGGCTGCCCTAGGGGATCCCAAATTCGATGCGTTCGATGTAGGTGATCGTCCCGCGATCAGGGCGTTGATGGGCATGGCGGCCTATTCTGATTCCCATTCAGAATATATGACCACAATGTATCCCAAGCCCGAGATAGTGAATACGTTGGGCGCATGGGTGGCCAAACAGGGCTTGCGTCAATTCCGATTGGCTGAGACTGAAAAATATCCGCATGTGACGTTCTTTTTGAATGGCGGTGCGGAATTTCCCGAAGTTGGCGAAGACCGCTTTATGCCGAAATCCCCCAACGTCGCGACCTATGATTTGCAGCCAGAGATGTCTTGCGCAGAGGTGACGGACCATTTCGTGCAGGCCATCCAAGAAAGCTATGACCTGATTGTCGTGAACTACGCCAATCCCGATATGGTTGGCCACACAGGTGATGTGCAGGCCGCTATTGCCGCGTGTGAAGCTGTTGATGCAGGCCTGACGCGGGTTGTGAAAGCCTTGGAAAAGGCGGGCGGTGCGATGATCCTGACGGCGGATCACGGCAATTGCGAAACGATGATTGACCCTGAAACTGGCGGGCCACACACGGCCCATACCCTTAATCCAGTGCCGGTTGCGATTTTAGGTGCGCCCAAAGGTGCAAAGCTTGCAAGTGGGCGTTTGGCCGATCTGGCACCAACATTGCTGCATCTGATGGGTTTGCCTAAACCCGATGAAATGACGGGGCAGTGTCTTTTGTCATGATCCGTGCCGTTCTGATCTTATTGCTGATCTGGCCTTTGGCGGCGCTTGCCCAATCAGAGGCGGCGACCCAAGCGCGTGCCGCCGCCGCAGAGCTGGAAACCGCATCGGGGCTTTTGGATAAGGCGGATGGTGCGCGGAACCGGGTCAAGGCCTTGACCGAAACCATTCAGGCTTTTGAAAAAGGACTGGGTGCCATGCGCGCCGGATTGCGTCAGGTCGCGATTAACGAGGCGCAATTGTCGCAAAAGTTGCAGGCGCGTGATGGTGAGGTTGCCCAGTTGCTTGGCGTTTTGCAAAATATCGGTGGCACACCGTCGCCGGTGGCCTTTTTGCACCCCGACGGACCGACGGGAACCGCACGCGCAGGCATGTTGCTGGCGGAACTGACGCCTGCGTTGAACACACGTGCCGATGCCCTGCGCCGCGATCTGGAAGATGTGCAAACCCTGCGCGCCTTGCAGGTTGACGCAGCAGATCGGCTGCAAAAAGGCCTAACCGAAGTTCAGGCAGCCCGCACCGCGCTAAACCAAGCGATGGCAAACCGCACCGATTTGCCCATGCGATTTACCGAAGATCCTGTGCGCACGGCCATCCTCATTGCCTCAACTGAGACATTGGATGGCTTTGCCAGCGGGCTGTCGGAAGTCATAACGGACGAGGTTGAACCCGCACCAATCAATTTGGACGGAAAAATCGGCGATTTGGCATTGCCCGTGCAGGGTTTGATCCTGCGCAGCGCAGGCGAAGCAGATGCCGCCGGTATCAAACGCCCTGGCATAATTGTTGCGACCCGTCCGCGTGCCATCGTCATCAGCCCAACCGCCGCCACAATCCGGTATACAGGCCCACTGCTTGATCTCGGTGATGTGATCATCTTAGAACCGCAAGCGGATACATTGTTTGTGTTGGCAGGGCTGGATGTGGTCTATGGTCAGGCGGGCCAAGTGATAGCGGGGGGCACACCCATAGGCTTGATGGGGGGGCAATCAGATGAAAATAACACGACATTGTCACCGGATCGTGAAGGCACTGGCACTGACCGTACAGAAACGCTCTATATAGAAGTTAGACAAGACAACACTCCACAGGACCCAAGCGACTGGTTCCGCACCGACAAGGATGGATAAAAGATGAAGAAATTCGTGATGGCGGCCGTTGGCGGCACATTGGCAGGTGTGATCGCAACAACGCAGATCGCTGGTCCATTGTTGGCACAGGAATCGGCAAAGACAGAAAACGTCTATGAGCAACTGGACCTGTTCGGGGACATCTTTGAACGCATCCGCGCGCAATACGTTGAAGAGGTCGATTCAAGCGAGTTGATTGAGGCTGCCATCAACGGCATGCTGACATCGCTTGATCCGCATTCCAGCTATCTGTCGCCCAAAGCTGCGGCCAAGATGCGTGAGCAGACACGTGGCGAATTTGGTGGTCTGGGCATTGAAGTCACGCAGGAAGAGGGCTTTGTCAAAGTGGTCTCTCCCATTGACGGCACCCCGGCAGCAGAGGCGGGGATTGAGGCTGGCGACTTCATCACTCATGTGGACGGCGAAAGCCTGTTGGGCCTGCTGTTAGATGACGCCGTTGAATTGATGCGCGGGCCTGTTGGGTCCGAGATTATCATCACAGTTGTACGCGAAGGTGAGCCAGAGCCTTTTGATGTTTCGATCATCCGCGATACGATTCAGCTGACAGCGGTACGGGCCCGCACCGAAGGATCCACAGCTGTGTTGCGATTGACCACGTTCAACGAACAGACATACCCCAAGATGAAAGAAGAGTTGGAAAAGCAGATCGACGCCTTGGGCGGGATCGACAACTTGAATGGCATTGTCATCGACTTGCGTAACAACCCCGGCGGCCTGCTGAACCAAGCCATTGCCGTGTCAGATGCGTTTCTGGAAGAAGGCGAAATCGTCAGCACCCGTGGCCGCAATCCGGAAGACGGCGACCGCGTGAACGCCACGCCGGGTGATTTGTCACAGGGCAAACCGATTGTCGTCTTGATCAACGGCGGTTCTGCGTCGGCCTCAGAGATTGTTGCGGGTGCGTTGCAGGATCATCGCCGTGCCATCGTTATTGGCACCAAAAGCTTTGGCAAAGGCTCTGTTCAGACGGTGATGCCGCTGCGTGGCGACGGTGCGATGCGTTTGACTACAGCACGGTATTATACGCCATCAGGCCGATCCATTCAGGCGCTGGGCGTTTCCCCTGATATCATCGTGGCGCAACCGCCAGCAAAGCCTAAAGCCGAGGAAGAGGAAGAAACCTCAACACGCCGTACCCGGTCCGAAGCGGACCTGCGTGGCAGCCTCAACAATGACAGCTTGACCGAAGATCAGATCAAGCAGATTGAAGCCGACCGCGACAAAGCGGAAAAGGCGGCGGAACTGCGTGAGGAAGATTACCAACTGGCCTATGCGATTGATATTCTTAAGGGCCTGTCAGCATTGGGTCCAAAAGAGTAATTCACGACGATGCCAAAACCAAAAAAGGCCCGCACATCGCGTGTGGGCCTTTTTTATTATCTGCCGACATCTGACTGAAAGCTACATCGTTTCAAGGCAATGGCGCCGAAACGCGCGCTTCAGCATATCCAACTCAGCCCGCAAGAGATCCATTTCGGCGCGAATATCATCGCCCAGAATTTCACCAGCCAGCAACGTGATATGACCAATTTTCTCATTTGCATTCAGATCGCAGATGATCAGGGTTTGTACGCCATCCGCAATCGCGTCTGTCGGGATCGGAATGGATAGAACCCAATGATCGGCACTACTATCTTGTACCAGACTTACATCTGCTACAGGTTGTTTTTGGTGCGAAACTTCGATTTTGGGTTTGTCTGGTCCTGCTTGGGTGATGATCCCTTGCCAAACGCCTTGCTGCATTTTTGTCTTTGTCAGCTTTACTGCTTGCATGCGATGAGTTCCTTAAAGGTGGGCGCGCGGACGGCGCGAGAAGGTCAAATCACGCAAGATCACTTGGTTCATTTGCGGCCCTTCAAAAATGAGATCGATCCATGCCCGCTCAACCCGTTTTTCGTTTAGGTTCGAATAGGCCAGATCAAATTCAACACGAATGTTCTCCTCGCTTAACGGCAGTTCGCGCACGATCTGTTCGGTGTTGGGGCCGTGGCGGATGTTAAGACGGGCAAAAATCTCAAGCGGTTTTTCCATTTCAACGATGGCATCCATCCGCAGTAAGTGCGTGCGTTTCAGGCCGGTCACCCCCGCCTCTGGCAGGTCGATGACCAATGATAAAAAAGACCCATCAAATTTGAAAACATCCATCCGCAATCCATAAGGCGCAAGGTCTTCCTCACGCAGATTCCGCAGCTGGCGCAAGGTTAGTTCCGAATATTCGCAGTCATGAAACAACGTCACTTCATCGCCCAACATTGATTTTGTCTGGACCGATGACAGGCCGGGCGTTGGCAACGGCCCACGCCACAGTTCGGGACGCCAAGACCAATCAGCATTATGCGGTTTAGGAAAGCTGGTAGAGCCGATCATCGGCAAGGCCAACCGTTCGTCTGCTGTGTGAATAAGCCGGTCCAAATGGGTTTTCAGCAACCGCGCCCGACTGCGTTGACGGCGCAGCAACGGCAATTCAGCTGTCGCCGCCAAACGGGCCGCACGCGCCCAACGCTGGATGTTACGTGAATAGATTTTTCCATCCAGAAAGCGGAAACCGAGTTTGGACATGTAAGGGGTGCCTCTGATTTTTTACCATCCTAGCCAGCCGAACGGTTTCATTCAAACAGATTGGCGACAATACCTGTATGAATTCCTACTTAGTTGCCAAATCAGAAACAATCAAAGTCACAAAGTACTCTGACTGCGGGACATTACGGTGGAAACGATGCTGCGTCCTTCACCAGATAGCGCGCGCCCGTTTTCTGGCCCATAAAGCGCCACCCCGATGATTTGTTGACCCAACTGGCTTGTACCTCGCCAATGCGTGTTGCTCACGCCGTCGATTGGCGCGGGTCCTGTGGCACGAAAAATCAATTGCCCGTCTTTGACCTTTGGATCGGTGACATTGCTCAATCCTTTGGCTGCCGCCAGATGTTGCGCTGTGGGCAGTTGGTTATTTGTGTCTGTCGATAAAACACTGACCGTGATGAATGCCAAAGGCGCATCCGCTGCGGCCTGTGGCACGCCGAGAACATCACACCGGGCCATCAACGCAAACTGTTTTTGCACGCTGGCGCTGTCAATGCAGAACCCGCGAGGCGCAACCAAAGTGACGGCACCACTGGCCAGTTTTATCTGCGATAATGGTTTTGCTTTTTGGCCGTTGATCAAAGGCACTGATAGCCCCTCAAACAGCGCAGCACCCTGTCCGCCTTCGCAAGCGGACAGGGTCAGCAGCGCAAGTGCTGCAATTGGACCTTTAAAGGTCCATGTAGTCATGGGTTTCCGCCGATGCGCCGGGGTGCGTGACCGCGCCCAGATAGGTTGGCCCAACAAGTTGCGCATATTTCCACAAGGCACCGCTGGCATAGTTGGTGGGGCGTGCGCCTTTCCAATCCGCTTTGCGTTTGGCCAGCTCATCATCGCTCAAATCAACGGTGATTGATCCTTTGATGGCGTTCAGCGTGATCATGTCACCGTTTTGCAGCAGGCCGATTGGCCCACCCAGTGCGGCCTCTGGTCCAACGTGGCCCACACAGAACCCGCGTGTGGCACCCGAGAAACGACCATCAGTGATCAGTGCAACTTTCTTGCCCATGCCCTGACCAGACAGCGCAGCTGTGGTTGCCAACATCTCGCGCATGCCGGGCCCACCTGCGGGGCCTTCGTTGCGAATGACAAACACGTCGCCTTCTTTGTAGGCGCGGTTTTGCACGGCTTCAAAGGCATCCTGTTCGCATTCAAACACCAAAGCAGGGCCAGTGAACACGATATCGTCTTCTGACATGCCCGCGATTTTCACAATGGCACCTTCAGGGGCAAGGTTGCCCTTTAGGCCCACGACGCCACCAGTCTTGCTGATTGGGGTTGCGACAGAGTGGATCACCTTGCCATCGGCTTCACGATCAATCCGGTCAAGTTCTTCACCCATCGAATAGCCCGTTGCGGTCAAGCAATCGGTGTGGATCAAACCAGCCTTACGCAGTTCTTTCATCACCACTGGCACGCCACCTGCCTCATAAAGGTCTTTGGCGACATAGGCGCCACCGGGCTTCATATCGACAAAATAAGGCGTGTCGCGGAAGATTTCACACACATCTTCGAGAAAGAAATCAATGCCCGCTTCATGGGCCATCGCAGGCAAGTGCAGGCCCGCATTGGTCGAACCACCAGTGCACGCAACGATGCGCGCGGCGTTTTCGAACGCCTGACGGGTACAAATGTCACGGGCGCGGATGTTTTTTTCGATCAGGTTCATCACCGCTGCACCAGACGCGATCGCATATTCGTCACGCGACTTGTAAGGGGCAGGCGCACCAGAAGAATTAGGCAACGCAAGGCCAATCGCCTCAGACACGCAAGCCATCGTGTTGGCGGTAAACTGGCCGCCGCAGGCACCAGCAGAGGGGCAGGCCACACGTTCGAGGATTTCCAGCTCTGCCTCAGTCATGGTGCCGCTTTGCCAATTGCCAACGGCCTCAAACATGTCCTGCACAGTTAAGTCGCGATCTGCAAAGGCGGCGGGGACATCCGCGCCTTCAGGTGCTTTGCCCGGCAGGATCGAACCACCATACATAAACACCGACGGGACGTTCAAACGGATCATCGCCATCATCATACCGGGCAGGGATTTGTCACAGCCTGCAAGACCCACAATCGCATCATAGCAGTGTCCGCGCATCGTGAGCTCAACAGTATCTGCAATCGCTTCACGAGAGGCGAGCGAGGACCGCATGCCCTCATGGCCCATCGCGATACCATCGGTCACGGTGATCGTGGTGAATTCGCGTGGGGTGCCTTGCTCTTGTTTTACACCAATTTTGACGGCCTGTGCTTGACGGTTCAGGGCGATGTTACAGGGCGCGGCCTCGTTCCAGCATGTTGCGACACCGACCAGTGGCTGGTGAATTTCCTCATCCGTCATGCCCATCGCGTAATAATAGGACCGATGCGGCGCGCGCGCGGGCCCTTCGGTCACGTGGCGGCTGGGCAATTTTGATTTATCAAAGCGTTGATTGGTGGACATCGAGAGGCTCTCCGTTAAGCATTTCCTCTGGAATAGTCGCCTGCGCGGTCTGCTGCAAGGCCATCAGGTCAATAGATGCCAGGACGGATGTTGTATTGGCCCCGCGCAACCCTTACCTTTGACCAATTGTCTCACGGTGCCTGCCAACGGCCCTCCCAATGAAAGAGTGGCGTATGGAGCCCAGCATATTTTCCTTTATTTGGAAGTATTCCCGGCGGGAACAGTTGGCGTTGCTGGTGTTCACAGTTATCACCTTCCCCTTTCTTTATGTGACTTTGGAACTGCCAAAACGCATCATCAACGATGCCATCGGCGCAGATTCAGAAATGATCGACGTATTTGGCGTTGCGATCACGCAGGTGCAATTCCTGATGGTTCTCTGTTTTGCGTATCTTGCGGCTGTGTTGGTGCACGGTCTGCTGAAAATGCGCCTGAACACCATGAAGGGTGTTGTGGCAGAGCGGCTTTTGCGACGCTTTCGCTATCAGCTTATTGAACGGATGATACGGTTTCCGCGCAGCTATTTTCAGACCACCAGCCAAGGTGAACTGGTCAGTATGGTGACCTCAGAAGCTGAGCCAATGGGCGGGCTGATGGGGGACGCCGTTGCGCAGCCGGTATTCCAAGCCGGGCAAATGCTGATCATTCTGGTCTTTCTGTTCATTCAGTCGCCCTGGTTTGGTCTGGCTGGGGTGGCTCTTATCCCGTTGCAGGCTTGGCTCATCCCATTGCTGCAACGCCAGATCAATCTGTTGAACAAGGAGCGCATCAAAGAGGTGCGTCATTTCGCAGCCGAGATCGGAGAAACCGCGGCTGGCATCACTGATCTGCGGACCAATGGCGGCTGGCGTTTCCGGTTGGCCGGGTTTACCGCCACTTTGGGCAGGCTGTTTGATATCCGTTTCCGGATATACCAAAAGAAATTTTTCATGAAGTTTCTCAATAACTTCATCGGGCAGCTCACCCCCTTCTTCTTTTACATGGTTGGTGGGTATCTGGCGATCAACGGCCAAATCACTGTTGGCGCTTTGGTCGCAGCACTTGCCGCCTACAAGGACCTGAGCAGCCCGTGGAAAGAGCTGTTGACCTATTACAACCAAACGCAGGATATGGCTCTGCGCTGGGAAGTTGTAACGGAACGGTTTGCCCCGAAAAACATGATCGACGAGGCACTTTTTGAGGGAGATCCTGATCAGATCCCGCATTTGCGTGGAGATATTGACCTTACCAATCTTTACGTGCGCGACGGCAATGGTAATATGGTGTTGGAGGATTTGACGCTCCATATCCCTGCGGGAAGCCGCGTGGCGATTGAGGTGTCTGGACAAGCCGAACGCACCGCTTTGGCAGAAGTTTTAACCCGAGAAATTGTGCCAACCCGTGGCAAAATCAGAATCGCGGACAAAGACCTTTCCGGGCTACATCAATCCGTTGTTGCCGCGCGCATCGGCTATGCCAGTGCCGCGCCTTACTTGTTTCAGGGGACGGTTGGGGACAATTTGCTAATGCCGCTCCGCACCAGCCCTAAAACCGTTCTTTGGGACCCTGAACATAGTGATCGGGAAACGATAGAAGCGCTTCGATCCGGCAACAGCAGGGACAGTCTGCGGGCTGATTGGCTTGACCCCAGCATTGCCGATTTGAACACCGACGACGATATTTTGAACTGGTGGTTCCAGATTACCCAAGCGTTGGGTACGGCTGAAATATTGTTCGAACGCATGTTGAATTCCCGCATGGAAGAATCAAAGCACCCCGAACTTGCCCGCCGCGTTGTGGGGCTTAGGGATGAGGTGCACAAACGATTGACTGCCAAGGGGCTGGATAAAGTGGTGAACCGGTTTCACCCTGATGTGTTTAACCCATCGGTTCCACTGGGTGGTAACCTGATGTTTGCCAGCCCGGCCCGCAATATCAGCCCTCAGAGCCTTGTTGCGGAAAGAACATTCTTGGCGATGATCATTGATCAGGGGTTGGCGGAACAGGCGATTGCAATCTCGCAAACTCTGGTCGAAGCACTGCACCAGACCTTTGGCATGGATGGCACTGGGCATCCGTTGTTCACCGCTTTGGGTATTGATGAAGCGCTTTATGAACAGCTTGTTGACATCGCAGGCCGCCGCCGGGAAATGGGCGACGAAGCGCTGACAGCGGATGAATTTGCACTGCTGTTGACGGTTCCGTTTGCATTCACAGCAGAACAAATTGGCCCGGCGTTCCCCGAGAGTTTTAAACAGGAAATCCTACAAATTCGCAGAACCAACTGCGAAATGCTGCGCGAAAAAGCCAGCGGCTTGTTCATTGCAGTGACCCCAAATACTTACTTGCCACGTCTGACCATCTTGGAAAATATTCTATATGGTCGGGTGTCCGCAGTCGCGGGTTTGCAGGCTGATCTGGTACAGGACGTGGTCACCGAAGTGTTGCAAGAACATGGACTGCAACAGACCATTTCGACAATCCTGTTTGACGTGAATACGACAATTGCCGGGTCGAACTTGCCTGCGGTTTTCCAAGAACGCGTTGCCTTTGGCCGTGCGGCGATAAAACGCCCAGACATCTTGGTGTTTAATCAGCTCTTGGCAGGGCAAGATGCGAAATCACAGGCCAACATTCGCGATAAACTGAGTGATCTTTTGCCGGAAAGTACCCAGATTTATTTGAATGACAAGTTTGCCGCGCCGGAAGATTTCGACATTCACATGGTCATCCGAAATGGTCGGCTTGATGGGCATGTGCATTCAGAGACCTTGGATGAAGAGGACGGTAATCCGGATGATTTGCGTCGCAAGTTGCAAATCATTTCGCGAAATGAGCTTTTTGGCAGTCTTGATGCCCGCAGCCAGCGGCTTTTGGCCTTCGCTGCGCAGTGGTACGAGGTTGCAGAAGGGCAACGGGTGTTTTCGATGGGTGAGCGGCCCGACGCAGCCTATCTTTGCTTATCAGGATGCGCCGATTTGGCGTGGACCGATGACGATGGCAATCCGCATCATGTCTCCACGGTAGAGCCGGGGCGGCTCATTGGTGATCTTGCGATCATTCTAAATGAACCCCGACAGTTGGACCTGACTGCGATTGAACCAACAATATTCTTACGCCTTGGCGCAGAGCAGTTTTTGGCTGTGGTTGAAAATGACAAAACCGTTCTGCTCAGATTGCTCCACACGGTCGCCGGGCATTTGACCGGTGTTGCTGATCTGTTGCGCGCAGCACAAATTGATATTCCGCGCGACGCGGGCCCCGCCGCGCGTCCAGTGCTTGATCCAAAGGAAATACAATGATGTGGCGGTTGAATTACGCCGCGCATGAGCGATTTGTCGCACCAGCACGGCAAAGCGCGGCCCTGTGGCGGCTTTTGTTGGGTTTTGGATTGGCGGCTCTTGGGTATGTCGCGCTGAACCAGATGTTTTTTCAGATGGTCTATTCGTTCGTTGGGGCAACCAGCACGGCGCTTTATGATGATTTGCTGAAGGGTCAGACACCGCAGGCAATGTATCTTTTGTTGTTCAGCTTTGTGTTCATGACGATGGCAGTGTGTGTGGCCGTACGCATTGTGCACCGCAGGTCGGCGCTTGGGCTCTTGGGCGACTTGCGACCAGCCATAAAACAATTTGGCACTGTCAGTGCGGCGGTCTTGTTACTGGCTCTTGTGGTGTTGATCCTGCCACCTTGGGATATGGGCGGCGAATTTGTTGCCAACATTCCCTTGGATCGTTGGCTCATGCTATTGCCACTGTCTTTGATCGCAGTCTTGGTACAGGTCAGCGCCGAAGAAATTTTTTTCCGTGGCTATGTTCAACAACAGTTGGCCGCGCGGTTTCGATCTCCTCTGGTGTGGATGGTGCTGCCCTCCGTCCTGTTCGCACTAGGACACTATTTGCCCGACACGGCAGGGGAAAACGCATTGATGATTGCAGTGTGGGCTGGTGTTTTTGGCATCATGATGGCCGATTTGACCGCACGGGCAGGCACGCTTGGACCTGCGATCGCCGTGCATTTGTGGAATAATGTATCCGCAATCTTGATCGTATCGCTTCCCGATGATCTTTCGGGGTTGGCGCTTTATCTGGCACCATTTGGCATGGAAAACGCAGCAGCGATGCGTGCATGGCTGCCGGTGGATTTCGCGATGATGTTTGTCTCGTGGCTTGCGGCACGGCTGGCCTTACGCCGTTGATTGCAATTCGCGGGCCAGCAGCTTATTTCAGGAATAACATTGCCAACAGGGGCTGCACATGAACTGGATCACCAACTACGTCCGGCCACGGATCAACTCGATCTTTTCGCGTCGCGAAACGCCGGATAATCTGTGGACCAAATGCGATGACTGCGGCACGATGCTGTTCCACCGCGAGGTTTCCGATAATCTGAACGTCTGCACCAGTTGCGGCCATCATATGCCGATCACACCTCGTGAAAGGTTTCAGCATCTTTTCGATGGGGGTGTTTTTAACGAAGTTAAGGTGCCAGCCCCCACGCCCGATCCGCTGCATTTTCGGGATCAAAAGAAATACCCGGATCGTCTGAAGGCGGCGCAGAAACAAACGGCCGAAGCCGAGGCGATGCTGGTTGTCACAGGCGAAATGGGCCGCACGCCGATTGTGGCTGCGGGTCAGGACTTTTCCTTCATGGCCGGGTCGATGGGCATGTATGTCGGCAACGCGATCATTGCTGCTGCCGAAGAGGCGGTCAAACTCAAGCGCCCGCTGATCCTTTTTTCCGCTGCTGGCGGTGCTCGGATGCAGGAAGGGATATTGTCCTTGATGCAGATGCCGCGCACCACAGTAGCGGTTCAGATGCTGAAAGAAGCCGGGCTGCCCTATATCGTTGTGCTGACCCATCCGACAACGGGCGGTGTCACAGCCAGCTATGCGATGTTGGGTGATGTTCATATTGCTGAACCCAATGCACTGATTTGTTTTGCCGGACCACGGGTGATTGAGCAGACCATTCGCGAAAAGCTGCCTGATGGCTTTCAACGTGCCGAATACCTGTTGGATCACGGCATGTTGGACCGTGTGACGCCGCGGACCGAACTGCGCGAGGAATTGATCAACATCACGCGGATGCTGCTGGGTTTAGCGCCTATGGTGCGGGGCGAATTGCCAGCGCCGACTGCGGGTGATGATCTGGACCCCGCGACAGCAAAACCCAAAGACGCGAACGCAGCGGTAGACGTCAAGAAATGAGCGCGCCCACGTCGGATGCCATCCTTGCCCGGATGATGGCGCTGCACCCCAAGATCATTGATCTGACGTTGGACCGGATGCACCGCTTGCTGGCGGCGCTTGGTAATCCGCAGAACGATTTGCCACCAGTGATTCATATGGCAGGCACCAATGGCAAAGGATCAACCCAAGCGATGATCCGCGCCGGGTTAGAGGCTATGGGCAAAACCGTTCATGCCTATACCTCGCCGCACCTGGCCCGATTTCACGAACGCATTCGCGTGGCCGGATCCCTGATCGCCGAAGACGACCTGACGGCGGTTTTGGATGAATGTTATGCGGCCAATGGCGGCGAAACGATCACCTATTTTGAGATCACGACCTGCGCAGCCTTGCTGGCTTTTGCCCGAACACCCGCGGACTATACGTTGCTTGAAGTTGGCCTTGGCGGGCGGCTTGATGCGACAAACGTTGTGGATGCACCTGCTCTGACGATCATCACCCCGGTTTCCGTCGATCATCAACAATATCTAGGTGAAACATTGGCCGAGATTGCTGGCGAAAAGGCCGGGATCATCAAGCGCCATGTGCCCTGTGTGGTTGGCCCGCAGGACGAGGCGGGGATGGATGTGATCGAAGCCGTTGCTGCGCGAAACGGTGCCGCCCTATTGGCTTACGGTCAGCAATGGCATGTAAGCTCTGAGGCGGGGCGCATGGTCTATCAGGATGAACGTGGGTTGCTTGACCTACCCCGCCCAAACTTGCCTGGTGACCATCAGATAATGAATGCTGGGGCCGCACTGGCAGCCCTTCGTCATTTTGGCGCAGATGAAACGGCCTGTGAAGCAGCCGTGACAAAAGCCTATTGGCCAGCGCGGATGCAACGGCTCAAGGCCGGGCCGCTGGTCGATATTGCCGGTCAGGCGGAGCTTTGGTTGGACGGTGGACACAATCCGGCAGCAGGGGAAGCACTGGCCGCGGTATTGGTCCGCGGGCCAAAGCGGCCAACCCACCTGATTTGCGGCATGTTGAATACTAAGGACATTGGTGGCTATTTGCGGCCCTTGGCGGCGCATGCGGAGACCTTGCATGCGGTTTCTATTCCAGGCGAAATGGCGACATTGCCCGCTGCCGATACGGCAGCTGCGGCGCGGGCTGTCGGCATGCAGGCTTTTGAGGCTGAAAATGTCGCCACTGCGTTACGCGATATCACCAGTAAACACCCAACCGCACGCATTCTGATTTGCGGATCACTTTACTTGGCGGGCGGCGTGTTGCGCGAAAACAGCTAATCCACAGGATTTTGTTAGACAGACTGCACAACTATCCACATCTGGTGTAAACACTTCGTCAATTCAGGCGTGATATTGCCACGCAAAAACTGAAAACATTGAAGGTGAGCAGTATGGATAAGCAGCAAAAGACCGCAAAATTGCCGTCCACAAGAACTGATGAGACAAGCAAATCCCAGACGATATTTATCGCTGTTGGTTTGGCAATTGTCGTTGGTGGCTTATGGCTTCTTTATGATATTGATGGTCCCTACCATCCAGTGGTGCCCGTGACCGATACGTTTGTTCACGACACGGCGGATTCTTAACCCGATCTAGCTGCCCCATCCTTCGGCCTGCATTTCACGCAGGCGCGACGCAGTGCGCTCAAACTCAAACGTACCCTCGCCCTCTAAATACAGCATTTCGGGCTGTGCTGCGGCAGAACAAATCAGCCGCACCCGTGCTTCATAAAGTGCGTCAATCAGGGTGACAAAGCGTTTAGCCTCGTTAAAGTTAGAGCGGCTGAGGGTCGGAATATCGTCGAGTAACAGAACACGCACAGCCTCGGCCAAAGCGAGATAGTCGGCAGGTCCAAGGGCCGTGCCGCACAGATCATGGAATTGTGCCCGCGCCATGCCATTGTGAAACGCCGGGATCACCACATCACGGCCTTTGACCCGCAGCGTAAGCGGCGTGCCCGGCCCGCCCGCAAGATCATCCCAGACGGCATTCATCGCAGTGCGGCTGGCAGCATTAACTGGGGTAAAATACACCTGAGTGCCGGACAATCTGTCCTGACGGTAATCGGTGGGGCTGGCCAATTCATGCACAACCATTTTCTCTTTGATCAATTCGATGAATGGGACAAACAGATTCCGGTTTAACCCATGTTTATAAAGTTCATCGGGCAGACGGTTGGAGGTTGTGACCACAACCACGCCAGCCGCAAACAAGGCCTGAAACAACCGCCCTACAATCATCGCATCGGTAATATCGCTGATCTGCATTTCATCAAACGCCAGTAGTCGAACCGCCGCGGCCACATCTGCGGCAACGGGGGCAATTGCATCATCAACACCGGTTTTGCGGGCTTCATGCATGGCAGAATGTATTTCTTGCATGAAGGCGTGAAAATGCACCCGGCGTGCAGGGATGTCGCCCAGATGTTCAACAAACATATCCACCAACATGGATTTTCCGCGTCCCACCCCACCCCAAAGATACAGCCCCTTTGGCGGTTCCGGCGCTTTGCGGAAAAGCCCTTTTTTGATCGGCTGCATCAAGGCGTCGCGGATACGGTCAAATTCTGGAAGTACGGCCAATTGTGCCGGGTCCGGCTGCAACTTGCCGTCAGCAATCAGGTGATCGTAGGTTTCACTCAGACTTTTCATAACACTGGCTTAGCGCGCGATGGACTTGTTGGGAAGACGGGGCAGCAGCCAACATCAATTTCTCTGAGGTGCGTCGCACAAATGCTGAATTGACCCGGTGCAGTATTGCCAGCAAGGTCCAGTTCGAAAACTCTTGATCGGGCACTACATGACACAACATCGTACACCGCTTTTCACACCGGTCTTGATGGTCGGGTGTGTGATCATCATGGTCAGCTTTGCCGTGCGTGCGTCGTTTGGTGTGTTTCAAATCCCAATTGCCCAAGAATTTGGTTGGTTAAGGACCGAGTTTTCACTGGCCATCGCCATTCAAAACCTCGCTTGGGGGATCGGCCAACCTTTCTTTGGAGCGATTGCGGAAAAGATTGGCGACCGGCGGGCGATCATCATCGGGGCGGTGATTTATGCATTGGGCTTGATGTTATCGGCCAACTCCAGCACCCCGATTGAGCATCAAACATATGCATGGCTGGTGGGCTTTGGCATTGCAGGCACCGGGTTTGGCGTGATCCTTGCTGTGGTGGGGCGGGCGTCATCGGATGACAATCGGTCAATGTCATTGGCCATCGCAACAGCGGCAGGCAGCGCGGGTCAGGTATTTGGCGCACCCGTTGCCGAATGGATGCTTGGGTTTTTGACATGGCAGACCACATTCATGGTCTTTGCCGCTGTGATCTTGTCGATGATCCTAACGCTGCCGTTGATGCGCGCGCCTGCCATGGCCAGCAAAGCGGAGTTAGAAGAAAGTATGGGCCAAATTTTGGTCAAAGCATTCAAGGATCCCTCCTATACGCTGATCTTTCTCGGTTTCTTTTCTTGCGGGTATCAACTGGCCTTTATCACGGCGCATTTCCCGGCCTTCGTGACAGAGATGTGCGGGCCTATTCTGGCAGGCGGGGTGCTGCATAACATCGGCATCACAACAACATCGGCGCTGGGGGCCGTTGCCATCTCACTGATTGGGCTTGCAAATATCGCTGGGACATTGGCGGCAGGCTGGGCGGGTAAACGTTACTCCAAGAAATATCTATTGGCCGGAATTTATGTGGGCCGCACCATTATCGCTGCTTTGTTCATTATGTTCCCGATTACGCCCGTTACAGTGATTTTGTTCTCGGTTGCGATGGGGTCGCTTTGGTTGGCGACCGTGCCGCTGACCTCTGGTTTGGTGGCCCATATCTATGGCCTGCGCTATATGGGGACACTCTATGGCATTGTGTTTTTCAGCCACCAGCTGGGCAGCTTTATGGGCGTCTGGTTGGGGGGGCGGATGTATGACGCATATGGCAGCTATACCGCTGTCTGGTGGATTGGCGTTGCAGTTGGCGCGTTCAGCGCGATTGTCCATTTGCCAATCAAAGAACGCCGATTGGAAGGCCTGGTTACTACTTAATCGCGGATCAGTGCATCTTGAAAAATTGCGATGATCTGATCGGTGTGCGTATAGGTCAGCCCATGGCCTGCGCCCTTAATCACCTCTTGTTGTGCATTCCGGCTCCATTCGGCCAATGTCCCGACTGCGGATAATGGAATTATTTGGTCCTCTTGGCCCCAGATCGCCAAAACCGGAATACCTTTGGCATGTAATGTTTTATGTTCCTCACGCAGCGGACGCGGCAAAAAGCACCTGATGCTGGACAGGACAGAGCGCATAAACCCTTTGTACTCCAGCTCCGCTGCTTGCAGGTTGCCGATATCGGGCACCGATGACGACACTCCCCGTTCGGCCTTCAGACCTTTGCGTAACAAGCGCGGATAAAGCGCCAGCATCAACCAGTCACCAATATAAGGTGTCTGCGCGATGAAATTGCCCATCTTGCCAGCCACAACGCCCATCCCAGCGGGTGCCAGCAAGACGACTTGCCGAATGATATCAGGCCGCTTTGCTGCATAGCATGTCGCGATTGCACCGCCCATGGAATACCCGATTAAGGTCAGGTCACCATCGACCTCTTGATGGTCCAACAACTCTTGCAATTGCGTAAGGAAAAATTCGGTATCTTGTTTGCCCTTAGGTCGATCAGAGTAGCCGCGCCCATAAAGATCATAGGTCAGAACCCGAAACCCCATCAATGCAAGCCCCCGCGTCAACCCGCGCCAAACAAAACTGGGTGTGGTCAGCCCATGGATGCAAACCGCCAGCCGTCCTCGTGCTGGCCCGTGCCACTCAAAATGCGTCACGCCGTTGGACAGCACTGCAAATTGTCCCGGCGCTGATCCCCGCACAATATCATCCATGACCCGGCGGTTGTATTCGATCACCAACGGGGTCGCGATCACCGCTGCCAGGATCAGCAGCGCCCATATCATGTGCGCGCGTTCCAGCGATCCAAGATGTAGCGGCTTGTCATCAAATCTAAATGCGCACCACCACCATTTTTGAATAGTGTTATGTCATCGTCCGAGTGGCGGATGAACTTATCCAACCCATAGTAATCGGCGACCAAATTTTCTTCTGTGATCACGTCTGCCTCAAGTGGGATGTTAATCTCGCCAATATGGCCGATGGTTGTGTCAAAGCTGTCCACGAAAACCCGCGCGCGCAAAAGCGCTTCATCATCTACTTCGCGCATGTCCGGACGATAGGCGCCAATCAAATCAACGTGCTGGCCGGGTCTAAGCCATGCACCTTTGATCAGGGGGTCGGTTGACATTGTGGCGCTGGTGATGATGTCAGCGGCACCAACTGCCGTTTGCAGATCATCAGCAATCCGCAGCCCGGGCACTTCGGCTGCCATCGCCTCGGCATTTTCACGGGTGCGGTTCCATATTGTGAAAACAGCATCCGGAAAAACTGCTGAATAGGCCTCGTGCAGCGCGCGCCCTTGATTGCCCGCACCAACAATCAAGATGTTCTTGCTGTCAGGCCGCGCAAGGCGACGCGCGGCAAGCAGGCTGTCGCCGGCGGTTTTCCATTTTGTTACCAGATGGAAATCTATAATCGCTTCCAACGTACCGTCAGCGTCAGCATAAAGGTTAAGACCGCCGTTGATCATCGGCACGCCCTGCGCCGGATTGTCGGGAAACACAGTTGCGGATTTGACGGCAATACCCAACCCGTCAATCCAAGCCGCGCGGCTTAGCAATGTGTCCTTGCCCCGATACAAAAAAGTGTCGGCAATTTCGGCACGGGGCAGACTGTGACCCGCGGCCAACGCATCTGTCAGGCCGACCCAATCCAGTACCGCTTGGCCTTCTTCAAAGGGGATAAAAGGGATATCGGTCATGTTGCTTCATCCTTGGATAAAAGGCCGGAGGAGACCAATCTGTTTGCCCAGCCTGTCGGGCCTTCAAACAAATGGGTTTGCCATCCGCGCTGCGCTGCTGCCGCGATATTCTCGGTCCGGTCATCGGTGAAAAGAAGTGCTTCGGGCGCGACCCCACTTGCCTTTTCAAGGGTGTCATAAATGAGGGGATTAGGTTTGATCATGCCCATATGACCCGAGATAAAATCACGGTCAAATTCGCGCAGGAACGCATAATAGGTTGCCGCCAAATCATAGCTTTCAATGCCAAAATTTGTCAGCGAAAAAACGGGTATGTCACGAGCCTGAAGAGCCTTCATCAACCGAACGGAATGATCAATCACCGGGCTTGCCATCTCGATCCAACGATCATGCCACATCCGAATTTCTGCACGCCATGCCGGATATAGTTCTGCGGCACCATAGATCACATCTTGGAAGTTTTCACCCATATCAACGCGGTCATTTATGGCATGTAAATCAACCGCCGAGAACATTTCCTTGCGCTTTTGGATGCCGATGGTGGCATCGTAAAAGCGCTCCGGTTGCCATTCGATCAGCACATTGCCGATATCAAAAACAACAGCTTGTGGTTTCATGCTCTTCCCTTTCCGGCGGGTCGCGGAATTTTTCAAAAAATTCCGGACCGTTTTCTTTCAAAGAAAACGGCTATCCCCGCGACGCTGCACGCATTTCACGCTCCAACGCCTCCAAAAAGCGGGAGCGGTCCGCCTTTGTAAAGCCTTTCCCGCCGCCTTGTCGAAACGGATCTGCCGCCCGCAAATCCGTCATCAGATCACGCGTTGCCAGCACATTGCCGATATTTGCTGCTGTTAATGCCTCTCCATTATGTTTCAGCACACGGGCACCCGCCTCAACACAACGCGCAGCAAGGGGGATATCACCGGTCACAACCACATCACCGGGACCGCATCGTTCTGCAATCCAGATGTCGGCAACATCTGGCCCATCGGGCACAATCACCATCTCCACAAACGGGTTTTGTGAGGGCCGCAAGCCACCATTCGACACCACAAACATCTTCACTTTGTGCCGTGTCGCAACCCGTTCTGCCTCTGCTTTTACCGGGCAGGCATCTGCATCAATATACAGCATGGTCATGTGCTCTTTTTCTTGGCTGCTACTTTGCCAACCTTGAATTCCTCAGGGATCGGCATCCGGTTGAACGCATCCAAACCGGCGGTCTTATAAGCCTCGGCAAGGGTGGGATAGTTAAAGGTATTTTGTACAAAATAATCCACCGTCCCTTTCAGGTTCAACACGGCCTGCGCAATGTGAATAAGCTCTGTCGCACCTTCACCAACGATTTGCACGCCAAGCACGCGGCGGGTTTTCAGACTGACCAGCATTTTCAGCATCCCATGTTCCAGCCCCATGATATGCCCGCGCGACGTTTCACGGAACCGGGCAATGCCAACTTCATACGGAATGCCACGCTCTTGCATTTCTTGTTCGGACATGCCGCAGGTTGAAATTTCGGGCACAGAATAAATGCCGTAGGGAAACCAAGGGCTTTCGGGCAGCGTGTGCACGTCCAATGCGTGACACGCGGCGATCCGGCCTTGCTGCAATGAGGTTGAGGCAAGGGAGGGATGGCCAATCACATCACCAGCAGCATAAATATTTGGCACACTTGTCTGATAGGTCTTGCGGTCCACTTCGATGCGGCCCCGGTGGTCGGTTTCAATCCCAGCGGCACTAAGGTTCAGCCGGTCCGTGGCCCCCATCCGCCCGGCAGCAAATAGCAGCATATCAGATCGTACATGGCGGCCATTTGCCAATGTTGTTTCAATGTGCGCGCCCTGATCTTCAATTTTTTCGATGGCAGAACCTAGTCGCAGGTCAACGCCGTTTTCACGGATCTGATGGGTGAAGTCCTGAATCGCCGCTTGATCAATGAAATCTAGGAAGGTGTCCCGAGGCTCAATAAGTGTGATCCGAACATCCAACGCGGAAAACATCGTGGCATATTCGACGCCAATCACGCCTGCACCAACCACGACCAAGGACCGCGGGATTTGCGCCATTTCGAGGAATTCATCACTGTCGAGCACCGTCGTGCCGTTAAAGGGAACCCAATCGGGGCGATAGGTTTTGGTGCCCGTTGCGATCAGGAAATGTTCTGCTGAAAGCGTTGTCGTCTCGCCTGCTTCTGTGGCCACTTCGACGGTATTGGCGTCCACAAATCGCGCGATCCCGTTTAAGGTTTCGACGTGGTTGCGGTTAAATTGATGTTCCAACACATCAACTTCGTGGTCCAAAGTTTGGTGCAGACGTCCCTTAAGGTCGTCCGCCGCAATCTCTTGTTTCACTCGGTAGGAACGGCCGTAAAAACTTCGTTCGCGCCAGCCAGATAGGTTGAGGACTGTCTCCCGTAGGGTTTTTGACGGAATGGTGCCTGTATGCACCGATACGCCGCCTAGACGGTCCTTGCGGTCAATCACCAAGACACGGCGTTTCAATTTGCCAGCTTGGATGGCCGCTGCACGTCCGGCGGGGCCTGAACCGATGATGATCAGATCAAAGTGACTCATATCTTAACCCGCATAAAGCGCATCAGCATGGAAGGCGATGTGGTCTTCCATGAAGGTGGCAACGAAGAAATAGCTGTGGTCATATCCGGGCTGCATCCGGAAAATCGCCTGCTGGCGCTTGGCAGCGATGGCAGCGGCCAGCGCTTCTGGCTTTAGAAGGTCCAGAAACTGATCTTGGGCACCCTGATCAATCAAGATCGGCCCATCAAACCCCTTTTTCTGCATCAACAAGGTTGCATCGTGTTTTACCCAATCCGCTTCATTGGCCCCCAAATAAGCAGTGAGCTGTTTGCGTCCCCAATCGCTTTGGCTTGGGTTTGCAATGGGCGCAAATGCCGACACAGACAAGAATCGACTCGGCAGGTTCATCGCAAGCGTCAGTGCGCCGTGGCCACCCATCGAATGGCCTGTGATCCCTTGGCGTGACATGTCGATGGCGAAATTCTCTGCCAGTAAGGCGGGTAATTCATCTGCGATATAGTCCCACATCTGGAAATGCGGCTTCCATGGGTCTTGGGTGGCGTTCAGATAAAATCCAGCACCTTTGCCCAAATCATAAGCTTCATCATCCGCAACATCCTCACCACGTGGTGACGTGTCTGGAAAAACCAGTGCGATGCCATGTTCAGCGGCCCAAGCCTGCGCGCCTGCCTTGGTCATCGCATTTTCATGGGTACAGGTCAGACCAGACAGATACCAAAGCACAGGAACCGGCCCATCCTTTGCTTCTTCGGGCAGGAATGCAGCAAATGTCATCTCACAGTTGCAGGCAGATGAGGTGTGAGAATAGACGCCTTGGGTGCCGCCAAAGCAGGCGTTTTCAGAGATGGTTTTCATGTGTTGGTCCTCTATGTCGATCGGCAGGTCCGCGTTGCATGTGGCGGAAGGTATTTGAAAAAGAGTGAAGATCAGGTTTTGGTAACCCAAGCAACAACTAGGCTGACTGTAACGATGCTGAGCGCGGTGGACACCAAAATAGCGGCGGACACACGCTGTGGTGCGACACCATAGTGTTGCGCGAGGATATAGACATTACCTGCGACAGGTAAGGCCGCGGCGGAGATGATGACCCCGGCCTTGAACGGGTCGACGCCAAACAGGAACAATGCAGCAAAGGCGACAAACAGCGGATGCAGCACCAGTTTGCAAAAGCTGAGCCAGCCAGCGATGTGCATGCGTTCGGCTGATTTAGTGGCGAGCGATGCGCCAATTGCAAACAGCGCACCGGGCGTTGCGGCCCCGCCAAGGATTGCCAGAAAGTCATTCATCGGTTCCGGTATAGGGATCGATAGGCCCGACCATGCAAAGCCCAGCACAATCGCCACGATCATCGGGTTCTTGACCAAACCAAGGCCGATGGTGCGAAACATCCTCAGGCTGATTTGGCCATCACGTGCGCCTGTGATCAAGATCACGATCAAGCTGGAAAACACAACCAAATCAACCGCAAGCACCAGCAGCACCGGGCCGATGGCCGCTGGCCCTAGTAACAAGGCAAGCATAGGCACGCCCAGAAATCCGGTGTTGCCAATGGCCGCACATTGCGCCTCGATGGCGACGGTGGGCACATCCAGACGACGGATAAATCCTACGGCCGTTGCGATGCCGTACACAAAGGCGGTGCCCCATAGATAGGCCGCGACAAGGCGGGTATCCCAAACCTCGGCCAATGACAGGTTTGCTGAAAATCGAAACAACATCGCAGAGAGTGCGAAATAGAAAACGAACTTGGTCAGATAGGCCGTTGCCTCGGCGCTGAAAAACCGCGTGCGCCCAGCCCAATAGCCCAGCCCGATCAGCGCAAAAAATGGTAGGGTTTTTAGGAAAATTGCAAGCATGGCAAAGAACTACCCAGCAATCTCAGGGCGCGCAAGGTTCTGGTGCCGCGTGATTTTAACCGTTAGCGTTCAAGCATGTTAGATACAGTCCTGATACATCGCCGCAGCGATACTAATATTGGTGATCAGGCATGTACGCCCGGTCACTATTTTGATTTTGGTCACCATGACATCATGTCATTTGGCCAAGAGGCACCAGCATGCACCCGCGCAGTTTTGGGTGGCGGGCAAGTCTATGACGATTGTGTTGAGGCGGCGATATATCAAACCAGCCAAGCCCGTCACCGCGTTGTATGGGGCGTTGGCATATCGCCCAAAAACGTTGCCGACTTCAGCTTTGATATTCTTGAGGGGTCATGCAGTCTGATTTCATCACGCAATTGGAACGTGCCCAGATGTGACTATGTTCCCTGTCCCAGCGCGATGTCACCGCTGTTCGATAACGCGCCACCGCCCGTTCATGACGTTGTTATTTTTTCACACGCGACAAAATCCCAAACGCTGGCGCGGTGTAGCGGTATGCCTGAAATGACAAACCATGATGCCAGCATGGCGGACGCAATTGCATTTCTGGCGAGCGGTGAGACGGTTGTGACAAATTCATTTCACGGAACCTATTGGGCAATGTGTTTGGGCCGCAAAGTGATATGCGTGCCGTTCAACCACAAGTTCCGTCAGTTCAAGGCTAACCCTGTCTTTGCAGACCCTGGAAATTGGATAGAGTCCTTGGGACAAGCGGAAAGACGTTTAGGGACGCTTGAGGATGCGCGGGCCCGCAATAAGACCTTTTACGAAAAGGTGATGAATTTATCCTGATCCAATCAAGACACCCGCAGCAAAAACCAGCGCGCCGCCCAAGACCACTTGCATTGCCGCCCGGAAAAAGGGCGTGTCCATAAACTTGTTTTGAATCCACGCGATGGCCCAAAGCTCAATGAACACCACAATAAAGGCAATGATTGTGGCGGTCCAAAAATCGGTGATCAAATAGGGCAGGGCGTGCCCCAGCCCCCCAACGGTTGTCATAATGCCAGAGGCAAAACCGCGCTTCACCGGTGATCCACGCCCCGACAATTCACCATCGTCAGAAGCGGCCTCGGTGAAGCCCATGGAGATACCTGCACCAACGGAAGCCGCCAAGCCGACCAAGAACGTTGTCCAAGTGTCTTGAGTGGCAAAGGCAGTGGCAAAGATCGGCGCGAGGGTTGAAACCGATCCATCCATCAGGCCTGCCAACCCCGGTTGTACCCACGTCAGAATAAATTGCCGATGCGCGCGGCTGTCTTCGGTCTCTATCGTCTTGTCGTCCAGATGGGTGGAGGTCAGATCGCCTGCCGTCGCCTGATGCCCAGCCTCTGCTGCGGCCAAATCACCCAACAGCTTGCGGGTGCCTGCGTCAGATGTGCGGGCGGTGGCGGCAAGATAAAAATGCTCGGCATCCTGTTCCATCGCAGCGGCCTCAGCGCGAATACGCTCTAGCCCCAGATTTTCAACCAACCACACCGGGCGACGGGCGTAATAGCCTGACACGTGTTCGCGGCGGATCAGAGGTATGACATCGCCAAATCGCTTTTGGTGCAACTCGATTAAACGCTGTCTGTGTTCATCTTCTTCGGTGGCCATGCCATCAAAAATGGCGGCGCTGTCAGGAAATTCACTGCGCAGGCTTTCGGCATAACCGCGATATATGCGGGCGTCGTCTTCTTCGGATGAAATGGCAAGGGCAAGCACCTCCTGCTCCGATAAATCTTTGAAACGCTTACGGTTAAGAGAGAAACGCATGACAAGCCCCTTAGCTATTTAGAACGATTCTAACCAAATATTGAACGAACAACAACTGGCATTGCCCGAGGTAAAGTCAAATAACCCTTGGAACTAAACGATTCGGTTTATAAAGTGACCGCTTAGCAGCCGGAGCCATAATGACCGTCATTGATCATCACATTCGCAAGGGCCGCAAGTTCGATCAAGTTTTGGCTGGTGCGCGTACTGTGTTCATGGCGGACGGATTTGAAGGGGCCAGCGTGGACGAAATCGCGCGCGTTGCCGCGGTATCAAAGGCGACCCTCTACAGCTATTTCCCTGACAAAAGATTGCTGTTTATGGAAGTGGCCAACATCGAATGCCAACGCCAATCCTGTGATGCAATGGACGGCATTAATATGGAGGGGCCACCGCGCGAGGTGCTGACCCAAACAGGGTTACATTTCTTACGGTTTATTACCTCGACGTTTGGCCAACAGGTTTTTCGCATCTGTGTCGCTGAATCGGATCGGTTTCCTGAACTTGGTCAACGGTTCTATAATTCTGGCCCTGCGGTCATGCGTGCCGAGATGGCAAAGTATTTTGAGACGGCAGAGGCCCGCGGTGAGTTGAAGGTCGAGGACAAGGAACTGGCGGCCGACCAATTTGGCGAGCTTTGCAAAGCAGATCTCTGGCCGCGGCTTATTTTTGGGGTCAGCAGATCGGTAACTGAAGATGAGATGGCTCGCGTGGTGAATGGTGCCGTCGATACTTTTCTGGCACGGTACAGCACATGAAGGCGGCATTTGCTGGTATTGTTGGTGCTGCCACGCTGAGCGCATGCACACAGGCAGCATCAATTGACACAACTTGTAATGCCGCAAACTGGCAGGAATTGATCGGCCAACCCGAAGCAGTGGTGCATTCCGCACTTGGCAATATTCGAATTGTTCGAACGGATGAGCCTGTCAGCGCTGACTTTAACCCAAATCGGCTCAATGCTGAGATTGATAGAAACGGTCGGGTGCAAGGGTTTGCCTGCTACTGACCGATATCATCCATCAAACGTAAAGGAACTAACAATGCGGTTTATGATCTTTGGCCTACTTTTTCTGGCAGGATGCGGCGAGGTAACGACGGGTAACTCTACCCGTGCAACTACCGGTTCCGACGCCTGCAACGCAGCTGCATATGCGGGGCTTATTGGCCAAGATGCGGTCACGGCGCTTGTGGTTCCAGAACCAAAACGGGAGTACCGTATCGGGGAGCCTGTGACGTCTGATTACAATCCGTCGCGTGTTAACATTAAGTCGGATGAGACGGACATTATCGTCGCAATCGACTGCGGCTAAACCGTTCGGTTAGCTTTTGGGGCGGTTGTCCACGATTCTCACGGCTTTGCCTTCGGACCTTGCGACGCCGCCGACATCAGCCACGTCGACCTTTACGCTGATCCCAACAGATTGTTTGATCTGCGCCGACAGAGCCTTGGCTGCGACGTCGCGCTGGGCCGCGGAAACAGACGCATCAGCGCATTCACACATCACCCGCATTTGATCCATGCGGTCAGGGCGGCTTAGCTCGATCTGGAAATGCGGGGCAAGACCATCTGTTGCCATCAGTGCTTCTTCGATTTGGGTTGGAAATACGTTCACCCCGCGTAAGATAATCATATCATCGCTACGACCAGTGACCTTTTCCATCCGCCGCATAGAACGCGCCGTACCCGCCAGCAGCCGGGTCAGATCGCGGGTACGATAGCGGATGATCGGGAAGGCCTGTTTGGTCAGAGAGGTGAACACCAATTCACCCATTTCACCATCTGCAACAGGTCGCCCCGTTTCTGGGTGGATGATTTCGGGGTAAAAATGATCCTCCCAAATGTGCAGACCATCTTTTGTCTCAACACATTCCATGGAAACGCCGGGGCCCATGACCTCACTTAATCCATAAATATCAACAGCATGCATATCGAACGCCTGTTCGATCTCTAACCTCATGGCATTGGTCCATGGCTCTGCTCCAAATATCCCGACCTCAAGGGACGAGGCGCGTGGATCAATCCCTTGTGCCGCGAATTCATCCAAAATGGACAGCGCATAAGAGGGCGTCACAGTGATGCCCTTAGGCTTAAAATCTTCGATCAGCCTCACTTGGCGCGGGGTCATGCCACCCGAAATTGGATAGGTCGACAGCCCAAGTGCATCTGCACCCAGATGAATGCCCAGCCCGCCCGTAAACAACCCATATCCATAGGCATTGTGCAACATATCGCCGGGGCGCATACCCGCCGCGCGCAAAGATCGGGCAACCACATTGCCCCAATTGGCCAAATCATCGGTGGTGTACCCGACCACGGTTGGCTGCCCTGTGGTGCCAGAGGACGCATGGATGCGGGCAATTTGTTCGCGGGGTACGGCGAACATGCCAAAGGGGTAATTGTTCCGCAGATCGGATTTAACGGTGAAGGGAAACTTTGCCAGATCAGAAAGATCATGCAGGTCATCCGGGTGCACACCTGCCGCATCAAAGCTGGATTTGTAGAATGGAACATTCTCATAAGCGTGGCGAAGTGACCATTTCATCCGCTCAAGCTGGAGCGCAGAAATCTCATCCCGGCTGGCAATTTCGATAGGATCAAGAGTGTCCTTGGCGGGTGTCAGGTCTTTCATACGAATGCGCTTTCTTCAGAAAAATGCTGGCCTTTGATGATGCAGGATAGGCCACGGAACAGCGCAACTGTGCGACCATCATCGCCAGTGACGGTAACGTCGTAAACCCCGGATCGGCCCGACTTTGAAACCTCAATAGCAGATGCCGTCAGCGTCTCGCCCAATTTACCTGGTGTCACATAACTGATTTGGTTTTGTTGTGCGACGGTCAGTTGGTTGTAGCTGTTGCAGGCAAATGCAAAGGCGCTGTCTGCTAAAGTAAAAATAAAACCGCCATGGCACATGCGGTGACCGTTCAACATCTCTGGACGCACCTGCATGCGAAGCACGGCTTGACCCGGCGCAACCGAATGGATCACCATGCCAAGTCCCGCAGAAGCGGCATCATTTGCGAACATGATTTCAGCACATTTCTGAGCGCGGGCTTTCGGGGTCATTTGCATGGCCTTATGTTTCATCATTTGGATTTGTGGCAGTAAAATGTAACGCTTTCAACAATTTTGATGTGTTAGGCACTTGATTTGCGACCAGATCAGCGCGACTGTTTGTGTATGACAATACACATTCCGCCGGCAATTGGGCCAGTAGAACGACCACCGGAACAAATTGCGTTCCACCGTACTGAGCTTTCGGTGATCCTGTCGCTTTATGGTCGTATGGTGGCCGCAGGCGAATGGCGCGACTATGGCATTTCCTGCCTGCGCGAAGTTGCCGTGTTTTCAGTGTTCAGACGCACCGCCGAAATTCCGCTTTACCGGATCGAAAAACGCCCAAAGTTGCGGCTAAAGCAGGGGATGTATTCGGTTGTTGGTCCTGGCGGGCAGGTCATGCGCCGAGGTCATGATCTGAAATCAGTGCTACGCGTGTTGGAGCGTAAATTGATTCGCGCGGTTGAGTAACCTGTCACCTTGAAGCGGCGTTTGCAGTTTAGGATGTGTAGAGACATTTAAGGCCAAAAAGAACGCAATGCCTCAAAAGCGACGATGTGCGGTGACCGGGCCGTCGCCCTGATTGATGATCCGTTTGATCGCGTCATCAATCGGTTCATAGGTGACTGACATCGCATGTGCATTGGCGTGGATCAGGGTATTTTCATCACTCACCAGCGCCACATGTCCTTTCCAAAACAACAGATCATTGCGTTTGTAAGGACCAGTTGCGGGTATTCCAATGGCTTGTTGTTGATCGCTGTCACCGGGGCAGGGGATAGCACACGCCAATAAGGAAGCTTGGACCAATCCAGAACAATCGATGCCCCATCTGCTGTTCCCGCCCCAAAGGTAGGGCGTGCCAAGAAACAGGGCAGCGATGGCAGCCGGATCAGATCTATCGACTTCGACATCGGCCAGATGGACCAGAGGAACAAAACCCAATTCAGTTTCTGCAAACTTACCTATTTTGTTGGTCACAAGTAGACGGCTGGCAAAGCTTAGGCTCAGACGGTCAGGAGACTTAAAATCGGGTCGTTCGTAAACATGGGTCGCGGGCGCGACAACCTTGTGACTGGCAGCGCGACGGTCACCGAGCGTGGATGAGAGGATATATCCACAGTATTCGTCTTTGTCCGATTGCACGTAAGACCAGTCGTCAATTTCACTCAACACTGTCAATGTATCGCCATGAATCAACTGTCTTTCGCGCGGGCCATTTGGGTTGCGACATAGGTTGGTCACTGGTGATGTCAGCTGTGCCGAGGTCGTTTGGTTGACCTGCGCCGGGTCAGGTGTGTTGCGCGGATCTGTCATAGTTTCAATAGGGGCCCAAGGGCGGCATAAAGCGCGCGCGTTGCCTGCCCCACACCACCTTTGGCGCGTGCCGGGGCATCGCTTGGCTGCCAACCATAGATATCAAAATGCGCATAAGCGCTGCTGCTGACAAAGCGACGTAGAAAGAGTGCCGCGGTAATACATCCCGCAAACCCGCCCTTGGGCGCGTTGTCTAGGTCAGCGATGCCGGGTTCGATCATCGCCTCATAAGGATCGTGAAACGGCATGCGCCACACCGGGTCGGCATGGGTTGCTGCTGCTTGCTCCAGTGACTGCACAAAATTAGGATCATCACTGAAATAGGGGGCAAGATCGGGGCCAACAGCAACTCGGGCTGCCCCTGTCAGGGTGGCCATTGAAATGATCTGATCTGGTTCACCTTCGTCTGCCAGCGCCAATGCATCAGCAAGAACCAGACGCCCCTCAGCATCGGTGTTGTTGATCTCAACGGTTAACCCTTTGCGGGATGTCAGGATGTCTTGCGGACGAAAGGCATTACCCGAAACGGAGTTTTCAACCGCAGGGATCAGCACCCGCAACTGCACCTTCAGACCGGTTGCCATGATCATATGCGCCAGACCCAATACAGCTGCCGCACCGCCCATATCCTTTTTCATCAAGCCAATTGACGCCGCCGGTTTCAGGTTCAGGCCGCCAGTGTCAAAGCAAACGCCTTTGCCCACCAACGTCAGTGTCGGCCCCTTATCGCCCCACTGCATGTCGATCAAACGCGGTGCCCGGTCAGCGGCACGGCCAACAGCATGAATCATCGGAAAATTCTGGGCCAGAAGGTCGTCGCCCACGATCACATGAATAGATGCACCGTGCTGATCCGCCAGATCACGCGCAGCCTGTTCCAGATCGGGCGGCCCCATATCTGCGGCGGGCGTATTGATCAGATCACGGGTAAGCATTTCACCCGCCACAAGTGTTTCAATCAGATGGGCCTCGACCTCATCTGGGGCAACCAGCCTTGCTGTGAGCTTTGATTGGCTGCGATAGCGGTCAAAGGTGTAGCTGGACAGAAGCCAGCCAAGCGCCTCATTCGCCAATTGATCGCGCGGCACGCCATCCATAATCCGGTAGACACCTTTTGGTAACTTTGGAGCAGCGCCAGCAAGGGCAAACCGCCCCCGTTTCCGCGTCGCCACAGAGCCATAGCCCACCACAGCAAGCAAAGGATTTCCTGCCTGATCGCGAATGGTCAGTGCCTGCCCCAAGCGCCCCGCAAAATCATGTGCCTCTACCCAGTTTTTTGTGGCGTCGGATTGGTCGCTAAGCCACCCATCCAAAGTATCTTCAGCAATCACATGCAAGGGAATTGCGACATCTGACATCGGAGCAAAGGTAGCGGGCATATTGGGCCTTTCAGAAGGGCTGGACTGTTAAACCCAGCCTAGCCGTTCTTGAAGCACCTGCAAGCGGTCAGATATTAATATCTTGCATATCCCAGATGACAGTAAGTGACCTTTCGCCAATCCGCAGCAGACGTGACAGCGTGGCAGCCAGCCCGTTTAGATCGCAAGCGTCGATACAGCGTGTCACATCGACCGCTACTTGTGATAACTTATCCATCCCAATCTGATCGGCGATGGCGATCAAGGATCGTGTATTCTTGCGCAACTCCGGCCAGGATTTTTCACGGTAAAGCCTGTCGCAATGTGACATCCGCAATGCCAATTCTTCCAGTGCCCGGCACACAACATCTTCGGCACTTGCTTCGCCCAGTTGCGAATAAAGCGCCCCAAGCCGTTCCTGATCTACTTTGACTTGTTCCAGCGGTCTAATTTGAAGCACCTGCATCGTATCTCACCCTTTTTTCAGCCCCCACGGCATGACAGCACCATCGCCTGAATAGGTATTCAAATGATTGAGGCGCAAACATATTTTCCCTCGAATTATCACTGCATTTAAGATAACCCTTGGCGAACCAATCAAAGGGACAACGCCCAGATGAAAAATGCAAAGCCACTGCCATCCTATTTGCTGCAACGCTATCACGGTTGGAAAGCAACGGGTTATGCGGACAATCAGTCATGGTATCGCAGGCTGGCTGCCGAAGGGCAGCGACCTCGGGCGATGGTTATTTCTTGTTGTGACAGCCGCGTGCATGTCACGTCGATCTTTGGCGCGGATCAGGGCGAATTCTTCATTCACCGTAACATCGCCAATCTTGTGCCTCCCTATCAGCCTGACGGCGACCACCACGGCACCTCTGCTGCTGTTGAATATGCGGTGCGCGTCTTGAAAGTGGCGCATTTGATCGTGCTGGGGCATTCCAATTGCGGCGGCGTTCAAGGCTGTATTGATATGTGTCAGGGCAAGGCCCCAGAACTGGATGCAAAGGACAGCTTTGTTGGGCGTTGGATGGATATTCTACGTCCTAAATATGAATGTGTTGCGGACATAGAAGATGCAAACGAACAGCAACACCAGCTTGAAAAGCATGCCGTGATGATATCGCTTGAAAATCTGATGACCTTTCCGTGGATCGAAGAAAAGGTAAAATCAGGTGACCTGAGCATGCATGGCATGTGGACGGATATCGGCGAAGGCGGGTTGGAACATTATCTGCCTGAGCAGGGTCGGTTTGTAGCAATATGACTTGCTAAGGATCGTATTGCGATATTAAATGAACAATAGTTCAATTAAGGAGCGATTATGGATCAGATCGTCTCGCTTGCGGCGAACAACTTGCTTTCGCCCATCATCTTAAGTTTTGTGCTTGGTGTGGTCGCGGCGCTTGCGCGATCTGATTTAAGTTTCCCCGAAGCCGTCGCCAAAGGCATGTCGATTTATCTGCTGTTTGCCATCGGCTTTAAAGGTGGCGTCAGCGTTGCAAATCATGGCGTTGACCTGACCTTGGCGCTGTCCTTACTGGCGGGTATGGTCTTGTCAGCCGCGCTGCCTTTGATCGCTTTTGTGCTCTTGCAGGTGATGACGAAACTTAGTCGGTTGGATGCAGCGGCCGTTGCGGCCCACTATGGCTCCATCTCAATCGTAACCTTTGTTGCGGCGACATCTGTACTGCAAAGCAGTGGCATCGCGTCCGAAGGCTACATGGTCGCTGTTGCCGCCGCGATGGAAGCACCTGCCATTCTGTCTGCATTGTGGTTGATTTCGCGTGGCAGTGATGCCCGGCGGATGGATGGCGACCTGCTGCGTGAGATCATGTTGAACGGGTCTATCGTCTTGCTGGTCGGTGCCTTTGTGATTGGCGGTATTACCGGGGCCGATGGTTTGGCCAAGATCGAGAGCTTTATTGTGTCGCCCTTCCAAGGAGTGCTGTGCCTATTCCTGCTTGATATGGGCTTGGTTGCTGGTCGTGGTCTGCGCGGCGGCGGTGCGGTCATGCGGCCCGGTGTGCTGGCGTTTGGTGTTCTGATGCCATTGATCGGCAGCACCGCCGGCCTTGGTATGGGGCTTCTTTTGGGGTTGAGTACTGGTGGTGTTGCGCTGTTTATGGTTTTGAGCGCATCGGCGTCTTATATCGCCGTGCCTGCCGCGATGCGGGTGGCGCTGCCAGAGGCGAACCCGTCAATTTACCTGACCTTGTCACTGGGTGTTACTTTCCCTTTTAATCTGACACTGGGGATTCCGCTGTATATTGCGGTTGCTTCAGCACTGACCGGAGGCTGAACTGATGCAGACCCACAAAGCAAAACGTGTCGAGATTACCATTGAGCTGGTGATGCAGTCGCGGCTCACGGACGCGCTTAAAAAGGCCGGGGTCACCGGATTTACTGTTCTGCCCGTATTGGGGGGATCAGGCAGGTCTGGTGAATGGAACAGGTCCGGTCAAGTCAGCCGTGCAAGCGGCATGGTGCAGGTCGTGTGCATTATTCGGCCAGAACGTTTGGATAACCTGCTGGAGGGGGCGTTCGCAGTGGTTGAACGCCATATTGGTGTGGTGACAGTGACTGATTGCGACGTACTGCGGGCAGAACGGTTTTAATCAAAGGTTAACTGATTCTCTTGCAGCTTTACGGCATGGCACTTGAAACCGTAACCCTGAAACTGTCCTGCACATTGTTGCGAGATGCGCAAATCCATGCAAAAGCCCAAGGCGTTTCAGTGGGCGAATTGGTCAGGCAACTGCTTACCAAGGAAACCACTGCATTCAGCAACAAGAAAACCCGTGCCAAACCAAAGAGAGCGGATGATCTGAAACAGGTGTTTTCAGATGTTACAGGCTGGGCGGATCTGATGGACCGCTTGCGCGCGAAAGGTTTTGAGTTACGCGCCATGGGTACAGGGCTTGCGATCTATTCCCGCAAGGGGGGCAGCCATGTGTGCAACACGGCCGCTGTTGGCTATCGGTATCAAGCTTTGGTCAAACGTTTTGGTAGCCCGATGCCGGGCCATCCGCATGATTTAAAGTGGGTGGCGGGCGAAACGTCAAAATCCGAAGACTTTGATGTCATCGACCGCCACCCGTAAACTTAGCCTTTTTTCAGGCACTCACGGCCCAGCAATTCAGCGATCTGCACCGCATTCAAAGCGGCACCTTTGCGCAGGTTGTCACTGACCACCCACATGTTCAGGCCGTTATCAATGGTGCTGTCCTGCCGAATACGGCTGACGAATGTTGCAAAATCACCGGCGGCTTCGATTGGCGTGACGTAGCCGCCATTCTCGCGTTTGTCGATGACCATGACACCCGGTGCCTCGCGCAGGATGTCGCGTGCTTCGTCTTCGTCAATGTGGTCTTCGGTCTCAATGTTGATCGATTCGCAGTGGCCAACAAAAACGGGCACCCGCACGCAGGTTGCCGTGACTTTGATTTTGGGGTCGACGATCTTTTTCGTCTCGACCATCATCTTCCATTCTTCTTTGGTGTCGCCGGAATCCATGAACACGTCGATATGCGGGATCACGTTAAACGCGATCTGCTTGGTGAACTTGTTTGGCGGCACTTCGGACGTCGGATTGTAAATCGACTTTGTCTGATCCCAAAGCTCGTCTGCACCTTCTTTGCCAGCGCCTGAAACGGCTTGATAGGTGCTAACCACAATACGCTTGATGGTCGCGCGGTCATGCAGCGGCTTTAGGGCGACAACCATTTGCGCGGTTGAGCAGTTGGGATTGGCGATGATGTTCTTCTTGGTATAGCCGTGGACCGCTTGCGGGTTCACCTCTGGAACAATCAACGGCACATCTGGATCATAGCGGTAAAGCGATGAGTTATCGATCACAACGCAGCCCACTTTGGCAGCAGCAGGTGCATATTTCTTGGTCGCCTCAGACCCAACAGCAAACAGCGCCATGTCCCAGCCCGTGAAATCAAACGTATCCAGGTCCTTAGACTTAAGTGTCTTATCGCCAAAGCTAACTTCCGTGCCCATAGAACGGCGGCTGGCCAAGGCCACAATCTCGTCCACAGGGAACTGGCGTTCAGCCAGAATGTTCAGCATTTCGCGGCCCACATTGCCAGTGGCACCAACGACGGCGATCCGGTAACCCATCTGATTTCTCCAATTTTGATGTGTGATGGTCGCTGCCCTTTAGCGCGGTTGCGCGCCAAGGGAAAGGGCCGGGTGCGGCTTACTTGCTGCTGTCTTGGCTGAACAGGTAAATCACCAGACCCAAACTAAGGAACACGGCAAACACGGCAAACACGTTAACATACGCGTAATCTCTAAATTCATCGGCAAGGGACATGGCATAGATTTTGCCAGACGCGAACTGAAGCAAGCCCACCCCACCGATGCTGAACAGATTAAGTAGGGTCACGCCGCGTCCGATCAGATGCGGCGGCAGGAAGCTTCGCCCATGAGCCATGATCACTGGATAGGTTGCCCCGAAAAAACCAATTGCGCACATCATTATGATGGCAAGCCACGCTGTTTGTGACGGAACGAGGATCAGCACAAGCGCTGCGAGCAAGGTTGCAAAGGTGCCTGCAACGATCATCCACTTGCGCGAACGCAAGGCCTTGTCGAGCGGACCGTAAGCCAAGGTGCCCGCGATCATCGCCAACCCCATCAGCAGAGTTGCGCGCCCAATTGTACCAGTATCAGCGCCAAATACATCCGCAAGGTACGGCCCAATCCACAGCCCGCGTACCGCGCTAGAAATTGCGTAGCTGAAGCCCATTAAAGGAAAGATGAACCACAAGGCACGCAGTTTGAACAATTCTATCAATGACCCTTTGGTTTCACCAATGACTTTGACCGGATCCTTGACCAAAATAAGCGTGCCCAAGGCCACCCCAGCAGATGCCAGCCCCAAGGCCCAGAGCGCGGCACGCCAGCCAATGGTTTCGGTTGCCAGAGCCATCGGATAGGACGCGACAAGATTACCCACGCTACCCAAGCCCACCATGAGGGACGCAAGCACCGCAAATTGTGCTGGGGGATAGTCACGGGCAAAGATGTAATAGGACGCCATAAGCACGGGCGAACAACCAACACCAATCAACGCCATCGCGATGTTAATATGTGCCGCTGACGTGGCCAGTGCAAAAACCGCCGCCCCGCCACCTCCGCCCAACAGCAACAGCCAAGCCGCCGTGCGTCGTGGGCCAATCGTATCAAGCGCCCAACCCACGGGAATTTGCATTGCCGCAAAAGCCAGAAACCACATGCCAGAGGCAAACGCCAAATCGTCGGGCGTGGCGCCAATATCTTGCAGCAGGACAGGTGCCAAAACGGCTAGAAACGCACGAAAGAACTGGCTGAGCACATAGGCCAGTCCTAAAAGCAGTAGACCCGCGTTCATTTTTTTGTTTCCATCCACTTTGCCGCAAGGCTGCGTGCGGCGTGCCCAAGGATTAGGCTGTCTGCGCCAACGGCCACAAATTGGGCTCCGGCTGTTACTGAGTTGCGGGTCATATCATCGTCGGTAGACAGGATACCGGGTGCTTTGCCAGCAGCAGCAATGCGGCCCAAGGCATCCATGATCACGGCCTGAACATCGGGGTGCAGTGCATCCCCCATGTGTCCCATATCAGCCGCCAAATCAGCAGGGCCAATAAACACACCGTCGATGCCGTCTATGGTCAATATCTCATCTAGAGCGGCCAGCCCTTTGCGACTTTCGACTTGAACCAGCAAACAAATCTGCGCGTCTGCTGTAGTGCCATAATCAGCAATCTGTGCAAAAGCTGAGGCGCGGGTCAACGCATAGCCAACACCGCGGTCCCCATGCGGGGGATAGGTGGCATCACGCACCAATTGTCGGGCCTGATCGGCACTGTCGACCATCGGGACCAGAACGGTCTGTGCACCTGCATCCAAAACCTGCTTTATCAAATATGTTTCGCCAACAGGCACGCGCACAACAGCATGGCTCGCGCTGGCCTCAAGAACCTGTAACTGTGCCAGAATGGACCGCAGATCATTTGGCGCGTGTTCGCCATCAATCACCAACCAATCAAAGCCGGCTGTCCCCATCAATTCTGTGCTGAATGTATCCGCAAGGCCAAGCCAGCATCCAAAAACGGTTTCGCCTGATTTCAACGCTTTTTTAAATGGGTTTGTTGGTGCTGGCATTGTCTGATCCTAGTCTGGCTTTTACCACACCTAGACATGGATCATCAGAATTGGCCAGAGGTGCGGATGGCTTTGCGATCAGGTCAGATGACTTTGATCACGTCTTTATCAATAGCCAGCATATATCCACGCCGTGCAATATTCTTGACCAACAACTCGGCCACGATCTGATTGCCCAATGTATCGCGCAACCGTTTGATCCGCGTGGCCCCTGCCGCCTCATCGCAATCTGCGGCGTTTCGACCAGAAATCACACCTTCGATTTCAGAACCGGACATCACATCATCATCCATCCGCGCTTCGGCGAGTACAGACATCGTTTCCATCGCGGCAGCTGTCAGTTTAAAACCAAGGTTGTTCAGATAGACGGTGTTCTCTTCGCGGCTGATCAACAGTGAATTAACCTGAATACCAACCCGCTCAATCTGCGCCATGCGGCGGTTAAAGCTGATCAACAATATCAGAAATACCATGGCCGCTATCAGCATGGCGGTGGCGAACACCAGCAAAACCATAATCACCACACGGTAGCTCGCCAAAGTATCGGAAAACGCGGTGCCAGATTGCGCGAGAATCTCAAGCAGTTTGATTTCCGCGCCGCTGGTCAGGTCATCATTTTCAATGAATATCCGCTCAACCTGTGCGTTGAAAACATTGGCATCAGGCAAGGCCCAAAACAGCACTGCAACGCCAACCACGAACACAGCAATAATGGCGGCAATGCCACCACCTACAAAACGGCCACCAACGCGGCGCAAATTAGAAGCGGAGGTAGTTTGGTCCTGCACTGTCTCTCCTTTGCGCCAGTCCTTCGTCGCCAAATACGGACACGACATTCAGCAGTGTCCAACCTTGCGCGGCAAGTCGTGCAGCCAATTCCGCGCGCGCAGAGCCCGTATCACAAGCGCCGTTTATCTGTGCCACTCCATAGTGCAGACGCAAGGGGTTGTCTTGCTTTGCCTTATAATCGGCATAACAATTGGCAGCCGCCGCGGGCAGGGCCATGGCGACAAACAATGCTGTAAGAAGGGAAAGCGTTACGTTTTTCATGCGCCCGTTTTGCGCTTTTTACTGTTGATATTCAATATCCAAACGGCCCAAGCCTGATTGTTATCAGATAGCAGGGCGGTGTTATTGCCTGTCTAAGTACCCATCCCCCACATTTATCCCACAACGACGACATCGCGCCGCTCAGATCGTTTGGTGCACCCACTTTGAAAGGATCAAACCCATGTACCGCAGATTTATTGCAACCATTGCAGCCGCTTCCATCGCAATCACCGCATTAGGTGCCGCGCCAGCGCGTGCCGATGACAAGGACGTTGCCAGAGCATTGGCTGCCATTTTGGGGATCGCAGTTGTGGGTAAGATCATTCACGACAAAAAGAAGGATAGAGAACGCGCAGCGACGCGCAATCATCCGGCACCCGTTTATCAAGCGCCGCGTGTGCGCCCGCGGCATGTTGAGCCGCGCCCGCTGCCCCGGCATGTGCGCAACAAAAAGCTGCTGCCAAGCCAATGCTTCCGCAGCTACGACACACGCCGCGGCACCGTCCGTATGTTTGGCAATCGCTGCCTTCAGAATAATTTCCGCCATGCAAACCGCCTGCCACAGCACTGCAAGATGCGCGTGAGAACGCACAACGGCAAGCGCACTGGTTATCAGGCCCGGTGTTTGCGTGATGCTGGATACAGATTGGCGCGTGGGTAACATAACCCACCGCTGATCCGGGCGGCACGTCCCTGTGGCCCGGAACGGAAGGGAAAGATGTTCGGGCGTCTTTCCCTTCCATATTTCTTAGCGAGTAAACGATGTTGCAGACAGTCCAAGCCTTGCGGTTTGGGCTGTCTTGCGTTTTGAGATGGCTATGAAACCAGATTTTGAATTTGAACGTAATGCCCATGCTCGCGGATTTACCCGGGTTGCAGGTGTTGATGAGGTTGGCCGCGGGCCATTGGCCGGGCCGGTGACGGCTGCTGCGGTTGTTTTAGATGCGCATCGTATCCCCGAGGGCCTTAACGATTCCAAGAAACTGACCAAAAAAGCACGTGAACGGCTGTACGTCGAGATCATGCAGGTTGCAGATGTCAGCATCGCCCACGCATCCGTCGAAGAAATCGAAGAACTGAACATCCTGCGCGCCAGTCACCTTGCCATGGCCCGCGCCCTTGATGGGTTAAAGCACGGTGCAGATTATGCGCTGATCGACGGCAATATGGTGCCGCGTGGCCTGACCTTGCCAGCCGAGACAATTATCAAGGGAGACGCCCGATCACAGTCGATTTCGGCGGCCTCAATTATGGCCAAAATATGTCGGGATTGTGTCATGTTGTCCTTGGCGCAACAGCATCCCGGATATGGGTGGGAAACAAACATGGGATACGGGTCAAAAAGACACATCGAGGCGCTGCAAAATCTGGGAGTAACCCCACACCATAGACGTTTGTTTAAACCGGTACACAATATCTTGTATCAAGATAAAAACTTAACCGATTGATTCAAAAAAGAAATTGACCGCGAATCGCCTTTGACTCATCCTGATCCTCAACAAACGAGCACAAAATGTGCCGGGGACAGAGGCAGATATATGACAACGTTGACAAAGGGTGCTGCGGCACTTCCCTTGAATACCATCCTTGAGGGTGACTGCATTGAAGCGATGAATGCACTGCCCGCAGAGAGCATTGATCTGATCTTTGCGGACCCACCCTATAACCTGCAACTGCGCGGCGACTTGCATCGTCCGGACAATTCGAAAGTTGACGCTGTTGACGACGAATGGGATCAATTCGCGAGTTTTGCGGTCTACGATAAATTCACCAAAGCCTGGCTGAAAGCAGCACGTCGTTTGCTTAAACCCAATGGCGCAATTTGGGTGATTGGCAGCTATCATAACATCTTCCGCGTTGGTGCGGCCTTGCAAGACCAAGGGTTTTGGATTCTGAACGACGTGGTTTGGCGCAAATCGAACCCGATGCCAAACTTTCGTGGTAAGCGTTTCACCAATGCCCATGAAACAATGATTTGGGCCGGTAAAGATGAAAACGCCAAATATACGTTCAACTATGAGGCGCTCAAGGCGCTGAACGAAGGCATCCAGATGCGCAGTGATTGGGTCTTGCCGATCTGCACGGGCCACGAGCGTTTGAAAAACGATGAGGGTGATAAAGCGCATCCGACACAAAAACCAGAGAGTCTTTTGCACCGTGTGTTGGTCGGGTCGACCAACCCGGGTGATGTGGTCCTTGATCCGTTCTTTGGTACTGGCACCACAGGTGCTGTCGCCAAGATGCTGGGCCGTGATTTTATCGGGATCGAGCGTGAGGAAGCGTATCGCAAGGTTGCAACAAAACGCATCAGCAAGGTGCGCAAGTTCGACAAAGAAGCCTTGCAGACCACGACGTCAAAACGCGCCGAACCACGGGTACCATTTGGGCAACTGGTTGAACGCGGTATGCTACGTCCGGGCGAAGAATTATTTTCATTGAATGGTCGCTACAAAGCCAAGGTGCGCGCTGACGGTTCCTTGATTGGTGCTGATGTTAAAGGATCCATTCATCAAGTGGGGGCGGCCTATGAAAAGGCCCCAAGCTGTAATGGCTGGACCTATTGGTGCTATAAAAAAGATGGCAAGCGGGTGCCGATCGACATTCTGCGCCAACAGATCAGGGCCGAAATGGCCAACTGATATTTTGAATTTCGAACACCGCCGGTGCCTGCGGCCTTCCACATGAAGGTCCGTCTATAAAGGCACTTACCTAAGCCCCGCCTTTTGGCGGGGCCTTTTTCGTTTCAGGCCCGATCCTGCTCAATTCATTTTCTTGCGACGTTGCTGGCCCAGCTTTAGGGCGGCATGGACATACCGTGCATCGAACTCGCCCTTATTGAGGACATAAAAGACTCCGGCCGACGCTGCCTTTTCCCACATAAAGGGCGAGGGCCAGTCGCTTATTAATATGATGGGGATCCCCGCAAGCCGGACATCGCGTGACAATTCGAGTGCAAAGTTAGCGCCAAATCCGTCAGGCAGGTTATTATCCAATAGGATTAAGGACACTTCATCCTCAGACAGGGCGCGACGTGCTGAGCGTAGGGTCGTCGCCACCTCAACCTTCATCTTACCGACAGTCTTGTTGATGACGCGTGTTAGTTTTTCACTGTCAAATGCGCTGTCCTCGACGATCAGGCACCTTGTTAGATTTGGAATAGTCCCAGTTGTTCCTTGATCAAGCATATTAACCCCTTCTCACCCTCGCCCACACGGACTTGCCAGAAAAAGCTTAATATAACGTTCGTACAAATTACCGAGGCATCGGCGTTGTGCCCTTATTATAGGGCCGCCAATCAGTGATTTCCGGGTAATACATCTCGCGCCAATTGCGCACCCGTGGGTTCATGACGCGCCGCCAAAGCGGTGGGCACATTGCCGCCATTGTCATGACTGGATACCCGAATGGCAGTTGCGGGGCCTGATCCGCGCCATAGGTTTGCAGCACAGGAAAACGGCGATCCGGTTTGTAATGATGGTCCGAATGGCGCTGCAAATTGATCAACAGCCAGTTTGACGCTTTGTGCGCTGCGTTCCACGAATGGCGCGGGTGCACATGCTCATATTTGCCGTCACCCAGATGTTTGCGGGTCAATCCGTAATGTTCAATATAATTGACCAATTCCAACTGCCAGATTGCCACGCCAGCTTGGACCAGAAATAACCCAAGCCCAGACCAACCACCAAGGATCAGCGCCAATATCAAAAACGCAGCTTGCAGCGCCCAATACTTAAAAAACGGGTTGCTCAGGTTGGTCCAAGGCAGATCTTTGCGCGCCAGCATCTGTGCTTCGGCGCGAAAGGCGGACTTTAGCGATTGTTTCAGAACACGTGGATAAAAGCGGTGGAAGCCCTCGTTGTAATGTGCGGTCACCGGGTCGCGGGGGGTCGCGACATAACGGTGGTGCACCAACAGGTGTTCGGACCGAAAATGCGAATACAAAACCATACCCAGCAATGCGTCCCCCAGAAAACGCTCCAACTTATTTTTTTGGTGCATCAATTCGTGGCTATAGTTGATGCCAATGGTGCCGGTGATCACGCCGACGCCAAAGAACACGAATACCCGCTCTGCCGTACCCAAATGATCGGCGCGTGGCACATACCAAATCAACCCAAACAATGTGACGAATTGCAGCGGCACCCAGATCAACGTGACAAGGCGATACCAAAAAAGGTCATCATCAGTTGCCTCCAGATCGGCGTTATCAAGGTTTAGGCCAACCACCGCATCCAGCAGAGAAAACAAGAACCACGTGACCAAAGGCAACAGGGCGATGGTCCACCCGCCTTGTAGGGCACAAAACCACGCCAGTGGAATCAGACCCAGCGATAACCAAAAAGGCAAAGCGCGCGAAAGACGGGCAAGGTCAGCCGGGGCAATGATCGGGTTTTTCAGGGTCATGTTCACGAACCTCTTATCATGTTTGCGCTGCTATAGCGTAATTTGATCAATGCTCAAAGCTGTGACGCTGCGCTATTGCTGCGACAAATCAAACGCTTTGCGCATCACGGTGGGTAAGTCTGATGGGCGAAATTGCTCTTGGGGGATAAAGGTCCCAATCTTTGGTTCAGTGCCAGCAGTGATCAGCGCCACCTTGACCCGTAAAATGAGGTGAAAGTGCGTGAACGTATGGCGGACCTCGCCGTTGATGTTCAGCCATTTCGCGGAGATTGGCGGTGTTCCAAGTGGGCGATCAATGTTCACGTCCACCCATTCCGACCCCGGCCACCCCAACATGCCGCCCAGCAACCCCTTGTCAGGACGCGTTTCAAGCAGCCAAGCACCATCCTCGCGCTGCGCCAAATAAACGGTGCCATGGCGTATGGGTTTGGCCTTTTTCGGTGTTTTCTTGGGCAGTTCCGCTGCGGTTCCGGCAATGCGAGCTGCACAGGGGGTGCGCCACGGGCAAATGCCACAAGCGGGTGATTTCGGGCTACATATGGTTGCCCCCAAATCCATCACAGCTTGGGCATAATCCCCGGGCCGATCTGTTGGCGTTAACGCCTCTGCTTTGATCATCAGCTCAGGTTTTGCAGCGGGCAGGGGGGTATGTATATCATACATCCGCGCCATCACCCGTTCGACATTACCGTCTAAAACCGTAAAGGGCAGATCAAAGGCAATCGATGATAGGGCAGCAGCGGTATAGGGTCCGATCCCCGGCAGTTTTAACAATGCTGCATGATCGGCGGGAAACTGGCCATCATATTCAGCCGTAACCACACGGGCGCATTTCAACAGGTTCCGGGCGCGGGCATAATACCCCAATCCGGCCCATTCCCCCATCACATCAGCATCTGGCGCTGCTGCCAGATCAACCACGGTTGGCCAACGTGCCACAAACCGTTTGAAATACTCACGAACCGTCGCAACTGTTGTTTGTTGCAACATAATTTCGCTCATCCAAACGCGATACGGATCCGGCAGAACTCCGGCTTTGCGCGCCGCAGGACCAATCCTCCACGGCATCGCACGGGCATGTACGTCGTACCATTCCAGCAAGATGCGCGGTAGGTCGCTTGTTTGATCAGTGTCACGCAATTTTTATGGCTCCGGCGGGGCTCTTGGGTTGGTGGTGGGGCTTTGGCAGGTTATGTAGGTCTGGATGACTTGGGGAACATAGCCATGACGCTGCGGCGCACCAGCACAAAAGGATTTAAACGCACAGACAGCCTGTTGTCCGGGCAAATCCGGCATGCGTCAGAATCGCGTGGTTTTGCCCAGTCGCGGCTGTTGACCCAATGGGCTGAAATTGCGGGCACGGCGACGGCAGGCATCGCACAGCCTGTTGAAATCAGTTATGGCCGGGGTGGTATGGGGGCGACGCTGACCTTACTGACCACCGGATCAAACGCCCCGATGTTGGAAATGCAAAAGGAACAATTGCGGATCAAGGTAAACGCTGTTTACGGCTACAACGCCATTGCGCGTATTCGGATCACCCAGACGGCTGCAACTGGATTTGCAGAAGGTAAAGTTGCCTTTGGCCACCAAGACACCCAAACAGCCAAAACCCCGTCAAACCCCGCCCTGCGTCTAAAAGCAGCAGAGGCAGCGCATCCCGTTACCGATATTGGTTTGCGCGATGCCCTTGCGCGTTTGGGCGAGAACATATTGAACAAGACCAAACGCTGAAAAGCCGACAAAGGAACACGTTATGAACCGCAGAAATATGATACTTGGCGCATTTGCCGTACTTGGCCTAGGCGGCTGGGCCTTGACCAGTAAAATAAGCCCCAATTCAACGCCGGTGAACCCCTTGGCAAGCGCCGCGAATGCACAAACAACGGATGTGGACACATCGGCTGTAAAAGAGATGATGATCGGCAACCCCGATGCGCCTGTAACTGTTATCGAATATGCGTCCTTCACCTGTCCGCATTGCGCCGCATTTCATAAAGGCGCGTTTAAACAGCTCAAAGCTGAGTATATCGACACTGGTAAAATCAACTTCATATACCGTGAAGTCTATTTTGACCGATTTGGGCTCTGGGCGTCTATTGTGGCGCGGTGTGGTGGTGCGGAAAAGTTCTTTGGCATTTCTGACTTGATCTACAAAGGCCAAGCGGAATGGACCCGCGCAGGCGAACCCGCAGCGATTGCCGATGAGCTAGGTAAAATTGGCCGTCTGGCTGGCATTGACAGCGATACTTTGGATGCCTGTTTCAAAGATGCTGAAACTGCCGAGGCGCTGGTCGCTTGGGAAGCCAAGAACCGCGAAGCTGATGCCATTCAGTCGACACCCAGCTTTCTGATCAACGGTAAACTACATTCCAATATGTCTTATGCCGATATGAAAGACCTCATTGACGCAGCGATTGCTGGGTAATGACGGCTCTACTTGCTGGTCTAAAGGTCGTCGAAATGGCGCGTGTTCTGGCTGGCCCTTGGGCTGGTCAGACACTGTCAGACCTTGGCTGCGAAGTGATCAAAATAGAAAGCCCTCAGGGCGACGACACGCGGCAATGGGGCCCGCCCTTTGTTACACGAGAAGATGACGTATCGGCGGCCTATTTCCATTCGACGAACCGGGGAAAGGCGTCGGTGACAATTGATTTTCGCACGGCTGACGGGCAGGCGCAGGTCAAAGAAATTCTGCGTGATGCTGATATCCTGATCGAGAATTTCAAGACAGATGGCCTTGCCAAATATGGATTGGACTATGACAGCCTGAAAGCGGAGTTCCCGAAACTGATCTATTGCTCAATCACCGGATTTGGCCATACCGGACCCTATGCGCACCGCCCTGGATATGACTTTATCATTCAGGGCATGTCAGGTCTGATGTCGATCACTGGCGAACCAGATCGCCAACCACAAAAGGCTGGAATCGCGATCACAGATGTCTTCACCGGGGTCTATGCAACTACTGCTATTCTTGCAGCGGTTCACCAACGCAGCCACACAGGCACCGGTCAGCACATTGATATGTCTTTGCTGGATTGTGCTGTTGCGATTACGGGCAATCAGGGGATGAACTATCTGACCACCAGCATTTCACCGAAACGAATGGGCAATGCGCATCCAAACTTGACGCCATACGAAGTGTTTGAATGTTGTGATGGCCATGTGATTATCGCCACCGGGAATGATGGCCAATACCACCGTCTGTGCGAATTGCTGGGACTTGATGATATGATCATAGCACCAGCATTTGCCAAGAATGCTGACCGGGTTGCAAATCGCCCCAAAATGATCCGCCGTCTGAATGATGCAACCAAATTACGGACCCGTGACGATTTGTTAGCGGCATGTGAGGCGCACAATGTGCCCGCAGGTCCGATTAATGAAATGGCTGATGTTATGTCTGACCCGCAAGTGATTGCACGGGGAATGCAGATTGAGTTGGACGGCGTGCCGGGGCTGCGGTCGCCCTTTACGTTTTCGGATGCGGAACTGTCATTGCACCGTCCCTCGCCCAAGCTGGGTGAAGACAACTGACACGGTTAGGATGGCTTTGGAAGCGATCTTAAAGCGTCAAAGAGTGCGTTCTTTTCTGTCAATTCCAGCCTTACCGGCAAAGTAATCACTTTTGTCCGAAAGGCCGCAGGCAACCGCACCGCGTCCTTTTCTGTAGTAACCAACTGTGCCCCGCGCAGGGCCGCATCGGCCTCAAGGCGAGTCATCAGCGCTGAGGTCAGGGGTTGGTGGTCATCCAAAGCTTCACAATGCACCAAAGTCGCGCCCAACCCCCGCAACGTGGCAAAGAATTTTTCTGGGTGGCCAATGCCCGCAAAGGCCAGCGCGCGGGTGTCTGTCCAATCCATTCCGGTTTGCAGCGGCTTTAATGCTGCGCGTATATGCGGCAATTGGACCGGCAGGGCAGCGGTAGCAAAGTGCGCCTGTGCCGCATCATTCCCAATCGACAACAGCAGGTCAGCCCGCGCCAAACCAACCCCAACGGGTTCGCGTAATGGGCCAGCGGGCAGGCAAAGCCCATTGCCAAATCCCTTGGCCGCATCCACCACAACAATGCTTAGGTCATAGCGCACTGACGGGTTCTGAAAACCATCATCAAAAACCACAACAGTGGCGCCAGCATCCCGTGCCGCACGTGCCCCAGCGGCGCGGTCCCGCGCCGCCCATACTTCGGCAAATGCAGCCAACAACAACGGCTCGTCCCCGACATCTGCGGCCTTGTGTTTAGCGGGGTCGACGCGCACAGGCCCTTCAAGGGTCCCACCATACCCGCGCGATACAATGTGCGGTTCGTGAAAAAGCCCACGCAGATGTTCAACAACTGCCATAACGGTTGGCGTTTTACCGGTCCCGCCTGCGTTGATGTTCCCGACGCAGATCGTCGGCACGCCCAGTGCGATCGGCGCGCCTTTGGCCAATCGCCGGGCGGTGGCCTTGGCATACAGCATCCCCAAGGGGTGCAGCATTCGCGCCCGCCAATCCGGGTTGGGCAGATGCCAAAAGTCCGGCGCGCGCGTCATGGCTGGACAACCCGCGTGTCTAACGCATCTTGGACCAGATCAATCACCCGGTCCATCAACTCCGCCCCTTGGCTAATCACATCCCACCCCGCATGGGCCATCGCCGCAGCCTGATCGGCAGCAATAAGCCGTGAAACTGCCGTGCCAAGTGCATCTGCATCATTCACGATCCGCGCAGCACCTGCTGCGGCCAACCGCGTATAAGATGGCATGAAATGGCGTACTTTTGGCCCATATAAAACCGCTGACCCAAGGGCTGCAGCATCAAATGGGTCCGACCCGCCCTTTTCCGACATCAAAGATGACCCAAGGAATGATACGGGTGCCACGCGAAAAAACAAACCAAGATCAGCTGGATCATCAGCAACCATCACTTGTGTAGAATTGTCTGGATAGGCCGATCCGTCCCAATGTATGACATTGAGGTCGCTGCCGCGGGCGTGGGCACCAATCGCACCGGCATCAGCGGTTTTTTCTGGATTAACGATCAACAACAGGCGATGCGACAACCGCAGGGCCTTGCGGTGGGCGGCGAGCACGATAGGAGCTTCTTGTAATAAGACCTGAGATGCAAACCAAACCGGACGCCCCCCAAGCGCGGCAGATAGGTCAGCCAAATCGGAATCTGCACATTGCAATGCCTGTCCCCCCGCCAACAACGGCGAGGTGATTTCGATGTGTTCGCGCGGTAGACCCAATTGCAACAGCCTTTTCAAACCAGTCTCAGAGCGTGTGAGCACCGCCGTGAATTTAGTGAGCACGTCACGGGTCATGTCCGACAACCAGCGATCCCGGCGGCCATCAAGCCCGCTGCTGTCCATATCAATGAGGATAAGCGGGCACTGCCTGTTGTCGGTTTCCAGAATCAGGTTCGGACGCAGCGCGCCCCACACCCAAATGCAGGTGTCCGGCTGCCAATGGTCTAAGAATGCCGCAACACTGCTGGGGTGCTCATTGGGTATGGTCTGCATGACCAATATAGCATCTTGAGGTGCTGCGATGCGTTCGGGGAGGGCGCTGTTTTCGGGTAACGTGATCAAGATATTCACGCCAACCCGATTGGCACAAAGACGCAGCGCGAGGTCTTGCGCAGCGAGAATGTTGCCAGGTTCGGCGGCGTGTATCCACACCAGTTCACCGCTTGGCCGTGGGGTCGCAGGCGCAGTTAACTGCGCTTCACCACGTCGGGCCATCGCCCGGTACGCCGCCAACCCCAGCGACTGCGCCATTGTGTTTACCCCAGCTCTTCAGTGGACGAGGCTGGCGTTTCTTCGTCCCGGAGGCGGTGAAGATGCGCGATGAAATACCGCATATGGGCATTGTCCACGGTGCGCTGTGCCTCATTCTTCCAAGCGTCATACGCCGCTGCATAATCGGGAAAGATACCAACGATATGAAGATCGTCGACATTCTTGAATGCAGTTTCAGAGGGGTTTATTAGCTCACCACCAAAAACGAGGTGCAGACGTTGGGTCATGATCTTTATCCTTTTTTATCAACTTAAGTTTGTGGGTAGCAGATCATAGGTGTCACGCAAGGGCATCCAAGAGTGCGGCGTGAACGCATGATCCACCTGTTATCACACCGTTCAATCGCGGGTCAGGGTTGTTAAACAGTAACCTTTGGCCTGTTCGATCGGTACATATCCCGCCCGCCTCTGATACAATCAATGCACCTGCGGCAATATCCCATTCCCAGCTATGGCGCAGGGTGATCATTGCATCAAAACGACCCTGAGCCACCAAAGCAAGCCGATACGCCAATGATGGACGGTGGCTGCGCTTGAAAGTAGGCTCAGTTTTTTCTGCCCAATGATCAGCAATCATCGCTGGTTTCGTGGCCAGAATGACGGCGTCTGAAAAGTCTGTTTTACGAGAAACAGAAATCGGGGCATCATTTAGCGTCGCACCGAGACCCAGACCTGCGGCATAAAGTTTGTCACGCAGTGGCAGATACACCACCGCTGCTGTGACAATGCCATTTTTGGCAACCGCAAGCGAATGTGCCCAAGTGCTTGACCCTTCGACAAAGCTGCGCGTGCCGTCGATAGGGTCAATGATAAACACATATTCGTCCGAAAGCCGGCCTTCGTTGTCTTCGGTCTCCTCTGACAACCATCCATAAGTCGGGCGGGCGGTGCGTAAAACAGAGTGGAGTAAATCATTCACGGCCAGGTCGGCTTCGGTAACTGGGCCAGCACCGCCGGGCTTGTCCCACCGCTGCGCAGTGCCCCCAACAAAGCTGGTTGCAACGCGGCCTGCCATACGCGCGGCATCAATCAAAAGGCGCAGATCATGCTCCGGCAAGGGTCATTCCGGGCACCAAAAGGGACGGCACGACCCGCGACAAATGCGTGCGGGCATCATTTGCAGGGACCATTTGGCGCAGCATATCGCGCAGGTTTCCCGCAATGGTGCATTCGTTGATTGCATGGGTGATCTCGCCGTTCTTTATCCACAAGCCCGACGCGCCGCGCGAATAATCCCCGGTGTTCGGGTTGATTGTGCTGCCGATCATTGACGTGACCAACAGACCTGTACCCATTTCGCGGATCAGGTCACCGCGGCTTTGGTCGCCTTGGGTCAGTTCAATGTTCCAATTTGTGGGGCTAGGCCCGCCCGACGTGCTGCGGGCAGCATTGCCAGTGGGTGACATTTTCAGTTTGCGGGCAGTTGCCAGATCAAGCGTCCAGCCTTGCAAGACGCCATTTTCCACGATCATCCGTCGCGCCGTTGGCAAACCTTCACCATCAAAGGGCCGCGAACCGCCGGTGCGGGGGCGAAGAGGGTCTTCGATCAATGACAAGCCATCAGGCAATACAGACTGCCCCATGGCATCACGCAAGAAAGAAGCACCGCGCGCGATGGCCCCACCGTTGAGTGCACCCAAAAGATGCCCGATCAGCGAAGAAGAAATCCGTTCATCAAATAAAATCGGATAGGCCCCGGTAGGCGGCTTACGTGAATCCAATCGCGAAAGCGCCCGTTCACCCGCCAACGTACCAACGTCATGCGCCGCACGCAGGTCACGTTGGTGGATGCGACTATCGCCGTCATAGTCCCGCTCCATCGCGTTGCCTTTGCCCGCAATTGCAACACAAGACAGGCCGCGATCTGTTCGGGCGTATCCCCCGGCAAACCCATTGCTGGTTGCGAAATGAACCTCTTGGGCACTGTATCCCGCGCTGGCGGCCTGCACCTGTGCAACACCTTTGATGGCTAATGCTGCAGCCTCGGCCTCGGCCGCATCACGGTGCAGGTCAGTGGGCAAAGGTTCAGGTGTTGTATCGTAAAGCTCAAGCGCGTCGATGTCCCAATCGATGGCGAGCTGATCAGGATCGGCAAGACCGCTGTGCAGGTCTTCGGGCGCTTCTTTGGCCATAGCAACCGCGCGGATGGCCATTTCTTCGATTGTGCGGGCCGAGGTATCAGATGCCGACACATTTGCTGACCGATGCCCAACAAAAACCCGCAAACCAATATCGACGCCCTCTGCGCGTTCAGCTTGTTCCAGAGTGCCACCGCGCACGTCAACGGATAGTGATGTGGCCTGAACGGCCTTAGCATCGGCACCATCAGCACCTGCATTCCGCGCAGCCAGCAACAGGGATTTTGTCAGCGCATCAAGGGGCTGGGACATGGTACAGGCTCCGTTTGTGATTAATGGCAGAGGTAATGGTCTGATCAAGGTAGGGCAAGGGTAGCAGCGTGTATGCATGCAAAAAGGGCGCGCCGACTGGCACGCCCTTTTGATTGGAAGGCGAAGTGCCAGATTACTTGATGCGCTGGCCGTTGGCCAAAACCTGACCGTCTTCGGTGAATTCAATTTTTGAGCTCAATGTATCAGGTTCGGTACCCGGTACAGCAAAAAGACCCATCATCATGCGTGCGCCCATCGCCTGATCATCTGGGATCAGACCCATAGCAACCAGTTTGTCCAACAAGCCATTGCCACCAACCAAAGACAGATCAACCGCGCCAACGGGCTTTGGCATACCCGGGAAGGTTGTCATGTCGGTATTGTCAAAGGTGAAATCGCCAGAACCGTCAAGTTTGGCTCCTGCTGCATCCAACTGAAGCTTGTTTACGGTAAGCGCTTGAAATTCGCCGGGTTTTTCATTGGCCATCTGCGCTGCGGTGTCGGGGTCAAGGAAATCAACCAACAGTTTGGCCTTGCCTGACAAATCCAGCACCACAGTCGCCGGATCACGCGGCAACTGACCCGTTGGGTCAAAGATACCCCAGATCATGTCAGACATTTTAAAATCACCCAAAGTGATACCAAAAGCAAAATCTTGCGGGTCATCTGATTTGCTGACCGGCATGCTCAGGTTAAATCCGCCCTTCGCCATACTCAGTTCAATTGGAAACGGCAGGCCCGCAACATTTGTCGTGACCGCCAGATTGTTCTGGCTGCCGCTGTAGGCCAACCCGTCGGCACCCATTTTGACGCCAAGTTCGCCACCATCAGACGAACTTACCATCGAGAAATTGCCGTTCTCAGGGTCCTCGACGTCGATGTTTGACGTGCCAGCACCATAGGCGATCTGCCCGGTTACATCAAAACCAGCCTTGAGCATTGCGGCCATGTCGGCAGCATCGATAATGGTCAAAGGAATTGTTCCGCCGCCATCCATCGTCAGGTTCGTGATGCCACCGCTCATCTTGAGCTTGACTGGGTCGGTGGGGTTGTTGATCGCAAGATCGTACTGAATGCTGTCAATCTTGCCAGTCTGTTGGTATCCGCGCATCTCAGCGATCTTCATCGTTGTGCTGGTGCTAATGCCTGTACCGATGACATTCACTTTAGCATTTTCTTCGCCATAGGTATCTGAACCAATCTGCAATTGCTCCAGAACGAATGCGATAGTACCCGCTGAATAATCATAAACCATTTCCTGCGGGGTGCCGCTTGCTGTCATTGCATGATCTGTTTGCGTGTAATTCAGACTTACTTTGACCGGGTCAGCATTGCCTTCAGGGGTAATGTCGACTGTCATCGGCATGATGCCGGGCATGATGACCGAAACTGTGTCGTCGTCGTTTTGGACAAATTTCAATGTGCCCAATGACATCGCCATTGCACCGGCATTGTCTGGCATTACCATGTTAAGCCGAATATCGCCGACAGTCAGGTCCGCACCGCTTTGGCTTTCGGTTGCGTCGATCTTATACCCCATGCCTTCCATGTACTGGCGCCAATCCCCCCATACATCAGAGGGGGTCAGATCAGCCAATGCCGCCTGAGACAGAAGGGCAAATGGCAACGCAAGGCCAAGGGTTGTTGGGGAAAGCCGAGGCATGGTGAAATTCCTTATATAAATTTTTCAGGTGCGAAGGTCCGATAATCCTACTGAATCGTCAAGGTGTCTGGGGCTGGACCATCTCTTGTGAGCAGATTACCACTTGGCTGATACCGGATGCAAAACGCTTTTTGTAATAAAGGACCAGCAGCATGGATATGACAGGTAAAACAGTGATGATCACCGGGGCCAGCCGTGGCATTGGTGCCGAGGCTGCGCGTGTATTTGCAACAGCAGGGGCAAATGTGGCCCTGATTGCGCGCTCTCAAGAGGCGATTGCGGATTTGGCTGGTGAAATCGGTGAAAAAGCCATCGCGATCCCCTGCAATGTGGCTCGTTTTAGCGAAATGTCGGCAGCAGTCGAAATCACCCTGCGCGCCTTTGGTGGCTTGGACGTGTTGATCAATAACGCAGGTGTGATTGAACCGATTGCGCATATTGCTGATGCAAATCCTGACGAATGGGCTCAGGTGATTGATATTAACCTTAAGGGCGTTTTCAACGGCGTCAGGGCTGCATTGCCAGTGATGAAAGAGACCGGGGCGGGGTCCATTTTGACCATTTCTTCCGGTGCCGCGCATGGCCCTGTTGAAGCATGGAGCCATTATTGCACCTCAAAAGCAGCGGCGCACATGCTCAACCAATGTGTGCACAAGGAAGAGGCGCAAAATGGCATCCGCGCCATTGGCCTGTCACCTGGCACCGTCGCAACGCAAATGCAGCGCGAGATTAAGGCCAGCGGTATAAACCCGGTCAGCCAATTGGATTGGGATGTTCATGTTCCGGCGGATTGGCCTGCAAAAACCCTGTTATGGATGTGCAGCGCAGAGGCGGACCGCTTCCTTGGCGATGAAATTTCACTGCGCGATGATGACGTTCGGCGGGCGGTAGGGTTGATATGATTGATCTGACCCGTGATGGCGCGGTGTGGACGATCACTATCAATCGGCCTGAAAAGGCCAACTCGCTGACCCATAAGATGCTCAGCCAATTGGCCGACATTATGGAAGACGCGCAAGCGGCGCGCGCGGTCATACTGACCGGGCAGGGCAAGGTGTTCAGTGCCGGTGCTGATTTGGACGAAGCGCGCGCTGGCCTCGCCAAATCAGAAATTTGGGAACGCTTGTCAGGGGCAATCGCAGCGCTTCCGGGGTTCAGCGTTGCAGCCCTGAACGGTACATTGGCGGGTGGCGCGATGGGTATGGCTTTGGCCTGTGATCTGCGTATTTCCGTTACCCAAGCTAAGTTTTTCTATCCGGTGATGAAGCTAGGGTTTTTGCCGCAACCTTCTGATCCTGCCCGTATGGCTGCGCTTATTGGTCCTGCGCGAACCAAGCTGATTTTGATGGGCGGTCAAAAAATCACTGCAAATGAAGCACTCGCCTTTGGTCTTATCGACCAGATCATACCGGACAAAGACCTTATGGATCACGCGATGGGACTTGTTGCTGATACGGTTGCAGCGCAACAAGACATTGCGATGGGCATTAAAAGCATGTGTACGGCAAACCCATTAGGCCGAACTGACCCGGTTAACTGAAGATAATACAGCCTTCCATTCATCCGCCGTCAGCAGTTGAAAAAGGCACAGCTGGCGCTAAAGCCATTGCCGTTGGTTTTATGCGCGGTGTTCCGGCACCATACGGGCAAAAATAGCTCACAATATCCGGCCATCTCCCTAAATCCTTGATCCTTTGGCCGCGCAGGGGCAAGACAGCACTGTATCGCGGATAAGAATTGAGGATTCTCATGGAGTTTGATCTCTCCTCTCAACCCGAAATTGTCCAACGGGCTTATGGCTATGTCCTGCAAGGCTGGGAACTTGCCGCACGCTGGCTTCTGAGCCCGGCGGCTTGGTCACAATTTGCATTGTTGGTACTTGCCTATCTGCTGGCCATTTTAGTTGCACGCAGACTGCGCCCCATGCTTAAGGCCAAGATCACGCCCGCTGAGGAAAGCGAAGGCACAGTCGCTGATGCACGGCGGTTTACTGTGTTGTTTCTACCGCTTTTGTTGCCGCTATTGGCCTATGCCTTTACGGCAGTGGGCGAAACGCTTGTGCGTTCCTTGTTCGACAGCGGCGCGGTCATTGCGTTTGGCAAACGCGTGTTCTTGTTCCTTGCAGTACGCAGGTTGGTGCGCGACATCATTCAAGACCCGTTTCTAAAAAGCTTGGGGCGGTACGTGCTGATGCCGATTGCGGCGCTTTATATGTTTGGGGCTCTGGATCAGGTGATGACGGCGCTTAAGGCGTTACAGATCACCTTCGGCAATATCTCAATATCTGTTATGGCCCTGATCCGGGGTGTGATTGCGGGCAGTATTCTTTTCTGGCTGGGCGGTTGGTCCAATCGGCAAACATCGCAGTTCATTGAAGCGCAAGAACAACTGCGCCCCTCAGTCCGCCAACTGGTGGGTAAAGCGATTGAGTTTGTGATTTTTGCGACGGCATTTTTGTTGCTGCTCAACATCATGGGCATCAACCTTGGGGCCTTGGCGGTTGTGGGTGGTGCGATTGGTGTGGGCCTTGGGTTTGGCCTGCAAAAGATCGCATCTAACTTCATTTCCGGCGTCATCTTGTTGGTCGAAGGTCAAGCAACTGTAGGTGATTTTGTTGAATTGGACGGCGGTGAAAAGGGTCGGATCATCAAAATGCTGGCCCGCGCCGCTATTTTGGAGACGTTTGACGGTCGCTGGATCGTAGTACCCAACGAAGATTTCATCACAACCCGTGTTACCAACTATTCCGATTCAGGCTCCGCCAATCGGTTCGAGGCCGCGTTTTCCGTCAGCTATGATACCGATATCAACAAGGTTCCGGCCCTAATTGAGGCGGCTGTTTCCAAGCATCCAGAAGTATTGAATGAACCCTATCCGCCAGATTGCGAATTGCGCGGTTTTGGCGACAGTGGCATCGACTTTGCCGTTGAATTTTGGGTTGAGGGGCTGGATGACGGACCCAATAAATACACCTCTGATGTGTTGTTTCTGGTGTGGAATGCGTTGAAAGGCGCCGGCATCGAAATTCCATATCCTCAGCGTGTTGTTGAAATTAAGGGTGGCTTGCCACAGGTCAGCACATGAAACAGGCTGTTGTGATTGGGGCGGGTCCGGCGGGGTTGATGGCTGCGGATATGCTGTCGACTGCTGGGTTGAGCGTTACCGTTTGTGACGCAAAACCCTCAGTCGGGCGCAAGTTTCTGATGGCAGGTAAGTCGGGTCTGAACCTGACCAAGGCCGAACCATTTGACAGTTTTATGACGAGCTTTACCCAAGCGGCACCAAATTTGTTGCCGATGATTAAAGCGTTTGATGGTGGGGCTATTCAGACTTGGGCCAATGATCTGGGGCAAGAGGTCTTTACCGGGAGCACGGGCCGGGTTTTCCCAAAGAGGATGAAAGCCTCACCGCTTTTGCGGGCGTGGTTGGCGCGGCTGAATGAAGCGGGAGTGACATTTAATACCCGGTGGCTTTGGCAGGGAATGGACAAAGGGGCGTTGGTATTTGAAACGCCGCAAGGGATTCAATCGCTTGACGCTGATGTGACAGTTCTGGCCATGGGCGGTGCCAGTTGGGCGCGGCTGGGGTCGACGGGTGATTGGGCCAGTATTTTACGTGCCAAAGGCGTACCATTAGCTGATTTTGCCCCCACCAATGCAGGTGTTGCGATTGAATGGTCCGAACACATGACCCGGCATTTTGGCGCAGCATTGAAGGGTATCTCTTTGACATCCGGGCCATTCGTATCGCGCGGCGAGGCCGCGATTTCGATACGTGGAGTGGAAGGCGGCGGTGTCTATTCCGTTTCGCGCGGTGTGCGTGAGGGGCATCCGTTGACCATAGACATGCTGCCGGACCTGAGTGTTCAGGAGGTCACCACGCGCCTGTCAAAACCGCGCGGCAAGGCGAGCCTGAAAGAGCATTTGCGAAAAACGTTAAAGTTACCGCCAGCCCAAATCGCTCTGTTACAAGAAATGGCGCGTCCATTGCCCGATGGCCTGCGCGCCCTTGCGCGGTTGATCAAAGCGCTGCCATTGAAACATGCGGGATTGCGCCCGATGGACGAGGCCATTTCAACCGCAGGCGGCATATCTTTTGGCGCACTCGACGATGGTTTGATGATACGAGATCTGCCGGGTGTCTTTGCGGCTGGTGAAATGCTGGATTGGGAAGCGCCGACAGGCGGGTATCTGATCTCGGCCTGCCTTGCGACAGGCCGTTGGGCGGGCGACCATGCAGCGCAGTGGGCTTTGCGCAGTTAAGACGTTTCTTTTTCCTGCGCTGCCAGAAATGCCGGCCGGGCGCGCATTTCCTTGGCCCATGCCCCCAATTTGTCATCGACACTCGGAAATCCTGCGCCGGTTGACCAATTGATGCAGTGCACCGCCAAAATATCGGGAATGGTGATCTGATCCCCCATAAGGAACGGACCATTCAATCGCTCTGACAAGACTTCAACAGACCGGGAAAATTCAATTTTCAGGGCGTCTTTGATCGCGGGAACACGTTCATCCTCTGGCAAAATAAAACTGTGTTTGGCAGCTGCCCACAAAACCGCATCAAATTCGTCGATCAGCCAAAAGGTCATTGCATCCTGTCGTGCACGATCCGGGGTGCCAGCGGGGGCTGTCAATTGCCCGTGCTTGTCGCCTAAGTAGGTCATAATCGCCATGCTGTCGGTCAGCACGTCATCACCATCAACCAATGCTGGAATTTTACCTAATGGGTTAAACTTCTTTGCCTCATCAGACCGTGCCGTGGCTGGGTTTTGATCATAGGCAATTCCCATTTCTTCGAGCATCCACATGACCCGAAATCCACGCGACTTTGTCGCCCCAACAACAGTATACATTTTCAGATCCTTTCAGGGTTTATCACTCAAATTTTTAGCGTTGCGCACCCAGCATCGCCAGACGGATAAAAGCACGTTCAACCAAGGCAAGTGCGGGCGCATGTTGCCCCGCAGACCGTAATGTCAGGTCAGTATCGGTTAGCACACCCAATGCTGTTTCTAATTTGGCGGCACCCCAGTTTTTGGCCTGACGCATTGCGCGATCACGATCCCGGACGCCATAAATCGGTGCGCCGGGGTTGGCAGCAATGCGATACAGCGTGCGAAAATGCCGGGTCGCCATGATGGTAAGGGTCACGGCATTGACGCCCTGACCTTGCAACTTGTTCATCACCGGGCCGATATCGGCGGCGCGTGCCTCTGCCACCACATGCAAAATGTCATCAACTTCCGCCTCGGTTGAGGTCGGCGCGCAGGCAGCCACATCATCTGCTGACAGCAGCGTGGCATCACCCAGTTTATAAAGGGTGATCTTTTCAACAGTCTGTCGAAAATCACCGGGATCAAGGGCGCGGGCCAGGTCGGTCAACACGGCCATGGCGTCTGCCTCGTGCGTCAGCTTTGCTTCGCTCAGGATACGCTCAATCTCGGCGCGGTCGGGTGGGTTGTCATAAATCGCGGCGGCAAATGCGTTTTTGTGGGCCTCGAATGCCTTGAGAACCTTGGACGTCTTTTTCAGATCGCCACCTGTGACAATGATTTGCGCATCGCCGGGTTGCCAATCGGCCAGCGTTTCGATCAGGGTTTTCGCAATATTATCGTTTGCATCCTCAACAAAAGCAGCGCGGGGGCCTGGAAAGAACCCAACAGCCTTGATTGCGTCCAGCAACATCGCAGGGTCACGCCGCAACTCCGCCGCTTGAATGCGGGTCAGGCGCATTTCTTCTTCGGCATTGGGGCCAAGTAGCGCTTTGAGGAATTCCTGCCGCTTTAGTGCGACGCGCATCGCATCGCCGCCATAGATCAGCAAGCCGGTTTTGCCCGCATCTGGCCGGGCAAAATAGGCATTTGCGTCACGCGGCGACAGTTTCATGCGGTCAAATCAGCGGCAAACAATCGGGTGACAATCTGATCGGCCAATATGGTCATCAGTCGAACCTGCGCATCTTGTTCCCCGGCAAGCGTTGCAACGGTGGTGCCCGTCGCAGAATAGCCCGTGAAGTTTTCGACTTTGCCAGAGGTGACAATCTGGCCCGTTGCCAGATCGCGCAGGGCGTAATCGACGGTGCCAATCAGGTCAAACCGCCGCGTGTTGCCCTCAAGATCGGTGGCAAGACCTTCTTCCTCGGTCGTAATATTTAGCGCCAGACCATAGGCCGGGGTCGCCGCGCGGCCCAGCCTTTCCTCAATCTCACGTGTTAGGAAATACCCATAACGGTCTTCTGGTTTATCGACCAAAACGCGGTTTTGCAGGGCTGAGCCATTGCCACCGGGGCCATAAACAGGCTGGAATCCACAGGCGGCCAGCGCCAGTGGAGCAAAAAGCATTGATCTGCGGTTAAACAACGACATTCACAATCCGTCCCGGTACAACGATCACCTTTTTCGGTGTGGCACCATCCAAGGTCCGAATGACAGCTTCGTGGTTCAAGGCCAGCTTTTCAACCTCTTCCTTGGACATATCAGCGGGAACCTGAATTTCTGCCCGCCGTTTGCCGTTGATTTGGATCGGCATGGTCACTGTTTCATCAATCAACATCGCCTCATCGGCCACAGGCCATGGTGCGGTCGCGATCAACCCCTCACCACCCTGATGCGCCCAGATGTCTTCGGCCAAATGCGGAGTCATTGGTGACATCAATTGTGCCAACGTCATAATCGCAGTGCGCTGCGCAGCATGACTGGCCTTGGATTTCTGCAAAACAGCGGTAAAGGCATAAAGTTTGGCGATGGCCGCGTTAAAGCCAAAGCTTTCGACGCCCAAAGTCACGTCGTGGATCGTCTTGTGCATGGCGCGCAACAAGTCGTCATCGCCCGTTCCGACGGCATCCTTATCCATCTCGCCAATTCGATCGCAGATATTCCACACGCGCCCAAGGTGCTTAAACGCGGCATCCGCGCCCGATGCTGTCCATTCCACATCCCGTTCGGGGGGCGAATCGGACAGGACGAACCAGCGCGCGGTGTCGGCACCATAAGATGAGATGATGTTCAACGGATCGACCACGTTGTTTTTCGACTTGGACATCTTGGCGGATGGGATGATCTGCACTTCGTCACCGCCATCTTTCAAATACGCCTTACCGTCGCGCAATTCGACGGCTTCGGGGTAATGATAGGTTGGACGGCCATCTTGTTTCGGGGTCTGATAGATCGCATGCGTAACCATCCCTTGGGTAAACAACGCATCAAACGGTTCAATCGCGGATTCTGGCAAATGCCCGGTGATCTGCATCGCGCGGGCAAAGAAGCGTGAATACAGGAGGTGCAGGATCGCGTGCTCAATACCGCCGATGTATTGATCGACGTTCATCCAATAAGCAGCGTCTTCCAAAATGGTCGGTGTTTCGGCGCGGGGCGCGGTAAAGCGGGCGAAATACCAAGACGAATCAACAAAGGTATCCATCGTATCGGTTTCACGCTTGGCCGCAGCCCCGCAAGACGGGCAGGCACAGTCGCGCCATGTTGGGTGACGATCCAGTGGATTGCCCGGAATATCAAAGCTGACATCATAAGGCAGCTCAATCGGAAGGTTCTCTTTCTTCTCAGGCACCACACCGCAAGTGTCACAATGCACGATCGGAATCGGGCACCCCCAATAGCGTTGCCGCGATAGCCCCCAATCGCGTAGACGAAACTTGGTCACACCTTGACCGACCCCGTTTGATTCGCAAAAGGCGATGGCGGTGTCGATGCCTTCATATCCTGTCTGATGCGGTTCCCCAGCAAATCCCCGATTATAGAAGACGGTTTCGGTTTTGGTCGGAACATAGGCTTCGGTTAATTCATCCGAGCTGTCCTCGGAGGGCAGATAGGTCGCGATAATTGGTAAGTCATACTTAGTCGCAAACTCAAAATCACGCTCGTCATGCGCGGGGCAGCCAAAGATCGCCCCGGTGCCGTAATCCATCAAAATGAAGTTTGCGATGTAAACGGGCAGTTCATGGGCGGTATCAAAGGGATGGCGCACCCGGATGCCAGTGTCATAGCCCAACTTCGGCGCGGTTTCGATGGCTTCCTCAGTGGTGCCGCCTTGCCGGGCTTCAATGTTGAACGCTGCCACAGCTTCGTCCCCGCGCTCCAACGCTTTGGCCAAAGGATGATCAGGTGAAATGCCTACAAAGGACGCGCCCATCAAAGTATCGGGACGTGTTGTATAAACTTCAATCCGGTCATGGCCATCAGGTGCATCAATTGTGCTGAACGCAAACTGTAGTCCGCGTGATTTACCAATCCAGTTGGCCTGCATCAGTTTGACCTTGGCGGGCCAGTTATCGAGATGATCAAGCGCAGACAGCAATTCATCGGAATAGTCAGAGATTTTAAAGAACCACTGCGTCAGTTCCCGCCGTTCCACCAATGCGCCAGACCGCCAGCCGCGCCCGCCCTCAACCTGTTCATTGGCAAGTACGGTCATATCAACGGGGTCCCAGTTGACGATGGCGTTCTTGCGGTACACCAACCCTTCGGTCAGGAAATCAAGGAACAGCGCTTGTTGTTGACCGTAATATTCCGGATCACAGGTGGCGAACTCGCGTGACCAATCAATCGACAGGCCCAATGGCTTCATCTGCGCGCGCATGTCGGCGATGTTGTTATAGGTCCAGTCCTTGGGGTGCCCCCCAATCGCCATCGCTGCGTTTTCGGCAGGCATCCCAAAGGCATCCCAGCCCATTGGATGTAGTACATTATGCCCCGTCGCCAGCTTGTAGCGCGCGATCACGTCGCCCATCGTGTAGTTCCGCACATGGCCCATATGAATGCGGCCCGACGGATAAGGAAACATTTCAAGGACATAGTACTTGGGCTTGTCAGCCGAACGCACCGCTTGAAACACAGCGTCCTTTTCCCAAGCTTGTTGCCAGCGGGCTTCGATTTCGGCGGGGGTGTAGCTGGGCATCGCAGATGAACCTTATAACATGAAAACGCCGGGCTGTTTGGTATACAGAGCCCGGCGCTGGATTGAGATATAGTGTGAAAGCCGGCCTAGAACTTGCTGTCAGCGATACGCAGTTCGCGGGCGCGTGATAAAATGGCGTCTTCGACTGCACGGCTTGTTGCTTTGCTGACCGGGCTGCCGCCACGTGTTTGCAGGGCAACGTTAAGCGAACGCGCATCAAGGGCAGGATCATCAATCAGTACAGTTGCGCGGTACGCACGTCCGCCGCCGGGCGGTGTGCCGTATCCGGTGACAATCACGCCCGTAAAGGGATCGACTGATTGCACGGGCAAGAAGCTCAATACTTCAAGCGAAGCCGCCCAAATGTAGCGGTTTACCTGTACTTTATTCTCGGCTGTCTTTTTGCGGAAAATTGACCAGATTGTGTTGTCTGGGTTCGTTTCCAGATCAGTTCGCTCGGATATGTTCCCGGATCCTTGTCTCGCACCACCGCCGCCAGTGATACTGCCTAAAGCCCCGCAGGCACCTAGAGTACCCACCAACAATAGGGTGATTGCGATTCTGCCAACGGTCCCGTGCGCCATTCCAGCTTTCCTTTGCCTGTTTGGTCAATTGTCTAACCAAGCAAGCCCGTAGGGGCAAGGTATATGTAGTAGGTGATTCCTCGAGCGTTTTTGGGGTTTTTGCCCTGATGAACTTCAATGCGGCATAGGTGGATGAAAAAACTGTGGCAAAGCTGCACCATTAAACACAGCATTGCGGCGATGGTGTGCAGTCTTCTTGCCAAGACAGGGCCATTGGATGCAAACACCCTTCATACCCTTTCCGGATGCTCCGGTCAGGGCATATGAATTCAAATCGAGGGAAAACCCATGAAAAAAGTTCTCTTCGCTTCAACGGCTCTGATTGCAACAGCCGGCGTAGCAGCAGCAGACATCACATTTGGCGGTTACGGCCGTTTTGGTCTTCAGCACTTGGAAGATCGCTCTGTAACAGACAACGCGGCAGGTACTGTCACTCAGATCGATGATACAATCATCGAAAGCCGTTTCCGCTTGAACATCGACGCGACAGCAGAATCTGACGCTGGTGTTACATTCGGTGCACGTCTGCGTATTGAAGCCAACGAAAATGGTGAAGCAGCCGGTCGTGGTGGATTTAACGGCGCACGTTTCCACGCTGAAACTGGCGGTTTCCGTCTTGAAGTTGGTAACATTGCCCACGCACTCGACAACTTGTCACACTTCTACGGTGCAGGCGACAACAGCGAACCAGGCCTGATCGGCGCAGTTGGGCACTACTCTAACTACCGTGGTCCAGTAGCTGGTTACTCCGGCACAGGTGCCGGTGTTAACGGCGTAAGCGCAATCTACTCTGTAGGCGATTTCCGCGCACAGTTGTCTTACAGCGATGACTCCGATGGCGCATTTGTACCAGCGGTATTCGGTGTGAACGATGCATCAGGAACAAGTGCTGAGCGCATCTCTGCAAGCGTTGCATATACATTCAGCGGTTGGACAGTTGCTCTGGGCTACGAAGATGCAGACCAAGGTGGTACAGCAGCCGGTGCAGACACAGACGGTGTTGTTCTGACAGTTGGCGGTTCTTTGGGTGTTGCAGACGTTGCATTGTTCATCGGCGACGCAGAAGGCTTTGACACTGCATACGGTGTATCCGGTCGTTTTGACGTAGGCGCAGCGACAGCGATCGAAGTTGCGATTGCTGCTGGTGGTGACCGCGAAGACGGCACATCCAATCTTGACACAGCCTTCGCGATTGGTTTCGACCATGACCTCGGTGGCGGTGTTAAGTTGGCTGGTAGCGTTGGTCGCAACAACGCAGACAAAACCGTTGCCGACTTGGGTGTTCAGTTCAACTTCTAAGTTGATCTAAATACTACAGTAATTGGGGCAGGCCTTTGGTCTGCCCCTTTTCTTTTGCGCACGACTGTTGTTTTCTGCGCCTCAACCAATGAGGCAAAATATGACCCTGCGCGACATCACTTTCAAAATTGCACAAGCTGAACAAAGCGCGGACCGCACTGCGGGGTCGGTCAAGCTGATTGCGGTCAGTAAAGTACAGCCAAACCAGCGGGTGCAGGCTGTCTTGGACGAAGGCCAACGCTGTTTTGGCGAAAACAAGGTACAGGAAGCTGCTGGAAAGTGGCCAGATTTCCGCGAGGCCTATTCTGGCGTTGATCTGCACCTCATCGGCCCATTGCAAACCAACAAGGCCCGGCAAGCGATGGAGCTATTTGACGCTATTCACTCTGTTGATCGTCCAAAGCTGGCAGGCACAATCGCACGTCTTGCACAGGAAATCGGGCATTGTCCTGATCTTTTTATTCAGGTGAACACCGGGGAAGAGCCGCAGAAAGCTGGGGTCTTACCTGCCGATGCAGATGAATTTATCAGGGAATGTCAGAAGCTTGATCTGAATATCAATGGTTTGATGTGTATTCCACCCGCAGACGAAGAATCGTCATTGCACTTTGCGCTTTTGGCAAAAATTGCTGCGCGCAATGGTCTAACAGGGCTTTCCATGGGGATGAGTGGTGATTTTGAGCGCGCTATTGCACTGGGCGCGACGCATGTGCGTGTGGGGTCAGCGATATTTGGCGAACGCGTAGCAGGTTAGCCAGTTAGCCAGTTAGCGGACAATCAGTCGCGTCGCGGGTGAAATATGGCGTGCGATATGATGCAAATGCGCCCGATCAAGTGCCACGCAGCCCTCTGTTGGATACCCCGGACGGCGCCATTGGTGAATGAATATGGCAGATCCCATGCCTGCAATGGCGTTTGGCCAGTTCCAATCCGTCACCAAAACAAGGTCATAAAGCGGATCAGCCCGCCTCAACTTCTCATGACGGCCGCGATAAGGTGCTTTCACTTTGTGATTATAGTCACGCGACGAGACATCATCTGACCAAAGGTCCAGCGGGCCAATGGGGGTTGCCCATGTTGTAGGGCGTGCCATTCGATCTGATCGAAACAGCATTCCGACGATTCGATGGATACCACGGGGCGTTGCCCCATCCCCTTCGCGTTTCTCGCTGCTTATGCCACCCTTGCCGATACTACAGGGCCATATCTGTCCTTGGAACCGCACACCTTGCGGCGTGAGAACCAGATCATCAGCACTCACAAAAGGTGGCCCGATTTCGACGCCTTGGTGGCCAGATAGGCGCGGTTGTGGCTGTTTTCACCCACCTTCAGCGGCACGCGCTTTGTAACTTCAACGCCACTTTGCTGCATCATTTCCACTTTTCGGGGGTTGTTTGTTAGTAACCTAACAGCAGAAAAACCCATTGATTGCAGAATGTCCGCACCAAGCCGGAAGTCCCGTTCATCGTCTTCAAAGCCAAGCCGATGGTTGGCTTCTACCGTATCAAATCCCTGATCTTGTAAGGAATAAGCCCGCATTTTGTTGGTCAGTCCAATACCGCGGCCTTCTTGATTTAAATATAGAAGAACCCCGTGTCCCTCGTCGCCCATTTGTGCCAATGCGGCCCGAAGCTGTGGGCCGCAATCGCATTTCAAGCTGCCCATCAAATCACCAGTGAAGCAGGCGGAATGGAGCCGCGTTAGGACGGGCTTTGTTCTGTCAGGACGGCCAATTTCAATTGCATAATGTTCCTCGCCGCCATCATCGGGACGAAAAATATGCAGGCGACCAGCTTCTGATACCTCCATGGGAAGGCGTGCATTGACGACGGGATGCAAGGCACCGCGATTATTCAAAGCGGGGGTCGCCGCGGCCAATTCAATCACATTCAGATTATGCGTTTGTGCAAATATCTCTGCTTGGGCGATTTCCAGCACCAAAGCCGCAGGCAATAGGCGGGCTGATTTGGCCAGCTGTATGGCTGCGCGATGTGCATCCACGGTCCCACCGCGCAGGCAGTGGAACGGCCCCTTCATGGGCGACCGCAAATCATCGCTCGGGTTTGCGATGCTGTGAACCCACGCCGGTGTCGCATCTTCTGGCAGTGCGATCCGGGCCAGATCACCATCATAGGCCCGTGCCTTTAATGTTTCGGCGCGGCGGGCCGTGACGGCCAAACTGGGGCTGCCACCAAGCGCAAGCAGGTCCGTCAACCGCTGTGCGGTCAATGTTTCTGCGGCAATGATCAGCACAGGATGCGGACCGGAAAAGACCACGGGAACGCCCATGCGCAAATCGGCCCGCGCCCGTGCCAGTTGTTCTGTAATATCGGGAGCAAAGCTCATTTGTGTTACAACTCCGCAGCGGTTCTGAAAGATATCTATGCCACATACTCCCAAATTGAAACATTTCACCGGGCCAATCACACGAGGCCGTGAAAGATTTGCGGCAAAGCTTGTCGGATCGCATCACAAGGCGCATCTCTAGGGTAAGCGAAACGGAGGACCAGATGGCCCAGCTCAAGAAAATACTGCTTGTTGATGACGATGATGATCTACGCGAAGCGCTAAGCGAGCAGTTGATTATGACCGAGGATTTCGACGTGTTTGAAGCCGCGAATGGCAGCGACGCGATGAGCAGAGCTAAAGAAGCGCTCTATGATTTGGTGATCCTTGATGTCGGTCTGCCCGACACGGATGGTCGCGAGCTCTGCCGTTTGATGCGCAAACAAGGGGTCAAAAGCCCGATTATGATGCTGACCGGACATGATGGCGATGCAGATACTATTCTGGGTCTTGATGCGGGTGCCAATGACTACGTCAGCAAGCCGTTCAAATTCCCCGTTCTGCTTGCCCGCATTCGCGCGCAATTACGTCAGCACGAGCAATCCGAAGATGCGGTTTTTCAGCTTGGGCCATATACGTTCAAGCCGTCGATGAAGATGCTGATCACCGAAGATGACAAAAAGGTACGCCTGACTGAAAAAGAAACCAACATTCTTAAGTACTTGTACCGCTCAAACGATGGTGTTGTGGCACGGGATGTCCTGTTGCACGAGGTTTGGGGATACAATGCAGGTGTGACGACGCACACACTTGAGACACATATTTACCGTCTTCGCCAAAAAATTGAACCAGATCCGTCCAATGCGCGCCTTCTTGTGACCGAATCTGGGGGCTATAGATTGATGGCATAGGACCGGGGATCATCCCGTCCTGACCATATTACCAATCCCGACTCATGTGTCCGGGTCATGACACATACCTCCCTGTTGGACTGGCCGAGCCTTTGTGCTCGGCCTTTTTTTGTCTGGCGCTCATGACGTTAGGGCGGGCGGGGTGGTGGCGCAGGCCACAAGCCCCCATATTCGCGATAACCTAAGGAGAGATGACATGAAAAAAGTGATCTATGAGGAATTTGGCAATCCGGAAGAGGTGCTAAAGGTTGTTGAAGTTCCGTCAGAGCCGCTGAGCAAGGGTCAAGTTCGGGTCGACGTTCTGCGCGCGCCGATCAATCCGTCTGATTTGATTCAGGTGTCAGGTAACTATGGGGTTAAACCGCCCTTGCCTGCTATTGCTGGGAACGAGGGATTAGGACGGATTGTTGAGGGGGAAGGTGCCGGGCAATTGGTTCTGCTGTCCGCGGGGCAGGGGACTTGGGCCAGCCAAGTCATCTGTGACCCCCGGCATTTGATCCCCCTGCCAGAAGGCGATTTAGATCAATTGTCTATGTTGATGGTGAACCCCGCCACAGCGCATTTATTGCTCAGCGATTTTGTTGATTTGAAATCGGGTGACTGGGTGATCCAATCAGCAGCAAATTCCGCCGTGGGAGCATATCTAATCCAATTGGCGAAAGAGCGTGGGATAAATGTTGTAAACGTTGTGCGCCGCGAAAGCGCTATTGAAGGGTTGAAAGAGATCGGCGCAGACATTGTTCTGGTCGATGGTCCTGATCTAGCCGAGCAGGTTAAGGCTGCCACTGGTGCCAAAATGAAGCTGGCTGTTGATGCCGTCGCTGGTGAAACATTTGGGCGCTTGGGTGCCTGCTTGGAAACTGGTGGAACGCTTGTGAATTATGGTGGGATGTCTAATGAGCCGTGCAGCATTGATGCGCCTTCTTTGATCTTCCGGGACATTCATGTGCGTGGTTTCTGGTTGGTGAATTGGTTCGAACGCAGCGATACCGCAGCGCGTATGGTGGTCTATGGTGCATTGGCCAAATCCATTGCTGCCGGAACTTTGCACGCACCAATCGACAGGCATTTCAGTTTGGATCAGATTGCTGATGCTGCCAAATATTCTTGGGCGGGTGAACGCAACGGCAAGGTAATATTGGCCCCAAACGGTATCTGAATTCGCCATGGCGGCGGACGACAGCAAAGGATAGGGTGGCAAACGTCACACCTATCCCGGAGCCTGCTAATGTCTTTTACTCTTGCCACTTGGAACATCAACTCTGTCCGCCTGCGTGAACCGTTGGTGCTGCGCCTATTGGCGGAACATGGGCCAGACGTATTGTGTTTGCAAGAATGCAAAAGCCCGGTTGAGAAAATCCCAACTGAGGCATTTCATGCGGCGGGTTACACGCACATGGTTGCGCGTGGGCAAAAGGGATACAATGGTGTTGCGATCCTGTCTAAACTGCCGCTGGAGGATACCGGAGGGCGTGACCTTGTTGATCTTGGCCATGCCCGGCATGTGTCAGCCAAGTTGGAAAACGGCACCATGATCCACAACTTCTATGTGCCCGCAGGTGGTGACAAACCGGATCGTCAGATCAATGAAAAATTTGGTCAAAAGCTCGATTATCTTTCGGAAATGCGCGATTGGTTCCATGAACAAAAGCCAGAAAAATCTATACTTGTCGGTGACTTAAACATCGCCCCGCGCGAGGATGATGTCTGGGATCACAAAAAATTACTCAAAATCGTCAGCCATACCCCGGTTGAGGTTGAGGCACTGGGTACCGTCCAAGATGCAGGTCATTGGGTCGATATCACGCGGCAAGATATCCCCGAGGGCAACCTTTACAGTTGGTGGTCATACCGGTCTCCTGATTGGAATGCTGCTGACAAGGGCCGACGTTTGGATCACATATGGGCCACCAGCGATATCTCAAACGCGGGTCATTCCAGCCATATTCAGCGCGCGGTGCGCGGCTGGGAGCAACCCAGTGATCACGCCCCTGTTTTTGCCAGTTTTGATCTTTGAAAACACAATAAAGGTCTTACATATTAGGCCAAACCAGAACGACCAAGGAATTTGACATGATGGAACTGAACCTAGGTGGCGCGCCCGCGTCAGACTTGATCAAAGACACCGACGAAGCCAACTTTATGACCGACGTCATAGAAGCATCGCAAACGATCCCGATCATCGTCGATTTTTGGGCACCTTGGTGTGGGCCGTGCAAAACACTGGGACCCCAGTTGGAAAAAGCCGTGCAAGCCGCCAAAGGCGCGGTCAAGATGGTCAAGATCAACGTCGACGAAGCGCAGATGATTGCGGGTCAGATGCAGATCCAGTCGATCCCGACCGTCTATGCGTTTTTCAAAGGCCAGCCGATTGACGGCTTTCAAGGCGCGCAACCGGAATCGGAGGTTAAAGCGTTTGTAGATCGCACGATCAAAGCCGCAGGCGGCGAAGCGCCGGGTGATGGTTTGGCCGAAGCTGTTGAAGCCGCCGAAGAAATGTTGACCGATGGCGCGGCGACAGATGCGGCACAAACTTTTGCCGCGATCTTGGAAGAAGATCCCAACCATGCCGGCGCGTATGGCGGCCTGGTCCGTGCGCACATCGCGATGGGAGAGCTTGATCAGGCCGAGGCGCTGTTGAATGGTGCGCCGATTGAGATTTCAAAAGCACCCGAGCTTGAAGCGGCACATGCGCAATTGGAACTGGCGCGGCAGGCAGCAGATGCTGGCCCAGTTGCTGAACTGACAGCTGCGGTTGAAACGGATGAAAACGACCATCAGGCGCGGTTTGATTTGGCGCAGGCGCTTTATGCAAATGGGGATGCCGAAGGCGCTGTGACCCATCTGCTGGACATCTTTCGGCGCGACCGCGAATGGAACGAAGGTGCTGCCAAAACTCAGCTGTTCACTATTTTTGATGCCCTAAAAGCAAATGATCCGGTTGTGTTGAATGGCCGCCGCAAACTTAGTTCAATGATATTTGCCTGATCCGTTGCGCGGGCTAGGTTCTTGGTCATGATAAAGCAAAGCGAACTGCCAGATACGATTGCAATCTTCCCGCTTGCGGGGGCTTTGTTACTGCCGCGCGCCCGGTTGCCGTTACATATATTTGAGCCGCGCTATTTGCAGATGATAGAAGACACGATCAAGACCGATGGGCGTTTGATTGGTATGGTCCAGCCTAATCCAATTCCTGGCCGTGATGGGCCGGGCTTGCACACAATTGGCTGCGCAGGTCGGATCACGCAATTTTCTGAAACCGAAGATGGCCGCTATATGATCACCCTTGGGGGTGTGTCGCGTTTTCGGGTAGTGAAAGAGGTTGAAGGCTTTTGCCCTTATCGCCGGTGCGATGTAAATTGGGACGGATTTGACCGCGACTTGGGCAAGGATGAGGCCGATGCCGAGTTTAAGAGAAAGCCATTCCTAACCTTACTTGAGCGCTATTTTGATACGCGCGGCCTGTCTGCCGATTGGGACACATTGAAAGAAGCAGACGATGAGTTGCTGATCAATTCACTGTCGATGATGCTGGATTTTGAGGCCGAGGATAAGCAAGCACTGCTTGAGGCACCCTCGCTTGAAACGCGCCGCGAAACGCTGGTGACACTGATCGAATACACCCTGCGGGGCGGCCAAGAAGAAGGATTAATGCAATGAGCGATGTTCACGTTGATTTTGATCGGCGCATGTTGGACGGGTTAATCTGCCCGCGCACCCAATCCACGCTCAGCTATGATGCGGAAAAACAAGAATTGGTCTCCAAGACCGCCGGGCTTGCCTATCCGATCCGCAATGGTATTCCTGTGATGCTGGTCGATGAAGCGCGGGTTCTGGATTAATCGCTAAAGCGGGTGCCCCTGCATCAACCTTGGCAGGTCTCCGGTTAATCCTGCCGCTTCGCGAATGAAGCCGCGCCGTAATCCGGGTAAGGCGTTTACCGCTGCCATGCCAATATCACGTGCCATTCGGACCAGTGGATTGTCATTTGAAAACAACTTGTTGAAGCTATCCGTGGCCAATGCCAGCGTGGTGTTGTCAAAGCGCCGCCATTCCTGATAGCGCGCCAGCGCAGCGTCTGATCCGATGTCCTCGCCACGACGCTTCGTATCGGCAATCACCTCTGCCAGTGCTGCCACATCGCGCAGTCCAGCATTCAAGCCTTGCCCGGCAATGGGGTGAACGCCGTGCGCGGCATCACCGACCAAGGCGACGCGGGCAGCAATCATTTCATGCGCAAGCGACAGGCCCAGCGGATAGGTGTAGCGCTGACCAACCAAAGACAGTTCACCCAGAAAACTGCCAAAGCGCGGGCGCAGTACGTCAAGATAAGCTGCATCCGACAGCGCGTTGATCGCGGCTGCGTTCTGCGCGGTTTCGCTCCAGACGATCGAAGACCGATTGCCAGTGAGCGGCAATATCGCCAATGGACCGGGCGGCATAAAGAACTGATGCGCGATGCCATCGTGAGGCAGGTCGTGTTCCAAGGCACAGACCAGTGCAGTTTGTCCATAATCCCAGCCAATTCGCTTGATCCCGGCCCGTTGTCCGGTTCCGGTATTGCGACCATCCGCACCTACCGCAAGACGGGCGCGCAATGTTTTATCCGATGCTAAAGTGAGGGTAATGCCCGACGCATCCGCCTGCTGTGACACAACAGTTTGGCCGTTCATCTGCGTAATATTGGGCGAAGATTTAACCGCATCCAGCAAAGCGCGGCGTAAGTGCCGATCCTCAACCATATGGCCCATTGGCCCTTCTTCAATTTCCGCATGATCAAAATGCATGAACATCGGTGATGGCCCATCCCCCGCGCGGCCATCCGTCACTTTGATTTCCAACATCGGTTGCGCGTGCGCCGCAACTGCATCCCATATGCCAATGGTTTGCAACATGCGCGTTGATGTTAGTGCCAGCGAATAGGACCTGCCATCAAAGCCGGCATTCTTACGCATCTTTAGTGCCAGTGAATCAATCACTGTGATGTGCAGCCCGGTTTCGGCCAAGGCCAGCGCAAGTGCGGGGCCGTTTAACCCACCGCCGATGATGGCAATATCTGTATCAAAATCCATACCCCTTGATAGGGCTGTGTTCGGGGGATTGTCCATGTGCCGAACGGTCGCTACCGTCAGATCAATGACCGTAAGAGGGGAATAAAAATGCAAACATGGTTGAAAATGTCAGCTGCTGATTTGGGCCGGGGTATTGCAGCCGGGCAAATTGACCCAGTTGCCCTGTGCCAGACTTATTTGGATGCCATTGACGCACATCCTCTGCGGGATCGCATTTATGCAAGCGTTACCCATGATCGCGCGTTGGCCGAGGCACGTGCCGCATCCGTGCGGGCGAAATCCGGTCACCGACTGTCACCTATGGACGGTGTACCTATCTCTTGGAAAGACCTTTTTGATACCGCAGGTGTTGCAACCGAAGCGGGGTCAAAACTGCTGAGCGGCAGGGTTCCAGATGCAGATGCCACTGTTTTGACCAATGCCACAGCGGCGGGATTGGTCTGTTTGGGCAAGACCCACATGAGCGAACTGGCGTTTTCCGGTCTCGGCTATAATCCCAGCACTGCCACACCGCCCTGCGTGAATGACGCTGATGCGGTGGCGGGTGGTTCATCCTCTGGGGCGGCGGCCTCTGTGGCATTTGGCCTCGCGGCGGCTGGCATTGGCTCTGATACGGGCGGATCGGTGCGTATCCCCGCGGCGTGGAACGATCTGGTTGGCCTTAAAACCACCTCAGGTCGCCTCACGCTGGAAGGCGTGGTGCCATTGGCGTTGAAATTTGACACCATCGGCCCACTTTGCCGCTCTGTCGAAGATGCAGGGTTACTCTTGGCAGCACTTGAAGGCAGCACAGCTGCGGATTTGCAACACGCCACCTTGGACGGGCGCCGTTTCGCCGTGCTGCGAACCGTTGCCATGGACGATGTTGACAGCCAGCCAGCAGCGGCATTTCAAAGTGCACTTGAGCGAATACAAAACGCCGGTGCAACAATCGAAAACATCGAGATTCCAGAAGTTGATGACGCCATGCCACTGAGCGGGTGCCTTTATACATCAGAGGCTTACGGGCTGTGGCGCGACGTGATTGAAGCAAACCCAAACGGCATGTTTAGCGAAATTTTAGCGCGGTTTCAGTTGGGTAAGGAGTTTTCCGGTCCCGATTATGTCGCCGCTTGGGCCAAGCTTGAAGTTGCGCGCATGGGTTATGATCAGGCCGTCGCGGGCTTTGATGCTGTGCTTTTACCAAGCGCGCCTAACCTGCCGCCAAACCTTGAACGATTGATGTCAGATCATGAATATTTTGTCTCTCAAAACCTTTTAGCCTTGCGCAACACCCGCATTGGCAACTTGATGGGCGTGTGTTCGCTGACCTTGCCTACTGGGCTGCCATCCTGCGGCTTGATGATGATGTGCCCGCCAAACATGGAAGAAAACCTGTTGCGCTTGGGCATCGCCGTGGAAGAGGCGTTAAGCTAAAGCGGCGACAATCCCACAGTTGCACAACCAAAAAGCCACAAATGCCTGATTGTGGTCGGGTTTTTCTGGACGAATGGGCGGGGCTTGTCTAATTTGGGGGAAACGGGACGTTAATGATCCCGACCCTGAGGCAGTTTAGATGAAGTTTCCCGAGCGGTTTTCGAACCTTCCGGCCCATGTGTGGCCGCGTCTTCGTGCATTATTGGATGCGCATGACGGGGGCGGTACGCCTATTCATATGACGATTGGCGAACCAAAACATGCGTTTCCCGCATGGGTCACCGACGTGATTGCGCAGAACGCAGCGGGCTTTAACAGCTATCCGCCTAATGACGGTTCACCCGAATTGCGCGGTGCTATCGCGGATTGGATCAAGCGGCGTTATGACGTACAGATGGATGCCGACACCGAAGTGATGGCGCTGAATGGCACCCGCGAGGGGCTTTATAACGCCGTTATAGCGCTTTGCCCCGAGACCAAAAACGGCCAAACGCCCGCTATTTTGATGCCGAACCCATTCTATCCTGTTTACATGATTGGGGCGATTTCCGGGGCATCTGAACCGATTTTAGTGCCCGCAACAGCCAAAACCTGGCATCTGCCGGATTTCAGCAGTGTGTCAGAAGATGTTTTGAACCGGACGACAGCGGCCTTTGTCTGTTCCCCAGCCAATCCGCAGGGTGCTGTGGCAAGCCACGAATATTGGGGCAACCTGATTGAATTGGCTGAAAAATACGACTTCAAGATTTTTGCCGATGAGTGTTATTCAGAGATTTATCGTGACACGCCACCTGTTGGCGCGTTGCAGGTGGCGCATGGCATGGGGGCTGACCGCAACCGTGTGGTGATTTTCCATTCGCTGTCGAAACGGTCAAACCTGCCGGGTTTACGCTCAGGCTTTGTGGCCAGCGGCGCGGATACAATCCGCGAGGTCAAGCAGTTGCGCAACTATGCAGGTGCGCCCTTGCCCTTGCCCTTGCAAGCCGCTGCGGCAGCAGCTTGGAACGATGAAGCGCATGTTGAAGAAAATCGTGCGCTTTATGCCGAGAAATACGCGCTTGCAGATCGCATCCTTGGCAATGTGCCGGGCTACGTTAGCCCAGAGGCCGGGTTTTTCCTGTGGTTGCCCGTTCAAGATGGTGAAACCTCAGCATTGAAATTATGGCGCGAGACTGGCGTGCGGGTTCTGCCCGGCGGCTATCTGGCCCAAGACGTGAACGGGGAAAACCCCGGTAAAGAATATATCCGGGTCGCATTAGTGGCCCCAAAAGACGAGACGGCGCACGGATTACAAGCAATCCGCGACTGCCTGTACTCGGACGTATAACGAGGGATTTGAGCAATGGCATATCAGACACGCGGGCGCGACCCACTGTTGGACAGCAAAACAGCCGAGGCGATTGAAAAGCGCGGCAAGGAATTGTTGGGTCTGGCGCTGATTGCCTTGGGCGTCATGGCAGCAATGATGATCGGCAGCTACACACCCGAAGATCCGAATTTCTTGGTCTCTACTGACGCTGCCGTGCAAAACTGGCTTGGACGCATGGGCGCATCCATCGCAGCACCTTTGTTCATGATCGGTGGATGGGGCGCGTGGAGCATTGCAGTGGTTTTGCTGGTCTGGGGTGTGCGTTTTGCGTTGCACCGAGGGCAGGACCGGGCCGTTGGCCGATTGATTTTTGCACCTATCGCTGCGGCGCTGTGCTCAATCTATGCTGCAACGCTGACGCCAAATGCCGAGTGGCTGCAAACACACAACTTTGGGCTTGGTGGGTTGTTTGGCGATTTTGTCATGGGTTTCCTGCTGACGCTTTTGCCGATTGGATCGACATTCACCGTTAAATTGATGTCATTGATTATGGGTATCTCAATCGTTGTTCTTGGCGCGTTTGTACTGGGCTTCACCAAGGTTGAATTGAGTCGGATGGGCCGGTTCCTTTTGGTCGGCGTTATCATGGCATATGCTGGATTGATGACTGTACTTGGCCGCGGGGCCAGCGGTGCCGTTCAGGCCGCGCATGCCATACAGGCGCGTCAGTCAGAGCGCCGCGAACGCCAGCGCGTTGAGGCCGAAGAAAACGCGGCATTTGTTGCAAGCCAGCCGGTGTTGAACACTCCAGTGCCAGCCCCTAAGCATGAACCGATGTTGTCAGAACCAACAGAGCCAAAAACAGGTCTGTTGGCGCGGATGCCAACGCTGATCAAACGTCCCGATGCATTGCCAGAACCAGAATTGGTTGAAGAATACAGCGATGCGGTGGTTGATGAAGGTCCGGGCGAAGATCGTATCAAGAGCAAAATCGCGGATGTCATCAAAAGCCGCGTGCGCACCGGAAACGCAGTGCATACGCCAGTAACCGCCCCTTTGACCAAAGGCCGTGGGCGTGGCCCTGATCCATTGGTTCTTGGCGCGAAAGCACCAACAGAGCTGCGCGCGGAACCACCATTGACAGCGGCACCCCGTGCTGAGCCATTGCTGCGCAGCCCTGGCTTGTCGGTGACATCCATTGAACCCACAGTACCCTCAGTTGTCGAAGATGTGGCAGCCTTGCCGTTAGAGCCAGCGCCCGAACCTGAAATTGCAGCCATTCCTGTGGCTGAGCCGCGCAAAGTTGTGCAGCAGCCAGTGCGAAAAGTAGTGCAACCCAGCAAACAGGCGCAGGCAGAAGCACAGCCGACACTGACTTTTGATGACACGCATCCCGGGTTTGAATTGCCACCCCTTAACCTGTTGGAAAGCCCCGATATAGTTGAGCGTTTGCACCTTTCGGATGAAGCATTGGAAGAAAACGCACGCATGCTGGAATCGGTTCTGGATGACTATGGCGTTAAGGGTGAAATCGTCGCGGTTCGTCCGGGTCCAGTTGTTACGATGTACGAACTTGAACCTGCGCCGGGCCTCAAGGCGTCACGTGTGATTGGCCTTGCCGACGACATAGCCCGTTCAATGGCGGCATTGTCTGCGCGCGTTTCTACCGTGCCGGGGCGCAGTGTGATCGGTATCGAATTGCCTAATGAAACCCGCGAAAAAGTGGTGTTGCGCGAAATCTTGTCTGCCCGTGATTTTGGCGACAGCACTATGCGCCTGCCGCTTGCCTTGGGCAAAGACATTGGTGGTGATCCAGTTGTCGCTAACCTTGCCAAGATGCCTCACCTTTTGATTGCAGGTACAACCGGTTCCGGTAAATCCGTCGCGATCAACACCATGATCCTCTCTCTGCTCTATAAGCTGACGCCAGAGGAATGCCGGTTGATCATGATCGACCCCAAGATGCTCGAACTCAGTGTCTATGATGGCATTCCACATTTGCTGTCCCCTGTTGTGACCGACCCGAAAAAGGCCGTCGTCGCATTGAAATGGACAGTGGGCGAGATGGAAGAACGTTATCGCAAGATGTCCAAGATGGGCGTGCGCAATATCGAAGGTTACAACGGGCGGGTGCGCGAAGCCCTGTCCAAAGGCGAGATGTTCAGCCGCACGGTGCAAACCGGATTTGACGAGGACACGGGCGAGCCGATCTTTGAAACTGAGGAAAACACCCCCGAAGCGCTGCCCTACATTGTGGTGATCGTGGACGAGATGGCCGACCTGATGATGGTTGCGGGCAAAGAAATCGAAGCCTGTATTCAACGCCTTGCACAGATGGCGCGTGCCTCGGGTATCCACTTGATCATGGCGACACAGCGTCCGTCGGTGGATGTGATCACCGGTACGATCAAGGCGAACTTCCCAACGCGGATTTCTTTCCAAGTCACGTCAAAAATCGACAGCCGCACGATCTTGGGCGAAATGGGCGCTGAACAACTGCTGGGCATGGGCGACATGTTGTACATGGCTGGTGGGGCAAAAATCACCCGTTGTCATGGTCCATTCGTGAGTGATGAAGAGGTCGAGGAAATCGTCAATCACCTCAAAGCCTACGGTGAGCCTGATTATATCTCGGGTGTAGTCGAAGGTGTCGCAGAAGATGCCGAAAGCAATATAGATGCGGTGCTTGGTCTTGGTGGTAATACCGATGGCGAAGACGCGCTTTATGACACGGCCGTACAAATCGTGGTTAAAGATCGCAAATGTTCAACCAGCTATATCCAACGCAAATTGGCGATTGGCTATAACAAGGCCGCGCGTTTGGTGGAACAGATGGAAGACCAAGGGTTGGTCTCATCTGCAAACCATGTGGGCAAACGTGAGATTTTGGTGCCGGAACAGGGCTAAGGCTTACCTCCTTTAAGCAACTGTAAAAGCGTATTCCAACCACCGCCGAACAAGTTTCGGCGGTGTTTTTTTTGGGGGGGGCCATTCCTGACCTTGTCGGCAAAAAGCCGCGCCTTGATATCGCATATCAGGGGCAAACCCCCTATGTCTTTGAACGAGGCATAATCACAGGAAGAACACTTATGCGATTTATCACTTCTGCCGCCCTGACGCTGGGCCTAGTCGTCATGACACCCCTTTGCGCAATGGCGCAGCAATTGTCGCTGGGCGAAATTTCAGGGTATCTGAACAAGCTGCAAACAGCGAAAGGTGAGTTCACCCAGATCAATGATGATGGGTCGATCAGCACTGGCACAATCCTGATCAAACGTCCCGGCAAGGTGCGTTTCGAATACAACGCACCTGAATCTGCACTGGTGGTTGCGGGCAGCAATACTGTGGTGATCTACGACAAAAAGTCGAACCAGCCGCCGGAAACCTATCCGTTGGCACGTACGCCGCTCTCAATCATTCTGGCAAAACGGGTGGATCTGGGCCGGGCAAAGATGGTCACGGGCCACAAATACGACGGCACAGCCACGACCGTTACAGCACAAGATCCTGAGCATCCCGAATATGGAAATATCCAGCTTAAGTTCACAGCCAACCCTGTTGAGCTGCGCCAGTGGATCATAAATGATGGAAATGGCAGCCAGACAACGGTGATCCTTGGCAACTTGCAAAAAGGTGGCAACATCCCGAACAGCAAATTCGATATCAGCCGCGCAACGATCAACCGTTAATGGGTGTTGCCCCCGGCACATGATGCTGGGGGCAAATCCTTATCAGCGCAAACGGCACCCAGCGATCTGATTTTGATACATCAGCGCGCGGGCATCAACTTTGCCAGCGACCGCAACCAACCACGCCTTGCTGTTATAACTTTGCCGCGCAAACCCTGTATGGCCCTCGTGATAGGCAAGGTATTGGTTACGCGCATCCGTCAACGCAACGCCATTGCGATCACGGGTCTGGTTCATATACCAACCCATGAAATCGGTTGCGTCTTTGATCTTGTCCCGCTTGGCCGAACGCTGCCCTTGGGCATTGCGGTATTCATCCCATGTGGCGTCCAACGCTTGGCTATAGCCAAACGCGCTTGATTGACGGCCCATGGGAATAACGCCCAGCACGTATTTAAACGGTGTGCGGGCATCAGCCACAAATTTGCTTTCTTGATGAATAGTGGCCATCTGCACATGCACTGGCACACCCCACCTGCGTTCGGTTGCCCGGAACGCTTTGTAATAATCGGGGCGCTGTTTGAGAATCGTGCAGGCATCATCCAAACCACGCGGTGCAGACGTCTGACCGCCGCCGCAGGATGCCACCAGCAACACAATTATCAATGCGCGAAGAGTTTTGCTCATCTGCCTCTCGCTTTTTTGTCGTTTTTTATTTTGAGGTATTATACCTGAAAATATGGCGACGTCACATCACTTTTTCTAAAGCAGTGCAGCCAAAATTAGCGGTAATGCGCCCACGGACATCAAAGTGGATACAACAACCAATCCAGCAACGGCCTGTGCATCGGCCCCATATTTTTCTGCCAATAAATACGAGGTCACCGCAACGGGTGTCGCAACCTGCAACACCAAGACGCCAAATGCCACATCATCCAGATTAAACCAACTCGCCGCGCACCATGCGACACCAACGCAAATCCCAAGCTTGAGCGCAGAGAGCAAGACCGCACGGCCAATACCGCCGGGCGACAACCGTGCGACGGCCACGCCCAACGTAATCAACATCATCGGGATCGCCATTTGACCCAGCAGGCTTAGCGTATTGGTCAGGAACTTTGGTGTTTCCCAATCCTGCCACAGAAACAGCGCACCCAATAGGGTGGCCCAAACTAAGGGTTCACGCAGAACTTTGCCAAAGGATCCTGCACCCGCGACCAACCAGATGCCAAAGGTAAAGGACCAAATCGCCATGATTGCAAAAACGACGACAGCATAGCTCAACCCAGTTTCACCAAATGCAAAAAGCGCCAGTGGCAATCCGAGGTTGCCGGTGTTGCCAAAAATTATTGGGGCCAGATAGGTGCGCCGATTTAGCCGCAAAACCATAACAAGAGCGGCGGCAAATACCGTTACCGCACCATAGGCTACGACAGAGGCCAGCGACAAAGCCGTCAATGCCGCCGGGTCAATCTCGGTGTTCATCAGGGACACAAAAATCAGTCACGGCACCGATAGCGTCATCGCTAGTTGCGTGACAAACTGTATCCGATATTCAAACCCAAGCTTGACCCAGCCAAACCCAATCCCCGCCAGCAAAAACACCGGTGCCACGATTTCCAGTACTGTGAGCGTTAGGTTCAACAGTTTGTTTCCTTAAATTGCCGTAGCGTGATTGGACAAAAGCCCCTTGTACCGACTACTAACGAAAGGTAGGGGCTGCAATGTTATGCTTAGAACGCGCGCAAAATATCATCTGGGCCAAGTGGTCCGACACAAAAAGCACCCCTTTCGAGGGGTGGTCTTTGACGTGGACCCGGAATTTGCAAACACTGATGAATGGTACGAGGCGATCCCGGAAGACAACCGCCCCGTAAAGGACCAACCGTTCTATCATCTGTTGGCCGAAAATGACCAAAGCTATTACGTTGCCTATGTGTCTGAGCAGAACTTGGTTGCGGACTATTCCGGGGAACCGGTTGATCACCCGGATATTCCCGATCTCTTCGGACCATTCACCGATGGCGCGTACCCGCTGCATTTTCAGCTGAACTGATCAATACCCCAGCGCGCAACCATCCTTGCGCGGATCACTTCCACCTTCCAGAACGCCGTCATCACGCAGTTTGATCGCCTGCGCCCCGCCAATTGCGCCAGCTGGCACCACAACCTCGTGGCCCATTTCAGCGAGCGTTGCGCGAACGTCGTCGCTATACCCGCGCTCTACTTTCAGAATACCCGCATCGGCAAACGCCCGTGGTGCATCAATCGCGGTCTGGATATCCATGCCAAAATCCACAAGGTTCGATGCAAATCGTGCGTGCCCGCAACATTGATAGGCACCCCCCATCACCCCAAAGGGCATGATAACCTTGCTGTTTTGCCGGATCATACCGGGGATAATGGTGTGCATCGGGCGCTTACCGCCTTTCAACTCATTCGGATGACCTTCTTCTAAGGTGAAACCGGCCCCTCTGTTTTGTAGCAATATCCCGAATTTGTCAGAGGCGATGCCGGACCCGAAGCCATGGAAGATTGAATAGATCAGTGACACCGCCATGCCGTCCTGATCCACGACTGTGATGTAAATGGTGTCCTTGTGGATTGCCTCTGTCAGAGGTGCTGGGGCTTTCATGGCTTTGTTTGGATTAATCAATGCAGCCAACTGGCGCGCTGTCTCAGGTGCCAGCATGTGATCCAGCCGCGTTGTGAAATCGGCGTCTGCTATGAACCGGTTGCGCGCGTCATAGGCCAGTTTTGTTGCCTCTGCTTCGATATGAACACGCTGCGCGCCTAAAGGATCCATCGCTGCGATATCAAATTCAGCAAGGATATTAAGCATCAACAGCGCAACCGCGCCCTGACCATTTGGTGGATGCTCGACCACTTCGATATCTTTATAAGCGCCTGCTACGGGCTTGGTTTGGTCGCAAGCGGCTGCGGCAAAATCCTCTGCTGTATGGCTGCCGCCCAATGCTTTTAGTGTCGCAACCATATCCTCGGCAACCTCACCGGTGTAAAATGCATCACGCCCGCTTTTCGCAATCCGGCGCAACACGTCGGCCTGACCGGGGGACCTGAACAGATCACCGATCTGTGGGGCCTTACCGTTGATCAGGTAATATTCCTTGGCTTTCCCCTGAAGCGTGCCAGCATCATTTGCCCAATCAAAGGCAACGCGGGGGGCAACGGGAACACCATGTTCAGCGTAATGGATCGCGGGTTGCAAAATTGCGTCTAAACCCATTTTCCCCACGGTTTCGGACAGATGGCAAAACGCATCAATCGCCGTTGGGATGGTGACAGCATCAGCGGACCGTAAAGGAACAGTCGCGTCGCCGCGTTGTCGGAGTGTGGCCGCATCAATGGCCGCGGGTGCCCGACCTGATCCATTCACGGCGTGGATTTTGTCGCTGCCGGGAAGGGAATAAAGGGCAAAACAATCACCGCCAATGCCGGTCATTTGAGGTTCGCAAATTCCCAGCAATATAGCACCTGCAATGGCGGCATCCATGGCATTGCCGCCACGTTCAAGAATATCGATTGCGGTTTTGGCTGCAAGTGGATGAGATGTTGCACACATGCCGTTGGTTGCCAGCACAGGCGACCTGCCCGGAAGATGGAAATCACGCATTTGACCCTCGCTATCTACGTTCAAAGACGACCCTAGCTCGGGATTTTGGCAGTGCCAACAATGTAAGGGAAAGTTCCTCGACGCCGCGCACTGGGTGGGGGCTATTAAACGCAGCGTCGAGGTAAAGCCATATTCAGCTATGAAACCTATATGCCCTTTGACCAAGGCGTAATTGTGATGCAATCACGGCGATTTGAGGAATGTTCAGGGCAATATTATGGCGGAGCTTGTGAGTTTAGATATTTGAGGATTGAAACGGGCTGGGCCAAGTTGAACTTCCCTCACCAGAAAATGCGCTGGCTGAAATGGCATCAGCCCAAGGTCAATTTATATAGGTTTGAGGTTTGGCCCCAACATCATTTGCAACAATGGCCTCTGGCCGTGCTCAACTGCGTATTTGATGTATTGCCACTGCGATCCGCAAATTCAAACGGTTCTTGGCTCCAAGGCGTTCATACCGAATATCTTTTGCCAAATCCTTGATCAGAAACCACCCATATCCGCCTTCGGCTAAATCAAGTGGATCGATATCCACGTCTTGAGCCAAGCCAAGGGGCATTTGACCATCAGGCATCGGACATCCGTGATCTAATATGGTGAAATGCAGACCGTTATTTTGATGGCTACATTCAATGTGAATCTGTCCCTGTAAGTCGCCGACCGGATACGCATGCTCGACAATGTTGTTGATTGCCTCAGCAAGCACTAATTCAACGGTTGCGATTTCTTCTGCGTCCAATGAAAGCTCGGCCAATTCAGCAAATACTTCGCCCAATGCTTGGCGCGCAGCCATTTCGCCGCTGGTCACACAAATATCAAAAGGTTTCAGTAGATGCTTATCGGTAAAACCCTGTGCCTTTTGGGCTTTGGTTGGCTCAGTCACTTTGCCCTGCCAGCGCTTTGTCCAAGCTCGAAAAAACACTGAATACGGAATCCATCCTCGTCAGTTTGAATACTTTTTCGACCGCAGTTGTCAGCCCTGCAAGGATAAGTGATCGGTTAGGGGCAAGAAATTTCATCGTGGCGACAATGGCCCCAAGTCCGCTGGAGTCGATAAATTCAACCTGCCGCAGGTCCAACACAACATCTGTCTCGCCACCGTCTGTTGATTTGCGCATCGCCTCCTTAAAGGCAAGCGCAACAGCCGCATCAATGCGTGCTTCTTGCACACTGACAATACATAATGACCCTTCATTCCGGACGGAGATTTCCATAGACCTACTTTCGAGACTTAAATTCACGTAACGGATAGCAGCGATTGCTTACCAAGTTATGAGCGCGACCAGATCAAGGAGAATGTGATGAGAAATGTTGTGATTGCCGGTGCTTCGAGAACGCCGATGGGCGGCTTTCAAGGCGCGTTTCAAGGGCTGACGGCCGCGCAATTGGGTGGCAGTGCGATAAGGGCCGCGCTGGACCAAGCGGGCGCGGCTGTTGTCCAAGAGCTGCTAATGGGGTGTGTTTTGCCCGCTGGTCAAGGACAAGCTCCGGCACGGCAAGCCGGATTCGCAGCCGGGCTTGGAGAAGACGTGCCCGCGACAACCCTTAACAAAATGTGCGGTTCCGGCATGAAAGCAGCGATGATTGCGTTTGATCAGATAGCGCTGGGCCATACGGATGTCATTGTCGCCGGCGGTATGGAAAGCATGACAAATGCACCTTACGTCTTGCCCAAAATGCGGGGTGGTGCACGGCTTGGCCATGGCGCGGTGGTGGATCACATGTTCCTTGATGGGCTTGAAGACGCATACGACAAAGGCCGGCTGATGGGCACTTTCGCAGAGGACTGTGCAGAGACCTTCCAATTTACCCGCAAGATACAAGATGACTATGCACTGGCCTCGTTGTCGCGTGCTCTTGAGGCACAGGCGTCAGGCGCTTTTGTCGATGAAATCTCAGCCGTTGAAATCACCGATCGCAAAGGTAGCCATAGCGTCGCGTCTGATGAACAACCCGCATCCGCCCGGCCTGAAAAAATCCCACAGCTAAAGCCAGCGTTTCGTGAGGGTGGCACTGTGACCGCGGCCAACTCTTCGTCTATCTCCGATGGTGCGGCGGCGCTTATTCTTGCGTCCGAAGAAGCAGCGACGGCGCAAAATTTGAATATTCGCGCGCGCATTGTTGGCCATGCCAGCCATGCGCAGGCACCGGGGTTGTTCACAACTGCACCTGTACCCGCCACCCAAAAACTTTTGGACCGTATCGGTTGGTCCAAGGATGACGTTGACCTTTGGGAGGTGAACGAAGCCTTTGCCGTCGTACCACTGGCATTTATGCGCGAAATGGTGCTGAGCCACGACATCGTCAACGTCAATGGTGGTGCCTGCGCACTGGGCCATCCGATTGGGGCCTCTGGCGCACGGATCATGGTGACGCTTTTGAACGCACTAGAAAAACGCGGTCTTAAACGCGGCGTTGCGGCGATCTGCATTGGCGGCGGCGAAGGCACAGCCATTGCGATTGAGCGGGTCTGACGTTGATGTGTGCAGATTATGTGAGCCTGTCCAAATCAATCGCCGCTCTGACCTCGGGCGAAACGGATCAGATTGCCCTGATGGCGACAGTGGCGTGTGAAATTCACCATGCAGATGACCGTTTTGACTGGACGGGATTTTACCGAGTTACCGAACCTGAGCTTCTGAAGATTGGCCCCTATCAGGGTGGCCACGGTTGTTTGGTCATTCCATTCTCACGCGGTGTTTGCGGGGCCGCGGCGCAGACAAAACAGGTGCAACTGGTCGCTGATGTGGAAGCGTTTGACGGACACATCGCATGCGCCAGTTCGACCCGGTCAGAATTAGTGCTGCCGGTTTTCGACAGGGCTGGAAATGTTGTGGCGGTGTTTGATATTGATAGCGATCAGCCAAATGCCTTTACCCAAGCAGATGCCAATGCATTGGCCGACATTTTGACAGCGGTGTTTGCAACAAAACGTTGATCGTCGTGAAATAGTTCTGGATTTTTTCATGCGACTCGGCCATCGTGAAATTATGACGTCAAATTTCACGGGATGCCATGCGCCACGACCTGCCTGATACGCGACATACTTTAGGGGCTGACCTGCGCGCCCTGCGCAAAGCGCGCGGGCTGACGTTATTGGGCATGGCAGAGACGCTTGGCCGATCTGTCGGCTGGCTTAGTCAGGTTGAACGGGATCTGTCAGAACCTTCGATCACTGATTTGCGCCATATTGCGGCCTGTTTGGATGTTTCGGTTTCCATGCTCTTTCGCCATGCGGCGGCCCCGGCACATGAGGCTGGCTTTATCGTGCGCAAAAATGCGCGGCGCCCAATCGGATCGTCCATTGCAGGGCTGGTAGAAGAATTGCTTTCACCTGACCTGACAGATGATTTTGAGATGGTGCATTCTACCTTCCTGCCGCACAGCAAAATTAAAGATGTTGTTGTGCGCCCCACGCAAGAAGTTGGATATCTCATCTCTGGTACGTTGCTGATTGAAATTAACGGTCAGACCCATACCCTAAACCCCGGCGACAGTTTCCGGGTGCGTGGCGAAGCGTTTCGGTGGGCCAACCCATCTGATGAACCCGCCGTGGCAATTTGGGTCATCGCCCCGCCAGTGTATTAACATGACATTTGACGCTTGGATCATATTTACCTTGTTTTGGCTGGTGTTTGTCACGACCCCCGGCCCGAATGCCGTGAATTGCATTACCAATGGCATGACCATCGGATTTCGGCGCGCGATGGTCGGCGTTTTGGCGATCCTGACCCAAGCCTTACTGTTTCTACTCCTGTCGGCGGTGGGCATAACGGCGCTGATCACAGCCTCACCAACTGCTTTTGCGGTGGCCAAATTCATCGGTGCAGGGTTTCTGATCTACCTTGGGGTTCGGGGGTGGATCAACGCAAAACGGCCAGTCAAGATTGATGAACGCCCCGCATCCTCTGTCTATCTACGGGCGTTTGCGATTGCGACGATCAATCCTAAAAGCGTGGCGGGATACCTTGCTGCCTTTTCGCAATTTGTGCAGCCTGATGTGCCGATCTGGGACCAGATGTTGGTGATCATGCCCACGGCGCTAACGCTGACCGCGCTCAGCTATACTGGATTTACAGCGCTTGGCGCGGGCATTGGCCGGGCGGCATTAGGCGCTGTGTTCAATGCCTGGGTGCGCCGTGTCATGGGTGTGTGTTTCATCATCTATGGCGTTCTGTTGGGCACATCATCCACACCGGGGCGGGGCTGATATGTTAAACGGAAGCTGTCTTTGTGGGGCCATCACATTTACTGCGAAAGGCACGGCACGTGACCCTGCCGCATGCCATTGCACGCAGTGCCGCAAGCAGTCCGGGCATCATTGGGCATCGGTTCAGGTCATGGACAGCGATCTGACCGTCACCGGAACACCAAAGTGGTACGCCGCCAGCACAACCGCCAAGCGGGGGTTTTGCCCGACTTGTGGCAGCTTTTTGTTTTGGAAAGGTGCCGCTGACCCAGACACAGGCATCGCCCTCGGCGCTTTGGACGGCCCAACTGGCCTGCGCTTAGAGCGTCACATATTCACCGCCGACAAAGGCGATTATTACAATATTACCGATAACGTTCGGCAGGAGGAGCAAGAAGATGAGTGATTTCCCAACAACGGCCCGTGTGGTCATCATCGGTGGTGGTGTCGTTGGTGTGTCGTCACTGTACCACCTCGCCAAGGCAGGTTTGACCGACTGCGTTCTGCTTGAAAAAAATGAACTCACCGCGGGGTCCACATGGCATGCGGCGGGGAATTGCCCTAATTTTTCAACGTCTTGGGCCGTTATGAACATGCAGCGATACTCGCTGGACCTTTATGCGCGCTTGTCTGACGAAGTTGATTATCCGATGAACTATCACGTCACCGGATCCATTCGGTTGGCGCATACCACAGAACGGATGCAGGAATTCGAACGCGCCTGTTCGATGGGCAATTACCAAGGTTTGAACCTTGAGATGATGGATATCGCAGCCATCAAAGAAAAGTATCCGTTTATCGAAACCCATGATCTTGCTGGCGGTCTTTGGGACCCCGCAGATGGTGACATTGATCCCGCGCAACTGACCCAAGCCCTTGCCAAAGGGGCCCGCGATATGGGCGCAAAGATCGAACGGTTTTGCCCGGCAACAGGAGTCACCCGCGATGGTGACGAATGGATCGTCCATACGCCCAAAGGCGACATTCGTTGCGAAAAAGTCGTTAACGCCGCTGGGTACTATGCCCAACGTGTGTCCGAATGGTTCAAACCTTACGGCGGGCGGACCTTGCCGATGACAGTGATGAGCCATCAGTATTTCCTGACCGAAGAAATCCCTGAACTGGCTGCGTGGACCAAAGAGAATGGCCGCAAAATCCCACTTCTGCGGGACGTGGATACCTCTTATTACTTGAGACAAGACAAAAACGGCCTGAACCTTGGCCCGTATGAGCGGAATTGTAAGGCCCATTGGGTCACGCCCTCCGACCCGATGCCCGAAGACTTCAGTTTCCAACTGTATCCAGACGATCTGGAACGCCTTGAATGGTACATCGAAGACGCCATGGCACGGGTGCCAATGCTGGGCACCTCTGGTGTGGGGCGTGTCATCAACGGCCCGATCCCCTATGCCCCTGACGGGTTGCCATTGATTGGCCCAATGCCGGGTGTCCCAAATGCGTTTGAAGCCTGCGTGTTCACCTTTGGTATCACCCAAGGTGGCGGCGCGGGCAAAGTGCTGGCGGAATGGGTCACCAAAGGGCAAACCGAATGGGACATGTGGGCCGTCGATCCACGCCGTTACACAGATTATGCTGATCAAGACTATACCAACCAAAAGGCTGTTGAGACTTACGGCCACGAATACGCAATGCATTTCCCGCATCACACATGGCCCGCTGGCCGCAACAAAAAGCTATCGCCGGTCCATGACAAAATCGTGGCGGCGGGTGGTCAGATGGGCGCTTACAACGGTTGGGAACGCGCTAATTGGTATGCAAAGGATGGTGACGACACATCCGAGGAAAGCACCCAAACGTGGGACCGTAACGGTCCATGGGCTGTGCGGGTGCAAGAGGAATGCGAGGCCGTGCGCGATGGCGTCGGCGTGCTTGATTTGCCAGGGTTCTCTCGCTTCAATTTCCAAGGTGAAGGCGCGGCAGAATGGTTGCGGGGTCGGATCGCTGGTGGCCTTCCAAAAATTGGCCGCATGAACCTTGCGTATTTTGCTGATGATCGCGGGCGTATCCTGACCGAAATGTCAGTGATGCGTCATGACGAAGACTTCTTTACCCTCATAACAGCCGCCACCGCACAGTGGCATGACTTTGATGTGCTACGCCCTGCCATGGACGCCGGTATCAGTGTCACAGATCACACCACGGAATATAGCACGCTGATTGTCACCGGGCCAAAATCCCGCGACCTGTTTGCGGCGCTTGATACCAAGGCAGACCTTTCTGCGGGCTGGTTGTCACATCAGGGCGCACAAGTGGCGGGCATCAACTGTGCCTTGGCGCGGGTCAGCTTTGCCGGCGAATTGGGTTGGGAGATTCATGCAGCCAATGCGGATATTCCGGCACTTTATGATGCAGTGACAGGCCTTGGTGCCGTGCCATTTGGGATGTGGGCGCTGAATTCTTTACGGATCGAAAAAGGCTATCGTGCGTGGAAGGGCGATCTGTCGACAGACTACAGCCTGTTGGAAGGTGGATTGGATCGGTTTGTAAAGCTGGACAAAGCCCAAAACTTCCCTGGCAAGGCAGCGTTGCAAAACGAAAAGCAACAAGGCAGCAAGAAACGTTTTGTCACGATGATCGTTGAAGCAGGTGATCAAGACGCGCCTTACATGTCCACGGTGTCGCATAACGGCGAAGTTGTAGGGGAAACAACGTCTGGTGATTGGGGATACCGCATTGGTAAATCCGTGGCACTGGGGATGATCCGCACCGACCTTGCGGTGCCGGGAACGCAGGTGGAGATCAACATCTTTGGTAAAATGTGTAAGGCCACCGTGCAGCCCGATCAACCGCTGTGGGATTCTGAAAATAAGCGGATCAGGGCGTAACACCCAGATTACGGGAGAGCTGAACAATGGCAAATATCACGTTGCTTGATGGCGGTATGGGTCAAGAATTGATCCACCGCGCCGGGGACAAGCCAACACCGCTGTGGTCGACGCAGGTGATGATTGATCATCCCGGTATGGTGGCGCAGGTGCACCGGGACTTTGCGTCCGCCGGGGCTACAGTCGCGACAACCAACACCTATGCCATCCACAAGGATCGTCTGTTGGGCACCGCGATGGAGGGCAGCTTTGACGCGCTTCATAAATTGGCGTTGCAAGAAGCCGTGAACAGCGGTGCGTGCCGCATTGCCGGGGCAATTGGCCCGCTTGCCGCCTCCTATCGTCCCGACTTGCATCCATCCGCTGATGTTGGTGCCCCGCTTTATGCCGAAATTGCGCGGATACTGGCACCCAGTTGTGATCTGATTATTTGCGAGTCTGTAGCTTCGTATGAACATGCGCTGAGTGTTCTGTCAGGCGCGGCAGAGGGCGGCATACCGATTTGGTTGTCCCTTACTGTCAGTGACAAAGATGGGACCAAGCTGCGGTCAGGTGAACCTCTGACAACTGTTCTGGATGCGGCAAATGCTGGGGCCTCTGCTATCCTGGTTAATTGTTCTGCCCCCGAAGCAATTCCGGCAGCCCTGGGCATACTTGCCAAAAGCAACCTGCCTTACGGCGCCTATGCAAACGCCTTTGATCAGATCACCGATGACTTTCTCAAAGCCAAACCAACGGTTGATGCGCTGACCAAGCGCCGCGACATGACGCCCGCTGCTTATGCTGATCACGCCATGGCATGGGCCGATCAAGGGGCCACGATTGTGGGCGGCTGCTGCGAGGTAACCCCAGCCCATATTTCCGAAATTGCCACCCGCCTGCGCGCGGCTGGTCACACCATTCAGTAAGGAGCCTGATCATGGCTGACGTTCCCTCCCACGCGCGCGTGGTCATCATCGGTGGCGGTGTTATCGGTTGCTCCGTTGCGTATCACCTGACGAAACTTGGTTGGAAAGATGTTGTCTTGCTGGAACGCAAACAACTGACATCTGGCACTACATGGCATGCGGCCGGTTTGATTGCACAGCTACGTGCAACCGCTAACATGACCAAACTGGCAAAATATAGCCAAGAACTTTATGGCAACCTCGAAGAAGAAACGGGCGTCGCTACAGGGTTCAAGCGCTGCGGGTCGATCACCGTCGCCCTGACCGAGGAACGTAAAGAAGAGATTTACCGCCAAGCCGCGATGGCGCGCGCCTTTGGTGTGGCGGTTGAGGAAATCAGCCCGGCTGAGGTAAAGGCCAAGTACGAACACCTGAACATCGACGGCGTGACAGGTGCAGTGTTTCTGGAAAAAGACGGGCAGGGCGACCCGGCCAACATCGCGTTGGCGCTTGCCAAAGGGGCCCGTCAACGGGGTGCAAAAGTCATTGAACGCACCCGCGCATCCGGCGTAACGCGCGACGGTCGCCGTATCACTGGCGTGGATTGGGAACAAGGTGACGAAACAGGGCACATCACTTGTGATATGGTGGTGAACTGTGGCGGTATGTGGGGCCATGAGGTTGGCCGCATGCTGGGCGTCAACGTACCGCTGCATGCCTGCGAACACTTTTACATCGTTACCGAGGCGATCCCCAGCCTGACCCAATTGCCAGTGCTGCGCGTACCGGACGAATGCGCCTATTACAAAGAAGACGCGGGCAAGATGTTGCTTGGGGCCTTTGAGCCGCTTGCTAAACCATGGGCGATGGGCGGCATCCCGGCGGATTTTGAATTTGATCAACTGCCTGAGGATTTCGACCACTTTGAACCGATCCTAGAGGCAGCGGTTGAGCGGATGCCGATGTTAGCTGAGGCGGGCATTCACACGTTCTTTAATGGGCCTGAATCCTTTACCCCCGATGATGCCTATCATCTTGGCCAAGCGCCTGAGGTGGACAACGTCTGGGTTGCTGCGGGTTTTAACTCCATCGGTATTCAATCGGCGGGCGGCGCGGGCATGGCGCTGGCGCAATGGATGGAAGATGGCGCAAAACCCTTTGATTTGGGGGATGTGGACATTGGCCGCATGCAACCCTTCCAAGGCAATAAAACCTATCTGTTTGAACGCTCCAAGGAAACGCTGGGTCTGCTCTATGCGGATCATTATCCGTACCGCCAAAAGGCGACCGCGCGCGGGATACGGCGCACGCCGTTCCACCAGCATTTATTGGATCAAGGTGGCGTCATGGGTGAACTGGCCGGATGGGAGCGCGCCAATTGGTTCGCAAAAGAAGGACAGAAGGCAGAGTATGAATATTCATGGAAACGCCAGAATTTCTTTGGCAATGTGGCCGACGAAGTTGCCGCCGTCCGCACTAATGTAGGCATGTACGACATGTCGTCCTTTGGTAAAATCCGTGTCGAAGGGCGCGATGCGATGGTCTTTATGAACCATGTCGGGGGTGGCCAATACGACGTGCCAGTGGGCAAGATCGTTTATACTCAGTTCCTGAACCATCGCGGCGGGATTGAGGCGGATGTGACCGTTACTCGCCTGTCAGAAACGGCCTATTTAGTTGTCACACCTGCCGCAACACGGCTTGCTGATGAAACATGGATGCGCCGCCATCAGGGTGACTTCAATGTGGTGATCACCGATGTCACAGCAGGCGAAGGCGTGTTGGCCGTGATGGGGCCGAACGCGCGCAAATTGTTGCAAGCAGTATCGCCAAACGACTTTTCAAACCATGTGAACCCATTTGGCACCGCCCAAGACATCGAACTTGGCATGGGCCTCGCGCGGGTCCACCGCGTCACCTATGTGGGTGAGCTGGGTTGGGAAATCTATGTCAGCGCTGATATGGCGGGACATGCATTTGAGACCTTGCATGCAGCGGGACAGGACATGGGGCTAAAGCTTTGCGGCATGCACATGATGGACAGCGCGCGAATCGAAAAAGGTTTCCGGCACTTTGGCCATGATATTACCTCTGAGGATCACGTGCTTGAAGCGGGGCTTGGCTTTGCGGTCAAAACCGACAAACCCGACTTTATCGGGCGGGATGCGGTCCTGCGCAAAAGGGATGAAGGGCTGAACACACGTATGTTGCAATTCCGTCTGACCGACCCAGAGCCGCTGCTTTATCATAATGAGCCGATCATTCGCGATGGCAAGATTGTTGGTTACCTGTCGTCCGGCGCATATGGACATCATTTGGGCGGGGCGCTGGGCTTGGGTTATGTGCCATGCAAAGGGCAGACGGCCGCTGAGGTTCTGGGATCGACCTATGAAATTGACGTGGCAGGGACACGGGTGAAAGCCGAAGTATCACTAAAGCCGATGTATGATCCAAAGTCCGAGCGTGTGAAGGTTTAACACTGGCGACGGCTTGCATATCGCGATACCCCACCCTTGAATGAGGGGGTCTGCAATGCGTAATCCTGACAGCCTGAACAAAAAAGCAAATGAAGACACACCGCAGGGCTTGGCCTTTGCGATTGGGGCCTATGTCATGTGGGGGTTCCTGCCGCTTTATATGAAGCTGGTATCGCATATGTCCCCCGCCGAAGTTGTGGCGCACCGGATCATCTGGTCCCTGCCCATTGCTGCGGTTGTACTAATCATCCTGCGGCGTACATCTGATCTGCGGGATGCCATTAAATCGCCCCGTGTGCTTGCGATGGGTTGTGTTACGGCGGCACTGATTTCGGTCAACTGGGGCATCTACGTCTGGGCGATCACCTCTGGCCATGCGCTGGATGCGGCGCTGGGATATTATATCAACCCGTTGTTCAGCATCTTTCTGGGGGCGGTGTTGCTTGGCGAACGTTTGTCACGCGCACAATTGGCAGCAATCGTACTGGCAGCGGGTGCAGTTTTGGTCCTGACAATTGATGCGGCCCGTATCCCATGGCCTGCACTGGGGCTGATGTTTTCATGGGGATTTTATGCCTTGGCCAAGAAGAGCCTGCCGATTGGCCCCAACCAAGGTTTTCTGCTGGAAGTGTTAATACTTATTGTACCCGCGTTTGGGTATTTCGTCTATCTGGCTAGCACTGGCCAATCGCATTTTGCCCAAGTATCGGGTGCAGATACTTGGTTGCTGATCGGCTGCGGTGCGGTGACGGCGATCCCGTTGATGGTTTATGCGAACGGTGCAAAGCTGCTTCGGCTCTCTACCATTGGTATTTTGCAATACATTGCACCAACGATGATCTTCCTCATTGCGGTGTTTATCTTTGATGAACCCTTTGGTCGCGCGCGGATGATTGCCTTTCCAATGATCTGGGCTGCTCTAATGATTTACACCACTTCAATGCTGCGCCAGATGCGCCGCAAAAACGGCTGAGCGGCACCCGGATGCAAACAGAGTACACCCCCCCTAACGACCCATTGGTGGTCCTGCACGAAGACGCAGAGGTTTTGTTGGTTGATAAGCCCGCAGGGCTGCTCAGCGTGCCGGGCAAGGGGCCGCATTTGGCGGATTGCCTGCTGACCCGTATTCAGGCGGTGTTTCCGGATGCGTTGCTGGTGCACCGGTTGGACCGGGATACATCCGGCGTGATGATTTTTGCGCTAACAACCTATGCGCAGCGACATCTTGGATTGCAGTTTGAAAAACGGATGACCCGCAAAACCTATGTTGCTCGGGTCTGGGGCGTGCCTGCTGAAAAAACTGGGCTGATTGACCTGCCGCTGATTGTTGATTGGCCGAACAGGCCGCTTCAAATGGTTTGCCATGAGACAGGTAAATCTGCACAAACCGAGTGGCGGCTGTTGAAAGATCAAGGCGACACCGCCCGTGTGCGGCTGATGCCCAAAACCGGGCGTAGCCATCAGTTGCGCGTTCACATGCTGGCGCTGGGCCACCCGATCTTGGGGGATCCCTTCTATGCCAGCGGCCCTGCGTTGGATTATCCGCGCATGATGCTGCACTCAGAGGAGTTGCGCTTTAACCATCCTCAAGGTGGCCATTCGACGAAAATCCGCGCAAAAGCACCATTCTAAGGCGCAATGGCGATCCAGTCGGCGGGTAAGATATCAGGGTTGTGTTGATGGTCATTTGCGAACCATCGCGCCGGGGCGGCCACCCGTTTATTGGAGTTTTTGTTCAACCAAGCTGACCACCACGAGAACGTCGAATTGGCAATCACATTATGCTGGCAGAGTGACATCAAGCGCATGTCCTCATGCGCAGTGTCCCGACCATTCAGGTCGACAACGACCTTCTCAAAGGGCACCTCCAAATTGTCCCGTGCCCATGCCGGGTCATCAGAGAAAACGAACACCTTAGGTGCATCGGGTAACCCATCCGTCACTGCCTTAAGTGCATCTGTGTAGTAGGTCTGATCGCACACGGCGGTCGCGCCTAAGGCTACGTAATCACCTCGGCGCACGTGTAGTGCAACGGATGGTCCTGCCGCGATCTGTTCTGCCATTTCTGCGTTTTCGGGGGACATTGGTGGTGTCATCACAAAAACCTTGCGCAGGTGATCGACCACACCCGAAAAATACTGATCGCTTTGCCAATATCCATGCAGATAACTTTCATCACCCCACCCCGTGATCGCAGGATCATAGCCAAGCGATTTTTCCCGGTGCAGCGTCGGTTTGCGTCTCAGAACCCGCCAAGCAGCATAGGCTAGTGGTCGTTTTTCCTGATCCGGGGGTAAATGCGCAGGAGGGACAACGGGCAGATCAAATATATCCGTCAGGTTGCCTTGCCCCTTGGCAAGCGCGCGGCGTGGATCAAGGGCAACGCTAACACCCAGACGCGCGGCCAAATCAGCCGCCGCTGCGTATTGGAACATCTGGTTACCTAAAAATCCGTGAAGCCGGGTATAGATCATGGGGCGGGACGCCTTTTGGTATTGCCTGACCGCATTTTAGGTCAGAGCTGCCCCCTTTCACCAGTTGAAAAGGGGGCAGGCCGGCAGAGCGAAAAAGGGCCGCCCGAAGGCCGCCCAATTTTTTTCCTTAAGCGGATTGGTTATTCAGCAGCCCAGCCAGATACGGCTTTGACTTCAAGGAATTCCTCAAGCCCGTAAACCCCACCTTCACGACCGTTGCCAGATTGCTTGTAACCGCCAAAGGGCGATCCTTGTGCAAAGCCTGATCCGTTGGTTTCAACCATACCAGAACGCACCCGACGTGCCACGCGGCGGCGCTTTTCGGTGTCATCGGTTTGAATATAGTTGGTCAACCCATATGGCGTGTCATTGGCAATCGCGATGGCTTCTTCTTCGGTTTCAAACGGGATGATCGACAGAACCGGGCCAAACACCTCTTCGCGCGCGATGGTCATCTGGTTGTTCACATCAGCAAATACCGTTGGTTTGACGTAATAGCCGCGGTTTAAACCATCTGGACGACCTAACCCACCAGCGACAAGGCGTGCCTCTGACATGCCGACTTCGATCAACCCTTGGATTTTGTTATACTGCGCTTCTGAGACTACAGGACCAATGTGCTGGCCTTCATCAGATGCTGGGCCAACATGGGTGTTCTTTGCCACATCCGCCGCCATTTCGACCGCTTCGTCATAGCGCGACTTGTGTACCAGCATCCGCGTAGGGGCGTTACAGGACTGACCAGAGTTACGGAAACAGCGAATTGCGCCGGATTTAGCGGCCTTGGGGTGCGCATCTTCGAAAATGATGTTGGCACCCTTGCCACCCAGTTCCAGCGATACACGCTTGAGCGTATCAGCCGCGGCCTTGGAAATCGCAATACCTGCACGGGTTGAGCCGGTAAAGCTGACCATATCCACTTCAGGATGCACAGACAATTGGCTACCAACGCCCGGTCCATCACCGTTCAGCATGTTGAACACACCAGCGGGAAAGCCTGCTTCGTGGACAAACTCAGCGAACAGCAAGCCAGATAAAGGCGCAATTTCGGACGGTTTCAGCACAACGGTACACCCCGTCGCAATTGCCGGAATGGCCTTGAGGATGATCTGGTTCATCGGCCAGTTCCAAGGCGTGATCAACGCACACACACCGATGGGTTCCAATAACGTTTTCTCAGTGGCAGTGAAGTCGCGATCAAAAGAGAAGTCTTTGAAAGCCTTTAAGAAACCACCAATGTGCCAGCTGCCTGCACCAACCTGCTGATTTCGGCTCAGCTCAATCGGGGCACCCATTTCCATCGACATGGCCTGTGCCATTTCTTCTTGGCGTGCATCGTAGATTTCGGCCAGCTTTTCAATCAGCCTGGTGCGCTCTTCTTTTGAGGTCTGGGACCAGCTGTCAAATGCGGCGCGCGCCGCGCCGACAGCAGCATCGGTATCTGCCTGACCCCCCAGAGAAATGACCGCACATTGTTCTTCTGTGGACGGGTCAATCACGGCGTAATCATTTGGTTTTGCAGGTGCGACCCACTGACCGTTGATGTAAAAATCACGTTTTTCGAGCATTGGTGTACTCCCTTTTATTCTTGAGTAACCGAGGCGATATCTCGGCCAAATCTGCGTAACATTGTCACTGTGCACATGTGGCCGCAAGAGAGGGGATGCAAGACCGGGGATTAAATACTACATCAGAGGGACAATTAATTATCTTTTACCCCGGAGGATTCCATGAGCTTGCGCATCAACGACCCGATTCCAAACTTAACCGTCGAAACAGATCAAGGCAGCTTTGCACTGCATGATTTTGTTGGCGACAGCTGGGCGATTCTTTTTTCACACCCCAAAGATTTTACGCCGGTCTGCACCACAGAATTTGGTGCAGTTGCCCAATTGGCGGATGAATGGGCCAAGCGCGGCACCAAAGTCATCGGTGTTTCAGTTGACGGTGTTGAGGATCATAAAAAGTGGAAAGGCGACATTGAAAAGGTCGCCGGTGCCAAGGCAGGTTTCCCGATCATCGCGGATACCGGTCTTGAAGTGTCAAAAGCGTTCGACATGTTGCCTGCCGAAGCATATTTACCCGACGGGCGCACTCCTGCTGACAGCGCGACTGTCCGGTCTGTGTTCATCATAGGCCCTGACAAACAGTTGAAGCTTTCCATGACCTACCCAATGACCGTTGGCCGCAACTTTGCCGAAGTTCTGCGTGCATTGGACGGTTTGCAAATGTCGATAGGTAACGGCGTTGCGACTCCTGCAAACTGGAATGTTGGGGACGATGTTATCATCCCGCCCTCTGTTTCAAATGAAGATGCAAAAACCAAATTTGGTGACTTTAAGACAGTGCTGCCATACCTGCGGACCACTACGGCCCCCAAGTAAATCAAACCTTTTGCGGTCGCTGTTTGACCTTGGCGCGATAAAGTGCGCGCTTTATTTCTCGCATCAGCTTTGTGCTGATGCGGGTTTTCTTCTGGATGGTAGACCCGCCTGTTTCGGCAGTTAGTTCACGTACACCATTTGGCATGATGGTGCGGATAGGTTGACCCGTCGCCCAGTGCATCTGCAAAAAGGTATCAACGGGCCGGTCCAATGTTTCCGATGCGGCCAACAACCGTTGTGCCGCGTTCCGACCAACCACTTGGCATACGGTTTGCAACCCAATCACACGCGGTATGAACATCGAAACAACGCCCTGTGTGTCAATTGGAGAGAGTGAGATTTCGCGTTGTTTTGCCGGAATGCGGATAAAACTGTCTGGGGTTGCGTGCCGCTCAACCAACTTTAGCACGTCGGGCCAAATGATCGGATTGATGCCCAGATCATCCTCAGCGATCAGCGCATAAGGGGAGGCGCCCTCTGCGATGATTTGCCAGCACTTGCGATGGCTCAGAAAACAACCCACCTCACCTGAACCAATCGGAAAAGGATAGTGAGGGTCCAACAACGTACCAGGCATGACATCGACGCCCACGACCTGTGCCGGATCACGGCCATCAACCGCCTCAACCAGCTGCGCTTTGGGTAATACATCCAACAACTGGTCCGCGTTTTCACGACGCGCAGTGCTGGAGGACATGTGAATGATAAGCGATTTCATGGATTTTGTTAACTGTAATCCGGATTAGGTTATAGGCCGAAATGAATGTTGCTATTTCTGAATGGCGTTAAATGTAAAAAGTCGTTCACCGTTGATCTCATAACCGTCAATCAATGCCATAGAAACACGCCCTACCAGCCAATTCTCTAACCGAAGTGCTGCATCTGCGTTGACATGTGGATGCCGGGCCGGGTTCACTGGGATATAAGCATACTGGTTGAAAAGGGCAGGGTCGCCAGAATACAGCAGGCTGAGGTCCCGTTTGTTGGCGAAATTTAACCAGCTTGCCCGGTCTGAAATTATATAGGCACCGATTGCTGCGGCGGTGTTCAGGCTGGCACCCATCCCGGAACCCACAAGTTTGTACCATGCGTCAAAGTCAGCCGGATCAAGGTCTGCCGCCTGCCATAAGGAAAGTTCCTTTTTGTGGGTGCCGCTGTCGTCGCCACGGCTGACAAAAGGTGATTGTGCCTTGGCGATCTCTGTTAAAGCGTCTGCTGCTGAGGATGCCGATGCAATTTTGGCAGGGTCATCCGTGGGGCCGATAAATACAAAGTCATTATACATGATCTTGCGACGGTGTGTGCCAAAGCCCGCCGCGATAAATGCCCCTTCGGCCTTCTTGGAGTGCACCAAAATCGCATCCACATCACCCGCCTCGCCAAGGCGCAGGGCCTGACCTGTCCCTACGATAAGTAACTGCACATCAATACCTGTGTCCTGCTTGATGACGGGCAACAAAACATCAGACAGACCAGAATTGTTAAACGATGTGGTGACCGCCACCCTAAGGGTTTCAGCGTGCAGGCTCGTGGCGAAAAGGGTGAGCCAGACAGCAAAAAATAGCCGGATCATTTAACAAAACTCCATATAAAAGGGCGCGTCGCGCGTGGGGGACGGGGCGATTATTGCCCTGTCTGCTTGGCCACACAAACCACAGAAACGACACAGGAGAACTGATCCGCGATTTTCTGTTTGATTTGCCTTAGTGCAAAACAACCCGCGTCCCGGTGGGCACCCGTTTGGCAAGGTCAATGACATGTGCATTGATCATCCGCACGCAGCCATTGGACACCGCCGCGCCAACATTTTGTGGACGTGGAGTGCCATGAATGCGCAGCAAACTATCGCGGTTGCCCGAATAAAGATAAAGCGCGCGTGCGCCTAATGGGTTGTTACCGCCGCCTTTCATGCCGCTAGCATACTTGGCGTAAAGATGGGGCTCACGGCGGATCATGTTTTTAGTCGGTGTCCAGTTTGGCCATTCCGCCTTGCGCCCCACCCGGAACGTGCCAGAGGCATAGCGCCCGGCCTTGCCAATGCCGACGGGATAGCGAATGGCCTTACCGCCCTCAAGCGTCCAATACAATGAGAACTGGCCCGGATCGACATGGATTTCGCCGGGGCGAAATCCGGCCTTGATGTTCACAATCTTGGCTTGGTGATGTTTGGGTATTTCATAGGTGTCCGTGGCCGAAAACGCAGGGCCTGTAAACAAAGCGGCAGCACCGCCTAAAATGAGCGTGCGACGGTTCGTAAATGACATAAAAATCCCCTTTTAAATAAAGTTAACCAGAGCCTAACGAGTTGTAATTTCCGGCGCAAACCGGAAACGGGGCGCGCAGGGGTGGAAATAACGATGTAAAAAGGCCCCAGTGTTTCCACCGAGGCCTTCTTTTTATCACCATAAAGGATGCGTTAAGGACTTATTCCTCAGCACCTTCCTCTTTGGTCACTTCTTCGCCAGTTTCCTGATCGACAACTTTCATCGACAGACGCACCTTGCCGCGATCGTCAAAGCCCAACAGCTTCACTTTCACTTCCTGACCTTCTTTCAGAACATCTGAAGGATGGTTTAGGCGACGGTTTTCGATCTGTGACACGTGCACCAAACCGTCACGCTTGCCAAAGAAGTTCACGAATGCACCGAAGTCGACAATCTTAACAACCGTCCCGGTGTAGACTTTGCCTTCTTCAGGCTCTGCCACGATCGAATGGATCATGTCGTAGGCTTTCTTGATCGCTTCGCCGTTCGGGCTTGCGATCTTGATGATGCCTTCGTCATTGATGTCGACCTTGGCACCAGACACTTCAACGATTTCGCGGATCACTTTGCCGCCAGACCCGATAACTTCACGGATCTTGTCGGTTGGAATCTGCATCGTTTCAATGCGTGGTGCGTGTTCAGAGAATTCCGCAGCACCAGAAATTGCCTTGTTCATCTCACCAAGGATATGGATGCGGCCCGCTTTGGCTTGTGCCAAGGCTTTTTCCATAATCTCTGGCGTGATGCCCGCGATTTTGATGTCCATCTGCAAGGAGGTGATCCCGGCTTCTGTACCTGCAACTTTGAAATCCATGTCGCCCAGGTGGTCTTCGTCACCCAAGATGTCGGACAGAATTGCATATTCGCCGTTCTCTTCAAGGATCAGACCCATCGCAACACCAGCAACGGCTGATTTCAAAGGAACGCCCGCGTCCATCATGGACAAGGAACCACCACAGACGGATGCCATTGAAGAGGAGCCGTTAGATTCAGTGATCTCAGATACAACGCGGATCGTGTATGGGAAATCGGTGGCAGCTGGCAGAACGGCCTGAAGGGCGCGCCATGCGAGCTTACCATGACCTATTTCACGACGGCCGGGAGGGCCCACGCGACCAACTTCACCAACCGAATAGGGAGGGAAATTATAGTGCAGCAAGAAGTTCGATTTGAAGTTGCCATGCAACGCGTCGATGAACTGTTCATCATCGCCTGTACCCAGCGTGGTCACAACCAAACCTTGAGTTTCGCCACGTGTGAACAGGGCCGAACCGTGGGTTCGTGGCAAGATGCCGGTTTGTGACACGATATCACGGATTTCATCCGTTTTACGGCCATCAATCCGCTTGCCAGTCTTCACAACGTCACCGCGCAGGATAGACGCCTCAAGGCCCTTCATTGCGGAGCCCAGATTGGCGTCTGCCAACTGTTCTTCGCTCAAAGCAGCTTTGATGGTCTCGCGGGCGGCAGAAACAGCGGCGGTGCGCTCTTGCTTGTCACCAATTGCGAAGGCGGCGCGCATGTCTTTTTCGCCAGCTTTTTTGACAGCTGCCGACAGGTCGGAATAGTCAACGGGTTGGAAATCAAACGGCTCTTTCGCGGCGTCTTCGGCCAGATCAATGATCAGGTCGATAACCGGCTGGATTTGCTCGTGTGCGAACTTCACCGCTCCCAGCATCTCTTCTTCAGTCAACTCGTATGCTTCGGATTCAACCATCATGACGGCGTCTTTGGTGCCGGCCACAACAAGATCAAGGCGCTGATCAGGGTTCAGGCGCAGGTCCTGCATGTCGTCGATTTCAGGGTTTAGAATGTAATCGCCACCCTCAAAACCAACGCGGCAAGCAGCAATCGGGCCCATGAACGGTGCGCCGGAAATGGTCAGTGCGGCAGAGGCGGCGATCATCGCAACCATGTCTGGATCATTCACCAGGTCGTGTGACAGCACGGTACACATCACCAGAACTTCGTTTTTGAAGCCGGGTACGAACAGCGGGCGGATCGGACGGTCAATCAGACGGCTTGTCAGCGTCTCTTTTTCTGTTGGGCGCGCCTCGCGCTTGAAGAAACCACCGGGGATCTTACCAGCGGCATAATATTTTTCGTTGTAGTGAACGGTCAGCGGGAAAAAGTCCTGTCCGGGCTTTTGCTGACGTGCGAACGTGACGTTCGCCATGACACTGGTTTCGCCCAGCGTGGCAATCACAGAACCGTCTGCCTGACGGGCTACTTTGCCGGTTTCCAGTGTCAGCGTCTCTTCGCCCCACTGAATTGATTTTGTCGTTACATTAAACATCTATGTTTCCTGTTTCGGCCCACATCGGGCCATTTGCATAGGGGCCGTATTGCCCCTGACCGCGGTATCTTCTTTTGTCGGCGCTGCGGTCCGGGCGCCGTCTTTCAGATTGCGCGGGCATACAGTGTTTTATGGGGGATGGGAAGGGTTGCGTTCGGTTGGCCAGTCAGGACAATCTGCGAATGCTCAAACTTTATGATCAGCCGTTACATGGTACATCCTGCTTGGTGCAAAACATCACATCAATCAGTACGTAACATTGGTTGCTCAAATGTCAGCAGCGATGCGCAACTCCCGCAACGGCCTGACAATTCTTATGGACTCCGCATAAATCGGATCGGCCTTGTAGGCGGCCAGTTTTTCCGCGCTTTCGAACTCTGCATAAACAACGACGTCAACTTCGTCGGATAGCGTATCGCTTTGGGTGTTCTGCTTCACCTCAAAGGTCAGCGCATGCGGGATATTCGATAGAATGCTCAGTCCGGCGATGATGCGGGGGATGTCCGCTTTGTCTTTGGCGCTAAAGAAAACGATATGGCGGATTGCAGATTTGGAAGTCATATTGGACACCTGTTTTCAGGATGGTGGTATGTTTCAACAAGCCGCAAATCACATTCAAAACCGCAGGACAAGAACTCAAACAGCGCTGATTCAACATTGCCAAAAAGAAAAACCGCCCCCTGTTGCCAGAGTGCGGTTTCATGTTCTCGATAAGTGCGTCGATGATTAGCGGCGCAGGCCCAGACGTTTGATCAGGTCCTGATAGCGTGCCTCATCCTTGCCTTTGACATAGTCGAGCAATTTGCGGCGTGTCGCGACCATTTTCAAAAGGCCACGGCGACCGTGGTTGTCTTTTTTGTGAGTCTTGAAGTGTTCTGTCAGCGTCGCGATGCGCGAGGACAGGATGGCAACCTGTACTTCTGGCGAACCTGTGTCGCCTTCTTTGGTGCCAAAGTCCTTCATGACTTTTGCTTTTTCTTCGAGTGTAATCGACATCGGGGTCTCCTTTGCGGATAAATTAAAATGAATGGCGCAGGCCGGGATGTCGTCCAGCTCAGGCCCGTGGAGGCATCACAGGTTGATCGGAATCAGCAGGTGATGGGCGCGTATAGGAAAATCGTATGGGAATGGCAAAGACTTATTGGGGGATATAGGTCCAATCAGGCAGCAATCAAACCGCTGGCAAAGGCCGAACTGAGCGGGATCACCGATATCTCTGCAACGTCCAAAGGTGATTGGCCAACGACATTGGCCACAACAACATCACCCATCCTGACAATAAGGTGGCCGGGGTTGTCAGGGTCGGGCTCAATTAAGATGTCCGGGGCTTCGCTGTCTGCATCGCTGTCGTCCCAGACAAACAACAATGAATCATCTTCAGGCACGAATTCTAGAATTTGCGCCGCATGGCCTTCGTCGATCCAGTCGCCCATAACAATAAGATCGGCTCCGTCGCCGGCATTTACTGTGTCGTCTTGGCCTGACAGGATCACGTCATCACCGCCCCCACCATTCAAGTTGTCACCGACGTCGCTGTCCTGAATACCGATGGTATCCGGGTCGTCCACGATGCCGCTTAAGGTATCGTCACCCCATCCGCCAAAAAGGTTGTCCTGCCCGGCGCCGCCGTCAAGCCTATCATCGTCCAATCCGCCTTGAAGTTCATCATTTCCCTCATCGCCAAAAAGCTGATCATTTCCAGCGCCGCCCACCAGCGAATCGTTCCCATCATTGCCATGCAGAACGTCATCATCATTATGGCCCGCTAGGCTATCGTCCCCGGCGTCGCCGTAAATATCATCACTCCCATCGTCACCGTGAGCGGTGTCATCACCTGCACCGCCGTGCAGTGTATCGTCTCCTTCGGCACCGTGCGCATCATCATTGCCCGCGCCGCCGTTGATAACATCGTCGCCCTCGTAGCCACCAATTTGATCGTTGTTATCCCCGCCCGTTAGCACGTCTGCGCCATCGCTGCCGGAAAGAATATCGCCTTGGGATGCCGTTTGGATCTCGGGGGCATCAAGAATTTCATCGTCTTCGGGGTCATCACCAACATCGACATAGACAGTCGCGCTGACTGCCATCAATCCCATCAATCCTGCCAACCACAACATACGATCATCCTAAAAACAGCCACGCGGCGCGGAACGCACCGACCCACTGCACAATGGGCCACAGCCTCGTCAAAACATCCAAAGCTTATGGGTGAACTGGTTAACGGGCTGTTACGGGGCGTTTGGTGTGGATGGCCAAGGAATAGGGTGTTGTGAATAGGCGATATACAGCGGGTGCTTTGGGTGCCCCTGTTTTGATAAACCTAGATGAAACAGCGGCTTAGATTGTCTGCGCAGCAGTTTAGCGACAATCAATCCCCTGCCCAGATGCGCCCCATGTGTGCCCCATGCAGCAACGACATGATCGGCCCATTCAGCGCTTTCGATCAAAATGGAATCATTTTCGGAGCCGACGGGATCAGCCGCTGCGCGCATGTTGCGGGGATCAGTGGCGCGCCAAGCAAAGATGTTTGTGACCCGAAAACCGCCATACCCCAAGGAGCGCGCCCGCCGTTCGCACCGCTCAACCGTTGGATCATTCTGGACTTCCGTTGCGGTCGACGGGTTCAGCATCACAAACAGAACGTGCTTGCCTGTTACGTCCCACGTGCGGCTAAGGCTGTAGCGATAGCGTTCACAATCCGAATAAACCGCAACGGACGGCGCATCGCCTTTTGTGTGTTTACGAATGATCATCGGATGATTGTGCCTGCCTTACTGTCCCATATCATACATGGTCTTTGGTGGGGGTCGCAAAGACTCGCGCAGGGTGCAATTCTCCTGATTTGAAGCGGCCCACTGCAACCGCATTTCCTTCGAAAGAAGCCCAGCATTCATCGCCGTATTCAATGTCATGTGCGATCACCATGCCGGGATTGCCATTGCGCAACCGGGTTGTTCCTTCTGCCGTTGCCTTTACTTCTGGCAACTCATGAAGCCCCTGTTCAAGTGGCAATATATACCCATCAAGTTCTGGCGTGCGGGCCATTTCCTCAACCTGATCAAGGGCCAAACCGTCCGCTGCATCAAACGGGCCTGACCAAATACGCCGTAATTCGCGCACGTGACCAAAACAGCCCAAAGCTTGCCCCAGATCGCGGGCAATTGAACGGACATAGCCACCTTTTCCGCATACCATTTCAAGTGTCACGTGGTCCGCGTCAGGCCTGTCGGTCAACAACAGGCTTTCCACCCAAAGTGGCCGGGCAGCAAGCTCCATTGTTTCGCCCTCACGGGCCAGTTTGTAGGCCCGTTGACCGTCGATCTTAACGGCTGAAAACTGTGGCGGCACCTGTTCGATGTCGCCAATGAACCCGCTTAAGGCCTCTTTGATGGCGGCATCATCCGGGCGCAGATCAGAGGTTTCCAGAACCTCGCCTTCGGCATCATCGGTATTGGTCGAAACCCCCAAACGCACAGTGAAAACATAGGCTTTCAATGCATCGGTAATATAAGGCACGGTTTTTGTCGCCTCGCCCAAAGCCACGGCCAAAACACCGGTCGCATCGGGGTCAAGCGTGCCGGCATGGCCCGCCTTCTTGGCATCAAGCGCCCAGCGGACTTTGTTGACCACTGCGGTTGATGTTGGCCCGGCAGGTTTGTCCACCACCAACCAACCTGAAATATCCCGACCTTTGCGTATGCGCGCCATATTCATTCTCTTTTTTGCTTGAGGGGCCACTTAACGTGCCAAAGCGTCTCTGCCCAGACCCAAGTTTGAAAACACGGCCTTCGCAAAGCAGTGCCTTATTCCGCAGCTTCAACCACGCCAATGATTGGCCCCAAGGCACTGAACCCTGCATCATTGCGGTCCAGGTCCGGCGCGCGCAGGCGTGATACATTGCCATCAAAGTAAAGCGCGTTTGGCAGCTTTAGATGGTCGCGAAACAGCAAACCGAAGTCATAAAAATTCACGATATTGTCCGAAATCACAAACACGGCGCGTGTCCCATCTGCGGATGTGCCGACGCCGTTGCGAATGTAACGGGATGTGCCGTCTTTCAAAAATCGGGGGTGTAGCGCACCGTCAATAACCAACATGGGGCCGGATTGCGTCGCAGATGTACAAGACGGCTGATCGCGCAGAAAGGCTTTGGTTTCAAACACATCCGCGCGGTCATCGCCAAGGCACAGCACACCATTTGGCAGCAACCCAAAATTACCCGGCCCATCGCTGCTGATCACGCGCTGTGCTTCTTGGCCGTTCTCAAGATAATAGCCGACTGGCGCGCGGTCTTCGTGATACATGCCCGCATTCATTGCAAACCCAAGTTGTTGGCCGTGTTCTGCCAGCGCTTTTTCGATATTGCCAAAGTGACCGTAAACCTGACCGCTATCATCCTTTAGGAACAATTGCAGATTTTCAGTTGTCAGGTCGACGTTGCAGATTGAATATTTGTTGCCTTGGTATGTTTCAGAGCGACACACGGCGGCATCCGCAGGTCTGGCAAGCAACGCCAGCGCCATGAGGACAAACAGTCTCATGCGTCGGGTACATCATCAGGCGCGTCAGCGTCACGGCGCACGACGTCTTGGGCCAACATGCGACGGGTTTCATCCATCTGATCAAAAGTATGATCCAACTGAAACCGTAAATCTGGCGCAAACTTCAGCGTCAATTTCTTGGACACCATCCGCCGCAATTCACCTTTGTTGCGCGATAAAAGCTTAAGCACCTCATCCTGCCCCTGACCACCCAAAGGCAGTACATATGCTGTGGCGATTTTCAGGTCAGAGGATGTGCGCACCTCGCCCACCGTGATCGACATACGGTTCAGATCGGGGTCGTGGACATCACCACGCGCCAAAACTTCGGACAATGCCCGGCGAATGGTTTCACCCACCCGAAGCTGTCGTTGCGTTGGGCCGGAGCCCTCATGATTGTTGTTCTTTGCCATGGCCTCCATCTAAGACGTCCGGGGGGCTTTGCCAAGGCGCGCCATGCAGGCTAAACGGAACGAAATATTTCAGGAGCACGTGATCATGACCCAACCCCCCGGTATTGCCATCTCAGGCGCCTCTGGCCGTATGGGCCAAATGTTAGTCACTCAGGTCGCGGCCAGCGACCGTGTGCGGTTGGTCGGTGCGATTGAACGGCCGGGGCATGCCTGGGTCGGTCAAGATGTTGGCGTGGCTATGGGGGGGGCACCTTTGGGCGTCATGGTCACTGATGATCCGCTAGAAGCAATTGCGCCCGCGCAGGCGATCATTGATTTTACGGCACCAAAGGCAACATTGGAATTTGCGGCCCTCGCAGCGCAAGCGCGCGCCGTGCATGTGATCGGGACAACGGGCATGTCTGACGATGAAATTGCAGCGCTGGAACCTGCGGCCCGGCATGCGGTGATTATACGTGCCGGTAACATGAGCCTTGGGGTGAACCTGTTGACGCAATTGACAAAACGGGTCGCTGCCGCGCTGGATACAGATTATGACATCGAGATCATCGAGGCGCATCACAATCAAAAGGTCGACGCCCCATCCGGCACAGCATTGATGTTGGGTGAAGCAGCGGCTGAGGGTCGCGGTGTGCCCTTGGGGGATGTTTCTGACCGAGGCCGCGACGGCATGACGGGCGCGCGCAAACCCGGTGATATTGGTTTCACGGCGATCAGAGGTGGCGACATTGTCGGCGAACATGATGTGATGTTTGCTGCTGTGGGTGAACGGATTATCCTCCGGCATGTCGCCTCTGACCGTTCGGTCTTTGCACGCGGCGCGCTCAAAGCAGCACTTTGGGGGCAGGGCAAGGCACCGGGGCAATACGATATGCTTGATGTGCTGGGGCTGGCTGACTGACACTTCAGTCGCATTTTATTGGTTTATAAATGAACCATTCGGCAGTTTGAAACGTATCCCTTAAGAAATAGTGCGGGAGAATTGCCATGAAACGACTGTTAGCTTCAATCTGCGTCGGAACCCTTTTTATGACCAAACCAGCCTTGGCAGAATATCAACCCATCACCACCAAAGCCGATTTTGTGGCTCTAATGAGTGGCAAATCTCTGACCCGCCCCTTGGTAAAGCTCCAAGTGCTCCCGAATGGAAATATCTCTGGAAGGGGTGCGGCTTGGGAAATCTCGGGCAATTGGCAGTGGAAAGGCGGCTATCTGTGCCGTAGTCTGCAATGGGGTGGTGATGACCTTGGGTACAATTGCCAGTCCGTCGAAGCAGATGGCGCTAAGGTGCGCATCACATCTGACAAAGGCGCTGGAGATTCAGCAGAGTTTAGACTGCGCTGATACTCTTTCCCGACTGGTAAAAACCATCAAAAGTCGACAGCAAGCCCCTTTTTCTCCCAGTCTCCGTATCTGACGGGCTCCGGCCCGTCCCGTCCGCCAACTTCATTTGGCATGGCTAACATATCGGTTTTTTTCCTGCGTTCTTCTGCCTCTGCCAATGCGCGCCGTGCGGCGGGTGGCAAGTCCTGCTCTGGCTCGGGCCTTGGATGTTGCGGCGCGTCAGGAATCGGTTTTTCAGACGGCTTCGGCTGAGGGGGGAGATCGGGGGCGGGGGTTGGTGGTGGTTTTGCCATGTCATCCTCCTTGAGGCATCTGCAACATTGATATACTTCGCGGATTGTCGCAGACAACCCATGCCCGCATAGAACATTACATAGAAAGTGACCTCATGGCAGACACAGGCGTTCAAGCCCGCAGAAGTGCCGTCTATTTGTTGGATCAGATATTGGGTGAGGAACCCCGCCTGATGTCCGAATTACTGGCTGAAGGTTCGCTTGATAAACTGCCCCCAGACGATCGCGCCCGTGCCCAACGTCTGGCGCTGGAAACCCTGCGTGGCATGGAACGTGCGGACCGGCTTTTGCAGAAATACCTCAGCACCTATCCACCATTGACCATCCGCAATGTCCTACGGGTCGGTACGATTGAGTTATGCCAAGGTGGCGCGCCGCACGGTGTTGTGAACGCGATGGTCAATCTGGTGTCGGGTCATCGCACCCTAAGCCACCTGAAGGGGCTGACAAATGCCGTGCTGCGCAAAATCGCGGCTGATGGGCCCGACGCTTGGGCCGCACTGCGCGCACCGCGACTGCCCAAATGGCTGCGTGGACCATTGACCGAAGCGTGGGGCGCTGACGCTATGGCCGCAATGGAAGCCGCGCATTTTGCAGGCGCACCTTTGGATTTAACCGCGCGCCGTGATCCTGCGGCATTGGCCGAGGTGGTTGGCGGTACTGTCCTGCCCAATGGGTCTGTTCGGATCACAGATGCAGGGCAAGTATCTACAATGCCCGGGTTTTCTGAGGGCGATTGGTGGGTTCAAGATGCCGCCGCTGCATTCCCCGTTCAAGTTCTCGCCCCGCAAAAGGGTGAAGTCATCCTTGATCTATGCGCAGCACCCGGTGGCAAAACCATGCAGTTGGCAGCCCTTGGCGCGCAGGTCACCGCCGTTGACGCCTCTGCGTCGCGGATGGTCCGGGTCAAAGAAAACTTGGCCCGAGTGCATCTGCCAGCCAAAACCCGCGTCCAAGATGCGCGTGATGTAACGGGTGAATATGACGCGATCTTGTTGGATGCGCCCTGTTCGGCAACAGGCACCATCCGGCGGCATCCAGATTTGCCTTATGCCAAAGACGGGGCCGAATTTGGTGATCTGATTGAATTGCAGTCTGAACTGATTGACCGCGCATGGACCTTGCTGAAACCCGGTGGGCGCATGGTGTTTTGTACCTGTTCATTGCTGCCTGACGAAGGCGAAGTGCAAGTGGACGAAGCGCTGGAACGTCACAGCGATATGACAACGGATGTTGAGGCGCTGATCGTGCCGGGCATCGACCCAAGCTGGCGCACCATTGAAGGCGGCCTGCGTCTGCGCCCGGATTATTGGGCCGATAGGGGCGGAATGGATGGGTTTTACATTGTTTGTCTGCGCAAGGCTGGCTGATCAGCAGTCACGATCTGGCGGGTTTTTAATCGCCAGATAAGCGGCTTTGGGAATGGCGATCAGGCCCTTGAGACCCAAATCACCCCGGCTTTGATCATCAAGCCGTGAGATTGCCGCGGCAACGGCCTCAAATATGGCTCTTTTATCAACATTGGCTGCGGCAATATAGGGCAGGCCGGGGGTTGGCGTTGTCCACTCTAGTACACGCAAGTTCTGCGCAAATGGTTCATAGCGTGCGATTAACCGCCACGACACGGCATCTAGCGCAGCAATATCTGCACGCCCTTGCGCCACTGCGCGGGCAGAATTCAAATGCCCATGGCTTTGGCTGCGGTCTGCGAACCAGAATCCAAGTGGTTTTGTTTGCGCATAGGGGGCTGCGTAGCCCGATTGTGAAAATGTCTGGTTGTAGGTGAAACTGGCGTCATTGAAGTCTGCCAATATTTCACGCGGGTCATCCCCTCGCACAACAATTGCGCTGTTGTAATAGCCCGGCGGGCAGTTTGGCACACCGAAATCTGGGGTTCCGATCAACGTCACCTTGCCATGCAGCCACTTACGATATGGCATTCCGCAGGTTTGGCTGAGTACCAGATCGGATGCATTCCAAACTTCGAACTCATCAACGCCATTTGATAGGAAAGTGGGCGAATCAACCTTCCGTAACGCAAGTTCAGCACGGATCAGATCCCAGTACCGCGCATGTGATGCCTCTAATTCAGGCCGAGCGTACATCATCAAACTCGCGATCATATTGGTACATCCTTTGCCGTTCTTTGATCTGGTCTAATGCATGCGCAGCAGCTGACCCATGCCAATTTGCGACCAAACCCGCCGATTGCCAGAGAATTTGCCAAAATGCGGTGACTCGGGCAGCCTCACAGGCTATGCTTTGCCAAACGCCACCAGAGCGTCAAGGGCAGCACATATGTTCAACACCATCAGTCTGAAGGCGCGCAAGGCGCGGTTTCTCAACCTGTGGCACGCATGGGCCGCAACCCGCACCCGTGCGCAGGTCAAGGGATTCGTCTCTTCGCCAGAGCCGCGCACAATCGGATCTTTTGCCCGTGGACGGCAATTGGTGGCGGGAAATTACCTGTTTGCCGGAACATTATTGAATGAACCGGGCACCTCAATCTGGGATGTGGCACCGCCCGATGCCGCCTATGCCGAGGAAATCCACGGGTTTGCATGGTTAGATGATTTGGCCGCTGTGGGCGATGCTGGTGCGCGGTCTACGGCGCAGGATTGGCTTTGGGGCTGGATCAACACCTATGGCAAAGGGCGCGGGCCGGGGTGGACCCCTGACCTTACCGGACGCCGGCTGATACGTTGGATCAATCATGCGCTGTTTGTTTTGCGTGGCCAAGAATCAGACGAAAGCAAAGCCTTCTATCGGTCGCTAGAACAGCAAACTCAATTTCTGTCGCGGCGTTGGCGCGGCGCGGCACCGGGATTGCCAAGGTTTGAGGCCTTGACCGGGTTGATCTACGCGGGTCTGTCGCTTGAAGGTCAAGAGGCGCTGGCGGATCCGGCGATCAAGGCGCTGGCGCGTGAATGCGCCTCGCAGATTGATGACCAAGGCGGATTGCCAACACGCAACCCAGAAGAATTGCTGGCTGTATTCACTTTGCTGACTTGGGCTGCTGCAGCGCTGAGCGATGCGGGACGTGGGGCACCAAAGGCGCATCTGGCGGCGATTGAACGGATTGCGCCAACGTTGCGCAGCCTGCGCCATGCGGACGGCGCACTTGCGCGCTTTCATGGTGGCGGGCGCGGGGCCGAAGGGTGGCTGGACCATGCCTTGGCGGCATCCAATGTCAGGGCCATGCAGCCAGATGGGTTGGCCATGGGCTATGCCCGTCTGTCAGCAGGACGAACCAGCGTCATCATCGACGCCGAAACGCCGCCATCGGGCGCAGCATCTGATAACGCGCATGCGTCAACGCTTGCATTTGAATTGACATCAGGGCGCCGCCCGCTGGTGGTCAACTGTGGTTCTGGCGCATCCTTTGGTGTCGATTGGCGCAGGGCAGGGCGTGCCACACCGTCGCACTCTACACTCTCTTTGGGCGGGTACTCCAGCGCCCGTTTGGCTGAGGCGGATCGCCACACTGGCCACGAAGCGCTGATTGATGCGCCAACCCATGTTCCCGTCGAGATTTCTCAGGTCAACGATGGTATCCGTTTTCAAGGTGGGCATGATGGCTATGTCCTGACCCACGGTCTAACCCACGCGCGCACGCTCGAATTGACGCTGGATGGGCGTGGGTTGGCTGGCGAAGATATGCTGTTGGCAATGGAAGACGTTGAGAAAAAGCGGTTTGACCGCGCCTTGGATACCGAAAAATTGAAAGGCATCCAGTTTGATATGCGTTTTCATCTGCACCCGGATGTTGATGCAACGCTTGATCTGGGAGGTGCGGCCATCTCAATGGCGTTAAAGAGCGGTGAGATATGGGTTTTTCGCCATGATGGCACCCATAACCTCAAGCTGGAGCCGGGCGTGTATCTGGAAACCACCCGTCTCAAACCACGCGCTGCACAACAAATCGTCCTGACCGGGATGGCATTTACCTATGCCACCCGTGTCAGGTGGTCCTTGTCCAAAGCGCAGGAAACTGCGATTGGCGTGCGGGATCTGTCACGTGACGATCCTTATGCTGATGAAGACTGACCAAAGGACCACTGCCCATGCCCGACCTGCACCCCGTCAAACGCGCCCTACTTTCTGTATCTGACAAGACTGGATTGATCGAACTGGGCAAAGCTTTGGCCGGACACGGCGTTGAATTGCTTAGCACGGGTGGCACCGCAAAGGCGCTTCGCGATGCGGGTCTTGAGGTGCGCGATGTGGCGGATGTAACGGGCTATCCTGAGATGATGGATGGCCGTGTGAAAACCCTGCACCCCGCTGTTCATGGTGGGTTGCTGGCCCTGCGCGACAACGAATATCACGTGGCCGCAATGGATACCCATGATATTGGAGCAATTGATCTGGTAGTGGTGAACCTCTACCCTTTTGAAGAAACCGTCGCCAAAGGCGCGGCTTATGTTGAGGTGATTGAGAACATCGACATTGGTGGGCCGGCGATGATCCGGTCAGCAGCAAAAAACCATGGATTTGTGAATGTGGTGGTCGATACCGAAGACTACTCAGCCGTGATTGCAGAACTGGACACCAACAAGGGGCAAACATCTTATGCTCTGCGCCAGCGCCTTGCGCAGACTGCATATGCTCGCACCGCTGCCTATGACACAGCGGTCAGCACATGGATGGCCGCACAGGTTGGTGACACACCGCGTCGCCGTACTTTTGGCGGCACATTGAAGCAAACCATGCGTTACGGCGAAAATCCGCATCAAAATGCGGCGTTTTACACCGATGGCAGCAACCGCCCCGGCGTGGCCACAGCCACCCAGCATCAGGGTAAAGAACTGTCTTACAACAACATTAACGACACCGACGCGGCCTTTGAATTGGTCAGCGAATTTGCACCGGAAAACGGCCCGGCCTGTGCGATTATCAAACATGCCAACCCCTGTGGTGTCGCAACTGGTGAAACAATGATCGAGGCTTATACCCGCGCCTTTGATTGCGATCGCACGTCGGCGTTTGGGGGCATCATCGCACTGAACCAAATTCTAGACGGCGAAACTGCCGAAGCCATCAGTGGGATTTTTACAGAAGTTGTGATTGCGCCGGGTGCTGACGCGGACGCGATGCGTATTTTTGGCAAAAAGAAAAACCTTCGGTTGCTGACGACAGATGGTCTGGCGGACCCATCCCTGAGTAAACTGGCGGTGCGGCAGGTGTCGGGTGGTTATTTGGTGCAGGACAAGGATGTTGGCCGGATCAGTCGGGATAACCTAAAAGTCGTGACCAAGCGCGCACCATCTGAGCAAGAACTCAGCGACCTGTTGTTTGCTTGGACCGTGGCCAAACACGTTAAATCCAACGCGATTATCTATGTTAAAGACGGTGCAACAGTGGGTGTCGGTGCGGGCCAGATGAGCCGCGTGGACAGCACTCGTATTGCTGCCCGTAAGGCAATTGATATGGCGGAAGCGATGGGGCTGCCCGCGCCACTGACCGCCGGGTCCGTTGTCGCATCTGATGCGTTTTTTCCTTTTGCGGATGGGTTGATCACCGCTGCTGAAGCCGGTGCGACGGCCCTGATCCAGCCGGGCGGGTCGATGCGCGACGATGAGGTCATTGCCGCCGCAGATGACGCTGGCCTTGCCATGGTGTTCACCGGCATGCGCCACTTCCGGCACTAGAAGGGACAGCAGATGCGCAATTTCATTTGGGCCGGATTTGCCGCCTTTCTGATTGATCAGGCCAGCAAGTATATTGTGATCCACATGATGGAGTTGGCTCGCATCCGGTCCATTGATGTGTTGCCGCCAGTGATCAATTTCCGCTATGGCGAAAACCGGGGCATCAATTTTGGTATTTTTGGCGATGGAACCGATGCGATGCGTTGGGTTTTGATCGGTCTTGCGCTGATTATTTGCCTTGGCGTCACGTTTTGGGTGCGTCGCTCGCAACAAGGGGTCTTGGCGCAGATCAGTGCTGGTTTGTTGGTCGGGGGCGCACTGGCGAATGTTGTGGATCGTTTGATCTATGGCTATGTTCTTGATTTTCTTAACATGTCCTGCTGCGGCATTAATAACCCTTATGTTTTCAACATCGCTGATATCTTTATTTTCGCGGGGGCGATTGGTCTGGTACTGTTTACCAACGACAAAAAAACACCGCCAAAACCGGTTGCAAAAAAACGGCAGTGACATTGACCACCTGCCTGAGATATTGAAGGGCAGACCTAGAGGAGACGACCCATGCGCCGTACGCTGATATTAGTTCTGATGTCGCTGACCCTTGCTGCCTGTGCGAACAATGGCTTGCGGGAACTCACATCCACGTCAAGCGGCCCGGATGAATTTCAGATTGCGCCGGTTAAACCATTAGAAAACCCCAACAACTATTCCAACTTGCCTGCGCCGACCCCGGGTCAAGCAAACCTGACAGACCGATCAGCCCTAAATGAAGGCATCACGGCGTTTGGTGGACGGCCTGAAGCCGCAGGCGGTCGCATTCCTGCAAGTGACGCGGCGTTGGTGCAGCATGCGAGCCGTCTGGGTGTGACGCCCGGCGTGCGGCAGAAATTGGCCGAAACCGATGCAAAGTTCCGCAAAGGCAAGGCGCGTTTTACCCAATTCCGCATCGTCCCGACCGACCGTTATAGCCAAGCCTATCGTCGGCAAACGCTGAATGCTGAAACAGAGGCCGCCCGGTGGCGCCGTGCTGGCGCGCGCACGCCTTCTTCTCCGCCTGCGGTGCGTTAAGCAGCCCAAAGCTCGGGTTCGTCTACTCACTTTTTCGGGTATTGGGTTGAAAGCAGGTCGTAAGCGCGTACCTAAGCTACAACGAATAACTTCAAAGGATTGATCATGTTCAGATCGTCGGTCTTTAAGGCCCTGCTGACCCTTGCCTTACTGCCTGTGGGGGCCGCAGCCCGCAACAACGAAGCCGTCACGCATTTTACGTTGGAAAATGGAATGGAAGTTGTTGTAGTCGAAGATCACCGCGCACCCGTGGTCCAGCAAATGGTCTGGTATCGTGCCGGTTCCGCGGACGAACCAAAGGGATCGTCTGGTGTGGCGCACTTTTTGGAGCACCTGTTATTCAAAGCGACCGATAAGCTGGAGTCTGGCGAGTTTTCTGCCACGGTTTCCGCCAATGGCGGCAGTGACAACGCCTTTACCAGCTATGACTACACCGCCTATCACCAGCGGGTTGCCGCGGACCGGTTAGAATTGATGATGAGCATGGAAAGCGACCGGATGAAAAACATCCGTTTGACACCGGAAAACATCGCAACGGAGCGGGACGTCATTCTGGAAGAGCGCAATCAGCGCACTGAAAACAGCCCCGGAGCCTTGTTCAATGAACAGTTGAACGCGGCACAATATTTGAACCACAGATATGGCACGCCAGTGATTGGCTGGAAGCACGAAATGCAGCAGCTGGACCTTGCGGATGCGCTGTCATTCTATGAACTTTACTATTCACCCAACAATGCGATCTTGGTGGTGTCCGGTGATGTTGTACCAGACAAAGTTAAAGCGCTGGCCGAAAAGTATTATGGCGCAATTCCCGCAAACACGGCACTGCCCGAACGGTTCCGGACAGAAGAGCCCCCACAAACAGCCGAACGTCGGCTGACATTCCGTGACGGGCGCGTGGCGCAACCCTACGTCAGTCGGTCCTACCTTGCGCCTGAACGTGATTCAGGGATGCAAGGGCAAGCCGCCGCGCTGACATTGCTGAGCGAGATTTTGGGCGGGGGCACCACGTCATATCTTACGGAAAAGCTGCAATTTGATACCCAAGTCGCAACATACACGGGCGCTTTTTATAACGCCACCACACTGGATGATACTACCTTTAATCTGATTGTTGTACCTGCCGCTGATGTTACCTTGCAAGAGGCCGAAGATGCACTGGATCTAGCATTGGCAACTTTTATGGAAGAGGGCGTTGATGCAGAACAATTGGACCGGATCAAACTGCAAATCCGCGCCAATCAGGTTTATGCCCGCGACAATGCAGATCAGGTCGCCAGCCGATATGGACAGGCCTTGGCGATTGGATTGACCGTTGAGGATGTGCAGGCGTGGCCCGATGTTTTGGAAGCGGTCACAGCAGAAGACATTATGAAAGCCGCAGCATCGGTTTTTGATCGCCGGGCCTCTGTCACGGGATGGTTGATGAAACAGGAGACAGTGCAATGAGAATTTTTCTTGCCCTAATACTGACCGTTATGGCGGCATTGCCCCTGCGCGCAGAAGTGAATATTCAATCGGTTACCAGCCCCGGCGGTCTGACCGCTTGGTTGGTTGAGGAACACTCGATACCTTTCACCGCGCTTGAGCTGCAATTTCGTGGCGGTGCGTCGCTTGATGCGCCCGGTAAACGGGGTGCGATCAACCTGATGACCGGGTTGTTGGAAGAAGGCGCTGCCGACATGGATGCCCGCGCCTATAGCCGCGCAACCGAGGCCTTGGCCACCAGCTTTGGCTTTGATGTCTCAAGCGATTCCCTGACAATTTCTGCGCGGTTTCTGACTGAAAACCGTGACGCATCAATTGCTTTGTTGCGAGCAGCGCTCCTTGAACCACGTTTTGATCAAGAAGCCATAGAGCGGGTGCGTGGGCAAGTTTTGTCGATCATCAAGTCAGATCAAAAGGACCCTAATGACATTGCGGGTGAAGCCTTCAACAAGGCCGTTTTTGGCGATCACCCCTATGGTTCATCGCTCAACGGCACATTGGAAAGCGTTGCCGTATTAAGCCGTGATGATCTGATCGCAGCGCAGGGTGCCGTGCTGGCCCGGGACCGCGTTTTTATCGGCGCAGTTGGCGACATCACGCCAGACGAACTGGGCAAACTGTTGGATGATCTGTTGGGTGACTTGCCCGAAACCGGTGCCCCGATGCCACCCCGCGCCGACTTTGACATCCCGTCTGGCGTGACGGTCGTGGATTTCCCAACCCCACAATCTGTGGCGTTATTTGGACAAAAGGGCATCAGGCAAGACGACCCTGATTTTTTCGCTGCTGTGATTCTAAATCATGTTTTGGGCGGCGGTGGTTTTGAAAGCCGTTTGATGAACGAGGTTCGTGAAAAACGGGGTCTGACCTATGGTGTCTATTCCTATCTGGTGTCACGCGATTTGGCGGAAACCTATATGGGGTCAGTTAGTTCGGCGAATGACCGCGTGGGACAGGCGATTGGTGTGATCCGCGATGAGTGGGCCAAAATGGCCAGCAACGGCATTACGGAAACTGAATTGAATGACGCCAAAACCTATATCACGGGGTCTTATCCGCTGCGCTTTGATGGCAATGGGACAATTGCGGGTATTCTGGTTGGTATGCAGATGTTGGGTCTGCCGATTGATTATATTGCAACCCGCAATGACAAAGTTGAGGCGGTCACACTGGATGATGTGAAGCGCGTGGCGGCTGAATTACTTGATCCTGATGGCTTGTATTTTGTGGTGGTTGGTCAACCGGAAGGTTTGGAAACCACAGTTGCAAACTAAACTTTACGAACCCGCCTTGGTCAGATCAGGCCAAGGCGGGTTATTTTAAAAAGTAATATCACACCAAAGCTTACTCTCCGTAAGGCACCCAGATGTTTTTCACTTCTGTTGCCGCTTGCAAAAACGCGCGCCCTTCGCCTGCGTGACTCATCCAGTCACGTGCATATCCATTATTGACCCAAGTGCGTTTGAGATTGCCCGCAGCACCATGTTCGACAATTTTGCTCAGTTCTGCTGCACCAAACGACCAGACCGTATCAACATCCATGTGTCGCGCCATTGCTTCGGCAAGATCAGATTGCGGGCCGGTCAGGATATTCACCACGCCTGCTGGCACATCAGAGGTTTCCAGCACTTGGGTAAAGTCAGTTGCTGAAAGCGGAAAGGGCTCAGAGGCCGCAAGGATCACCCGATTGCCCATGGCGATGGCCGGGGCCATGCAGGATATCAGGCCCAGCAACGGGGCCTCTGCCGGGCAGATCGCGCCAATCACACCAACCGGTTCTTTCATCGCCATAGCCACACCCCGGATCGGAACACCGTGCACTTGCCCGTCGTATTTGTCGGCCCAAGCGGCATAGGTGAACAGGCGTTTGATGCTGGCCTCGACTTCATTCTTGATGCTCTTGCCGCCCTGCATTGCATTCAAGCGCGCGCTGAATTCGTCACTGCGCGCGGCAAGGTTTTCGGCAATGTAATACAAGATTTGCGCACGCAGGTGGCCCGTGGTTTTTGACCAGCCCTTGGCGGCATGGGCGGCCTCAACCGCGTTGCGCACATCTTTGCGGTTGGCCAGCGAGGCGTGACCCAGCAATGCGCCGGACTTCCCCCAAACCGGGGCAGAATACCCACCATCGGGGCGCGCTTGTTTGCCACCTATATAGAGCTTTGCGGTACGGTCCAGAGGATCAGCCGGGGCACCGTCCCCGGTCATCGGCTGTACTACTGTCAGAGCTTTTGAGGCGCCCTTGGGTTTTGTGTATCCCGCCAGCCCTTCCCAACCACCTTCACGGCCAAAGCCGCTTTCGCGCACCCCGCCAAAGCCAGCGGCGGCATCCATCAGGTTGGTGCCGTTGATCCAGACGATCCCGGCAGCCAGTTTAGGCGCGATATCCAGCGCGAGATTGATGTTCTCTGACCACACAGTTGCGGCCAGCCCATAGCGGGTGTTGTTGGCCAGTTGCAGGGCCTCTTCCGGCGTACGGAAGGTTGTGGACACCAGAACCGGGCCAAAGATTTCTTCTTGCATCAACGTATCAGCAGGGTTCAGCCCGGTGATCAATGTTGGCGGGTAAAAACACCCGTTTTCAGGCAGTGTAGTCTCAGCGACATACTTTTCGCCAGCAGTATTGGCGCTGATCATGTCGCTTACGGATTCCAACTGCACAGGGTCAACTAATGCGCCCACATCAATGCTTTTATCCATCGGATCACCGACACGCAGCTTGCTCATCCGTGCCCGAAGTTTGGTATAAAATGCATCCGCAACGGGTTCATGAACCAGCAGGCGCGAGCCCGCACAACAAACCTGGCCCTGATTGAACCAGATAGCATCCACCAACCCTTCGACAGCTGAATCCAGATCAGCGTCGTCAAACACGATGTAGGGGGATTTGCCGCCCAGTTCCAAGGTCAGTGCCTTGCCGGTTCCTGCCGTTGCTTCGCGGATGCGTCGACCCACAGCGGTGGAGCCAGTAAAGGCGATTTTGTCGACGTCAGCATTCACGATCATCTCGCCAACCGCGCCGTCGCCCGTAACGATGTTGACAACACCCTTAGGCAACCCCGCCTGACGGCAGATGTCCGCAAACAGCAGCGCAGTCAGCGAGGTGTATTCGGCGGGCTTCAAAACCACTGTGTTGCCCATCGCGAGGGCGGGTGCGACCTTCCATGCCAGCATCAACAGCGGGAAATTCCACGGAATGATTTGGCCACACACGCCCAGCGCCTGCGCATCGGGCAGTTCGCTTTCCATCAGTTGCGCCATGCCCGCGTGGTAATAAAAATGCCGCTGCGCCAAGGGCACGTCGATGTCGCGGGCCTCGCGGATTGGTTTGCCATTGTCCAACACTTCGAGAACTGCAAACAGGCGGCTGTGCTTTTGCAGAAGGCGTGCAAGGGCATAGAGATACCGCGCCCGGCCATGGCCGCCGAGTTTTTCCCACTTGGGCTGCGCCTTGCGGGCGGCTTTAACTGCCGTATCCACATCGGCTTGCGTGGCTTGGGTTAGGGTCGCCAGCACCTCTCGTGTGGCGGGGTTCTTGCTGTCGAATCCATCGCCCGGATCGGTGAATGCACCGTCAATAAAGTGGCCAAAACGGTCCCCCATGTCAACCAGCCACGCCAGCGCATCCGCCGCCGATTCAGGGGCTTTGCCATAGTCCATTGTCTCAAAAATGTCGGATACATTCATGGTGCAGTCCTTAGCTTGTCGCGTGGCGATATCCGGCAGAGTAGTTGCCGGTGATATGGTGTTCTAATTGGCGTTCGATGTCGTTCAGCAAGGATGACGCGCCAAAGCGAAAGAGGTCAGGTTGCAACCATCGGTCACCGAGCTCCTCTTTCATCAGCGACAAATAGGTGATCGCATCCTTGGCTTTTGAAATGCCACCCGCTGGTTTGTATCCAACGCGAAACCCGGTGCGATCATAATAATCACGAATGGCACGGATCATCACAAGGCTGACAGGCAGTGTCGCGTTTACACTTTCTTTGCCCGTCGAAGTCTTGATGAAGTCTGCCCCAGCCATCATGCAAATCAACGATGCCCGCGCCACATTGCGCAGGCTGCCCAATTCACCCGTGGCAAGGATTGCTTTGACATGGGCGTCACCGCAGGCCGCGCGAAACGCCTGCATTTCATCGTAAAGTATCTGCCAATCACCCGATAAAACATGTCGTCGCGAGATGACGATGTCGATCTCAGCCGCGCCCGCCGCCACGCTCATTTCAATTTCTTTGATGCGCAGCTCAAAGGGCGACAAGCCCGCTGGAAACCCAGTAGAGACAGCGGCGATGGGAATGTTGGTGCCTGCGAGGGCCGCTTTCGCCGCCGGGATCATCTCGTGATAGACACAGACCGCGCCCGTTGTGATTGGCCCAACGCCAAGCGCCTTGAGCATCGCAGGTGCCACGGGTTGCCGCGCTTTGGCACAAAGCCGTGCAACCCGGCGTTCAGTATCATCGCCGGACAATGTGGTCAGATCAATGCACGTGATCGCACGCAACAACCATGCCGCCTGATGTGCCTTTTTCACCGATCTGCGGGCCGACAGTGATGCTGCACGCCGCTCAACCGCAGAGGTGTTGACCTGAACCGAGCGCACCCAATCCATATCCAACGGCATGCCCGGATTACGGGGTTCAGTCAGCTGTGGCAGATGCAAATTTGACGTGGTCGCGGCGGTGGTTTCGGCAGGGGTGAGCTGGGTGGCCATGGGGCATCTCCGGTTCATTTAGGTAACCAAGGTGCCACGCGTCGCCCCCCTTTGGCAATGGCTCTGCCCACAGATTGCCGCGATGTTATTTGCGCAAAAACTGCACAAACTGCCGACAGTGCCTGCACGTGTGACGGTCACAAGGGAAATCAGAAACTTGAACGTGAGGGGCAGATAGAAATGAAGACGTTTTTGATACGGGGCGTGCCAATGGCGATGCAGCAAGATGGATGGTGGATGTCGGGCGACACCACCGCAGAACGCCCGGCGCCGGGCGATGATGTTAAAACGCGCCAGATAGGACCGTTAGCGTTGCTGGTTCCCTTGATTGCATTGGGCGATGTGTTGGTTTGGCAAGTCTTGCCGGGATTGTCGCTGGCGGTATTTGGGGCGGCCCTTGTGATGGCGGCGCTGTGGGTCGCGGGGCGGCAGGTCAATGGCAATCGGTTTGCATTGGTTTTGGGTGGCAGCATATTGGCGCTTTTGCCGCTGGTTGAACTGGTACAGCCGTTGTCGTTGTTGATCGCTGTTTGTGGTGTCTCGGCGATGCTGGCATTATTGGCGGGGTTGAACCCGGTCGAAGTTGCCCGGGGTGCTTTGCGGCTTTGGCCCATGGGCGTGCGCCAGACTTTTGAGGATGGCACGCAATTGCTGGGCCGCACCGACATCGGTGGCGCACCCGCGGTGTTCAATCGGTTGCTGATGGGTTGGCTGGTTCCTGTGGTGCTTGGGCTGGTTTTTGTGGTGCTGCTGTTAGAGGCGAACCCAATTGCGATGGGGTGGGCCGATAACCTCGTGCAGATGGACCTGCCATCAGTGGATCGTGCGATATTTTGGCTATTTCTGGTGCCACTGATCTGGACAGGATTGTCAGTGACAAAGATGCGTGAACGCCTGCGCCGTGCGCCAGTTGTACATAAAATAGGCCCAGCGCGGCAGGGGATCATTAACCCAATATCCGTGACGCGTGCGTTGATTATGTTCAATATGGTCTTTGCCCTGCAAACCGCGATGGATGTGATTTACCTATATGGCGGCGTTGGGTTGCCGGATGGGATTACCTATGCGGAATACGCCCACCGTGGAGCTTATCCTTTGGTTCTTACGGCTTTGCTTGCGGGTGGGTTTGCGCTGCTGACCCGTCGATGGACCGACGGAAATCAGTTGTTGCGTGGATTGTTGATGTTCTGGGTGGCGCAGAATGTGATGTTGGTGATCAGTTCGCTGGTGCGGCTTGAGTTTTACGTCGATGTCTATGGTTTGACCCATCTACGTGTCGCTGCCGCGATCTGGATGGGGCTGGTCGCGGGTGGCTTGGCCTTGATCCTTTGTCAGGTATGGCAGGGCCAGCGCAATGGCTGGTTGATGCTGCGCGGTGGGGCGATGGCGGGCGTTGTTTTGTATATTTGTGCATTGATCAGCTTTGATGCGGTGATTGCGCGCTATAACCTTAACCATGCTGTGCAGCGTGATACATACCATCTGTGCTGGCTTGGTGATGCCGCACAACCGATCATCGCGGCGCACGAAAGGGACTTAGGGCAAAGCATCTGCCATGGACGACACGAAATGACGACACCGCGTGACTGGCGCGAATGGGGCTTTCGCAATTGGCGCGCCCACAATAGCCTGAATGCCATACAAATTGAAGGTGCCTTGTGAAGCCGAATATCTTGATTGTTGATGACGACCCCCAAATTCGCAGCGTGATTTCAATTGCGCTGCGTCAAGCGGAGATGACCCCAAGCGAGGCGGGTGATGGTGCAGAAGGGCTGGCCAAGGCGCGGACTGGACGGTTTGATCTGATCGTGCTGGACATCGGCCTGCCGGAAATGGACGGGCTTGAGGTGTGCCGAACCCTGCGGGCCAACGACATAACGCCGGTGCTTTTCCTGACAGCACGCGATGATGAAATTGATCGGGTGCTGGGGTTTGAATTGGGAGGTGATGATTACGTGACCAAGCCGTTTTCACCCCGCGAACTGGTGGCGCGTATCAAAGCGATCCTCAAACGCAGCGGCGCTGGGAAGGTCATCGCCGGGGATCGCGCGGCGATGCAGACAGGCAACCTTGAACTTGATCCATCACGCCACCGCTGTCTTGTGGATGGTGCACCTGTTGCACTGACCGCGCGAGAAATGGGGATACTGACCCACCTCATGACCCGCCCGGATCAGGTGGTTCCGCGACCGACCCTGACCGATGCGGTCTATGGTGCACATATCCATGTGTCGGATCGCACCGTTGACAGCCACCTGCGAAATCTGCGTGCGAAATTGGCCGATGCCGGGTGCAATAATGCAATCGAAACGGTCCACGGCGTTGGCATTAGGATGGGTCCATGCCGCAACGCGTAAGACGCAAATGGCGTCCGCCACTGGCCTTAGTGGTGGGGGGGACATTGGCCGGGGTGCTGGGTGTGCCGTTGGTCGGGATCGGATATTTCAAGGTGGCGGGCAATGTGCTGGGCTGGGCCGAAACGGCGTGGTTGATTGCTTGGATGGCGATTATTTCGACCACAATCCTTGGGTTCCTGCTTTGGCGATTGGTATTACGTCCCGTTTATGCGTTGACGGCCCATGCCCACGCAATGAAAGCAGGGCGGGTGGAAACCCCGCTGCCGCCGCATTTTGGCACGCCCGAATTTAGTGATTTAGGGCAAAGCGTGGTTGATATGGGCGAAACCCTGCACAATCGTGCGTCTGGCCTGCGCGCCTATGCCAATCATGTGACGCATGAATTAAAATCGCCCCTTACTGCGATCACTGGTGCGGCGGAATTGTTGCAAGGTGACATGGGCCAAGCAGACCGTGCCGCCTTGGCTCAGACCATTCAAACCGCGGCAGCGCGGATGGAGCACTTGCTCAGCGATATGCGCGCCCATGCTGCCGCTGGGTTGGAGCGGTCAAGCGGTCATGTTGAGCTGAGCGGTGTCGCGGTTACGCTGGCGGGTATACAGGTTGAGGTGATACAAGACGGTACCCTGCCAATAACTGCGCATGATTTGCATGCAGTCTTGACGCAATTGGCCCAGAACGCTGTCGCGCATGGGGCAACTTGTCTTAAACTGACGTGGGCCGAGAACACACTGCGGGTTTGTGACAATGGAAAAGGCGTGGCTCCGGGCAATCAATCCCGTCTTTTCGATCCGTTTTTCACCACCACCCGTTCAACAGGCGGGACCGGCATGGGCTTGTCGATTGCGCGGGCGTTATTGGGCGCACATGGCGGCAAGATTGAATTTGTTCAGACCGACAAGGGTGCGCGGTTTGATATTTCTTTCTGATGCAATTTTAAGATTGCGAATAACTCGCAACTAGATTGACTTAGTTGCGAATAGTTCTCATATAGGGAATATGAACAAAACCAATGCACCTTTTGTAATGACCCGCCGCGCAACCCTTTTGGGGGGGCTGGCGATGATCAGTACCGCTTCATTTGCTCAGGCGAGTGAGGCACTCAATATCGTGGCCACAACCGGTATGATCGCTGATGCAGCACGCCAAATTGGTGGGGATCTGGTAACTGTGCGGGCCTTGATGGGCCCCGGCGTTGATCCTCATGGCTACCGTCAAACCCGCAGCGATATCGTTGCGATGACACGCGCCGATCTGGTGCTGTGGCATGGCCTATACCTTGAGGCGCAGATGGAGCGGTTTTTTGAGGAGCTGGGCGGCAAACGCACCGTCGTGGCCGTAGCCGAAGCACTGCCCAAAGATAGTTTGCTGAGCCACCCATCCTACAATGGGCGTTATGATCCGCATGTTTGGATGGATCCAACGACCTGGCAAGGTGTGGTGTCTGAAATTGCTGCGGCCCTGACAAAGGCACGCCCTGAGCACGCAGAGTTTTTTGCCCAGAATGCGGAACAATATCTGGCAAAACTGTCAGAGCTTGCGACCTATGCCGCCGACACGTTGAACAAAGTGCCGCAAGATAAGCGGGTGCTGGTCACCGCCCATGATGCCTTTGGTTATTTTGGCCGGGCCTTTGGGTTCGAAGTGATCGGCATCCAAGGGATATCAACCGCCAGCGAAGCCGGTTTGAACCGGATCAGTGAACTGGTTGACGATTTGGTCACCCGCAAAATTGGGGCTGTGTTTGTCGAAACATCGGTATCCGACAGGAACATGCGCGCGCTGATCGAAGGGGCGGCTGCACAAGGCCAAGAGGTCCGCATCGGGGGCGCGCTATACAGTGACGCGATGGGGTCTGATGGCACCTATGAAGGCACCTATATTGGTATGATTGATCACAATGTGACCACTATCGCCACGGCGCTGGGCGCGGATGTCCCCGCAGGCGGTATGCAGGGGAAACTGGGGCGGGGTAGCTGATAAATGACCGCTGAACTGGCCATCGCTGACGGCCCCCTTCCTGATCGAATAAGCCGTGCTGACAGTCCCATGGCTATCCGAGGCATGACCGTGTCTTATGGTCAAAAACCTGCGGTTTTTTCTGTTGATATGACGGTGCAACCGGGTCAGATGACTGCGATCATAGGGCCAAATGGCGCGGGTAAATCAACCCTTCTCAAGGCCGCGTTGGGGATTTTGACGCCTTTGGCTGGCACCACCACGATTTATGGCAAGCCTGTAAATGCGCAACGTGACCGCATCGCCTATGTTCCCCAACGCGCCTCAGTCGATTGGGATTTTCCGACGCGTGCGATCGACGTGGTGTTAATGGGACTTTATGCCCAGCTTGGTCTACTGGGGCGGGTTCGCCCGGCACACCGCGCCAAGGCCAATGAATGTCTGGCCCGTGTCGGTATGCAAGACTTTGCCAGCCGTCAGATCGGTCAACTTTCAGGCGGACAACAACAGCGGGTGTTTCTGGCGCGAGCATTGGCGCAGGATGCGGATTTATATCTGTTGGATGAACCTTTTGCCGGGGTGGATGCCGCAACGGAAAAAGCGATTATTTCAGTCCTAAAGTCGCTCAGGGATGAAGGCAAAACAGTTGTTGCTGTGCATCACGATCTCAGCACCGTTGCGGAATATTTCGACAATGTGTTTTTGATTAACACACGCCGCGTTGCCGAAGGGCCCGTTGCGACAACATTCACCATTCAGACGCTTCAAGATGCCTACGGCGGTCGATTGGCCGCCCCGCAAATGGAGGCGCTGAACCTCGTATGATCTGGGACGCGCTGACGCTGCAACTGGGGTATAACGCGACGCTGGTGACGATCGGCGCGGCACTGCTGGGCATGGCGGCGGGGGTTGGCGGAACCTTCTTGTTTCTGCGCAAACGCGCGCTGGTTAGTGATGCGATCAGCCATGCAACACTGCCCGGGGTGGCATTGGCGTTTATGCTGATGGTGGCGCTGGGCGGCGAAGGGCGCAATCTGGTTGGCCTGCTCAGCGGTGCTGCGATATCAGCCGCGATTGGATTGCTTTTGGTGTCGTGGCTATCCTCCCGAACAAGGCTGGCCGAGGACGCTGCCATCGGATCGGTGCTGTCTGTCTTTTTCGGTTTTGGCATCGTTCTGCTGACTGTTATCCAAACAATGAGCGCGGGGCAGCAGGCGGGCCTTGAAGGATTCTTGCTGGGTTCAACAGCAGGTATGTTACGCGCTGACGCACTGGTGATCGCTGGGTCAGCAGCTGTCACCTTGCTTTTGGTGTTGCTGATGCGCCGCCCTCTCACGCTTGCGTCTTTTGACCCTGATTATGCCATTTCGACGGGGCAAAATGTGGCCCGAACCGATCTTGCCATGATGGGGCTGGTGTTGGCCGTCACCGTGGTCGGGCTTAAGATTGTGGGTCTTATTCTGATTGTGGCATTGTTGATTATTCCGCCTGTCACGGCGCGTTTCTGGACGGAACGCACCGACCATGTTGTGTTGATCTCTGGCCTGTTGGGCGGCTTGTCAGCCTATATTGGTGCGGCCCTTTCTGCGGCCCTGCCAGATGTGCCAACCGGGCCAATCATTGTCCTTGTCGGCTTTGGCTTTTTTGCCCTGTCATTATTGCTGGCCCCGGGACGCGGCGTTGCGTCAGCCGTGCTGCGGCACAATGCATATCAACGCCGTGTTCACCTACGTCAGGGGTTGCTTGCCTTGGCGCATGGCCAACCGATTTATGAACGTCTGACGCTTCGGTTGTTGCGTGCCGAAGGCTGGGCGCGGCCAGATGGTGTTGCCACAAAAGAAGGACGCGCCCGTTCTGCCAAGGCGCTGCGCGATGAAACCCGGTGGCAGATCATTCGCCGTGATCCGACGTATGAGGCGGCTGCATCACTTTATGATGGGCTGACAGAGATTGAGACTGTGTTGACACCCGACCAAATCAACGAAGTAGACAGCCGCATTGACCTGCGCGGCGTGGTGCCAGCATGAGCGGTGAAGAATTTGTACCCCTGTCCTTGGTCCCCATGCTCACCGGTATTTTTGTTGCTGTTGCCTGCGCCTTGCCGGGTAACTTTCTGGTGTTGCGGCATCAGGCATTGATCGGTGATGCAATCAGCCACGTTGTACTGCCCGGTATTGTTGTCGCCTTTTTGCTGACAGGGGTGGTGACCACATGGCCGATGTTATTGGGGGCCGCAGGTGCCGCGGTGGTGGCAGTCATCGCCATTGAGGCGGTCAGGCGGCTGGGCAAGATTGAAGCGGGTGCTGCGATGGGGGTCATATTCACCTCAATGTTCGCCGCTGGCGTTCTGTTGCTAGAGCAATCGGACACCAGCAGCGTGCATTTGGATGTCGAACATGCGCTTTATGGCAATCTGGAAAGCCTGATCTGGTTGGACGCCACGGGCTGGGCCTCACTGGTCGACCCTGTTGCCTTGGCCGGGTTGCCAGTTGAATTGCCCCGTATGGCCATCACTTTGGTTGCAGTCGCTCTGTTCATATTCGTATTTTGGCGGCCTTTGAAAATAAGCACCTTTGACGAAGGGTTCGCGCGTACCATTGGCATGCGGACCAACTTTCTGGGACTCGCACTGGTCATTACCGCCGCCATCGCGGCAGTTGCGGCCTTTGATGCTGTGGGCAGTATCATCGTGATCGCGATGTTTATCTGCCCGCCAGCGGCGTCGCGACTGATGACCAATCAATTGGAACATCAGGTGGCGTGGTCTGTTTTCTTTGCCACTTTGGCAGCCATCATCGGATATGTTCTTGCCGGATATGGACCGCTGTGGATCGGTTTTGCGGATAGCGTTTCAGCGGCTGGAATGATCGCGACGGTCTCAGGTATTATTCTTGGTATCATTGCATGGATCGGGCCACATCGGTTACGCGGCGCGACTGAGCCGATGGGCTAACGGGTTGGATTTCACTCATCCGTGGTGCTGATTCGACTCAAAGATGTTTTGATTCGGATTTTTTCATCCAATGATTCGTTTTTGTTTTGACCTCCGAATCATCCTTTGCCTATATGTAGCCCACAAACCAACAAGTGCGCAGCCTGCCAGCTAGCGTACCTAAATATGGTAGTACGTCTGGGGGACGGTGGGATGTTAAGGTTAACGGCGGCGCTAGCGGCATCATTTTGCCTTTTGAGCGGTACAGTAACTGCGCAAAGTGCATCAACAGAGGCTAAGGCATCGTTCATCTTTAATGGTAAACGCGTGAACATTGACCGTGATAATCCGGACGTTTCACGTTTTACAGCTCACTTTGCGTCAAGTGGGGACACATGTGGTGCATTTTGCATTGCCCCGATAATTGTTGCGGATGGCGTCATGACTGTGGGCGAAACAGACGTCCTGACATTTTTAATGGACGAAGTTGCAGGTGACAAAGGCCTGATGGTTGATGCGCGCATGCCTGCGGACCGGGCAAGTGGCTATATCCCCGGGACCGTCAGCCTACCTTTCCCCACATTGGACGCTGAAAGCGAATTCAAAGGAGATATTCTGCGCGTCCTTGGTGCGCGTGAACTTGATGGGGTTTTCAATTTTTCGGATGCCCGCGAATTACTGGTCTATGACAAAGGGCCAAGCGCCGATGATGCTGGGCAGTTGATTAAAAACCTTTTGACCGAAGGCTATCCCAGGGAAAAAATACGCTATTATCGAGGCGGCATGCAGGTCTGGTCGGTTTTAGGCTTTAGTATTGCAGAGGGCACCTCATGAGAAATTCTCGCCATCCCGACCCGACATCGCCGCAGATCACATTCGACAGTTATGTTATCCCAGAAACGGTGCAGGAGCACCGAACAACAAGCTCTGCATTGCCTTTTAAAGGAACCGTAATTGCGGTTGGCGCGATTGCGTCTCTCACCTTTTTGCTTGGTATTGTCACGACGTTGCAGTTTGTGGGGGCAGGTTCGGATGCTCCCACATTTCGGGCAGCGGCAAGTGGCCCTGTCGAAATTACTGGTGCGGATATTGGCCCAGAGGTTGATGATTTGAACAGGGTGGTTGCCGCAAGTGTTGATCAGGCCGTCACACGGGGCACCGCGCCTGACCTGATGACCACTGCAGCATCAACATCGCGCGCGCAGCTTGCACCGTTGACGATGAGTGAAATTCTCATCGGGCTTTCCCCACAACAAACCTCTGGCGATCTTACGAAACAAGATCAGACCAAGACTGAAGAAAAGGATATTTTCAGTCGGAACAAGCTGCGCATGCTGCGCGAAGGCGTTCTGGCAGGAACCTACAGCGTTAAGACAATCGAGCGAAATGGCCGGCAGCAGCTTTGCTTGCGCATGCCAAATGCGAATGTTTCCCAAGACGAGGCAGCAGAGCTTATACGGCAAGCGGCGGCGCGCGGGGAAATCGAGCTCCCTGAATCGCTTAGTACCGAAGATGGGAATTTTGATGCAGATACCCTGATCTTCAACTTGGTTCAGACATCCTTGCTCAGAGATGGGACCGAAGAGGGCGCAGAAGCTGCACGCGAAATGAGCCGTCGTGCCTTTGCCGCATCGAAAGCCAAGACACAATCCGATAAAGGCGGGCGTGTCTATGTTGTTGAGCGGGGCGATAGCCTTGCCTATATCTCGCTTCAGTTTTACGGGCGGCCCAGCGATTACAATCGCATTTTTGAGGCAAACCGTTCCTTGTTGAAATCTCCAAACCGCATTCAGATTGGCCAGCGCCTGATAATTCCTGGATAATAAAAAACACAGCGCGCAAAAGCAGCCTTTCTGGCAACGGGCCGACCCATCACAGGGTGCGGCCCGTTGGCTTTTCAGGGTGTCACACAGTCAAACTCAGTGGGTGATCTCTGCAAAATAGCGGGGGATAACTCTGTCCTATGGGTAGAAGGTCCAACCAAACCTATGCTAGGTTTTGCGGCATGGCCCGCCCCAACCCCAATATACGCGAAACGCAACCGATTATCCGCCAACTGGATGACGCGGCTGTTAATCGTATCGCCGCTGGTGAAGTGGTGGAGCGTCCAGCCTCAGCCGTCAAAGAACTGGTGGAAAACGCCATTGATGCCGGTGCGCAGCGGATCACTGTGGAATACAGCGACGGTGGCAAAACCCTGATCCGGGTGACGGATGATGGCTGCGGCATGGCACCACAAGACTTGACGCTTGCACTATCACGCCACGCGACCTCCAAGATTGATGGCTCTGACCTGCTCAATATTCACTCTTTTGGTTTCCGAGGCGAGGCATTGCCGTCGCTGGGGGCGGTGGGTCGTTTAACGATTGCCAGCCGCGCTGCTGGTCATGAAGGTGCTGAAATATCGGTGAATGGTGGCAAGGCGATGGCCGTTCGCCCCACGGCGCTAAATGGCGGCACGGTTGTCACCCTGCGGGACCTCTTCTTTGCGACACCCGCGCGATTGAAATTCATGCGCACCGACCGGGCAGAGGCGCAGGCAATCGGTGATGTGATCAAACGTCTGGCGATGGCCGAACCGTTTATCCAATTTGTGCTGCGAGATGTGTCAGGTGACGGTTCAGGCCGGGATGTGTTTCGCGCAAGCGCAGAACAAGGCGAGATGTTCGATGCCTTGCAAGGCCGTTTGGCGCAGGTTCTGGGCCGAGAGTTTGCAGATAATTCATTGCCGATTGATGCCACCCGCGAAGGATTGCACCTGACCGGATTCGCGGCGCTGCCGACCTATTCACGCGGATCTGCCGTCATGCAGTATCTGTTCGTAAATGGCCGCCCGGTGCGCGACAAACTGTTGGTTGGGGCATTGCGCGGTGCCTATTTTGATTTCCTGAGCCGTGATCGCCATCCAGCGGCGGCGCTGTTTTTGGATTGTGACCCCACGTTGGTAGATGTGAATGTGCATCCAGCAAAATCCGAAGTGCGGTTTCGTGATCCCGGGCTGGCACGCGGCTTGATCGTATCTGCACTGCGCCATGCACTGGCCGACGCTGGGCACCGTGCATCAACAACTGTTGCAGGGGCGACCTTGGGCGCGATGCGACCCGAACAGCCCGGTGCGCGGGTCTATCAGATGGACCGCCCCAATGCGGGCGCACGGATCACGGCGTATGAGGCACAATCACCGGGCTTTGCGGAAACCGCTGGCATGTGGGGTCGTGTTGAAAGCACGACCCAGACCACGCAAGCCGGTACAGAAGATGCAGTTGATTATCCGTTGGGGACCGCACGTGGTCAGGTGCATGAGAACTATATCATTGCCCAAACAGCGACGGGCATGGTGATCGTTGACCAACACGCAGCGCACGAACGACTGGTGTATGAGAAACTCAAGAACCAAATGGCCGAAAACGGCGTTGCGGCGCAGGCTCTGCTGATCCCGGAAATTGTTGAACTGTCGGCCAATGACTGTGCGCGCCTCTTGGAATTGGCGGATGATTTGGCGTGTCTGGGTTTGGGGATTGAGGCCTTTGGTGGCGATGCCATCGCCGTGCGCGAAACCCCGGCGATCCTTGGCACGGTAAATGCCCGTGCAATGATTATGGATATCCTCGACGAATTGGCGGACCAAAACGACAGCAACATTGTGCAGGCAAAGATCGAAGCAATCCTCAGCCGTATTGCCTGCCATGGCTCGATCAGGTCAGGCCGCTGGATGCGCGCCGAGGAAATGAACGCGCTGCTGCGCGAGATGGAGGCAACGCCACATTCTGGTCAATGCAACCACGGACGCCCCACCTATGTTGAACTCAAGCTGGCCGATATTGAGCGGCTGTTCGGACGCACATGATTGAATTTGCAGGACAGACGTATGAATGGGGCGATTCCATTGTGATTGCCGCAGTGGTGGGCACGGGCACCCTATTGCTGATCATTATCTTGCTGATCATGGCAGTGCGCGCCGCTGGACGGTCCGCCAGCATGGCGGCACCGCTTGCCCAGCAGATGCAGATCATGGGTGGCCATGTGCAGCAGTTGGGCGCAGGGCAGGAACAATTGCGCGGTGGTTTGCAGACCGTTTCAGATACCCAAGCCAATGCGCAGGCTCAGATGATCCAAAGCATGGAGGCGCGGCTGGCGTCTGTGCAACAGAACATGCAGGACCGTCTGGCAGATAATGCCGCAAAATCCGCCCGATCTTTGGCCGAAATGCAAGAACGGATGAGCCAGACGTTGCATGGATCATCGAAACAGACCACCACCAGCTTGACCCAACTCCAAGAACGTCTTGCCTCCATCGACAAGGCGCAGGACAACATCACCAAGTTAAGCGGTGATGTGCTGAGCCTTCAGGACATTCTGAGCAACAAACAGACGCGCGGTGCCTTTGGCGAAATCCAACTGACTGATATTGTGTCCAAAGCACTGCCAAAAGACAGCTATACCCTTCAGGCGACGCTGACGAACGGCAAGCGGGCTGATTGCCTGATCCATCTGCCAAACCCACCGGGGCCGATTGTGATCGACAGTAAATTCCCGCTGGAGGCCTATGAGGCACTACGCCGGGCCAATACCGAAGCAGAGCTAAAAGCCGCCGCTGCGCAGATGAAGACGGCTGTGCGCGCGCATATCAACGCCATCTCAGAAAAGTATATCCTTGAAGGTGAAACTGCCGATGGCGCGTTGATGTTCCTGCCGTCCGAGGCGGTATATGCCGAATTGCACGCGAATTTTCCGGAACTGGTGCGATACGGGTTTGATGCCCGTGTCTGGATTGTATCGCCAACCACATGCATGGCCACGCTGAACACCATGCGTGCGATCCTGAAAGACGCCCGGATGCGTGAACAGGCTGGCGCGATCCGCAAAACGCTAAAGCAATTACACCGCGATGTTGAACTGGTGGTCAGCCGGGTGGACAAGCTGAACACGCATTTTGGGCAGGCCCGTGCCGACCTTGATGGTATAGGCACTGCTGCTGAACGGGCGGGCAAACGCGCCGCGCGTCTGGATAATTTTGATTTCGAAGAACTGACCCCAGAAGAGGTGGGTAATGTCGTACCGCTGAGTAAACCGGATATTTAATCTCGACTTAGATACCTGCAAAACGCTGCATGATACGTGGCAGCCACCCTTTGAATTCAAGCGGCGCATCGGTAACGGCAAGGCAGATACAGTCCTCGCCGATATCGGCTATTGGCGTATGGGTCACAGTGCCGTCAGCGATTTCAACATCACCACGTGCAAACCGATCATCTTCGTCAAAGAATGCGCCCTGTAGTACGAGGGTCATTTCGGTCCCGCCATGGCTGTGATCAGGCATGGCGACCCCGGCCGGAATATACAGCAACCGCGCGGTTGCATCCCGCGATGTATTCAGAATAGCTTGTTTTACGCCCATCCCAATCGGGCGCCATTTGATGCTTTCCAAATCGCCACCGACATAATCCTGTAAAGGCCCAGGCAATGTGCCGGATTTAAAAGATGGTTGCACAGCAGCCTCGCTCAGAGGCACATCCAAACGCGCCAATGCACGTTCAAGGCTTTGATCAGAAAGCTCAGCCACCGCAACACTATCCACCAAGGTGCCGCCAACAGCATCGTAACTTTCGACTGCGGCCCGGCAGTCATCGCACAGTGATACATGCGCCGCGATAGCAAGGTTGAATGCCTCGGGCAAAGTACCAGCGGCATAAGCCATCAGAGTGGCGTCATCCAAATGATGTTTAATACTCATGGTTTTCACTTCATTGCGTGGCGCAAACGATCAAGCGCCAGTCGAATTCGGGATTTGATCGTGCCAAGTGGCAGACCGGTGATTTTTGCAATTTCGGCTTGGCTTAGGTCGCCAAAATAGGCTTTTTCAATAAGATCGCGTTGGACATCGGGAAGTGTCTCCATTGCGGTCTTAAGCTGATCCGTTTCCTGAGCTAGGGCAATGACGTCGGCTTGTTCTGGTTCTGGTGCTGGCCCCCAGGTCAAATCCTCGGGTTCCGGGCGGCGCTGCCTGCGCAACATGTCGATGCGCCGGTTGCGGGCGATGGTAAATATCCATGTCGCCACCGATGCGCGGGTGGGATCAAACTGCGCGGCCTTGTGCCAAAGTGTCGTCATCACATCTTGGGCACATTCCTCGGCCATGGCCGCGTCTGCACCTGACTTGATCAAGAACCCTTTGATACGTGGCGCGAAGTGTGTGAACAGCGCGGCAAAAGCCTTGCGGTCACGATGGTCCCTGACCCGCACCATTTCGGTGACCCATTCAACATTCTTTGTGGTCTGTTGTCGCGACAACTTCTCATGCTCCGACGTCTTGTGTTCCTGCAATGTGCAGCGATCTGAATACATCAGAGTGACGGGCAGTCGCGAAGATTGCAATGAGGGCGTTGTATCTAACATGCACTTAGTACGTGACATTACATCCATTGGATCAAATTCTTTTTGAACTCTTTTGCATCCATCCCGATCCCTGCGGCGTATAAAAGCTAAACGCAGTAATTGTGACGGGAATAAAATAACTTATGCCATTTGAAGCAGAGACCGAACTTTCCTCCTCCGTACCAGTACATCAACGCAAAATTGCCATCATCGGTGCTGGGATTTCGGGTATGGGGGCCGCGCACATGCTGGGGGCTGACCATCAGGTAAGCCTGTTTGAAGCAGGTGCTAGGTTGGGCGGGCACGCCCGTACAGTCATCGCCGGAAAGAACTGTGATCAACCTGTCGACACCGGGTTCATCGTCTTCAACTACGCAAACTATCCACATCTTGCGGCGCTGTTTGCCGAACTGGATGTACCTGTCGTAAAATCGAACATGAGCTTTGGGGCCTCCATTGACGGTGGGCGATTTGAATATGCGCTGACCAACCTCAACGCGGTGTTTGCACAGCGTAAGAACGTGTTGAACCCCGCCTTCATCGGCATGCTGCGGGATATCTTTAAGTTCAACAAAAACGCGCTGACCATTGCCAAAGACAAATCCCTGACCATCGCCGAGTTTTTGGCGATTCTGGGAACCGGGTCTTATTTCCGTGACTATTATCTGGCCCCCCTATCCGGGGCGATCTGGTCCACGCCGACAGACAAGATCATGGATTTCCCTGCCCATGCGATGATCAATTTTTTCGAAAATCATGCGCTGCTGAATTATTCAGGACAACACCAATGGTATACGGTCAAAGGGGGCTCGCAGGAGTATGTGACCCGGTTAAGTGTCGCACTGGGTCGCAAGGGTGTCGATGTCAGGTTAAACGCCGCTGTCCAAGGCGTGCGGCGCGTGAAGTTCGGGGTTGAAGTCAAAACATGGGGTGGCGAATGGGAGCAGTTTGACGAGGTGATTTTCGCCACGCATTCTGATGATACCCTTGCGATGCTGACAGACGAAAAACCGCATGAAAAACAATCTCTGGGCGCGATCAAATACCAACCAAATGACATCACCCTGCATGCCGACGAAAATCTGATGCCCAAACGTCGGTCCACGTGGGCGTCATGGGTGTATACAGAAGACAGCAATGCCAAATCGGAGCAGATTGACCTGACTTATTGGATGAATTCCCTCCAACCGATTCCGATGGACGACCCCCATTTTGTGACCCTGAATACAAAACGCACCATCCGCGAAGAATTGATTTATGATCAGGTCACACTGCGCCACCCGGTCTATGACCTTGGCGCACTTGCAGCACAAAAGGAAATCGCCTTGCTGAATGGGTCAGATAACACATGGTTCTGCGGGGCATGGATGCGCAATGGCTTCCACGAAGACGGGCTGGCAAGCGCTTACGAAGTTGTCCGCGGCATTCGGGGTGCTGCGTCCTTGCCGATTGCGGCGGAATGACCCTTTGAACATGTCCACATCAGTCGATCATATTACGGGCCATACGTTTCACAGTCGCAAGGGCGCACTGGAAAACGCGTTTCGGTATTCTATTGATTATGTGCTGTGTGATGGTGAGGCTGATGTAGCCACACCTCCGCTGTTTGGCCGCAATCAGGCTGGCTTGATGTCCCTGCAAGACAGGGATCATGGTGGCGCACCAAAACAGGGGCAAGGCGCACCTTGGGTCCGGGACGTGCTTGCGGCACATCATGTCAGAGGTATTGAGCGGATTGAGTTGCTGGCCCAGCCCCGGGTTTTGGGTCACGTTTTTAATCCGGTCAGCTTTTGGCTTTGCTATTCTGAAGACGTGCTCACAGCGGTTATTGCTGAGGTGTCCAATACCTACGGTGACCGCCATTGCTATCTGTGCCACCACGATGATTTGCGGCCCATTGCACCGACCGACCATCTTCATGCGACCAAGATATTGCATGTCTCACCGTTTCAGCCGGTAGAGGGATCTTATACTTTTCGGTTTGACATACGGCCTGACCGGATCGGCATCTGGATTGACTATACCGCTGGCAATGGCGGTTTAATAGCGACGCTGACCGGGAAACGCAAACCACTGACAAATAGGGGCATATTGGCTGCTATGGTGCGGCGTCCGTTTGGTGCGCGCCGTGTGCTGGCGCTGATCCATTGGCAGGCGCTCATACTGTGGTGGAAGGGTGCCACGTTTCGCGCGCGCCCCACACCGCCGGACAATGAAATCACCCGCGGATGAGCGTGCGGCGACAACGGTTGCCGGCATATGCGCTGTTCGCCGCGCTGCTTTCTGCGGCTGGATTGCCAATATATATTCATGCGCCAAAATTCTTTGTGGATGAATATGGGGTTTCTTTGGCCGCTCTTGGTGCGGTGCTCTTTGGGTTGCGTCTGTTGGATGTGGTCCAAGACCCGTTGCTGGGCAGGTTGTCCGAAACACTGCGTGACCAGCGCGCCGTGGCCGTGGCCATTGCGACTGCTATCATGGCGGCAGCGATGTATGGATTGTTTGCAATCACACCACCGGGATCACCGCTGATCTGGTTTGGCGTGATGTTGGCCTTGGTGTTTTCTGCGTTCAGTTTTCTGACCATCTGCTTTTACGCCCAAGGCGTTGCCAAAGCGGACGCAATGCCGGGCAAAGGACACCTGCAATTGGCCCGTTGGCGCGAAACCGGCGCATTGCTGGGCATTTGCGTTGCGTCAGTTGCGCCAGTTGGTTTGGGTGTCTGGATGGATGCGCCATTTGTTGGGTTTGCCATTGGTTTTATTGTTCTGGCGGGGGCTGCTGGTTGGTCCATGCGACACGAATGGCGGGCCGCAGGTCTGCCGAAATCAACGGGTTTTGCGGTGGTGCTGAAAGATCGCGTTGCCCGCAGCCTTTTGCTAATCGCGCTTTTTAACGCGGCCCCTGTTGCGGTCAGTTCAACGCTGTTCCTGTTCTATGTCGAAATCGTCCTTCAAGCGCCAGGATATGAGGGTGTGTTACTGCTTTTGTTCTTCTTGGCGGCGGCTGTTGCAGCCCCTTTTTGGGGGCTACTGGCCGAAAGTTTTGGCAGCAAGCAGGTGCTGCTCTTGGCTATGGTGCTTGGCATTACAGCCTTTGGCGGAGCGTTGTTTTTGGGGCCGGGCGATGTTTGGCTGTTTGCGCTGGTCTGCGTAGCGTCGGGCGCGGTGTTGGGGGCGGATATGACATTGCTGCCCGCACTCTTTGCAACACGAATGGCAAAGATATCCCCCTCAGCGGCGGTTGGGTTTGGCTTGTGGTCCTTTGTTTCTAAGTTCACATTGGCTTTGGCAGCGGTTGCGTTACTTCCGATGCTAGAGAACGCGGGATTACAATCAGGGGCGGGCCAAAGCCCCGAACGTGCTGTGAACCTGCTAATCTGGCTTTATGCCGGGGTGCCATGCGCGCTGAAATTAGTGGCAATTGCATTGCTCAGCAGGATAAGGGAAATTGGGGGAAATTGATGAAAAATTGGCAATCTAAACGGTACTGGCTCGTCGGCGCAAGCGATGGATTGGGTGCTGCACTTGCCCATAAACTCAACCGTGCAGGCGCAGAGGTGATTGTCTCAGCCCGATCCGAAGACAAACTGCGCGCATTGGTCGATGCCTTGCCGGGACGTGCCAGTTATCAGGTTATGGATGTGACGGATCAGGTAAGCGTTGCTGATGCGACCAAGGCCGTGGGTGATGTGGACGGCGTTGTCTATCTTGCTGGCGTGTACTGGCCTTTTGGGGCCAAGGATTGGGATGCTGAGAAAGCCACTGCCATGGCTGACGTGAATTTCACTGGGCTTGTTCGAATGATGGGACAGATTGTGCCAAACATGGTTGCGCGCGACCAAGGACATATCGTCATCACCTCAAGCCTGACCGGGTTTCGCGGTTTGCCGCGGTCCATCGGATATACCGCGTCAAAGGCGGCCACAATGTCACTGGCGGAATGTATGTATGCCGATTTGCGCAAGACCGGGGTGCAGGTTCAGGTCATCAATCCGGGCTTTATCAAGACGCAACTGACCGCCAAAAATGACTTTAAAATGCCATTCCTGATGGAGCCCGACGACGCCGCTCAAGAAGTGTTTGAACACATGAGCGGCGATGGCTTTAAGAAAAGCTTTCCTTGGGGGTTCTCACTGATTTTCAGGGGTGCGCAATTTTTGCCAGATTGGCTTTATTACCGAATATTTTCCTGACCGCTCAAACTTGTTTGATGTGGTCGGTAAATATGGCCCGTGCGCGGGCCCATGTACCGCCGCCATCGCGATCAAAATCCAACAATGTCGGCAGCAGCTGTCCCGCGAAATCCTCAGAGCTTTCCAGTGGCAACATGGAAGGCAGGTTATCAATTGCCATCACATCAAGCGGTGGCGTGTCGTGGACCCGGCGTGCGGGTGCCGCCCATGTTGTTGCGTGGTCGTATACCTGCACCGGATTAAAGTCGCTGTCAGGGTCGCAAGCGATGTCGCCAATCACCCGCAACTTGCGGGGGGATGTCGGGGCATCCAGGCGCACAAAAGCGGGTGTGGTGGGCCCTGCCAGAATGCAGTTGAAAAACAGATCGTGATTCAGAATTTCCGGGAATGGCCCGCCGCTGGCGGTTTCCGCCATGTCCCAAGGCGTGACGGCAACCTTCATGGCACGGCACAGGTCAGCTGCACCTGTACCAACACGCCCTAAGGCACCAATAATCAGCGCGGTTTGCGGCAAGGCACCCGCAGTTTTCAACTCCTGTGCCAACGCCGATTTCAGCGCTTCGGCATTGGGATAGGGAGAGACGGGTCCGGCGCTTTCGCCACGCTGTTGCGCGGCCCAGCATTTCAGCGTCACAGCCGCACCTGCAAACCCGGCCCAATATCCAAAGGCAGCAACCCGGCGGCCCGTTTCATTGGTCAGATATTCCAGATCAAGCAGCGTGCCACCCCCCGCCTTGAACCGCTGCAACAAAGTACGCCCGGCAGACTGCCCCTTATAGGCATGGCCGAACATAATGTGCTGGTGTGGCAGGGGCGTGCCATCATCTGGCAGCTCCTTTAGGCCAAAGATCACCGCGTCGCGTGGCGCATCAGGCCAGCTTTTTTCTGTTGCAATCGCACAGCCTGCATCGACATATCCTTGCGTCGCGATGGCACGGGTGTCTGATGCCTCTACGGTGACGTTGAACCCGGCTTTTAACAGGGCCGAAGCCCCTTGCGGTGCCAAACCAACCCGCGTTTCATTCTCGCGTTGTTCGGCGCGTACCCAAATATGTGTCATGTCTAAATCATTCCTTTTTGGCGCACGGTCTTCACACTGTTGCAGGTGTTCATCTGTGTCAAGAATCCGTCAATCTTTGGAAAGCCAGCCGGTGAAACGCCGTCACCTTCCATCCAACTGCACACCATGAATAAGTATGGATCTGCGATACTGATCTGATCCCCGGTGACATAGGTGCCGCGCAGGCATTCGGCCTCTACATAGGTGGCACAGGCCGCAACAGTTTCCGGGACCTTGGCTTTCATATCATCAAAGCTGGATTGCTGATCCGCCCAACGATTGCCGCGCACCTTGTGAGCGTGGGCCACATGCATGGTCGAAGCCAGAAAATACATCACGCTGCGCATATGGGCGGTGGCTTCTGCATTTTGTGGCACCAACTTTGCTTCCGGGGCGAGATCAGCAATATAATCCAGCAAGGCACCTGTTTCTGTCAGTATGCTTCCTTGCGATGTCACCAGCGCAGGCACCCGACCCTTTGGATTCACATGCAGGTATTCAGGTTTGGTCTGCGCGGCTGTGGCAAAATCAACTTTGATTGGTTCATAGGGCAGCCCGGCCTCTTCCAATGCGATAGCAACCGCGATGGAGATTGTTCCCGGTGCATAATAGAGTTTGAGCATGGAAAGACCTTTCAGATATGGGTTTGCGCAACGCGCCTGTCCGGCATGTCAAGGTGCGGCACTGCGTTAAACAGCACTGGCGACCAGTGCCCACCAATGGGAAACAACCGGTGCATCGACGTGTGCATGATCGCCAGCGCAATACGTGACATCGCCGGAATACCAAGGCCCATCGCCTGTGCCATCACCATCGAGATCAATCCGCCAGAGGTGACAACCAACGCAGGGCCATGCCCCTCGGATACCTCATGCAAGACCGACTGAATACGTTCTTCGAAATTGCTGTAGCTCTCTGGTGTGCCTTCCAGCTTGCCAGTCTTCCAAAAATCGAACACCTGCGGCAGATGATGGGTGAACGCGGCTTGCTCAGTAGGAAAAGGGATGGCGTGTTGTTCTTCCATCAAAGTGGCGAGAGTGAAATACTCAAGTTCGTTCAAGCGCGCATCGCGGATCGGCTCCAACCCCGTTTCCATCCCATTCGCGGTCTCAATGTGCCGGGTCAGTGTTCCAGTATAAAGCCGGGTATGATGGGTGCCTGTCTCACGCAAATAGATGCCAAGCCACGCTGCTTGATCATGGCCAAGATCGCTCAACTTGTCATAGCTCACCTCATCTTTAGCACCGGAATTGGCCTGACCGTGACGGATGAGGGTGATATGCGACATGTGCAGCTCCTTTAGGTGTTTTGATAGGGGAGGCGCGCGTGGGATGAAAGTGGGGGATGAGTATTTGTAAAAGGGTTATTGGACGTCAGGTGGCTTTGATCCATAGGTAAATCCTTTTGGTCTGTTCGTGTCACCTTCTCGACAAATGTGATCAGATATCTTCTTCGCAAATGCTTCGATCAATCTCCATGAGTTCCACAGGTGCGCCGTTGACCTCGATGAAGGCCACGACAAGCCCCTTAATTGGAGAATTTGGCTGAATGAGTATATTTTGCCCGATGAGTGCTGACTGTAAATCATCCACTTCGAACGCCACGTGGGGTACTGTTTTCACAAGTTCCGGATAGGGAGCGTCGGCATCATAGCGCTGCCACTGAATGCCAAATGGATTATTTTTGTGATCGCTTATCGTCATTGTCAACTTGGGGAGTGCTATCTCACCCTCAAAATTCGACGTTGTCGGGATCCCCACGTGATTGAATTTCATGCCACATCCCTTAAGCTACATATATTCTGTTTGACGGCAGTGTCAGTATCTCGTCCCAAAGTCAGACAATAGCGGCATCGTAGAAAACACACAATCTTGGCTCAAAGCGCAAAATGTAAAAAGTAGCAGTGCACCAAAGCAACTGGCCCGAGGTTCCGCATTTGAAGTGACAGAAGGGACGTGTATCGAGCGGCCTTTGGCGCAAAACTTGGGCAGTATGTCGGGATTGCGCATCTGATTTGTCGTTATTTTGGCTATGGATAGATCAAGATATTTCAGGAGATGACTATGGCAGACAAGATCACCTTCACGCTGGACGGCAAAACGGTTGAAGCCGCGGCGGGCCTGACGATCTGGGAGATCGCAAATGGCCGGGGTCTGGTGATCCCGCATCTATGTCACAAACCTGCGCCGGGATATCGCCCTGACGGCAACTGCCGCGCCTGTATGGTTGAGATTGAGGGTGAGCGCACGTTGGCGGCGTCCTGTATTCGCGAACCTAGTGATGGCATGGTTGTCACCACCAACAACGCGCGGGCAGAAAATGCGCGTAAAATGGTGGTTGAACTGTTGATGGCGGATCACCCTGACCAAGATGTGGCGCATGATAAATCCAGTCATATGTGGGACATGGCTGCCATGAATGACATATCGGAGAGCCGTTTCCCCAAGCTGGAAGAAGGGCGTATCCCGTTGCTGGATGACAGCCATGTGGCGATGTCAGTGAACCTTGATGCCTGTATCCAATGTGGTTTGTGCGTGCGCGCCTGTCGCGAAGTACAGGTCAACGATGTGATCGGCATGTCGGGGCGTGGGCATGATACCTATCCGACGTTTGACATGGCTGACCCGATGGGCGCGTCAACCTGTGTGGCCTGCGGCGAATGTGTGCAGGCCTGCCCGACAGGGGCATTGATGCCATCCGCCGTGATGGACGAAAATCAAGTTGGCGATAGCGCCGATTTTGATAGCGAAGTCGAAAGCATCTGCCCATTCTGCGGTGTGGGATGCCAGATTTCGCTGAAGGTCAAAGATGGCAAGGTGAAATACGTCGATGGCATTAACGGCCCGGCGAACGAGGGCCGTCTATGCGTTAAGGGCCGATTTGGATTTGACTACATTCACCACGATCACCGCCTGACCAAACCATTGATCCGCCGTGATGACGCACCTGCCAAAGGGCTGAACGTTGACCCCGGCAACTGGTCTGAATTTTTCCGCGAAGCATCATGGGACGAGGCGCTTGATTTTGCCGCCAAGGGTCTGAAAGACATCGGCGGGCGCGGGGTTGCGGGCTTTGGATCAGCCAAATGCACCAATGAAGAAGCCTATCTTTTCCAGAAAATGATCCGTCAGGGATTTGGCCACAACAACGTCGATCACTGCACGCGGCTGTGCCATGCGTCATCGGTTGCGGCTTTGATGGAGAACGTCGGTTCTGGTGCCGTGACCGCAACCTTTAACGAAATCGAAAATTCCGATGTGGCAATTGTGATTGGAGCCAATCCGGTTGAAAACCATCCCGTTGCCGCGACCTATTTCAAGCAGTTCACCAAACGCGGTGGCAAGCTGATTGTGATGGACCCGCGCGGCGTGGGCTTGCGCCGCTTTGCGTCCCATATGCTGCAATTCCGCCCCGGTACTGATGTGTCGATGTTGAACGCGATCATGCATGTGATCGTTGAGGAAAAGCTTTACGATGAACAATACATCGCGGCTTATACTGAGAATTGGGAAGCTGAAAAAGAACACCTGAAAGATTTCACGCCAGAGAAGATGGCCGAGGTCTGTGGCATCGGCGCGGATGTGTTGCGCGATGTGGCGCGCACCTTTGCGGGGGCCAATGCCGCGATGATTTTCTGGGGCATGGGCATTTCGCAGCACATCCATGGCACCGACAATTCACGTTGTCTGATTTCGCTGGCGCTAATGACGGGCCAAGTGGGCCGCCCCGGTGCGGGTCTGCACCCACTGCGCGGTCAGAATAATGTACAAGGTGCGTCGGATGCAGGCTTGGTGCCGATGTTCTTGCCGGATTATCAATCGGTGATGGACGATGGTGTGAGGTCGGCGTTCACGGAAGTGTGGAAATCTCCGGATTTCAGCAACGAAAAAGGTCTGACCGTGACCGAAATTATGGACGCGGTGCATGATGGCGACATCAAGGGCATGTATGTTTTGGGCGAAAACCCGGCGATGTCAGACCCTGACGTTGAACACGCCCGTGATGCGCTGGCGAAACTTGACCATCTGGTTGTGCAGGATATTTTTATCACCGAAACTGCAAACTATGCGGATGTGATCCTGCCAGCGTCGGCTTTTGCCGAAAAATCAGGCACCGTGACAAACACCAACCGTCAGGTTCAGATGGGCCGCGCGGCTGTATCGCCCCCAGGCGCGGCAAAGCAGGATTGGTGGATTGAGGTTGAATTGGCCAAACGGCTTGGTCTTGGCTGGACCTACGAAAGCCCGGCAGACGTATTTGCCGAGATGAAGCTGAACATGAAGTCGCTGAACAACATCTCTTGGGAACGGTTGGAGCGCGAAAACGCGGTCACCTATCCGTCCTTGTCCGAAACCGATCCCGGCCAGCCAATCGTCTTTGGCGATGGCTTTCCGCGCAAAGACGGGCGGGCAAAGTTCACCCCTGCGTCGATCATCGCGCCAGATGATGTGCCAGATGCAGAATACCCGATGATTCTGACCACGGGGCGCCAGTTGGAGCACTGGCACACCGGGTCGATGACGCGCCGTGCAACGGTACTGGATGGGTTGGAACCCGAAGCAAACTGTTCATTGCACCCCAGCACCCTACGTAAGCTTGGTGTGGCACCGGGCGATCATGTGCGTCTGACCACCAAACGCGGATCAATTGAGATCATGGCCCGCGAGGATCGTGCTGTATCACCGGATATGGTGTTTCTACCCTTTGCCTATGTCGAGGCGGCAGCGAATATTCTGACCAACTCGGCGGTGGATCCCTATGGCAAAATTCCGGAGTTCAAGTTCTCAGCCGTGAAGGTCGAAGCGGCGATTGCGCAGGTTGCGGCGGAGTGATCTGAATGTGCACCCTTTGGGTGCGCACGATTTTAGTTTTGTGAATGAGGGGGTTCCCCCTCAAACTCCCCGGATATTTACGGCGCTATGTATCAAACGCACCAAGCGGGGTGTGAAGGATGATTAGCGCATTGGTGTTAGTTGCCTATCGGGGGTGCGATGCCAGCGCCCTTTCCCATCGGACTGAGGTCGTGGGTTTCTCCACCAATCAGATCGAATGAAGCGAAGAATTCTGCCGTCACTTCAGTGAAGCGCCCCTGTGTTTCAAAAACGTCTTGGAACCTCACACGAATGGAAGCTCGGAAAATAACTTTAGTGTCGCTTTCAGGGAAGAAATAAACATCATCGGGGATTTGGGAGACTATCAACCCTCTTGTGACGGACCCGCTGGACGCAATGTCAGGAATGATAGATTTCACAGAAATGTGCGGGGTCCACAAAGACGCCTCTGCCTCGATATTCCGTGCAGGAGACTGTCCAGAGTTCTTGAATGTGACGTTCAGGTCCCAAAAAACATGGTCTTTCTCCACTCTGGGCGTAACCTTAGCGCCATCAATAAACAGATATGCCCTGACTTGCGCCTCACCAATCTCGCGGGTGACCGAAAGTGTGCGCCAGACGTAATAAACACCGAAAGCAGTGACTATCGCTATAGCAATGGTGGCAAGGAGCATCCACAGCGCCCATCTGGCCATATTCCGCTGGGCAGTCAAATCGCTCTCGGAGCGTTTGTGTTCATTAGTGGTCTCTACCACGCCAATAATGCATTCCGTATAGGCAGCGCCATTCAACCTACCACAGGTACGCTTTATCTCGTCTTGAGCGTGTTTTGCATAAGTATCGGTATTGGCTTGGTGCTCACCGGATTGTTCCCCTAATCCAAAGCCAAGAATATAGCCCCCAACTGCGAATGCGACGATTAATGTCAGTCCAGCCGTAATTGATAGGATTCTATTGCCTTTAAACATTGCAACATAAACGCCGCTGAAAACTTTCCACGGGATAGCTTGTTAGCGACATTCACCTCTTTCTCGTTAATTCCAATATCTGCCAGCCTTTCAACTAGCTGGGCATAAGTCACGCCCTTTCGTTTCAACTCTGACTTGAGCAGGTTTGCGGCCTGTTTTTCCCAATCGTTTTGCTCTGGCATACTGCCTCCGATAAAATAATACTGTTTTTGATATGTAACCTATTACAAATAGCATGTAGTCATACTATATTCGATATATAATCAACGAATATAGTAGGCGCAGCACTTCCTTCTTTGAGCAGCATCACGCACCCTTAGTCTTCGCAGCATCTACAAAGCTGGCGAAGACGCGGCCTATAAGGTATTCTGCGAAATGCGCTGGCCTGAGACAAATGGCGCGGCAGTTTGCCCCCGTTGTTCCAACCATGAGACCTACAACATCGCCACGCGCCGCAAGTTCAAGTGCAAGGGCTGTCACCACCAGTTTAGCGTGACGTCCGGCACCATCTTTGCATCGCGCAAGATGGACTTTGTGGACCTGTTGGCCGCGATCTGCATTATCGTGAACGCCTCCAAGGGTGTGAGCATGGTTCAGTTGAGCCGTGACATTGATTGCCAGTACAAGACAGCCTTTGTGCTGTCTCACAAGCTGCGTGAGGCGACGGCCCGCGAAGTGCAGACAGGTGAAGTGCTGGAAGGCCATGTAGAGATTGATGGCGCGTATTTTGGGGGTCACATTCGCCAAGAGAACGCCAAGAAAGACCGCAAGGACCGCCGCCTGAAAGAGAACCAAAACGGACGCCGCCGCGTTGTTGTTGCCCTGCGTGAGCGTCATGGCCGCACATTGCCTTTCGTCCGTATGACAGAGGCCGAAGGCGTAGCACTGGCAAACGACAACGTGTCGCGCATGTCCACAATGTCAGCGGATGAAGCAAGCCATTGGGATTTGCTGCACAACGGTTTTGAGGTTGAGCGCGTAAACCACTCCGAGATTTACAGCGACCACGGCAAGCACACCAACATGGTGGAAAGCTTCTTTATCTATCTCACATGCTAGAGTTGGGTGCAGGCCGTTTTGGCCTAGCAAGTCGTGACTTTGAAGCGTGGGACTACGGCCCAGTTGAACCCGACCTTTACCACCGCTTGAAAGCATATGGTAAAGAGTACGTTCCTGATGTGTTTGGCCGTTTCACTTATGGGCCTGATGATGAGGAATACGAGTCAATTTAAGATGTTCTTGAACAGTTGAAAGACGCGCCTCCGGGTAAGCTAGTAGCGATTACGCACTGGGAGGATGGTGCATGGAGCAAGAACTTCATACCGGGCATGAAGCGTATTGTTATCCCCGACGCGGACATTCTTGATGAGTTTAAACTGCGGACAAAAGGGTGATGATTTCGAATGAGCACCATATTCTCTGGAACATCTGCAAGTCGAAAAGATGAATTGATTGAGTTCCTCCAAAGCCAACTGGATGATGAGCGAGACCGCAGAAAAGAAGAGCGGTTTATTTGGCTGGTAATAGTGATGCTTATGTTCGATGCTTTCACTTTCGCGGCGATGACCACCTGGACCGGACCATTCATTATCGGGATCATTCAGTTAGCAATTATCATTGTACTTGGTAGACGCTGGCAAATGGACGAAATATGGACTTTGACCACGAAACTAATTGACAAGTGGGACGGCAAAATTGGCAAAGGGTGACTTAAGATTTTAACCCCCACAACCCCCCAAACCTACCATCATGTACCACCAGCCCGCGCTTCTTTAGCTTTGTGAGCGTAACCGCAGTAAACACATGTGCCTTTTCAAAGGTGATCTCTGGTCTGCGTTCTGCGATGTACTCAGAAACGTAACGCGCTGTCTGTGGCCCATCCCTGAGCGCGTCCATCGCCATGCGGGCCATAGCGCCACTACCAGCCACATTGAGCCTAGGCTGCATTGCCCTAGGCATGTGAACGCCACGCTGCCTAAGCAACGATTCAACGTGTTCGCGCCCTTTACCATCACCTTGGTTGACCTGCCTACGCATTGCCAACAACGCGCTATCTATCGTTTTATCCAACATGCCCCATTGTGATTCACCTAGGCCGGAAAATCAGCTAGATTGTTGGTGCGCTTGATACATAACGCCGAAAAGAAGGGGTGTAATATGCAGATTAATGCGGAGCGGTTTCTGGCAGACCTATATCATTTGCGGTCCTTTGGGGCGGCAGGTGTTGGTAAAGGTGTGGTCAGGCCCGCGTATTCAGCACCTGATATTGCAGCACGAAAATGGTTGGCGGGGCGATTCATCGAGGCAGGATTGCGTGTAGAAGTGGATGCGATGGGCAATCTCTTTGGTTTGTGTGATGGACCATCGCTGTTGATGGGGTCGCATTCTGACAGCCAGCCTGAAGGCGGGTGGCTGGATGGTGCGCTTGGTGTGGTCGCGTCATTGGAAGTGGCGCGCAGCAGTCGAGAATCGGGTGGCCCGGCGATATCGGTGGTTTCTTTTCAGGATGAAGAAGGGCGGTTTGGCGTCACAACAGGTTCTGCCGTTTGGGCGGGGCATTTGACGCTTGAGGCGGCTGATGTGTTGACCGATCACGCGGGTGTCACGTTGGCCGAGGCACGGCAAGCCATTGCAGAGATGGTGACAGCCCCAGTCGATGCCGCGCAATTTCATGGATTTATTGAATTGCATATTGAGCAGGGGCCAACGTTGGATCAAAGCGGCGAACAGATTGGTGTCGTTACTGATATTGTTGGCATCCGCGATATGAAGGTGACATTTGAGGGCCAGCAAAATCACGCAGGCACCACGCCAATGCATCTGCGCAAGGATGCGTTTCAGGCGGTTTCAGCGTTTAATACTCTGTTGAATGACCGATTCCGCAATGTGGTCACGCCCAGCACAGTTTGGACAATTGGTCATATAAGCCTGCACCCTAATGCATCGTCAATCGTGCCGGGTAAAGCGGTGTTTTCCATGCAATGGCGGGACGGTGATGCAGGTCGTTTGGCTAGGATGGAACACATCATCCGCGATACGGCCGAGGAAATCGCGCGAGAGCGGGATATGACGTTGAGCTTTGGGCCGTTGTTGGGGTTGGAGCCTGTGGCAATGGATGCTGATCTGCGTGAGGCATTGGAAGGTGGTGCAAAGGCAATCGCGCCGGGCCAATGGCGCAATATGCCGTCTGGCGCACTGCATGACGCGACAAATGTGTCGCGACTGATGCCGGTGGCGATGTTGTTTGTGCCATCAATCAATGGGATCAGTCATGCGTTTGAAGAAGATACCGATGAGGCAGATTTGGTGGCGGGCGTTCAGGTGCTTGCGCAAGCTGTTACACATCTCGCTTAGCCCCAAACCACATCCCCCAGAAAAATATAACCCGCACCATATATCGTCTTGATCAGCCGCGGGTTCTTGGGGTCTTCGCGCAACTTTGTCCGCAGGCGCGAAATGCGCACGTCCATGGCGCGGTCAAAGCTTTCTGAGGCGGCTCCGCCAAGGCTGGATTGCATCTGGTCGCGACTGATTAGGCGTTTCGGACTGTCGAGAAACAGGCGCAACACCTCACCCTCGGCATGAGAAAATGGGGTTTCAACACCTGTTTCATCTTCCAGAACGTATCGGTCAAAATGGGCGATCCATCCATTAAACGTTGCTGTATCACCAGTGTGGACCGCAGCTTTGGGGCTGCGCAACCGGGCGCGAATGCGGGCGACGACCTCTGCCGGATCGAACGGTTTGATGATGTAGTCATCCGCCCCGAGTTCCAACCCTGTAACCCGGTCTTGAACCTGCGCGCGGCCTGAAATTATGATGACAATCGCGCCCTGTTCCAGGGCAAGGCGATGTACCAACGTCAACCCGTCGGTGTCGGGCAGGGACAGATCGACAAGGCAAACATCAGGTTGGTGTTTCGCCAATGCGGCCTCAAACGCGCGGGCACGGCCAAAACTCAAGGTGTCAAACCCGGCCTCCTCCAAGACATCTGCCAGCATCCGGCGAATTTCAGGTTCATCATCAAGGATCGTAACGAGCGGGCGGGTCATGTCGCGGCCTCCTTGGTGGGATAAATCAATTGGGCCAGATCGGAACTTTCAAAGGGTTTTTGCAGTACCGGTGCCAGCTTTTGCGCAGTGCCGAACATCGGGTGAGCCGTGGGCAAAGAGGTCATCAAGATAAGCGGCAGACCCGTGCCGATACGCCCCGCAAGATCGAGGCCGGTTGCTTCGCCAGCCAGTTGAATATCAGACAAGACAGCGGTGATATCAGGCAGATCAGCCAGCAGGGCCGTTGCCTCATCCGCGCTTGATGCTTCAATCACTGAATGGCCCAGCGTCATCAACATGTCACGAACTGAGGCGCGAATGTCATCTTCGTCTTCAACCAGCAAAACCAGACCTGTCGTCGCGGCGATCGCGGCGCGGTATGGCAAACGCAAAATGACCTTTGCCCCACCATTTGGCACATTGGTCAGCCGCAGATCGCCACCCGCCGTTTTGGTCATGTCATAGACCATCGAGAGGCCAAGACCTGAGCCTTCACTGCCCTTGGTGGTGAAAAACGGATCAAAACCATGCGTCAATGCGGAAGGCGAAAACCCGGGTCCTGAATCTTGGACAGACCATTCGATCCATGTGTTATGCACCAAACTTTGTCTGAGGATAATTTTCCCGGCCGCGCCACAGGCATCGCGTGCGTTCAGGATAAGGTTCAGCAGGCTGTCTTGAACCATGCCTTCGTCGATAAGAACCTGCGTATCAGCCGCTAAGTTTTCAACGGCCAGTTCGACATTTGGCGGCAACGTGGGGGTGGCGAGTGTGACCAGATCCTCTAGCAGATTGCCAAGATGGCTGGCCGTTGGCCGCATGGCGCGAGGTCCGGTCACATCGGCAATGGAACTGAGCAAAGCCCCGCCCCGCCGGGCCGCAGTTAACGTCCCGTCGATAAGGGCTGCGGCATCTTGAGGCAAATCAGGCAAGCGGCCCAAGCGGGACTGCATGCCAAGTATGATTGTCAGCAGATTGGAAAAATCATGAGCCAGACCGGAAATCATCTGGGCTGCCAATTCGCGTTTTCGGGTTTGTTGTAGGGCTACGCGGTTTTGCGTTTCTTCGGTGACATCCATGGAAAGAATGTAAACACCTCCCCGCGTGTCGGGCGTGAATGCCGCACGGATACGGCGTGCGCTATGATCATCGGTGAATTCTTTTACCGCCGCGACGCCACCATAAGCCTGCGCTAGCGCGGGTGCGATCCGGTTGTAGACCGACTGCCCCAATGCCGCACTGATGTGCAGCCCCACGATGTTATTTGGCCGACCGGGGATAATCGATGACAGGCGGCGGTTGGAATACGTGTAATGACCGCTGTCGTTTACATGGGCAATATGCGCCGGCATCATTTCGGTGGTCAGCCGGGTGCGTGCCTCGGATTCTGTAAGCTGTCGTTTGGTTTCCTCAAGCGTGGTGATCATTGAGGCCAACTCGCGGTTGGTTGCGGCCAGTTGTTCTGCGTGCGTCAATACTTGTGTCGACAAGGCATCGGAACGGGCGCGCAACAGCAACTCCTGCTGTTTGGCCGCTGTGATATCGGTATAAACCGTGACCCAGCCCCCTTGGGGAAGTGGCGATCCCTCAACGCTGATGGTGCGGCCATTGGCGCGGGTGCGTTCCATATAGTGCGGCTCAAACGCACGGGCGACCTTGACGCGTTCGGTGACAAAGCTGTCGATATCATCAACCTGCCCATATTCGCCGCGACTGGCCAAATGGCGAATGGTATCCTGAAATGTGGCCCCGGGGGTCACAAGGGCCGCTGGCAGATCAAACATGGTTTGAAACGGTGCATTACAAACGGCCAATTGCAGGTCTTGATCATAAATCGTCAGCGCCTGTGCAATCAGGTTCAACCCCGCACTGGTCATGGCTTTGGTCTGGTTGTCTGTGATCTGCATAACTATCGCTAGCACCCGCAGCGACGCCGGGAAAGAGCACACGGTACGTTGTTACAATTCGTAAGGATTGTGAAAACATCACGAATAAGTTGACCTTCACACCAAACACAACATCCTTGTGTGATAACAGAATCGCACGAGGGATATCGCATCGGCGATCAGACCTGCCAGAAAAGGCAGGCATGGGAGGACGACACTTGGCCACGCCTTTAACGCGCTCTGATGGACCGCAATCGGTTCCGGCGCTTTTGCACCGCAATGCAAAGCAATTTGCAAATGCACCTGCGTACCGTGAAAAAGAATATGGCATCTGGCAAAGCTGGACCTGGTCGCAAACACGCGACGAGGTTGAGGCGTTGGCGTTGGGTCTGATGGAACTCGGTATCAATGAAGGCGATTTTGTCGCGATCATTGGCCGGAATCGTCCCTATCTGTATTGGGCGATGATGGCCGCCGAAATGTGCGGCGCTGTGCCTGTGCCCTTGTATCAGGACGCTAACGCGGAAGAAATGGCTTATGTCATGGGGCATTGCGGCGCGCGCTTTGCGATTGTTGGTGACCAAGAACAAGTCGATAAAATCACCGACGTTCAAGAAAGCCTGCCTGATTTTGAACGGATGATCTATCTTGATCCACGCGGATTGCGGAAATACGATCATGCGGCATTGGATCAATATTCAGCAGTGCAGGACATGGGCCGCGCCAATCGCGACAAGCACATTGCAGAGCTTGAAGCCCGCCAAGCCAAGCTGACCTACGACAGCATAGGCGTGATGCTTTATACTTCTGGCACCACGGGCAAGCCAAAGGGCGTTGTCCTGTCTAATCGCAATGTCATTGAGACCGCAAAATCATCATCAGAATTTGATGATTTGCGCCAAAGTGATGACATCTTGGCTTATCTGCCGATGGCTTGGGTTGGCGATTTTATCTTTTCTGTTGGTCAGGCATTGTGGACCGGGTTTTGCACCAATTGCCCGGAATCTGCTGACACAATGCACGTTGATCTGCGCGAAATCGGACCGACCTATTATTTCGCCCCGCCGCGTGTTTTTGAAACCCAACTGACCAGCGTGATGATCCGTATGGAGGACGCCAGCCGTTTAAAGAAATGGCTGTTTGATGTGTTTATGGCCCATGCCCGCAAGGTCGGGCCTGCGATTCTGGATGGTAAATCTGTTTCGCAATGGGATCGGTTCAAATATAAACTGGGTGAGGCCTTCATCTATGGCCCGCTGAAAAATACCCTCGGCTTTAGTCGGGTGCGCGTTGGCTATACGGCGGGCGAGGCCATTGGCCCCGAGATTTTCGATTTCTACCGCTCGCTTGGGATCAACCTGAAACAGCTATACGGCCAAACAGAAGCAACCGTGTTTATCACAGCCCAGCCTGACGGCGAGGTGCGTTCAGACACTGTTGGGGTGACCTGCCCCGGTGTTGAGTTGAAAATCGCGGACAATGGCGAGGTATTTTATCGTTCTCCGGGTGTCTTTGTTGAATATTACAAGAACCCAGAAAGCACAGCAGAAACCAAAGATGCCGAAGGCTGGGTCGCCACAGGGGACGCTGGCTTTATTGAAGAAAGCAGCGGTCACTTGCGGATTATCGACCGTGCCAAAGATGTTGGACAAATGGCCGACGGATCGCTGTTTGCACCTAAGTTTGTAGAAAATAAGCTTAAGTTCTTTCCCAATATTCTTGAGGCAGTGGTGTTTGGCAATGGCCGCAAGGAATGTACGGCGTTCATCAACATCGACCTGACGGCGGTGGGCAATTGGGCAGAACGCAACAACATTGGCTATGCGTCCTATCAAGAATTGGCGCGGCATCCGCAGGTGATGGACACCATTCAGAAACATGTTGAGGATGTGAATAAATCAGTTGCTGAAGACGAGATGCTGTCGGGTTGTCAGATCCATCGGTTTGTTGTGTTGCACAAAGAATTGGACGCCGACGATGGTGAATTAACGCGCACCCGTAAGGTGCGGCGCAAAATCATCGAAGGCAAATTTGATGATATTATTGCAGCACTTTATGATGGATCAACATCAGTTAGCACCGAGACCGAAGTGACCTATGAGGATGGCCGCAAAGGCAGCATCAAGGCGACACTGGAAGTGCGCGATGCAAAAGTTTTTGCAGATACACGTAAGATGGCAGCGCAATGAGCATGCGGCGTGCGCGCCTGGCGACGCCCCGCCCGCCATCCCGATATGATGGCTTTCCTTCAGGTGGCACCCAGTCGTGCGGTTTGAGCATTGGTATTTTTGAAAGGGTGAATGGATGAGTGGTGCAATGACAGCCGCTGAAAGCTATACCACCGCAGATGGCCGAACCATTGGTCCGGTGGTGATGGAGATGAAAAACATTACCCTGCGTTTTGGCGGTGTTGAGGCGATCAAAGATATTTCCTTTGACATTCGCGAGGGCGAAATTCGCGCGATCATCGGGCCGAATGGTGCAGGCAAGTCGTCGATGTTGAATGTAATCTCTGGGTTTTATGTGCCGCAGGAGGGCGAGGTCTGGTATCAGGGCAGCCGCCGACCACCAATGAAACCTTTTGAAGTGGCCCAGCAGGGGATTGCACGGACTTTTCAGAACATCGCGTTGTTTGAGGGTATGACGGTGCTGGACAACGTGATGACGGGCCGGTTGACCTATATGAAAACCGGCATGTTGGCGCAGGCAATTTGGAAGGGCAAAGCGGAACGGGAAGAGATTGAAAACCGTGAAGTTGCTGAAAAAATTATTGATTTCCTTGAAATTCAGGCAATTCGCAAGACCCCGGTGGCGCGTCTGCCTTATGGTTTGAAGAAACGCGTTGAACTGGCGCGCGCCCTTGCCGCTGAGCCATCATTGCTTTTGCTGGACGAGCCGATGGCCGGGATGAATGTCGAAGAAAAAGAGGACATGAGCCGCTTTATTTTGGATGTGAACGATGAATTTGGCACCACAATTGCGCTGATCGAACACGATATGGGCGTGGTGATGGACCTGAGCGACCGGGTGGTCGTGATGGATTATGGCAAGAAGATTGGCGACGGAACGCCCCATGATGTGCGCAACAATCAAGAGGTGATTGATGCCTATCTGGGGGTGTCACATGACTGATTTTGTGGCTGGGAGAATGATCAATGAATGAACAACTGGCCTTTACCATCGAAGTCTTTGCCAACGGCCTTATGGCGGGGGTGCTTTATGCGCTGGTCGCGTTGGGGTTCGTGCTGATCTACAAAGCATCCGGCATTTTCAATTATGCCCAAGGGGTTATGGCGCTGTTTGCGGCGATGACGCTGGTGGGCATTCAAAACGGGCAGGTGCCGTTTTCACATCTGATCAATGCGATCTTCGGCACGGATGTGCATCACTTTGGCTGGCAGGTGCATTCGTTCTTGGCCATCGCGCTGACTGTGGTTGTGATGATTGCATTGGCGTGGATGGTGCAGAAATTTGTCTTTAAACATCTGGTGGGCCAAGAACCTATTATCTTGTTCATGGCGACCATCGGTCTGGCCTATTTCCTTGAAGGGGTTGCTGACCTGATGTGGGGGTCCGAGATTAAGTCGCTGAATGTTTGCGCCGCCGAAGGGGCCTGTCTGCCACAGGGCATGAACGTCTGGCTTGAGGGCACGACCTATGAGGCGCTGGGCTATGGGTTCTTTATTGATAACCTTGATATCGTGGCCAGCATCGTCGCCGCCATTCTGGTGATCGGGCTGGTGATGTTTGCTCAATACACCAAGCAAGGTCGCGCCATGCGGGCGGTGGCGGATGACCATCAGGCGGCACTGTCGGTTGGTGTGTCGCTGAACTTTATTTGGGTGTTGGTCTGGTCGTTGGCGGGGTTTGTCGCGCTTGTCGCGGGCATCATGTGGGGCGCAAAGTCAGGTGTACAGTTTTCGCTGTCACTGATTGCGCTCAAGGCTTTGCCGGTACTGATGCTTGGCGGATTTACGTCGATTCCTGGTGCGATTGTCGGCGGGTTGATCATTGGTGTGGGGGAGAAACTGTTCGAATTCCTGATCGGCGCGCCATTTCTTGGCGGGGCTACGGAAAACTGGTTCGCCTATATGCTAGCGCTGCTGTTCTTGGTGTTCCGTCCGCAAGGGCTGTTTGGGGAGAAGATCATTGAGCGTGTTTAATAATACCTTTACCCCACTTGGGGCGCTGCCCCAAACTCAGGGATTTTTGACCATTTGGAAATGGGGAGCGATTTAATGTTCTACCGTGAAGCAGGCGATTTCAGCGCGACCTATGCCGAAGATCAACAGACCTTTCCGATCAAATTCGATCGCTATCGTTATTACGTAGTGCTGTTCATTGCAGTGGTTATCGTGCCATTTTTGGTCAATGATTACTGGGTCAACTCGTTATTGATGCCCTTTCTGATCTACGCAATCGCGGCGATTGGGTTGAATATTCTGGTGGGCTATTGCGGGCAGGTCAGCCTTGGCACCGGTGGGTTTATGGCGGTAGGGGCCTATGCCTGTTACAAGCTGATGACGTCTTTCCCGGATGTCAGCATGGTCATTCATGTGGTTCTTGCCGGGTTGATCACGGCGGCGGTTGGGGTGTTGTTTGGCCTCCCATCTTTGCGGATCAAAGGGTTCTATCTGGCGGTGGCGACGCTTGCTGCGCAGTTCTTCCTTGTCTGGCTGTTTAACCGGGTGCCGTGGTTCTACAACTACTCTGCCTCTGGTCAGATTTCAGCACCGGAACGCACCTTCTTTGGCGTCAACATCACCGGGGCAAGTACCGAAGCATGGGCGACCTATCTGTTCTGTCTGATGTTCACCATTGCCAGCGCCTATATCGCGCGGAACCTGACGCGGGGGGCATCTGGGCGTAAATGGATGGCGATCCGCGATATGGATATTGCGGCAGAGATTATTGGGGTGAACCCGCTACGCGCCAAATTGACGGCTTTTGCGGTGTCGTCGTTCTTTATCGGCATCTCGGGCGCGTTGTTTTTTGCAATCTATCTAGGGGCCGTGGAAGTGGGTGAGGCCTTTGGCATCACCAAGTCATTCCTTGTGCTGTTCATGATCATTATCGGCGGCTTGGGCAGCATTTTCGGCAGCTTTGCCGGGGCTGCATTCCTTGTGCTCTTGCCCGTTGCCCTCAAGGTTGTGGGGGTTGATTGGCTAGGCTGGCCCACAGATATCGTGGCGCATTTGCAGTTGGTGATTGTGGGCGCGTTGATCATCGTATTCTTGATCGCTGAACCACACGGCATTGCACAGCTATGGCGCGTTGCCAAAGAGAAGCTGAGATTGTGGCCATTCCCACACTAGGGCGGTCGCGAAAAGAAGGTGGGGCAAACCCCGCCCTAAGAAACCAAATCGGACAAATCCAAGGGAGGAAACACCGATGAAATATAAACTAGGAACAATGGCCGTTGCAGCCATGATGGCGGCAGCACCCGCGATGGCGGATCTTGTATTCCCATCACTGAGCTACCGGACGGGCCCCTATGCGGCGGGTGGTATTCCATTTGCAGATGGCTATGCGGATTACTTCACCATGCTGAACGCGCGCGATGGCGGCATCGGCGGCGTGATGACATCTGTGCCGGAATGTGAGACCGGCTATAACACCGAAAAGGGTGTGGAATGCTACGAGTCGCTCAAAGGCGGCGGCGGATTGGTATATCAGCCACTGTCTACTGGCATCACATATCAGTTGATCCCCAAGACCACAGCAGATGACATTCCGATGCACACAATGGGCTATGGTCGGACGTCAGCTAAGAACGGCGAAGTGTTCAGCCATACGTTCAACTATCCTGCCAACTACTGGGATGGTGCGTCAGGTGCAGTCAATTATCTGCTGAAAGAGAACGGCGGCGATTTGAACGGTAAAAAAATCGCGTTGGTCTATCACAACTCTGCCTATGGTAAGGAGCCGATCCGGACTTTGACCGAGCTGTCCAAGAAACATGGTTTTGAGTTCAAGGAAGTGCCTGTTGACCATCCCGGTCAGGAGCAGAAGTCGCAATGGCTGCAAATCCGTCGCGACAAGCCTGATTATGTGATCATGTACGGCTGGGGCGTGATGAACCAAGTTGCGGTTCAAGAAGCGGTCAATATCCGTTTCCCGATGGAAAACTTCATCGGCATCTGGTGGTCCGGTTCTGAAAATGACGTGCTGGCCGCGGGCGAAGGTGCCAACGGTTACAAAGCGCTGACATTCCACGGTGTGGGCGACGATTTCCCGGTTTTCGATGACATCAAAACGCATGTTGTTGATGCGGGCAAGGCAGCGGGTGCTGGCGATCAAATCGGTACAGTTTTGTATAACCGTGGGCTTTATGCTGCGATGTTGGCTGCTGAAGCGGCTAAAACGGCGCAGGAAATTCATGGCACGGCAGACATCACGCCGGGTATGATGCGCGATGGTATGGAAGCTTTGGAAATCACCGAAGAGAAGATGGCAGCCCTTGGTTTGCCGAACTTTGGTCCTGCGTTCAAAGTGTCCTGCGAAAACCACGGCGGCAATGGCCTTGTTGGTGTGACGCAGTGGGATGCTGCGGCCAAAAAATGGACGCTAATTTCGGATTTCTCCGAAACAGATGCGGACGTTGTCGGCCCACTGATTGACGAAGATTCGTCGGCCTATGCAGCTGAAAACAACATCGAAGTGGGCTGTAAGTAAGCGCGTCTTTCCCGGTTGCTGCGCCATGCGGCGGCCGGGAGTTCTAAGGTATTTGTAAAAGGGTGAAGCCCATGCTGGATTCTGCCAAAACCGCTGAAGTGCAAGTTGATAACCTGCTTGAGGTGAACAACATCGAGGTGATCTATAATCACGTGATCCTTGTCTTAAAGGGCGTGAGCTTGAACGTTCCTAAAGGTGGGATCACCGCGTTGCTGGGCGGCAATGGTGCGGGTAAAACCACGACCCTCAAGGCGATATCAGGATTGTTGGCATCTGAACGTGGTGAGGTGACTAAGGGCTCGATCAAATATCGCGGCAATGACATTGCGCACACCGACCCTGCTGAAACCGTGAAGCGCGGTGTCGTGCAGGTGATGGAAGGCCGCCATTGTTTTGAACATCTGACGGTTGAGGAAAACCTGCTGACCGGGGCCTACACGCGCACCGAAGGTAAGGGGGCTATCGCTGCTGATCTTGAGATGGTCTATGATTATTTCCCGCGTCTGCGCGAACGACGCAAATCACAGGCCGGCTATACGTCGGGCGGGGAGCAACAGATGTGTGCGGTTGGCCGGGCTTTAATGTCGCGACCCGAAACGATTTTACTGGATGAGCCGTCCATGGGACTGGCCCCGCAACTGGTTGAGCAAATTTTCGAAATTGTAAAAACCATCAATGAAAAAGAAGGCGTGACGTTTCTGTTGGCGGAACAGAACACCAATGTTGCCCTGCGCTTTGCACACTACGGCTATATCCTCGAATCCGGTCGGGTGGTAATGGATGGCCCGGCAAAGGACCTGCGCGAAAATCAGGACGTCAAGGAATTCTATCTGGGCATGTCTGACGAGGGCCGCAAGTCGTTCCGCGATGTCCGCAGCTATCGTCGCCGTAAACGCTGGTTGAGCTAACGACCCTCTGCACCCTCTTTGACGCATGTATTTTAGAAAGACCTCAGTATGACTCTGCCCTTTTTTGATAAGCTAGAGACCCGCAGTGCGGATCAGCGCGAGGCGGCACAAGTGACGCAACTTGCCGGGTTGGGTGTGAAAGTGCAGGCATTGAGTGATCTGTCAAAACTGCCAGTCCTGCGCAAAGCGGAGCTGTCAGAAAAGCAAAAGTCACAGCCGCCCTTTGGCGGGCTGACTGTCGGCAATGTCACCCATGTATTTCAATCGCCCGGTCCGATTTATGAACCCGGCGCGCTGGAAAATGACTGGTTTCGCATGGGGCGGTTTCTGCATGCGGTTGGCATTGGGGCGGAGGATATCGTTCAGAACTGTTTTGGTTATCACCTGACCCCGGCGGGCCACATGTTTGAAAGCGGTGCGCGTGCGATGGGGGCCAAGGTCCTGCCCGCAGGGACAGGCCAAACAGAGCTACAGGTTGCAGCGGCACGCGACATTGGCACCACAGCCTATGCCGGCACGCCAGATTATCTGAAAATCATCCTTGAAAAAGCCGATGAGATGGGTGTGACCCTCGGTCTTAACAAGGCCGCTGTAGGCGGTGGGGCACTGTTCCCGTCGTTACGTCAATATTACCAAGATCGCGGCATCGCCTGTTTGCAGTGCTACGCCACAGCGGACCTTGGTAATGTCGCCTATGAGACACCAGCGATGGAAGGGATGATCGTTGATGAAGGCGTGATCGTCGAAATTGTGACCCCCGGCACTGGTATTCCGGTGGCACCTGGCGAGGTGGGCGAAGTTGTGGTTACGTCACTGAACCCAGACTATCCGCTGATCCGGTTTGCCACGGGTGATCTAAGCGCGTTGATGGCGGGTACGTCGCCGTGTGGACGCACGAATATGCGCATCAAAGGATGGATGGGTCGTGCCGATCAAACCACCAAAATCAAGGGTATGTTTGTACGCCCAGAACAAGTCGCAGCACTGGTTGCGCACCATGATGAGATCAGCAAAGCCCGGGTGATTGCCAGTCGCGCCGGGGAACAGGATGTGATGACCGTCCAGATCGAAAGTGCAGGCGGTGACGCGGATGCTTATGCACAATCCGTTGCGCAGCTGCTCAAGCTTAAGGGCAAGGTTGTGGTGGTTGAAAAAGGCAGTTTGCCTCGTGACGGTCTGGTGATCGAAGATCAACGAACCTATGACTAAGCTTTGATTTCCAATAGGCCAAAGCCGCTCTGGAAATCCCGACTGAAATAGTCGAAATAGGGGTATGACCCTAAGCCCGCTTTCATTTCTGCTAACCAATGCTCCTAAGGATGGGGTGCGCGGTCTTGCTGTTGCTGCGGTCTTTGTCGCCTTAGCCTGTGCCCTGCCAATGTTGGCGGTGGTCATTGCAGCGCTGAGCGGTGGCACCGAGACTGTGCGACATCTGATGGATACAGTGTTGGGCGCTTATGCTGCGACCACGCTGTTGCTGGTTGTGATGGTTTCTGTTGGTACTTTCTGCATCGGTGTTGGCGCGGCGTGGTTGGTCACCATGACGCGTTTTCCGGGGGCAAAGGTTTTAGAGATCGCTTTGGTCCTGCCGCTGGCGTTCCCGGCCTATGTACTGGCCTATGCCTATACGCATGTGCTGGATCATCCCGGCATTGTGCAGACAGTTTTGCGGGATGTCACCGGCTGGGGGCCGCGTGAATACTGGTTTCCGGAAATCAGATCACTTGGCGGTGCGGCGGCGATGTTGATCCTGGTGCTATACCCCTATGTCTACCTTCTGGCCCGCGCGGCGTTCTTGCAGCAAAGCGGCACGACTTTTTTGGCGGCGCGGGCACTGGGGGCAAGCGCGTGGGCGGCCTTTTTCAAGGTCAGCCTGCCCTTGGCCCGCCCTGCGATTGCAGGTGGGGTGTTGTTGGCGGTGATGGAGACAATTGCCGATTTCGGCACTGTTGCCTATTTCGGCGTGCAGACATTTGCGACCGGTATTTATACCTCGTGGTTTTCCCTGTTTGACCGGGCTGGGGCTGCGCAACTGGCGCTTTGCCTGCTGAGTTTCGCCTTGCTGCTTGCCATGCTAGAGCGGCTTCAAAGGGGGCGGGCCAAATACCATGACCCGGCCCGACGAACCCAGGCAATGCCGCCAGTTGAGTTGAAAGGCTGGCATGCATGGGCCGCGATGGTGCTGTGTGGTATTCCGGTTGTTTTTGGGGCGCTGTTGCCGATTGCGATCTTGCTGACCATGGGGTTGGGATCTGAACAGGATCTGCTCAGCCCGCGGTATTTGGGCTTCATCCGAAATTCTGTGACCCTTGCTGGTGTGGCGGCTGTCCTGACAGTATTGGCGGCCATCTGCATTGGGTTCTTTAAACGGTCCCGTCCTGGCCGGTTGGCCAGCGGCACCGCATATGTGGCACGGTTGGGCTATGCCGTCCCGGGGGGAGTTATCGCTGTGGGCTTGATGGTGCCGTTTGCACGTTTCGACAACGCGCTGGATGGATGGATGCGAAGCACCTTTGATATCTCAACGGGTCTGTTGATTACCGGATCAATTTGGTTGCTGGTAATTGCCTATATGGTGCGGTTTTTGGCCGCTGCACTTGGTGCCTATGAGGGCGGTCAGGCGATGGTGCACGCCAATATGGACGCTGCGGCGCGTTCGCTTGGGCAAACACCAATGGGAACGCTGCGCCGGGTGCATCTGCCAATCCTTGCACCCAGTTTGCTGACCGCCTTGCTGATTGTTTTTGTCGACGTGATGAAGGAACTGCCTGCGACCCTGATCATGCGACCGTTCAATTATGACACGCTGGCGGTGCAGGCGTACCGTTTGGCCAGTGATGAACGCCTTGATGGGGCAGCGGTGCCATCGCTGGTGATCGTCGCGATGGGCCTGCTGCCCGTGATCCTGATTTGCCGTCAGGTAGGGCGGCAGAAGTGAGGCGCGTTTCACGCCTCACTTAGTAGGTAAACCTAGCTGCCTAGGTTTTCGGCAAAATGCGCAAGCGTCCGGTCCCACGCAAGTGTCGCCGCATCCTCGTCATAGCGTGGGGTCGTATCGTTGTGAAAGCCGTGATTCGCATCCGGATAGAAATTGACTGTAAACTGCTTTTGATTGGCTTTGAGCGCGTCTGAGTAAGCGTCCCACCCGGCATTTACACGTTCATCCAAGCCCGCGTAATGGATCATCAGCGGGGCCTCAATCTTGGGCACATCTGCGGCATCTGGTTGGCGTCCGTAAAACGGAACAGACGCTGCAAGATCGGGGTAAGCCACCGCAAGTGCATTACACACGCCGCCACCGTAACAGAAACCAACCGCACCAACCTTGCCTGTCGATGCTTCATCGTCCCGCAGAAATTCAAAGGCTGCAAAGAAATCTGCCATCAGCTTGCCACCATCAAGGCTTCGCTGCATTTCGCGCCCCTTTTCGTCGGTGCCGGGATACCCGCCCAATGGGGTTAGCCCGTCAGGGCCAAGCGCCAGATAACCTGCCTTGGCGCAGCGGCGCACCACGTCTTCGATATAGGGATTAAGGCCACGGTTTTCGTGGACGACCAGCACGGCAGGCAGCGGCCCGACGGCGCGCGCAGGCTTTGCCATCAAACCCTTGATCGCGCCGTGCCCATTCGGGCTTTGATAGGTGATCACTTGGGTTTCGATATGAGGGTCATCGGGGGCGACTTGTTGGGCCAGTGCGTAGTTAGGTTGCAGTTGTTCCAACAACATTGCCCCGGTTACGCCCACAGCGGCATATCTTCCGGCCTGTGTGATGAATTCACGTTTTGAGACTTTGCCATGGACATAGCCATCATAAATCTCAAGCAAGTGTGGATCAAAATCGCGAGCTGTTTTGCGCGGGGCAGTCATGGCGAATCTCCTGATGTTGTTTGATATCAAACAGAATAGGGCATACCGACCTTTCGTCGATATGCCCTACCATCACGATTTGCGGCGTTGGTTATTCCCAGCCGACGGTGTCGAATATTTTCTGCGCTGTTGGCAGGTTTTCTGCCACCTCTGACAGATTCACAGAATCCGCCTTGAACGTTCCCAGTTTTTCAACGGAGGGGGCCAGTGCCACACCGTCAACCGCTGGGTATTCATCATTGCCCGCCGAAAAATACTGCTGCGCCTGATCAGAAGCGAGATATTCGAGGAATTTAACTGCGTTTTCCTTGTTTGGCGCATGGGCTGCAACGCCGGCACCAGACAGGTTCATATGCGCACCATTGCCGTCTTGATCTGGAAAGACGTGACCAATTTTGCCAATGCTTGCTGTCACACCGTCAACCTCGGTGCGGTTTGCACGGGCAAAGTAATATGTGTTGGACACGGCAATATCACATTCACCAGATACGATGCCACGCAACTGATCTGTGTCGCCACCCTGTGGTGCACGTGCCATGTTATCAACGACACCCTGCGCCCATTTGGTCGCCGCTTCTTCGCCTTCATGGGTGACGATCGCGGCCAGCAGGGTCTGGTTGTAGGTGTTGGTCGAAGACCGAATACACACTTGGCTGTTATAAGCGGGATCGGCCAAATCGAGATAAGTCTTTGGGGGATTCGCAACAGTTTCGATATTGTAAAAGATGATGCGGGCACGTTGGGAAAACCCGAACCACATGTTGTCATCGTCTTGCAGGTTCGCAGGGATACGTTCCTCCAAAACCGCACTATCGGTTGCTTGCAGCAACCCCATATCTTTGGCGCGTTTCAGACGGCTGGTATCAACGGTGATCAACACGTCGGCGGGTGAATTTGCGCCTTCTGCCTGCATCCGCGCAGCCAATTCGTCGGCTTTGCCCTCGATGCGGTTGATGGTGATGCCAGTTTGTTCGGTGAAATCGGAATACAGCCGTTCATCGGTGTCATAGTGACGTGAGGAATAAAGGTTCACTTCGCCATCGGCAAAGGCAGGCAGTGCAACCGCCATAAGGGCAAGAGCAGCCGTTGAGGTTTTAAAGTGTAACATGGGAGGTCCTGTTCGCTTATTAATCTGACTAAAACAGTAAGAAACAGATTCTCGCCTAAGATGCAAGATAATCCTGATTGTTTTCGTTGGGTTTTGCCCCGCCGCAGATCCGGCAGGGCAATAGCATCATTCCTGAGGCGCGATCTTGTCTTGTGTTTTGGTGTCAAAATCACTGGCATCATGGCGTTCGTGCAATTGCATCGACAGGTCGTCGCCAAACGTCCGATTGACCATTCGACCACGTTGAACCGTAGGACGCGCATCAACCGCTTTTGCCCACCGCATCACGTTTGTATATGAAGCAACATCCAAGAATTCAGCAGCTGAATAAAGCCGCCCCAATACCAACTGACCATACCATGACCAGATCGCAATATCTGCGATGGAATATTCGACTGCGAAATAGTCGTTGTCGGCCAGATGACGGTCCATCACATCCAACTGGCGTTTTGTTTCCATTGTAAAACGGTTTATCGGGTACTCATACTTCTCGGGCGCATAGGCATAGAAATGACCAAACCCGCCACCCAGATATGGCGCGCTGCCCATCTGCCAGAACAGCCATGACATCGCCTCGGTCCGCTGCGCCGGATCGGTGGGCAAAAACGCGCCAAACTTTTCCGCAAGATACAATAGGATCGCCCCAGATTCGAACACACGCTGGAGCGTGTCGCCGGAATGATCCATCAACGCCGGAATTTTGGAATTGGGGTTCACGTTGACAAAGCCTGACCCAAATTGATCACCGTCTTCAATTTTGATCAACCAAGCATCATATTCCGCACCTGCGTGACCCGCGGCGAGCAGTTCCTCAAGCATCACGGTGACTTTGACGCCATTGGGTGTGGCCAGCGAATAAAGCTGCAAGGGATGTTTGCCGACGGGCGCGTCTTTGTCGTGGGTGGCACCGGCGATGGGGCGGTTAATGCTGGCGAATTGGCCGCCATTTTCGGCTTCCCATGTCCAGACTTTCGGTGGGGTGTAGGTGTCGGTCATTGATGTCTCACTTTTTCGGGTGTTTCAGTGTTAGACTTAAGGTGCATTGTCCGGGTTAAAAGGGCCAGAGCAATCAACTGGTTGTGTGAAATGCATCGTGGTCTTGGTGGGCGTCGAGTCGAATGACAAACCAACCAGCAGTATGTGCTGAGAGTGAACGATTAAGCCTTAATGTAGCTGCCGTTTGCTGCGGTTCACATCCCATATTTTTAAATTTGAAGAGAATGCGCTATAGTCCTGATATTGAACGACCCATTTTTAACTTAAAAGTTTTGGACCAATCTGATGATAATAGATGTATTAGGCTGTCCCGTCCCCGGGACCTTGGCTGATTGCCGGTTTCATTTTGGCATGGTCAAAGATCTGATTACGTTGGCCATCACATTGGTCGGCACGATTTTTGCCGCATACTATGGATACCTAAGGTTTGTTCACGGGCGATTGTACTCTGAACAGCTTGCACCAAAGATTGATTTGAAGGTCACCCGCGTTGGTCAACATCATTGGCTGATCGCGATGTGCGAGATGAAAAACACCGGAATACGCAAAGTAAGGTTGAAGCACCGCAATTGCAGCGTCAAATTTTCGGCTGTTTATCCAGAGGGCATTCAGGAAAAAAGCGAGCATGACCAGTTTCTGTTCCCCCACAACGAACGGGAATTTCGCGTCGTTCAGGTCTTTGCAAAGGACGATGCAATCGACCCGAATGAGATCATTCAAGACAGTGCTGCGGTTCTTCTTACTGGGATGAATCCAGATGGATACAAAGCCACGTTCAGGATTTCTGAAGAGACAGAGCCGGAGAAACTAGGGCGAAGGAACACCAGTTGGACAACGGATGACTACGAAATATACAGCCCAGCGGCGCAAACAGAGGAGACAAAGAATGAAGCAGCCAAGTAAATCGGACAATCAGGTTGGGGTTCGACATGGATCGGGCAACGAAGACCAGACCGAAGAAGAGATAAAGAAACAAAAGGAAATTGAAGACGCGATCACTAAGGGCGGCAGGGATATTCCTAGAAAATCACCTTCGGGCAACTGACTCCATCTGCATCAAGAACACCTGAGGCTGATCTATTTGCGTCTCGATCCCCAGAGACGAAAAAAAAGCCGCCCCAGAGGGACGGCTTTGATCACGACTAGGTCAGATATCAACCCTGACGGGCTTTGAACCGACGTTGGGTCTTGTTGATCACGTAAACGCGGCCCTTGCGACGCACAACGCGGCAATCACGGTGCCGGTTTTTGAGCGAGCGGAGCGAATTGCGAACTTTCATGTTCTTATCCTTCCATCTGTGGCCCCGCCTTATCAATTAAGACAAGGACCAGCGCCGGGTTACGGGCGACCCTGCGGCATGCAGAGCCAATGAAACAGGTGGTGGGCGATACTGGGATCGAACCAGTGACCCCTTCGATGTCAACGAAGTGCTCTACCGCTGAGCTAATCACCCACGTATAGCACGAAACCCCTTGCCCCACAAAAAATGGGGCGCGAAATGCCGCGCCGGTTCCGGTGCTATAAAAGGAGTCGGTGATATGATCAAGGGCTTTTGGCAATTGCAAAATATGCGCTAAGGTAGTTGCGAGAGGGACGCTCATGCCGAAATCATCTTATGAAGTTCTGCACCCGGATCGTAATCGGTCTTGTGTTGTGTTTGCATCGCCGCATTCGGGGCGTGATTATTCGTGGTCGTTTCTGCGCACGACAGTTCTGGATGAACATGCGATCCGGTCATCTGAGGATGCATTTGTTGACCAACTGTTTGAATGTGCAGCGGAATTCGGCAGCCCCTTTATCAGGGCCGGGGCCCCTCGGGCGTATGTTGACCTGAACCGCTCCTGTGATGAACTGGACCCGGCATTGATTGAGGGCGTGCGCAGGCAAGGCCATAACCCGCGTGTGGCATCAGGCCTTGGGGTGATCCCGCGGGTGGTTTCAAACGGACGTGCGATTTATCGGGGCAAGATGACCCGGAGTGAGGCGGATCGCCGTATCCAGACTTATTGGCATCCTTACCACGAAAAGCTGCAAGAGTTGCTGGATGCTGCGCATCGTCGGCACGGGCAGGCGGTCTTGATCGACTGCCATTCGATGCCGCATGAAGCGATGGATAGTGTCGCGCGATCCGGCATGCGCAGGCCGGACATTGTGTTGGGTGATCGGTTCGGGGCGGCCGCCAGTGGTGAAGTCGTGGACCGGGTTGAAGCGGCATTTGCTGCTGCCGGGTTTGCGGTGACGCGCAACACACCGTTTGCGGGTGCTTATATTACGCAGGCTTATGGTCGACCGTCGCGCGGACAACACGCCGTGCAAATCGAAATTGACCGATCTTTGTACATGAACGAAGCATTGATACGCCCGAATGGTGACTATGAGGCTGTGCAAGTCGCGCTGCGTCAGGTGGTGTCCGAGGTGGCGTTGATTGGCCAAGGTCGTGTGCCGTTGGCGGCGGAGTAATCGCGTTTAGCGCGGTTTGATCTGCATGATCCCAATACCGACCAGAAACAGTCCAACACCCGTTGCGAGGCTGCGGGCCTGATTCCAGAATTGCCAGTCTGGCGAATAGTCCAACCATACCGCCCGGGCGGCCTCAATCTCTTCTGGTATTGTCAGAACCGCCAATGCCTCGTTCATCGGAACGTTGATGGTTATCGTGAGGCCGACACCGAATGTGGCCACAATCACAGTAGCCGCAGCGAACCACAACGCCGCAGACCGTTGCGCCGCGACAGCAAGTGCACCTGTCGTGATCAAAAGAACGACAGGTGTGCCGAAAAACGCTGGTGCAAAGACGGCATTGCGCACGGATGCGTTCATGGCCTGCATCGCAGCAATGGCAATCCGCGGGTCAGCAGCGTCCAACCCCCACATCGTTGAGCAAACCCAAGCATAGAAGAACCCGAAAAGCGCGCCAGTCAGCACGAGGCTGACAAGGCAGAGGGGGCGGATAAGAATGGTCATGTTGGCAACTCCATAAGTGTACACATCTATACGTCTTTACATATCCGTATTGTGCTGTACGCTTATGTGTCAAGGGAAACGTGGAATTTACCATGCGCACAGAAAACCGAACTGCCCGAATGCGAGAGATTGAAGCGGTGGCTTATGAACTGCTTGCGCTGCATGGATACGACGGCACGTCGATGTTGGCCGTCGCAAAGGCCGCAAAGGCATCGAATGAAACCATGTACAGGTGGTATGGTGACAAGAACGGATTGTTTAAAAATATGGTGTGTGCGAATGCGCAAGAAGTGCAGGACGCGCTGAGTGCTTTGAACAAAAGTGATGTGGCACCATTGGATGCGCTGGCCCGGATCGCCCCCGTGTTGCTTACGATGTTGTTAGGGGACCGGGCCATTGTGTTGAATCGTGCGGCGGCGTCTGATCCTTCGGGGATTTTGGGCAAGGCAATTGCCGAAGGAGGCCGGGAAACGGTACTGCCCTTGCTGCAAAAATTGATGTTGCGTACGATCAATGCAGGGTCTTTGTCACCCCCCGCGCAAGGCGATATTGCATCCCTATTTATGCGTCTGTTGGTTGGCGATAGCCAGGTGCGCCGGGTAATCGGCACCATGGCTGCACCCTCGACCCGTACAGTTGAGGCGCAGGCCAGAACCGCGATTGCCCAGCTTAAAACGCTCTGCGCGCCCAAGGGCTAGCAGATCACCGCAATGACCGACCCTTGACGATCGCCTTGTTGCCATACCGAGTGCGGATTGCATCTGTTGCACGTTCCGCCTTGTTGCGCTTTTCGGCGTTCGGATCCAGTAAATCACCCGCAAGGTCCGCGCCCTCTGGCGTGCTGAGGTCAGAAATGCCGCAGCCGATCAACCGGTAAGGGCCGGGATCATTTAGCTGATCAAACAGGGCGCGGGCATGGCGATAGATACGATCAGCCAGTTGCGTCGGGTCATGCAGCGACACGCGCCGGGTCAGTTGGGTGAAATCAGAGCGTTTGAGTTTCAGCGTCACAATGCGACCAGCAAGCGATTTAGCCTTGGCGCGGTCCGAGACCTGTTCAGACAGTCGCCATATGTGACCATCCAGAATATCCGGGTCAGAGGTGTCTTCGTTAAATGTGGTTTCCTTGCTGATGGATTTCATCGGCTCATGGGCGGAAACTCGGCGATGGTCCTGGCCCCGTGCCAGATGCCATAATCGTTCGCCCATGCCGCCAAACCGTGCCACCAGATCAGTTTTTTCCCACCGCAGCAGGTCAGAAAAGGTGCGAATACCTGCCTTATCCAATGATGTCTGGGTTGCCGTCCCAACGCCCCAGATCATCCGCACCGGTTTGTCGTGCAAGAAAGTGGCTGTTTCTGCCGCGCCAATAACAGAGAAACCATGGGGCTTATCTAAATCCGACGCGACCTTGGCCAGAAACTTGTTGTGGCTCAACCCGATGGACCCGGTTAGCCCCAATTCAACTTTCATCCGTCGGACCAGACGGGCCAACATCACAGCTGGTGGTGCGCCGTGCAGCCGTTCGGTGCCGCTCATATCCAAGAATGCTTCGTCCAGTGACAGCGGTTCTATGGCGGGGGTTAATTCCTCCATCATTTGCCGAATGGCCTTTGATACTTCGACATAGGCACCCATCCGGGGCTTGATAATCACGGCCTCAGGGCACAGCTTAAGGGCCTGAAACATTGGCATCGCCGACCTGACCCCACGAATCCGCGCCACATAGCAGGCGGTCGAGACAACGCCGCGCCGACCCCCACCGATGATCACTGGTTTGCCATTTAAGGCGGGGTCGTCGCGTTTTTCCACTGACGCATAGAAGGCGTCACAATCCATATGGGCAATGGAAAGGTCAAAAAGTTCAGGATGCGACAGGATGCGCGGGCTGGCGCACACCGTGCAGCGGCGCAGGGCAGGTGTTTCGCTTAGGCAATCGCGGCAGAATGCAGCCATCTTGGATACCAATTTGTCATGAACCTATGATTAGTTTAGCCAATAGGCAGGAGATTGAACATGGCCCAACACGCGCCTTTTGACGGTGCCAAGCTGGCGCTGTACCTCGGAAACGAGCTTGCGGTGATCCTGCGGGATGACAAACCGGGCTTGCCGTTCCCGGGGTATTGGGATTTGCCCGGCGGCGGTCGCGAAGGCGATGAAAGCCCGCTGGAATGCGCATTACGCGAATGTCATGAAGAACTGGGGCTGAACGTCCCGGCATCATCGGTGATTTGGCAGCGGTCATTTACCGAAGGGACGCAGACCAAATGGTTCTTTGTCGCCAAACTTCCGCGTGCATCGGCGAACGATGTGGTTTTTGGGAATGAGGGGCAGCGGTGGTCAATGATGCCTGAGGACGTGTTTTTGGCGCAACCAAAGGCAGTTCCAGCCTTTCAGGACCGATTGCGTGTCTATCTTGAGGGGAAACAGGAGGCCAGATAAAAGAAAGCCCCCCGCTGACCTAAGCGGAGGGAGGTGACGAACTTCAGGAAGAACCAGTTCGTCGGGGAGTATCACCTAAGGTAAGGCTAGCACGGGGGTCATGATCCACAAAGTCTGGAATACCTGACTTTGTGGTCGATCGTGCGGTTGTGGTGTATTTACTACAGTCACAGGTTGAATCTGCGCGCAATGAGGGGGTTTTTCCTGGATTTTACAACCCAACCACTCACCCGGTCAGATATCAAATTAACGGTTGGGGCTTTGTGCCTGTGGTGAATTGATCTCATCTACAATTGCCTGCGCAGCATTGCGGGGGTTGGTGGATTGCCAAACCGGGCGCCCAACGACAACATGATTTGCGCCGTTCGCGATGGCTTGGGCCGGGGTGGCAATGCGTTTTTGATCCCCCAGTTCGGCCCCGGCTGGACGGACGCCGGGCGTTACAATCAGTTTTCCACCGGCCTCAGGCAAAGCACGAATGGCAGCCGCTTCTTGCGGTGAGGCAATAACGCCATCCGCACCGGCATCAAAAGCGCGGCCCGCGCGGGTGACAACCAAATCAGCAAGGTCACCGGGTTGGATCAGTGCGGCATCCAGATCAGCGCGATCAAGGGAGGTCAAAATAGTCACCGCAAGGATTTTCAGGTCAGAACCGGCAGCACCCTGTTTTGCGGCATTAACCACGTAAGGGTCACCATGTACCGTGAGGAAATCCAAATCAAACTGCGCCAATCCGCGCACCGCTGCTTCTACGGTGGCTCCGATATCAAACAGTTTCATGTCTAAAAATATGCGTTTGTCATGCTCTTGTTTCAGCTCATTCGCCAAAGCCAACCCGCCACCCGTCAACATACCCAACCCGATTTTGTAGAAACTGACGCTGTCTCCAAGCTTGGCGGCAAGTTCCAGTCCGGCAACAGCATTGGGGACGTCGAGGGCGACAATCAGACGGTCATCAGACATGGGGGTGGGCTCCGGCTATGTGAATTGCAAACGATCCTGCAATAGGGCGTGGTGGGGGCCAAGTCCACCAAAGAAAAAACCCGGACATCGCCGTTGCGGCGGTCCGGGTAGGCAATGCAAAGTGTTCGGGCAGATAAACATCTTTGCTAAAAGGAGGCAGCGCGGGGACAGTACGCGCAGTAGCAGGTTCCTCCAAAATAAAGCACAGGCAGATGTGCTTTAAAGTAATTAGGCGGCGCGGCGGCCGGGCAAATGTACAAGGCTTTCGAGCCAACGCATTGGATCAAAACTGCGCCGTCCAGCACGCTGTGCCGGAACTGGGAATTTAACCTCTGAATATGTACCACGGTTGGCTTTGTGGTGGCGCAATGCTTGTTTCGTCAGGCCAGATGCGGCGTCATTGAACGGCATTGAGATTGGCGCGTCGATTGCGCAGGCATATTTACGAGAAAGATCACCATCATGCACGGTTACCAATGCTTCAAAGCTTTGGTTGGCCGCGTTATAGATCACCTCTGTCATCTGAATAGGGCGAGTCTGCATCGTGAATACCTCATATTTTATCTATCCGTCTGGACGCTATTTTGCGTCTTCAAGTACGGACATGTCGTGTTGCGAGAAGGTCGCACTTTAGCGGCCCTTGCCTGTGGATAAATATAATTTTGCGTTTATTAACATTCAAGTACGTCTCGTTAATTTTTTTCTTGCGTCATAAGTTTTTGGTGATAACCGATGAGAAACTACAATATTTCCATGTGCTTAGACTTATTCTGAATCCTCACCAGCTGACCGAGGATATGTTAAATTCATGGGCAGAATGGCGATTAAATAGATATGAGAAATTAGGAGATATCCGGCCAAAACCCACTTGAATGTCATAGGTTCGTCCCCAAATCGTTAGCGAGGCCCAATGGGATGTGTGCCGCTGAGCGGGTGCATCAAGAACGGGCGCTATTACAAAGGAGAGAGCCATGGACCTAAGCAAGTTCACGGAGAGATCGCGCGGCTTTGTGCAAGCAGCGCAAACAATAGCCACACGGGAAAGCCACCAACGGTTGGCACCCGAACATATTCTCAAAGCACTGTTGGATGACGATCAAGGGTTGGCGAGCAACTTAATCTCAGCTGGTGGCGGCGACGTCATGCGCGTGACTGAGGCACTGTCACTGGCGATGGGTAAGATGCCACGCGTGACAGGCGAGGGCGCGCAGGTTTATCTGGACGGTGTGACAGCGAAAGTGTTGGCCGAAGCCGAAGCCTTGGCCAAGAAAGCTGGTGACAGCTTTGTCCCTGTTGAGCGTATTCTGATGGCACTTTGCATGGTGAAATCCGGGGCCAAGACGGCGTTGGAGGCAGGCAAGGTGACGGCACAAGGCCTGAACACTGCGATCAATGACGTTCGCAAAGGCCGCACCGCTGATACTGCGACGGCCGAAGAAGGGTATGATGCGCTGAAGAAATACAGCCTTGATCTGACTGAACGGGCACGTGAGGGCAAAATTGACCCGATCATTGGCCGTGATGAAGAAATTCGCCGTGCCATGCAGGTATTGAGCCGCCGGACCAAGAACAACCCCGTTTTGATCGGTGAACCGGGCGTGGGTAAAACCGCGATTGCCGAAGGGTTGGCGTTGCGAATTGTGGATGGCGATGTGCCAGAAAGCCTTCGTAACAAGAGCTTGTTGTCGTTGGACATGGGCGCATTGATTGCGGGTGCGAAATACCGTGGTGAATTCGAAGAGCGGCTTAAGGCAGTCTTGTCAGAAGTCACCGAAGCTGCGGGCGAGGTCATCTTGTTCATTGATGAGATGCACACGCTTGTCGGGGCAGGGGCCAGCGAGGGGTCTATGGATGCGTCCAACTTGTTGAAACCTGCGTTGGCGCGGGGTGAGTTGCATTGCGTGGGTGCCACGACGTTGAATGAATACCGCAAGTATGTTGAAAAAGACGCGGCGCTGGCGCGTCGGTTCCAGCCAGTGATGGTGTTGGAACCCACAGTGGAAGACACCGTATCTATTCTGCGCGGCATCAAGGAAAAATACGAACTGCATCACGGTGTGCGGATCAGTGACAGCGCGCTGGTCGCGGCAGCAACGCTAAGCCATCGCTATATCACGGATCGGTTTCTACCGGACAAAGCCATCGACCTGATGGACGAAGCCGCGAGCCGTTTGCGTATGGAAGTAGATTCCAAGCCAGAGGAGTTGGACGCACTGGACCGCCAGATCCTGCAATTGCAGATCGAAGAACAGGCGTTGAAGGCAGAAGATGATGTGGCATCCAAGGATCGGCTGGAGACTTTGCAAAAGGACCTGAGCGGATTGCAGGAACGCAGCGCTGAAATGACAGCGCAGTGGCAGGCGGAACGTGACAAGCTGGCCGGTGCGCGCGACATCAAGGAAAAGCTGGACCATGCGCGGGCCGAGTTGGACATTGCCAAGCGTGAGGGCAACCTCGCCAAGGCTGGTGAGTTGTCTTATGGCGTGATCCCGCAGCTTGAGCGTGATCTGGAAACCGCTGAGTCGCGTGAAGACGGGGTCATGGTCGAAGAGGCCGTACGCCCGGATCAGATCGCGTCGGTGGTTGAACGTTGGACAGGCATCCCCGCAGGTAAAATGCTGGAAGGCGAACGCGACAAGTTGCTGCGCATGGAAGAGCAATTGCATGGTCGGGTGATTGGTCAGGATTCCGCTGTTAAGGCTGTGGCGGATGCAGTGCGCCGTGCCCGGGCTGGTTTAAACGATGAGAACCGTCCGCTTGGGTCGTTCCTGTTTCTTGGGCCAACTGGTGTTGGTAAGACAGAGTTGACCAAAGCCGTTGCAGAGTTTTTGTTTGACGATGACAATGCCATGGTGCGGATTGATATGTCTGAATTCATGGAGAAGCATGCGGTTGCGCGACTGATTGGGGCACCTCCCGGCTATGTTGGCTATGACGAAGGTGGCGTGTTGACTGAGGCGGTGCGTCGGCGTCCTTACCAGGTTGTGTTGTTTGACGAGGTCGAAAAAGCGCACCCAGATGTGTTCAACGTGCTGTTGCAGGTTCTTGACGATGGGGTGTTGACCGATGGTCAGGGCCGCACTGTTGATTTTAAACAGACATTGATCATTCTGACGTCAAATCTTGGCGCGCAAGCGCTGAGCCAATTGCCCGAAGGGGGCGACATGGCGCAGGCGAAACGCGATGTGATGGATGCGGTGCGCGCACATTTCCGGCCTGAGTTCCTGAACCGTCTGGATGAAACGATCATCTTTGACCGTCTGGCACGCGATGACATGACGGGGATCGTTGATATCCAACTGGCACGTTTGCTGAAACGTCTGGCCGGGCGCAAGATCGCGCTTGAGCTGGATGAGGGTGCCAAAAAGTGGCTGGCGGATGAAGGCTATGATCCGGTATTTGGCGCGCGTCCGTTGAAGCGGGTGATCCAGCGTGCGTTGCAGAACCCCTTGGCCGAAATGCTGTTGGCGGGGGATGTGCATGATGGTGACTTGATCAAAGTGTCAGCGGGTGCTGATGGGTTGGTCATTGGCGACCGGATTGCGGCCAGCAATCGGCCCAAACCGGACGATGCCACAGTGCACTAATCTACACTATATATATGCAAGCTAAAAAAAGGCCCGTCAGAATTACTGACGGGCCTTTCGTTTTGGTGTGGAAACAGGGGTAGGATTGGCCCTTATTCAGGCAGGATCACCGCGTCGATCACGTGGATCACGCCGTTTGTCGCCTCAATATCCGCAGTTGTTACAGTTGCGCCATCGATCATCACACCAGTGTCCAGATCAATCATTACCGTTGTGCCCTGAACGGTCATCGCCTCCATATCATCAGTCAGGTCCGTGGACATCACTTTGCCAGCAATCACATGGTAGGTCAGGATCGCAGCAAGCTGATCTTTATTCTCGGGCAGCAGAAGGGATTCGACAGCGCCTTCGGGCAGCGCGGCAAAAGCATCATCGGTTGGGGCGAACACGGTAAACGGACCTTCGCTTTTGAGTGTATCAACCAGACCTGCGGCTTCTGCTGCTGTCAGCAACGTGGTGAATGATCCGGCTGCTGCGGCGGTGTCGACGATGTCTTTTGCATGGCCATCTGCCAATGCGGTTGTTCCCATCAGTGTGGCAACGGTAAGTGCAAGTGTTGTTGAACGTAGCATAGTTGTCTCCTTGGGTTAAAATCAAATCAATGCTTGTGTCAGCATCGAAAGAGCTACGCCATGAAATGCAGTTTGGTTCACCGGGGATTTTTGCCGATGCCATTTGACCAAATTACGCGCTGCGCTAAGCCACGCCCCAATCTGGTTTCAACACACAAATTTGTTATATCCGGGGGATTTCGACTGCTCTCATTCCCCGATGGCAGCCCGTGCAATGGTGTCCAGCAATGCCTGAACCTCTTGCATGGCTCCTGCCGGAAAACTGCGATAGCCGATGGTGACTTCTTCGCTATCTGGCAATTGCATCACGAAGATATCGTAGGGACAAAAGCGGATGTTCATCACATCTGCCTCCATCACTTTGCGGGACAATGCGGCAGAGCAAAAGCTAAAGACCTCGGCGGCCTCAAACAACACAATGTCAGACCCCAGATCGGCGCGGGTGCGTTCCAGCATCTCACCAACATGGCTGACACTCTCGGCCAGAAGACCTTGATCAATGATCGCGTTCTCAACGCCAAACACCACATCATCAAAGCTTTGGTCAGTGGTATAGGTGATCATGTCATCGGCATGGGCAGGCAAGGCAAAAGCAAATGCGGCGGCAACGATGAGGCGGTTCATGGGGATCCCTCGAAGATGTTGGGTTTCTGACAATTGAGTGTAGTGCCTGAAATGTGCTGCAAAATGGTTTGTGCGGTGCCACCATGACACTAAGTATGAAGTAAGTAGTATAGTAAGGAGTGCCTCATGGCCAATCGTTGGATCAATACACTGAAAGAAAGTGACGTTACCCCAGAGGCGGCATTTCTGAACAGGCGTCAGGTAATGGCAGGTGTGGCGGCCGCAGGTCTGGCAAGCATTGGCGGGTCATTGCGGGCAAAAGAAGCGCTTGAGCCGAATTCTTACGAGGATATCACTCAGTACAATAACTATTATGAGTTTGGCACCGGCAAGACCGACCCGGCGGCAAATGCGCATACCTTGGTGACAAAGCCTTGGACTGTTGAAATTGATGGCTTGGTCGACAAGCCCGGTGCCTATGCGTTTGAAGACATCCTGAAAGCGATGACCATTGAGGAGCGTATTTACCGTTTCCGCTGTGTTGAAGCCTGGTCGATGGTGGTGCCGTGGAATGGTTTTGAACTGGCTGATTTGCTGAACATGGCCGGGATTCAATCCGGCGCAAAATATGTGGCATTTGAAACGGCGCTGCGCCCGGATGAAATGCCTGGTGTGCGGTTCCCGGTTTTGGACTGGCCCTATGTTGAAGGGCTGCGGATGGATGAGGCGATGCATCCGCTGACGATTATGGCGACGGGGATTTACGGCAAGGACATCCCAAACCAGAACGGCGCGCCGTTGCGATTGGTTGTGCCGTGGAAGTATGGCTTCAAGTCGATCAAGTCGATTGTGAAGATCACCCTGACCGACAAAGAACCACCGACCAGCTGGAACAAAGCCAATGCACGCGAATACGGGTTTTATAGTAATGTGAACCCGGAGGTCAGCCATCCGCGCTGGTCACAAGCCAGCGAACGGCCAATTGGTGGTGGGCTTTTTGCCGGACGCATACCGACACTGATGTTCAACGGATATGGTGCCGAAGTTGCGGGTCTGTATGACGGAATGGACCTAAAGGCCAATTTTTGAAACGGGCGCGGAATTTTTGAAAAATTCCGGTCCGTTTTCTTTGAAAGAAAACGAGGCATGGCTGTGAGTGTTGTGGACCATATCAACGGCGCTGCCCGTAAAGTGCCGACGTGGGTGGTGTATTTGCTGCTCACCTTGCCGATCCCATATCTGTTCTATCTTGGGCTGACGGGGAGCCTTGGCCGCGAGCCGATCAAAGCGCTGGAACATGAATATGGCGAGTTGGCGCTGAAGCTTCTGATCGTTGGCTTGGCCATCACGCCGCTGCGCCGTTTCACCGGAATAAACCTGATCAAGTTTCGCCGGGCCATTGGTGTGATGACCTTCTTCTATGTTCTGGCGCATTTCTTGGTCTGGGCGGTTCTGGATGTTCAGACGTTGGGCCGCATTTGGGCCGACATTATTAAGCGTCCCTATATAACAGTCGGAATGGCTGGTTTTCTGTGCCTCATCCCTCTGGCCCTCACGTCAAACAATTGGTCGGTGCGCAGGTTGGGCGCAAAGTGGCGCAAGTTGCATAAGTTGACCTATCTCGCGGTTGTTCTGGGTGGTGTACATTACATCTGGTTGGTGAAAGGCATTCAGCTTGAGCCACTCCTTTATATGGCAGTTATTCTAAGCCTGTTGGCCATGCGTATGCCCAAACGGAAAAAACCGCAGCAAGCATAAGGTCCCTAGTCATCTAAGATGCCTTGGATCGCGGCCTTCAATGCAGTCGCGAATGCCTCAGGGGCTTCGATATGCGGTATATGCCCGACGTCCTTTAGATATGTAACCGGACCTTGACCAATTGCGCGTGCCAGCATCTCGGCTTGTGCGGGTGGGGTTACTGTATCCTTGTCGCCCCAGATGATCCGAACCGGGATGGGGATGTTCGTATAGTTGGCAGGTGATCGGCTTAAGGCTGTCGGGTCTGGGGCCAGTAATGACGGCACCCAATCGGCATAGGCGGCGGTTGTGCCCCTGCGGATTTGCGGAAGTTGGAGTACATCAACCTGCGCATCGGTTGCCGCGTCTTTATTATAGAGCAGTCCGCGCAGCAGCGTCTTTGTCAAAAGCGGATTTGTGGCTGTCGCGGAAACGGCCGCTTCTCTGAGAAATCTGGGGCGCAGGACGATAGGCAATGTCGTTGGGGTGGGGGTGTCGGCCAGTCCAATGGCACCGTTTATTATAATGAGACCCAAAAACGCGGTTGGTTCGCGCAGGACGGCCTCGGTTGCAGCGGCTGCGCCAAAGGAGTGTGCAATGAGGATGGGGCGCTGACCTGTCGCTGCGACCAGATCCAGAATGCGCGTTGCTTGTCGGCCACGAGAATAGTCACCATCCGCTGCCCTGCCTGAAAACCCGAAGGGCGGCATATCAAATGCCGTGACCCGCAACCCTTCGCGTTCCAGCATGTCGATCTCTGATCGCCAGAAACCTGACCATGCAGCGGTTCCATGCGCCAGTAGAACTGCAGAGCCATCAGAAGGCCCATCATTTTGGATGAATATGGAGCCAGATGCAGTTTCTATGAATGCCCCAGTGTCTGGGGCGATATCCACCGCACCCTGCGATTCCCGCATGAACGCGGCAAAGCGAAGCGCGAAAAGCGCAAAAACAACGATCAGGAGAATGAAAAGTAGAGTGCGTAGTAGGATTCGGAGCATAATTTGAGGTCTCTCACGGAAATGACGGCTGATTTGAGTATGAATCGCGGGAATCCCGTCAGGCAACACTCCATGTTTGACTGAATCGGGGCGAATCTGATGATGATTCACGCAGAATCAAAACCGATTCACGCCGACTCGCGGGAACTTTGGGGGTGAATCGGGCAAATCAGTCAAATTTGGGGTGCGAAAATCGGGTGAGTCTCGATGAGTCTTGGGGCATAGCCTGTGGATAACGCTATATGTAGCAATTGGCCCAGCAAGGCTGACCCATGGTAAGAGCAATAAAGTGAAATAAAACGAGTGTTTTGAGAAATAAATAGCAAGCAAACCACTGTTTTTATAGGAAAAATGGGTTTCGTTACAAAAAATGCATATTTCCTGAAAAAAGGGGTTGCGGGTATCTGCTACTAACCTTAGAACCCCCCTTACCGGACGAGCAGAGACGCTCCAACGGGACGCCAGACGGGCCAGACGGAAGCGGAAACGCAGACAGAAAGCAACGAGGTGGTAGACGAAAATCAGTGGTAAGTAAGGCGGGGCGCGCCAAAGAAGTTAGGGCGCATCCAGTTATATTTGTCGCTACGCTCTTTGAAATTATTAGTATCTGAAGAGATATGTGGGCGGTTTGGTTCATTCGATGGATCAACCTCTTCATATCGCGCTACTAGGCTTCGGTCGATGATGTAGTGTCAGCTTCACTGTTTGGACGGCTTCCAGTTACTTTGGTAACTGAAGCACAACAAACAGAAAGACTGTTCCATACATTTCAGTAAGGTGTATGGGACGATGTGCAGAGGTTCGACGTCAAGGATATGTTCGCAAGAACATTTCAACTTGAGAGTTTGATCCTGGCTCAGAACGAACGCTGGCGGCAGGCCTAACACATGCAAGTCGAGCGCACCCTTCGGGGCGAGCGGCGGACGGGTTAGTAACGCGTGGGAACGTACCCTTCTCTATGGAATAGCCATTGGAAACGATGAGTAATACCATATACGCCCTTCGGGGGAAAGATTTATCGGAGAAGGATCGGCCCGCGTTAGATTAGATAGTTGGTGGGGTAATGGCCT